>JAIETL010000050.1 GCA_019745195.1 Beijerinckiaceae bacterium
TTGAGGGATGGCCATCACGGCTATACGCCCGCCAACGGCATCCTGCCGCTGCGCGAGGCGGTCGCGGCCGACCTGCATAAGCGGTTTTCGGTCGAGGTCTCGCCCGAGAGCGTGATGATCGTGCCCGGCGGCAAGGTCACCATGTTCATGGCGATCCTGATGTTCGGCGAGCCCGGCGCCGAAATCCTCTACCCCGATCCCGGTTTCCCGATCTATCGCTCGATGATCGAGTATACCGGTGCGACGCCCGTCCCTGTGCCGATCCGGGAGGAGAACGGCTTTGCGTTCTCAGCCGATGAGACGCTGTCGCTGATCACGCCGAAGACGCGGCTGCTGATCGTCAACTCGCCGGCCAATCCGACCGGCGGCGTCACGCCCAAGGCCGAGGTCGACAAGCTCGTCGCCGGGCTGGCGAAGTTCCCCGACGTTGCGATCATGTCCGACGAGATCTACGACCAGATGCTCTATGACGGCGAAAAGCATGTCTGCCTGCTGAGCTATCCCGAAATCCGCGACCGGCTGATCCTGCTCAATGGCTGGTCGAAGACCTATGCCATGACCGGCTGGCGCATGGGCTTCTCGGTCTGGCCGAAGCCGCTCTACGAGAATGCGCGCAAGCTCGCGGTCAATTCGCATTCCTGCGTCAACGCGCCGGCGCAGTGGGCGGGGCTTGCGGCCCTGACCGGCCCGCAGGACGCGGTCGCGATGATGCTGGCCGAGTTCGACCGTCGCCGGCAGGCGGTGGTGAAGGGGCTGAACGGCCTGCCCGGTGTCTCCTGCATCGTGCCCAAGGGCGCGTTCTACGCCTTCCCGAACGTCTCGCAGACCGGCTGGAAGGCCAAGAAGCTGGCCTCGGCCCTGCTGGAGGATGCCGGCGTCGCCACCATCGGCGGCCCCGATTTCGGCGTCCATGGCGAGGGCTATATCAGGCTGTCCTACGCCAATTCGCTGCCGAACATCGAGCGCGCGCTGGAGCGGATGGGCGCGTTCCTGGCGAAGGCCAAGGCCGCGTAAAGGCACGGGCGGCTGTCTTCGCCGTGGTGGGTTTCAAGCCGCGATCGCCTCGGCGAGCGCCACCACGCGCGTGGCCATCTCGGCATGCAGCCGCTCGACCATGCGGCCGTCGAGCTGGATCGCGCCCTTGCCGGCGTTCTCCGGCTCGTCGAAGGCCGCGATGATGGCGCGCGCCCGCGTCAGTTCCGCATCGTCGGGCGCGAAGACGGTGTTGGCGGCCGCCACCTGCGAGGGGTGGATCAGCGTCTTGCCGTCGAAGCCGAGATCGCGGCCCTGCTCGCATTCGGCGAGAAAGCCGGCTTCGTCCCTGATCTCGTTGTAGACGCCGTCGACGATGTCGATGCCATGAGCGCGGGCGGCCAGGATGGCGCTGGTCAGCCAGGGCAGCATCGGCGCTCGGCCCGGCACAAATCGGGCCCGAGTCTCTTTGGCGAGGTCGTTGGTGCCCATCACGAAACAAGCGAGACGGCTCGTCGGCGCGCGTGCCGCCCTCGCGATCTTTTCGACGTCGAGGATGGCGAGCGGGGTTTCGATCATCGCCCAGATTCGGATCGCGGGATCGGCCCAGCGGCTCGTCAGCGTGTGGCCGATCTCGATCAGCGTCTCAGGGCTCGAGACCTTCGGGATCAGGATGGCGTCGGGTTTGGCGTCGGCTGCGGCGGCGAGATCGGCCGCGAACCAGGGCGTTCCGAGACCGTTGGTGCGGATGACCAGCTCGCGCCGGCCATAACCGCCGGCCTTGACCGCCGCGCAGACCTGCTCGCGCGCCATCTCCTTGGCGTCGGGCGCAACCGCGTCCTCCAGATCGAGGATCAGCGCATCGGCTGCGATCTCGCGGGCCTTTTCGAGCGCGCGGGCGTTGGAGCCGGGCATATAGAGGACGCTGCGGCGCGGACGGATCGGGGTCATGGCTGTCTCCTGACGGCTCTTCGCTGCACTGCACACTAGACTGACATGCGATGCAACGTCAGTGCTGCGAAAGGCGGATGACGGGAGGGATGCGATGGCGTGGGTCGCGGGAGTGGATGGGTGCGAGAGGGGCTGGATCGCGGCATTCAGCGATCCGGAGCTTCGCCATGCGCCGATCGTCAAGGTGTTCGGCAGCTTCACCGAAATCCTGGACTGCGCGTATTCGCCAAGCCTTGTCGCAGTCGATATGCCGATTGGCCTTCCAGAGACGATCGACGGCGCTGGCCGCGGCCCGGAGCAAGCAGCCAGAAAAGTTCTGGGTCGAAGGGCCTCGTCTGTTTTCAGCATTCCATCTCGTGAGGCGGTTTACGCCGTCACGCGCACACTCAACGGAATGGCGGAAATAAAGGCTGGCCACGATCGCGCAGGCGACGTTGCAAGCCGCACATCGACCCCCAGCAAGCGTTGCACGAGACAAGCCTTCATGATTTTCCCGAAGATCAGGGAGATTGATAGCCTGCTCAGAGACCGCCCCGAACTGCGATTGCGCGTCAGGGAAGTCCATCCCGAGATCGCCTTCTGGACGATGAATGACGAAAAGCCGCTCGGCTTCGGCAAAAAGGCTGTCGCTGGTGGAGAAGAGCGTGCAGCCTTGCTCGCGTTGCAGGGCATTCCGCAGGCAACCCTGTGTCTAGCAGCACCTGAAGGAGCCAAACGAGACGATATGCTCGACGCGCTGGCCGGGTTGGTCGTCGCCAGACACATTGCGGCTGGACGAGAACGGTCCTTCCCGAGCGAGCCTGAACGCGATAGCCACGGCATTCCGATCGCGATCTGGACCTTTCCGCCAGCGCGCTCGCCTGCCCAGGAATCCGCCGAGGACACGCCCATGACCGACCGCCCCGTTCCGCGCGCCATGATCGAGGCCGCCGCCCAGCGCATCGCCGGCCATGCCCGGGTCACGCCGGTGATGCAGCTGGGGACGGGCGCGTTCGGCAGCGCCGCCGACATCTCGCTGAAGCTCGAAGCCTTACAGCATGCCGGCTCCTTCAAGACGCGCGGCGCGTTCAACAACCTGCTCTCGCTGCCGGTGCCGGCCGCCGGCGTCTCGGCGGCGTCCGGCGGCAATCACGGCGCGGCGGTGGCCTATGCCGCCCGCGAACGCGGCGTGAAGGCGACGATCTTCGTCCCCGAGATCTCGCCCGCCGCCAAGATCGAGGCGATCAGGCGTTTCGGGGCCGATGTCAGGATCGGCGGCGCGCAATATGACGACGCGCAGGCCGCCTGCGACGCCTTCGTGGCGGAGACCGGCGCGCTGAAAATCCACCCCTTCGCGGCGAAGGAAACCATCGCCGGCCAGGGTACGCTCGGGCGCGAATGGGATTTGCAGGAGCCGGACCTCGATACCGTGCTGGTCGCGGTCGGCGGCGGCGGGCTGATCTCCGGGATCGCCGCCTGGTTCGCCGGCTCCAAGGTCAAGGTCGTCGGCGTCGAACCCGAGCATTCCCGCGCCCTGCAGGCGGCGCTGGAGGCGAAAGGCCCGGTCGAGGTCACGGTCAAATCCGTCGCCGCCGATTCGCTGGGCGCGCGCAATGTCGGGCCGCTGGTGCATGAGGTCTGCAAGGACACGGTCGACCATGTCGCGCTGGTCCCTGACGAATGGATCACGAAGGCGCAAGCCGTGCTCTGGCGCGATTTCCGGCTCGCGGTCGAGCCCGGCGGGGCTGCCGCGCTCGGGGCGCTGCTGTCGGGGGCCTATGCGCCCAGGGCCGGCGAGCGGCTGGGCGTGCTGATCTGCGGCGCGAATGTCGATCTCGCAACGCTGGGCGCAATCGTCGGCTGAGACGCCGACCGGAGACTTCCGTCGCCCGGAGACTTCCGTTGCGTGGAGACTTCCGTTGCCTGGAGACTTGCGCCTGTGCGGGCGCTCCCGTAACCCGGAAGCCCGTCCCGGCACGCACTCCATTTCCATGTCCGCCTCGATCACCGACCGCTATGCAGCCCTCGTCGAGACGGGGGCCATCGAACGCGACCCGGCTCAGGTCGCGGTGGTCAAACGGCTGGCGGCGCTGGAGGAGGCGCTCGCCGCCCGCAGGCTCGCCCGCAAGAGCAGCGCGCTCGGCTGGCTGCTCGGGCGCGGCAAGGCGACGGCCGAGCCGCCGACGGGGCTCTATATCTGGGGCTCGGTCGGGCGCGGCAAGACCATGCTGATGGACCTGTTCTACGACGCTTCTCCGGTCGAGAAGCGCCGGCGCGTGCATTTCCACGAATTTTTGGCCGATGTGCATGGCCGCATCCACGCCTATCGCCAGCGCCTCAAGGCCGGCGAGGTCAGGGAGCCGGACCCGATCGCGCCTGTCGCCGCGCAGCTTGCCGAGGAGGCGAGCCTGCTCTGCTTCGACGAGTTCACGGTCACCGACATCGCCGATGCGATGATCCTCGGGCGGCTGTTCACGGCGCTGTTTTCGGCCGGCGTCGTCGTGGTCGCGACCTCCAATGTCGAGCCCTCGCGGCTCTATGAGGGCGGGCTGAATCGCGCGCTGTTCCTGCCCTTCATCGATCTCCTGACCGAAAAGGTCGAGGTGGTGAGGCTCGACGCACGCACCGACTTCCGGCTGGAAAAGCTCGGCGGCGCGCCGACCTATCATGTCCCGGCCGACGCGGCGGCGACCGTCGCGCTCGACACGGCTTTCAGGCGGCTTTCGGGCGCCGCGCGGGGCCAGCGCGTGACGCTCGACGTCAAGGGCCACGACTTCGTCGTGCCGCAGGGGGCGGGCGGCGTGGCGCGGGCGTCTTTCGAGGATCTTTGCGCGCAGGCCTATGGCGCGTCGGACTACATCGCGCTCGCCCAGCGCTTCCATACGCTGGTGCTGGACGGCGTGCCGGCGATGACCCAGGACCGACGCAACGAAGCCAAGCGCTTCATCATCCTGATCGATACGCTCTACGAGCACCATGTAAAGCTCGTCGTCTCGGCGGAGACCGAGCCGCAGCATCTCTACACCGCGAGCCAGGGCCGCGAAGCCTTCGAGTTCGACCGCACCGTCTCGCGGCTGATCGAGATGCGCTCGCAGGATTATCTGGCGCTGCCGCATGGCCGGCCCGATTCCGCCGCCAGCGGCGACAGCGGCGGCCTGGTCGAGACCTGAGCCATGGCGCAGCGCGAGCCGAGCGAGACCCGCATCCTCTCGGTCGCCAGCGAGCATCTGCGCCAGTTCGGCCTGAAGCGCTTCACCGTCGTGGCGGTGGCCGAAGAGGCGGGCATGACGCATGCCAATGTCTATCGCTACTTTCCCTCGCGCGCCGCGCTGGTGGACGCCGTGGTCGATGTCTGGCTCAAGGCCACCGAGCGCCGCCTCGCCGACATCGCCGATGGGCCGGACCCTGCCAGCGACAAGCTGGAGCGGTTGATCCTGGCGCTGGCCAAGGGCAATCGCGATCTGCTCGTCGATGATCCGCATCTCTTCGCGGCGCTGTCGCAGGCGGTGGCGAAGCGCCATGCCATCAGCCGGCGCAACAGGACGCGAGTCCGGGCCCTGTTCGAGCGCGTCATCGACGAGGGCATCGCGTCCGGGGCCTTCGAGCCGCGCGACCGCGACAGGGCGATCGCCTTCGTCATCGACGCCACTCACCGCTTCATTCATCCGGCCGCTCTGGCGCTGGAGGCCGACGTGCCGCAGGCCTCGGTCGATGCCCGGCTGGCGACGCTGATCCGCGTCGCGCTGCGCGTTCTGGAGGCCGGAATCATCTGATATTTTCGCAACAAGTTACGGTTTTTGTAAATTGTAACTGACCGTTTTTGCCGCAATCAGGCGCTATCGTCGCGCGATGAACTTCGCAAGTCATTGAAATCGTAGCAGGTATGACCTCGCCATCGACCTCGGACTGCTTTGCTGCAGAAGTCTCTGGCCAATCGCGCGAGGGTTGCGGCAAAACCCCGGTTTGAGTCAAAGGAACGCACGGTTTCGCCGGCTCGCCGGCCTCTCGCAGCGCCAAGGACAGCGCTAAGCACAAGGACTAGGCAATGGCCCGCAAGAAGATCGCCCTCATCGGCGCCGGCCAGATCGGCGGCACGCTCGCCCACCTCGCCGGCCTGAAGGAACTCGGCGACGTCGTGATGTTCGACATCGCCGACGGCATCCCGCAGGGCAAGGGCCTCGACATCGCCGAATCCGCCCCGGTCGACGGTTTCGACGCGAGCTACACCGGCACCCAGTCCTATGCCGACATTACCGGCGCCGACGTCGTCATCGTCACCGCCGGCGTGCCGCGTAAGCCCGGCATGAGCCGCGACGACCTGATCGGCATCAACCTCAAGGTGATGAAGGCGGTCGGCGAGGGCATCAAGGCGCATGCGCCGAACGCCTTCGTGATCTGCATCACCAATCCGCTCGACGCGATGGTCTGGGCGCTGCAGAAGTTCTCGGGCCTGAAGCCCAACATGATCTGCGGCATGGCCGGCGTGCTCGATTCGGCGCGCTTCCGCCACTTCCTCGCCGACGAGTTCAAGGTCTCGGTCAAGGACGTTTCGGCTTTCGTGCTCGGCGGCCATGGCGACGACATGGTGCCGCTGGTGCGCTATTCCGGCGTCGCCGGCATCCCGCTGCCCGATCTGGTCACCATGGGCTGGACCAGCCAAGAGAAGCTCGACGCCATCGTCGAGCGCACCCGCAAGGGCGGCGGCGAGATCGTCAACCTGCTCAAGACGGGCTCGGCCTTCTATGCGCCCGCCGCCTCGGCCATCGCGATGGCCGAGAGCTATCTCAAGGACCAGAAGCGCGTGCTGCCCTGCGCGGCTGCGCTGACCGGCCAGTATGGCGTCAAGGACATGTTCGTCGGCGTGCCGGTGGTGATCGGCGCAGGCGGCGTCGAGAAGATCGTCGAGATCGGCCTCGACGGCGACGAGAAGGCGATGCTCGCCAAGTCGGTCGCCTCGGTCCAGACCCTGATCGACGCCTGCAAGACCGTCGATCCGTCACTGGCGTGAGATAAGTTCCAGTCGGCGACGGCCGGCCGGCGGGTGTGAGACCGCGCCGGCCTGCCGATCCAACCGCCTGCCCACCGCTGCCTACTGCCGATCTTCTTTCAAGGAACCACAGGCATGAACATCCACGAATATCAGGGCAAGGCCGTCCTCAAGGAGTTCGGCGCGCCGGTCTCCGCCGGCTTTCCGGCGCTGACCGTCGCCGAAGCCGTCGAGGGCGCGCGCAAGCTGCCGGGCCCGCTCTATGTGGTGAAGAGCCAGATTCATGCCGGCGGCCGCGGCAAGGGCAAGTTCAAGGAGCTGGGCCCCGAGGCAAAGGGCGGCGTGCGGCTGGCCAAATCGGTCGAGGAGGTCGAGAGCCACGCCAAGGAGATGCTCGGCAACACGCTGGTGACGGCCCAGACCGGCGAGGCCGGCAAGCAGGTCAACCGGCTCTACATCGAGGACGGCTCCGACATCGAGAAGGAGTTCTATCTCTCGGCGCTGGTCGACCGCGCGACCTCGCGCATCGCCTTCGTGATCTCGACCGAGGGCGGCATGGACATCGAGGCCGTGGCGCACGACACGCCGGAGAAGATCGAGACCATTACGGTCGATCCCGCGACCGGCATCATGCCGCATCACGGCCGGGCCATGGCGCGCATCCTCGGACTCACCGGCGACCAGGCGAAGCAGGCCGGCACGGTGCTGGGCCAGATCTACAGCGCGTTCGTGGCCAAGGATATGGACATGCTGGAGATCAACCCGCTGATCGTGACCAAGCAGGGCCAGATCAAGTGCCTGGACGCCAAGATCTCGTTCGATTCCAACGCGCTCTACCGTCACCCGGACATCGTCGCCCTGCGCGACAAGACCGAGGAGGACGAGAAGGAGATCGAGGCCTCGAAATACGACCTCGCCTATATCGCGCTCGACGGCACGATCGGCTGCATGGTCAACGGCGCAGGGCTGGCGATGGCGACGCTCGACATCATCCAGCTCTATGGCGAGAGCCCGGCGAACTTCCTCGATGTCGGCGGCGGCGCGACGGAAGAGAAGGTGACGGCGGCATTCAAGATCATCACCGCCGACCCGAAGGTGAAGGGCATCCTCGTCAACATCTTCGGCGGCATCATGAAGTGCGACGTCATCGCGCGCGGCGTCATCGCCGCCGTGAAGGCGGTCGGGCTCGAGGTTCCGCTGGTCGTGCGCCTGGAAGGCACCAACGTCCAGGAGGGCAAGGACATCATCTCGTCGTCGGGCCTGAACGTGATTTCGGCCGATGACCTCGACGATGCGGCACAGAAGATCGTCGCTGCGGTGAAGAAGGGGTAATTCGAGATCATGCTCGACGTCCGCCTGAATTCCCTGCCGTTTTTGGTGTTTGTGCTTATATTCTTCTTCTTCACGAGTAAGCAGAAGAATCATGTTGACCAAGTGATGCTAATGAATCAAGAAATATTGGAAACAAATCGCCAGACTGTGAAAATTCTTGAAGAAATCAAGACGATACTACAAAATGGAAAAGCCTGACATCCATCCTGATTGATAAGAGCATCAAGGTCATCTGCAAGCAGCCTTCGTGTAGGAATTAGAGAAGATGACAAGGATCACGATCGAAATCGACGACCAGATCATGGCGCGCGTGGCGACTGTCGCGCGTTCGCGTCATGCGTCGGTCGAGTCGTTGCTCGCTGAGCACGCCAGTATGATCGGAAGCCTTGCGCCGATCGAGATCGACAATCCGGCCCATCGTAAGCTGATGTCCAATGTCGTCAGGCCCCCCGGCTATTACGAAACTGCGCGCGAAGAAAGCTATGACCGGGATCGTCAGCGCGCCGAGATCTACGCCGCGAATAAGAGCCGCCTGCTTCGCCTCATAGACGAGACGGAAGGAGATATGGGCGATCAAGGCTGGAGCCGGGAGCGGCTTTATGTTCGCTGACTGTTTCCTCGACACTAACGTGCTGTTCTATGCCGCGCTTGGGCGTTTCACCGAGCCTGGCAAATATGAACGCGCGCGCCAGGTGATCGCGGAAACACATTTTGGCCTCTCAGGCCAGGTGATGCAGGAATTCTTCGTCAACGTGACGAGGAAGACCGCCCGTCCGCTGACGACGACGAAGGCGCTTGAATGGCTCGACGCACTCGGCGATCGGCCTTTCGTCTCTGTCGATCGCCAACTGGTCGGCGAAGCCGCCGCCGTCGCCGACCGCTACCAGATCAGCTACTGGGACGCAGCCCTCATCGCCGCCGCCGAGCGGCTTGGCGCGCCCGTCCTCTACACCGAAGACCTCAACCACGATCAGACCTACGGGTCGGTCCGCGTCGTGAACCCTTTCCGAGCCAACTGAGCCGAGAACCTTAAATGTCCATCCTGATCGACAAGAACACCAAGGTCATCTGCCAGGGCTTTACCGGCAAGAACGGCACCTTCCATTCCGAGCAGGCGATCGCCTATGGCACGCAGATGGTCGGCGGCACCTCGCCAGGGAAGGGCGGTTCGCTCCATCTCGGCCTGCCGGTCTTCGACAGCGTCGTCGAGGCGCGCGACAAGACCGGCGCGACGGCGTCGGTCGTCTATGTCCCGCCTCCGGGCGCGGCCGATGCGATCTGCGAGGCGATCGACGCCGAAATCCCGCTGATCATCTGCATCACGGAAGGCATCCCGGTGCTCGACATGGTCAAGGTCAAGCGCTCGCTGATCGGCTCGAAGTCGCGCCTGATCGGGCCCAACTGCCCCGGCGTCGTCACCGCCGGCGAGAGCAAAATCGGGATCATGCCGGCCAACATCTTCAAGCCCGGCTCGGTCGGCATCGTCTCGCGTTCGGGCACGCTGACCTATGAGGCGGTGTTCCAGACGACGCGCGAGGGGCTGGGCCAGACCACGGCCGTCGGCATCGGCGGCGATCCGGTCAAGGGCACCGAATTCATCGACATGCTCGAGATGTTCCTCGCCGACGACAAGACCCATTCGATCGTGATGATCGGCGAGATCGGCGGTTCGGCCGAGGAGGACGCAGCGCAGTTCCTCGCCGACGAGGCGAAGCGCGGCCGCAAGAAGCCGATGGTCGGCTTCATCGCGGGCCGCACTGCCCCTCCCGGCCGCCGCATGGGCCATGCCGGCGCGATCATCTCCGGCGGCAAGGGCGGCGCGGAAGACAAGATCGCGGCGATGGAAGCCGCCGGCATCCGGGTCTCGCCCTCGCCGGCGCGCCTTGGAAAGACCTTGGTGGACGTGTTGAAGGGCTGAAGGTTTCGCCCGTCATGGTCGGGCTCGGCCCGACCATCTCGTGACGCGCGAGACTCCCGACGAGATGGTCGGCTCAAGGCCGACCATGACGGCTAGGCAGGCAGAAAAAGGCAGGACGACCATGGCTCGCCAGGACATCAACGAGGCCCTCGCCCAGACCGGGTTCCTCTATGGCGGCAACGCGGCCTATATCGAGGATCTCTACGCCCGCTACCAGACCGATCCGACATCGGTCGACGAGCAGTGGCAGGGCTTCTTCGGCGGCCTGAAGGATGACGGCGCGTCGATCGTCCAGAACGCCAAGGGCGCCTCCTGGACCAGGCCGAACTGGCCCGTCCACGCTAATGGCGAACTCGTCTCGGCGCTCGACGGCAACTGGGCCGTGGTCGAGAAGGTCGTTTCCGACAAGCTGAACGGCAAGGCCAAGGCGGCCGGCGCGACTCTGTCAGCGTCCGACGTCCAGCAGGCCACGCGCGATTCCGTGCGCGCCATCATGCTGATCCGCGCCTACCGGATGCGCGGCCATCTCCACGCCAAGCTCGATCCGCTCGGCATCGAGAGTCGCACCGATTCCGAGGAACTGGCGCCGGCGGCCTTCGGCTTCGGCGAGGCCGATCTCGACCGCAAGATATTCATCGACAACGTGCTCGGCATGGAGTTCGCCACGATCCGCGAGATGGTCGCGATCCTGCAGCGGACCTATTGCAACACCATCGGCATCGAGTTCATGCACATCTCCGATCCGGAGCAGAAGGCATGGCTGCAGGAGCGGATCGAGGGCCCCGACAAGGAGATCGCCTTCACGCGCGAGGGCAAGAAGGCGATCCTGAACAAGCTCGTCGAGGCCGAAGGCTTCGAGAAGTTCATCGACCTGAAATACACCGGCACCAAGCGCTTCGGGCTCGATGGCGGCGAGGCGCTGATCCCGGCGCTGGAGCAGATCATCAAGCGCGGCGGCGCGCTCGGCGTGCGTGACATCGTCTTCGGCATGGCCCATCGCGGCCGCCTCAACGTGCTGACCCAGGTGCTCGGCAAGCCGCACCGCGCGCTGTTCCACGAGTTCAAGGGCGGCTCCTTCGCCCCCGACGACGTCGAAGGCTCGGGCGACGTCAAGTATCATCTGGGCGCCTCGGCCGACCGCGAGTTCGACGGCAACAACGTCCACGTCTCGCTGACCGCCAACCCGTCGCATCTCGAGATCGTCGATCCGGTCGTGCTCGGCAAGGTCCGCGCCAAGCAGGACCAGTTCGGCGACATCGTCGAGCGCTCCAAAGTGCTGCCGCTGCTGCTGCATGGCGACGCGGCCTTCGCCGGCCAGGGCGTGGTCGCCGAATGCCTCGGCCTGTCGGGGCTGAAAGGCCACAAGACCGGCGGCTCGATTCATTTCATCGTCAACAACCAGATCGGCTTCACGACCTATCCGCGCTATTCGCGCTCCTCGCCCTATCCCTCGGATGTGGCGAAGATGGTCGAGGCTCCGGTCTTCCATGTGAACGGCGACGATCCCGAGGCGGTGGTCTTCGCCGCGAAGGTCGCGATCGAGTTCCGGCAGAAATTCCACAAGCCGGTCGTGGTCGACATGTTCTGCTATCGCCGCTTCGGCCATAACGAGGGCGACGAGCCGGGCTTCACCCAGCCGCTGATGTACCGCAAGATCCGCGGCCACAAATCGACGCTCGAGCTCTACTCGGCCAAGCTCGAGGCCGAGGGCGTGATCGCGCCAGGCGAGGTCGACGAGATGCGGGCCGCCTGGAAGGCGAGGCTCGAGATCGAATTCGACGCCGGCCAGGCCTTCAAGCCCAACAAGGCCGACTGGCTCGACGGCCGCTGGGCCGGCATGAAGGCGATCCGCGCCGACGAGGACGACCCGCGTCGCGGCGCGACCGGCGTTCCCGCCGCCGTGCTCCGGGAAATCACCGAGAAGATCACGGCGGTTCCCGCCGGCTTCAATGTCCACAAGACGATCCAGCGCTTCCTCGACAACCGCAAGAAGGCGGTCGAGTCCGGCCAGGGTATCGACTGGGCCACGGCGGAATCGCTGGCCTTCGGCTCGCTCCTGCTCGACGGCCACCCGGTTCGCCTCTCGGGGCAGGATTGCGAGCGCGGCACCTTCTCGCAGCGCCATTCGGTGCTGATCGACCAGGAAACCGAGGCGCGCCACACCTCGCTGAACCATATTCGCGAGGGCCAGTCGCGCTACGAGGTCATCAACTCGATGCTCTCGGAAGAAGCCGTGCTCGGCTTCGAATACGGCTACACCCTGTCGGAGCCCAACGCCCTGACCTGCTGGGAGGCGCAGTTCGGCGACTTCGCCAATGGCGCGCAGGTCGTGTTCGACCAGTTCATCTCGTCGGGCGAGCGCAAATGGCTGCGCATGTCGGGCCTCGTCTGCCTGCTGCCGCACGGCTATGAGGGCCAGGGGCCGGAGCACTCCTCGGCCCGGCTGGAGCGCTTCCTGCAGATGTGCGCCGAGGACAACATGCAGGTCGCCAACTGCTCGACGCCGGCGAGCTATTTCCACATCCTGCGCCGGCAGCTCAAGCGCGACTTCCGCAAGCCGCTGATCCTGATGACGCCGAAATCGCTGCTGCGCCACAAGCGCTGCGTCTCGACGCTCGACGAACTGGCCGAGGGCTCGAGCTTCCACCGCGTGCTGCATGACGACGCCGAACGCGGAAACTCGACGACGAAGCTGGTCAAGGATTCCAAGATCCGCCGCGTCGTGCTGTGCTCGGGCAAGGTCTATTTCGACCTGCTGGAGGAGCGCGAGAAGCGCGGGCTGGACGATGTCTACCTGATGCGCGTCGAGCAGCTCTATCCCTTCCCGCTGAAGTCGCTGGCGCATGAGCTGTCGCGTTTCAAGGGCGCGGATGTGGTCTGGTGCCAGGAGGAGCCCAAGAACATGGGCTCCTGGACCTTCGTGGAGCCCTATCTCGAGTGGGTGCTCGGCCATGCCGGCTCGAAGTCGAAGCGGCCGCGCTATGTCGGCCGCCCGGCCTCGGCCGCGACCGCGACGGGCCTGATGTCGAAACACCTCGCCCAGCTCAACGCGTTCCTCGACGAGGCCTTCGCGGCCTGATCCGCAAGCTCATCCTGACACGCCAGACGAAGACACGAAGAAGAGGCCTGACATGGCGACCGAAATCCGCGTTCCCACCCTCGGCGAATCCGTCTCCGAGGCGACCATCGGCAAATGGTTCAAGAAGCCGGGCGACGCGGTGAAGGCCGACGAGCCCTTGGTCGAGCTCGAAACCGACAAGGTGACGCTGGAGGTCAACGCGCCGGCGGCCGGCGTGCTCGGCGAAATCGTCGCCAAGGAAGGCGAGACGGTGGGCGTCAGCGCCCTGCTCGGCATGATCTCGGCTGGAGACGGCAAGGCCGCGGCGCCCGCGCCGAAGGCCGACGCGGCAGTGGCGCAGGCCGCCGGCAAGGCCGGCGAGACCACGAGCGCCGCCGCCGAGAAGAAGTCCGGCGAGGTCGCCGGCGACACGCAGATCAAGCCCGCGACCAAGGCCGGTGATTCCGGCCCCGCCGTCGGCCGTCTCGCCGCCGAAAGCGGCGTCGATCCATCCTCGGTCAGCGCCTCGGGCAAGGATGGCCGCGTCACCAAGGGCGACATGCTGGCGGCGATCGCGACCGGCGGCCAGGCCGCGCCTGCGGCGGCTCCCGCTCCCGTGCAGGTCCGCGCGCCCTCGGCCCCCGACGACGCCTCGCGCGAAGAACGCGTGAAAATGACCAAGCTGCGCCAGACCATCGCGCGCCGCCTCAAGGAGGCGCAGGCGACGGCCGCGATGCTGACGACCTTCAACGAGGTCGACATGTCGGCGGTGATGGCGCTGCGCAACCAGTACAAGGACGTGTTCGAGAAGAAGCACGGCGTGAAGCTCGGCTTCATGGGCTTTTTCGTGAAGGCCTGCGTGCAGGCGCTGAAGGAAATCCCCTCGGTCAACGCCGAGATCGACGGCACCGACATCGTCTACAAGAACTACTATCATGTCGCCGTCGCCGTCGGCACCGACAAGGGCCTCGTCGTGCCCGTGGTGCGCGATGCCGACCAACTCTCCATCGCCGGCGTCGAGAAGAAGATCGGCGAACTCGGCAAGAAGGCGCGCGACGGCGCCCTCAAGATCGAGGACATGCAGGGCGGCACCTTCACCATCTCGAATGGCGGCGTCTACGGCTCGCTGATGTCGACGCCGATCCTCAACGCGCCGCAATCGGCGATTCTCGGCATGCACAAGATCCAGGAGCGCCCGATGGTCGTCGGCGGCCAGATCGTGGTGCGCCCGATGATGTATCTCGCGGTCAGCTACGACCACCGCATCATCGACGGCAAGGAAGCCGTGACCTTCCTCGTCCGCATCAAGGAGGCGCTGGAGGACCCGGCGCGGCTGGTGCTGGATCTGTGAGAAATCTGGCTCGGCGGTCGTGCAGAGCTGGATCGCCGTATCGGAGATCGTTCGCAACCTCGGGCTGGCGCTGGCCGCCTTTGGCGGCGTTTATCTCGCATGGCGCAAAATGATACCGGAAATGCGTCAGGCGGGTAGTGCGGCTGCCAAGGCGGAACTTGATCGCCGCGGCCATGTCTACGAGCTTTTCAATCGAGCGGTCGGCCAATTGTCGGATGATCGCCTTGAGGTCCGGTTGGGCGCTATATACGTTCTGCGCGAGTTGGGTCGGGATTTTCCCGACTTGGCCAACCCAGTCTTCGAACTTCTCGGTACGCATCTGCGCGAGCGTGCCCGGGGCTACGGCGAGAATGAGCCGCCGATCGACGTTCAGGAGATCGCGGCGACCTTGAGAATGAGGATTGCAAAAGATGCCGATCCGAAATGACCTCTCGTCTCTAGCGCCTGTCCTGAAGCTCAATGGCGCGTTCATTCGCAAAGTCGACCTTAGCGACGCAATTCTCCGAGGCGCAAATCTGTCTCGCGCGGATGCGAGCGGCGCCTTGTTCAGGAACTCTGATTTTGCAGGCGCCAATCTCGAGGGCACCATCCTCAAAGGGGCGGACCTGACGGGCGCCATCAATCTTACGGAAGAACAACTGGCTGTCGCGATTATCGACGATGGAACGCGCCTGCCGGCGTATATCGATGCGTCAAAACTCGGCCGTCTGACGACGGCTGGCCATCAGTAAGCGGAAATCTGTCTAAATGTCCTACGATCTCGTCGTCATCGGAACCGGCCCCGGCGGCTATGTCTGCGCCATTCGCGCGGCCCAGCTCGGCCTCAAGGTCGCCGTCGTCGAAAAGCGCGCCAGGCATGGCGGCACCTGCCTGAATGTCGGCTGCATTCCGTCCAAGGCGCTGCTGCACGCCTCGGAGATGTTCGAGGAGGCCGGCCACACCTTTCCGAGCCTCGGTATCTCGGTGGGCAAGCCAAAACTCGACCTGACGCAGATGATGGTCCACAAGCAGGAGACGGTGGACGCCAACGTCAATGGCGTCGCCTTCCTGCTGAAGAAGAACAAGATAGAGCCCTTCCACGGCACGGCCTCGGTCCCGGCCGCCGGCAAGGTCGTCGTCACCGCCGACGACGGCAAGACGCAGGAGCTGGAGACCAAAGCGATCGTCATCGCCACAGGCTCCGAGGCGATGGGCCTGCCCGGCGTCGCGGTCGACGAAAAGACCGTCGTGACCTCGACCGGCGCGCTCGAACTGACCGCCGTTCCCAAGGAGCTTCTGGTCGTCGGCGCGGGCGTGATCGGGCTGGAGATCGGCTCGGTCTGGAGCCGGCTCGGGGCCAAGGTCACCGTCGTCGAATATCTCGACCGCATCCTGCCCGGCATGGACGACGAGATCGCCAAGCAGTTCCAGCGCATCCTGCAGAAGCAGGGCTTCGAGTTCCATCTCGGCTCGAAGGTCACCAAGGTCGAGACCGGCAAGAAGGGCGGCGCGACCGTCACGGTCGAGCCCGCAGCAGGCGGCGAGGGCAAGACGCTGACGGCCGACATCGTGCTGGTCGCGATCGGCCGGCGGCCCAATACGGAGGGCCTGGAACTGGAGCAGGCCGGCGTCACGACAGAGCGCGGCCGCGTCGTCATCGACGATCACTTCAGGACCAATGTCGCCGGTATCTACGCGATCGGCGACGTGGTGCCCGGCCCGATGCTGGCCCACAAGGCCGAGGACGAGGGCGTCGCGGTCGCCGAGATCATCAGTGGCAAGCACGGTCATGTGAACTACGACGTCATTCCCGGCATCATCTACACCGCGCCGGAAGTCGCCGCGATCGGCAGGACCGAAGAGGAACTCAAGGCCGCAGGCGTCGCCTACAAAATCGGCAAGTTTCCGTTCACGGCCAATGGCCGCGCCCGCGCGATCCGCCACACCGACGGCTTCGTGAAGGTGCTGGCGGATGCCGCCACCGACCGCGTGCTCGGCTGCCACATCATCGGCCCCCATGCCGGTGACCTGATCGCCGAGGTCGCGGTGCTGATGGAATTCGGCGGCTCCTCGGAAGACCTCGCCCGCACCTGCCACGCCCACCCGACGCTCTCGGAAGCGGTCAAGGAAGCCGCGATGGCGGTGGAGAAGCGGCAGATCCATATGTGAGGGGCGGGCGCGCTTCGCGCCCGGACCGATCTGGTGTAGACTGGTGGCATGACCCGTGACGAAGCCACCGCCGAGTTGGCCGGCCGAGCCGGCGCACTGCGCAGTCGTGGCGCGCGGGCAGCGTTCGTCTATGGTTCGACCGCCAGGGACGAGGCCCGACGCGACAGCGACGTGGATATCTTTATCGACATTGAGCCCGGCAGAAAGTTCTCGCTGCTCGATCTCATCGCCATGCAGCGCTATCTGAGCGACGAACTCGGTGTCGAGATCGATCTGAGAACGCGCGCGAGCCTTCATCCCAGGCTCAAGGACCAGATCGAGCGCGAGGCGATCCGGATCTTCTGATGCCGCGTCAGACCGACGTTGTTCTAGAGGATATTCTCAACGCAATCGCCCTGCTCGACTCTGAGCTCGCCGGCCACAGCGAAGTATCGTTTGCGCGCACGTTGTTCGTCCAACGCGGAGCCGAGCGGACCCTCGAAATCATTTCCGAGGCCGTGCGCCATCTTCCGGATGATCTACTCGCGCTACGGCCGGATATCTCCTGGACCGACATCCGCTCGATCGGCAACACGATCAGGCACGAATACAGGTGCGTCGATCCTGCGTTGATCTGGTCGATCGCCAGGAACGACCTGCCGCCACTGCGCGCCGCAGTCGAGGATCTCGTGCGGCGTTTCAACCCATAAACCGGCTTCGCCGGTCTTCACCCCCGCCGCGCCTGAAACGCCGTCAGCGTGTTTCGCAGCAAACAGGCGATCGTCATCGGGCCCACCCCGCCGGGCACCGGCGTGATCGCCCCGGCCACCGCCACAGCCTCCGCGAAGTCCACATCCCCGACCAGCTTTCCGTCCGGAAGACGGTTGATGCCGACATCGATCACCGTCGCGCCCGGCTTGATCCAGTCGCCCTTGACGAAATGCGGCCGACCCACCGCCGCCACGACGATGTCGGCGCGCCTGACCACGCTGGCGAGGTCGCGCGTGCGCGAATGCGCGATCGTCACCGTGCAGTCGGCCTGGAGCAGGAGCTGAGCCACCGGGCGGCCGACGAGCTCCGAACGACCGATCACCACGGCCTCCAGTCCGGCCAGCACCGGCAGCGCCTGCTTCAGAAGCAGCATGCAGCCGAGCGGCGTACAGGGGACAAGCAGCGTCGCGCCGCTTGCCTTGCCGCTCGCCAGCCTGCCCGCGTTGATGGGGTGCAGACCGTCGACATCCTTGGCCGGGTCGATCGCGTCGATGATGACGCCGGTGTCGATGTGTTTCGGCAGCGGCAGTTGCACGAGGATGCCATCGACCGTGTCATCGGCGTTCAGTTCAGCGATCTTCGCCAGCAGCTCCGCCTCGCTCGACTCAGCCGGCAGGCGGTGCGCCCTCGACTTCATGCCGATCTCGGCGGCGAGTTTTTCCTTCGAGGCGACATAGACCCGGCTCGCCGGATCGTCGCCCACAAGCACGACGTCGAGACCCGGCACGAGGCCGGTCGAGGCCCTGATCGCCGCGATCTCTTCGCCGATCCCGGCCCTCAACGCGGCGGCTGCCGCCTTGCCGTCGATGATGCGCGCCTGCCCGGCCATGTCCTTTGTCTCCGTCCCGTTCGCGAGCCGCCCTCATGCGCGATCGGCCGGGGCGCGACAAGTCCGAATGCGGCGCAAGGATGCCGCAGCGCACCATGCCTTGCGAGCTTCGGCTGGCGCGGTTATCGATCTCAGGTGAGGTTTGGAGAGGCGAGCAGCGTGACCACCGGATTTGCGTCCATTCCCGCCTCCGGCCCCTGCCGCCTGATCCGCACCCGCATCCCGCTCTGCCTCGTCGATGGCGCGGCGCTGGCCGCCGACCGCGACGGCCTCGCGCTCGCCGATATCGCGGTCGAGGACAGGCGCATCGCCTCGATCCTGCCTGTCGGCACCGACGTCCACAATGGGGATGGCCCGGCCGTCGATCTCGACGGCGGCATCGTGCTGCCGCGCCTCGTCGATGCCCATGTCCATCTCGACAAGGGCCATATCTGGCCGCGCCGGCGCAATCCCGACGGCTCTTTCAAGGGCGCGCTGGAGAATGTGCTCGCCGACCGCGAGGCCAACTGGACGGCGGACGATGTCCGCGCCCGGATGGGATTCGGGCTGCGCTGCGCCTTTGCCCATGGCACCGCGGCGGTCAGGACGCATATCGATTCGCTCGGCAAGCAGATCGGCATCTCCTGGCCTGTGCTGGCCGAACTGCGCGCGGAGTGGGCTGGCCGCATAACCTTGCAGGCCTCGCCGCTCTTCGGGCTGCAGTTCGCGCTCGAAGCCGCCCATATGCAGGCGGTCACCAAGGCGGTGCTGGCGCATGGCGACGGGCTGTTCGGCTGCGTCACCTACATGATCCCCGAGATCGACCAGGCGCTCGACATCGTCTTCCGCAATGCGATCGAGCACGGCTTCGATCTCGACTTCCATGTCGACGAAACCAACGACCCCGAGGCGCGCGCTCTGGAGCACATCGCGGACGCGGCGCTGCGACACCGTTTCGCCGGCAAGATCCTGTGCGGGCATTGCTGTTCGCTGGCGCTGCAAGAACCGCAGGACGAGGCGCGCATCATCGCCAAGGTCAGGGAGGCCGGCATCGCGGTGGTCTCGCTGCCGATGTGCAACATGTATCTGCAGGACCGGCAGGCCGGCCGCACGCCGCGCTGGCGCGGGGTCACGGCGCTGCACGAGTTGAAGGCGGCAGGAGTGCCGGCGATGATCGCGTCGGACAACACCCGCGACCCGTTCTACGCCTATGGCGACCTCGATCTGATCGAGGTTTTCCGCGAGGGCACGCGCATCCTCCAGCTCGACCATTCCGGGACCGACTGGGCCAACGCCGTGGCGCGCACGCCCGCCGATGCGATGGGGCTCGGCGAGGCCGGCCGGCTATTGGTCGGCGGCGCGGCCGATCTGATCCTGACGCGGGCGCGCGACTGGACCGAGTTCTTCGCAAGGCCGCAGTCCGACCGGACGGTGCTGGTTGCGGGCAAAGCAATCGACAGGACGCTGCCCGACTATCGCGAGCTCGATCATCTGACGGGAGTGCGGACGTGATGCTCGACCGGGTGTCATCCCCACGCCGTCATCCCGGACAAGCGGCCGCAGGCTGCGCCGCTCCGGGCTCCATCATCGGGCTCGGCGGCGCTTTACGATGGATCCCGGAGCTCCGCATCGCTGCGTCCGGGATGACGGCGGTGTTTCTATGGACTGATCGCGTCGCGTCGGAGCCTTGCCAGCCATGAGCCCACGCTACGACATCGCGGCCCTCAAAACCCGCCTCGCCCGCATCCGCAGCGAGGACAACCCGGCGCTGGTGAAGCAGAAGAGCCGCGACTTCTTCTGGTATTCGCCGACGCTGAAGCGCCAGCTCGACCATGTGACGGCCGACATCGTCGTCTCGCCGACGAGCGAGGCTCAGGTGCTGGAGACGCTGGCTGCTTGTCACGCGCTCGGCATCCCCGTGACGCCGCGCGGGGCCGGCACCGGCAATTACGGTCAGGCCATGCCGCTCTCGGGCGGGGTGCTGCTCGACCTTTCGGGCTTCGACCAGGTGCTCGATATTCAGCCCGGCCGCTATGTCGCGCAGCCCGGCGCGATCATGGCCCGGATCGACGAGCGCACGCGGGCCGATTCCCGGCAGGAGCTCAGGCTCCATCCCTCGACCTACCAGACGGCCTCGATCGGCGGCTTCATCGCCGGCGGCTCGGGCGGCGTCGGCTCGATCAAATGGGGCGGATTGCGCGACTGGGGCAACATCATCTCGCTCAGGGTCGCGACGATGGAGGAGACGCCCCGCATCCTGGAGCTTACCGGCGAGGACCTGCACAAGGTCGCCCATGCCTATGGCACGAACGGCATCATCACGCAGGTCGAGATGCCGCTGGCTCCGGCCTACAACTGGATCGACGTCATCCTCGGCTTCGCGGATTTGCGCGCCGCCACCGAATTTGCCAATGCGCTGGGCGAGCAGGACGGGCTGGCGCTGAAGAACCTCGCCGTGGTCGCGGCCCCGATCGGCCACGACTACTTCCTGCGCCACCGCAAGTTCCTGCCGCGCGAGAGCCATCTGGTCATCGTGACGGCAGCGGATTTCGCGGTCGAGTCGCTGCTGGCCTATGCGCGTCGGACCAGCGGCTGCGAATTGCTGATGCGCTCGGACCGGCTTTCCCCCGAGGAGGCGAGGGGCCTGCCGCCGGGCTACGAGCTCGGCTGGAACCACACCACTCTGCGGGCGCTGCGCGTCGATCCGGCGATTACCTATCTGCAGGTGCTCTACCCGTTTCCCAACCAGGTCGAGCTGGTGAGCCGCATCCACGAGCGCTTCGGCGACGAGGTGCTGTGCCATCTCGAATTCGTCCGCTTCGACGGCAAGGTCACCTGCTTCGGCCTGCCGCTGGTGCGCTTCACCACCGAGGAGCGGCTGGAGGAGATCATGGCGATCCATGAGGAGATGGGGGCGCCGATCTTCAACCCGCATCGCTACACGCTGGAGGAGGGCGGCATGAAGCAGACCGACGAAGCCCAGCTCGCCTTCAAGCGCCAGGCCGATCCGCAAGGGTTGCTCAATCCCGGCAAGATGATCGCCTGGGAGGACCCGGACTACGACTACGCCTCGGGCAAGACCTTTCTGTTCCGAAGCCTGTCGCAAGGCGCGGAAGCCGGCTGAGCATGCGCGTCCTCGTCCTCCACGCCCATCCCGTGCCGGAGAGCTTCAATGCGGCGCTCTACCGAACGGTCGTCGAGAGCCTCGGTGCGGCCGGGCACGAGGTCGATGCATGCGATCTCTACGCAGAGGGCTTCGACGCCGTTCTCAGCCGCGAGGAGCGAGCCGGCTATCACGACCTTTCGGGCAACACGCGTCCCGTTGCCGGCTATGTCGAACGGCTGCAGGCCGCCGAGGCGCTGGTGCTGTGTTTTCCGGTCTGGAATTTCGGCTATCCCGCGATCCTGAAGGGCTTTTTCGACCGGGTCTTCCTGCCCGGCGTCTCGTTCAAACTGGTCGACGGCAAGGTCCGCCCCAATCTCTGGAACATTCGCCGGCTTGTCGCCGTGACGAGCTATGGCGGCACGCGCTGGCGGGCCTTGCTGATGGGCGATCCGCCGCGCAAGGCCGTCTGCCGCGTGCTGCGGGCGGTCTGCCACCCGGCGGCGCGACCGCTCTATCTCGCCCATTACGACATGAACCGGGCGACGCCGCAGAGCCGGGCGGCTTTCCTTGCGGATGTCGCGCAAAAAATCCGCCGGCTCTAGGCGCAGGCTGGCAATGCGTCATCAGGCTGTCATCATGGCAAGCGAACTGGCAGCCGGCGAAACGTTTTGCTCGCCGGCATCAAGGACTGGCTCATGACCAAGATCTGCCATGACCGAGAACTGCCATGACTAAGTCTCTCGAGAAGAGCGTCGGACGCGCCCTGCTCGTCACCGCGCGGCTTCACCGCGCGCGCATGGGCGAGCGGCTGAACGCGCTCGGGCTGTTTCCCGGACAGGAACAGGCGCTGAAGGCGCTGCAGGCCGCCCCGATGACGATGGGCGAACTCGCCACGCTGCTGCGCGTCAAGCCGCCGACCGTGTCCAAGACGATCGGCCGGCTCTCCGTGCAGGGGCTGGTGACCCGCGAGGGCGGCGGCCGCGACGGTCGGCTGGTCCAGGTCGCGCTGACGGATGCCGGCCAGAAGACCGCCGCGACGCTCGACGCGGTCTGGAACCAGGTCGAGGACGAGTTGCTGGAGCGGCTCGACGCGAAGGAAAGAAAGCAGCTCCGCAAGCTGCTGCGCAAGGCGGCCAAGGGTCTGTCGAAAGCCGGCGTCGAGATCGACGAAGCCGAGGCGGACGCCGACGAGGCCGATAGCGACGCCTGATTTGCGCATGCGGACCATGCGCAAATCCACTGGCATGCACGCCTAAACCGGTTAATCCTGCGCTCGTCATTCCCATTATGCATGACGGGACGCCGCTTGCCCGCCGCTTACACGCATGTTCCCGAGACCGGCCGCTCGCGCCTTGTCGCCATCGGCCTGATGTGCGGCGCGATCGCGTGCTTCGCCTTGCTCGACGCCAGCGCCAAATGGCTCTCCAGCGTCGTCGATCCGCTGCAGGTCGTGTTTGCGCGCTATGCCGGCAGCATGGCGCTGGTGCTGGCGTTCCTCAATCCGTGGAGCCGGCCCGGCATCCTGAAGACGAAGCGGCCCTGGCTGCAGGGCGTGCGCTCGTTGCTGCTGCTCGGCTCGACGGCGCTCAACTTCATCGCGCTGAAGTATCTGCAACTGGCCGAAACGGTCTCGATCATGTTCGCGACGCCTCTGCTGGTCGCGCTGTTCTCCGGCCCGCTGCTCGGCGAATGGCCCGGCCCGCGCCGGCTGATCGCGATCGGCATCGGCTTCATCGGCGTGCTGGTGATCACCCGTCCGGGCATGGGCAGCATGCATCCGGCCGCGATCCTGATCGTCTTCGGCTGCCTGTGCTACGGCTTCTATTCGCTGGCGACGCGCGTGCTCTCGGCCTTCGATCCGCCGGAGACCACGATGGTCTATTCCGGCGTGGCCGGCACGCTCGCCATGCTGCCGCTGCTGCCCTGGATCTGGACGACGCCCGACGGGTGGCTGCCCTGGGCCCTGATGCTGGCGACGGGCGTCTTCGGCGGCTTCGGCCACTGGCTGCTGATCCTGGCGCACCGGCTCGCGCCCGCCACCGTGCTCGCGCCCTTCATCTATTCGCAGATCATCTGGATGATCGCGCTCGGCTGGTTCGTCTTCGGCCAACTCCCCGACCGCTGGACGTTCGTGGGAACCGGCATCGTCATCGCGTCGGGGCTTTATCTGCTCTATCGCGAGCGGGTCAGGGCGGTGCCGGAGGGGTCAGCGCGGTTGGATTGACCGCCTTGCCATTCCGGGGCGGCCGCAGGCCGAACCCGAACCCACGACGGGATGAGCGCGTCGGATCGGCTATCCAAGGTTCGCACCCGGTCGTGGGTTCCGGGTTCTCGCTTCGCGAGCCCCGGAATGACATTCACACGGTCACCTGCGTCCCGACCTCGACCACCCTCCCGGTCGGTATCTGGAAGAAGCTCGTCGCGTCGGTCGCGCTCTTGGTCAGCGAGATGTAGAGCTTGTCCTGCCAGACCGGCATGCCTGATTGCGGCGAGGCCTTGATCGAGCGCCGCGACAGGAAGAACGAGGTCGACATGATGTCGAACTTGAAGCCCTGCTTGCGCAGCACGGCCAGCCCCTTGGGCACGTTGGGGCTCTCCATATAGCCGTAAGTCATCTCGACGCGCCAGAAATCGTCGGTGATTCGGGAGAGGCGCACGCGCTCCTCTTCGCTGACGCGCGGCGTGTCGGCCGAGCGCACCGTCAGGATGACGTTGCGCTCATGCAGCACCTTGTTGTGCTTGAGATTGTGCAGCATCGAGGCCGGCGCGGTCTCGGGGTCGCTGGTCAGGAACACCGCCATGCCCTTGACGCGATAGGGCGGGCTCTTGCTGAGCATGCCGACGAGCTCGAGCAGCGGCACGTCGGTCTTGCGGGTCTTGTCGAACAGGATCTTGGTGCCGCGCACCCAGGTCCACATCAGCACGACGAGCACGATGGCGAGCAGCACCGGGACATAGCCGCCGCTGAACAGCTTGAGCATGTTGGCCGAAAAGAAGGCGACGTCGATGACGAGGAACGGCGTCACCACCGCCAGCGTGGCGGTCAGCGACCAGCGCCAGCCCTTCCAGATCACGATGAAGGCGAGCAGCGAATCGACCATCATCGCGCCGAAGACCGAGATGCCGTAGGCATGCGACAGGTTGGACGACGAGCGGAAGGTCCAGACCAGCATCAGCACCACGATCAGCAGCATGATGTTGATGCGCGGAATGTAGATCTGCCCCGAGGTCTGCTCCGAAGTATGGCGGATTTCCAGACGCGGCAGCAGGCCGAGCTGGATCGCCTGCCGCGTCAGCGAGAACGCGCCGGTGATCACCGCCTGGCTGGCGATGATCGTGGCGATCGTCGCCATGATCACCAGCGGCAGGATGAACCCGTCCGGAGCGAGCTTGTAGAAGGGATTGTCGATCGCGCTCGGGTCCGAGAGTATGAGCGCGCCCTGACCGAGATAGTTCAGCCAAAGCGCCGGGAAGACCAGCCAGATCCAGGCACCGCGGATCGGCCCCCGGCCGAAATGGCCCATATCGGCATAGAGCGCCTCGGCCCCGGTGACCGCGAGGCAGACCGAGCCGAGCACGGCCAGCGATACGCCGGGATTGTTGATGAAGAAATGCAGGCCCCAATAGGGGTTGATCGAGGCGAAGACGCCGAGATCGTCGGCGATGTGGTAGATGCCAAGCCCCGCCAGCGTCAGGAACCAGATCATCATGACCGGCCCGAAGAAATTGGCCACCTTCTCGGTGCCGCGGCTCTGGACCAGAAACAGTGCGATCAGGATGCCCGAGGCGATCATGACGACATAGTCGTTCAGCGCCGGCGTCACCAGCTTGATGCCCTCGACCGCCGAGAGCACCGAAATGGCCGGCGTGATCACCGCGTCGCCATAGAACAAAGCCGCGCCCGCCATGCCGAGGAACAGCACGACGCCGCCGCGCATGCGCCCGAGCGCGCGCTGCGCCAGCGCCACCAGCGTCAGCGTGCCGCCTTCGCCGTTATTGTCGGCCGAAAGCAGCAGGACCACGTATTTCAGCGTCACCACGAGGACGAGCGACCACAGGATCAGCGAGAGCACGCCGATGATGACCTCGCGCGGAACCGGCGCGGCGAGAGCGACGCCGACCGCGCCGCCATGTCCGCCCGAGGCCGCGCCCGTCGCGGCCAGCACGGTCTCGCGCAGCGCATAGAGCGGGCTCGTGCCGATGTCGCCATAGACGACGCCGAGCGCGCCCAGCGCCAGAACGGCGAAGCTGCTGGTCGAATGCGGCTGCTTGCCGGGTTCGCCGTGCCCGTCATCGAGCCCGAAACGGGAATCCTCCGGCCGGGCGGTCGGAGGATTCGGCTTGTCATTCCCCATCAGGGATCTCCGCGCGCTGCGGTGCAGCAAATGGCGGGGCGCTCTAGCACGATGCACCGGAAGCGCAAAGGCGCGCGCGCCGCCCGCTGCCGGCTTCCGGCCTACTGCGCCGCATCGTCCCGCCCGCCATAGCGCCGCGCCACATAGTCATCGACCATGGTCTTGAACTCGGCGGCGATGGCGGGGCCGCGCAAGGTCGCGACCTTGCGTCCGTCGACGAAGACGGGCGCCGTCGGCTCCTCGCCTGTGCCCGGCAGGGAGATGCCGATATCGGCATGCTTGGATTCGCCCGGTCCGTTGACGATGCAGCCCATCACCGCGACGTTCAGAGCCTCGACGCCGGGATAGCGCGTCTTCCACTCCGGCATGGAGGTGGAAATCCAGCTCTGGATGTCGCGCGCCAGCTCCTGGAAGACGGTCGAGGTGGTGCGCCCGCAGCCGGGGCAGGCGGCGACCAGCGGCACGAAGGCGCGGAAGCCCATGGTCTGGAGCAGCTCCTGCGCCGCCTTGACCTCGAGCGTCCGGTCGCCGCCGGGCTCGGGCGTCAGCGAGAAGCGGATCGTGTCGCCGATGCCCTCCTGCAGCAGGATGCCGAGCGCGGCCGACGAGGCGACGATGCCCTTGGAGCCCATGCCGGCCTCGGTCAGGCCGAGATGGATGGCGTAGTCGGCGCGCGAGGCCAGCGTCCGGTAGACCGCGATCAGGTCCTGCACGCCCGACACCTTGGCCGAGAGGATGATGCGGTCACGGTTTAAGCCGATCTCCTCCGCGCGCTGCGCCGAGAGCAGGGCGGACTGCACCATCGCCTCGCGCATCACGGCGCGCGCGTCGATCGGCTGGGCTGAGCGCGCGTTCTCGTCCATCAGCGCGGTCAGCAGTTCCTGATCGAGCGAGCCCCAGTTCGCGCCGATCCGAACGGCCTTGCCGTGTTTCGCCGCCAGTTCCACGATCTGGCCGAACTGGCGGTCCTTCTTGTCCTTGAAGCCGACATTGCCGGGGTTGATCCGGTACTTCGCGAGCGCCTGCGCGCAGGCTGGGTGCTCGGCCAGCAGCTTGTGGCCGATATAGTGGAAATCGCCGACGAGCGAGACGTCGCAGCCGATCCGGTCGAGCCGCTCGCGGATATGGGGCACGGCGGCGGCCGCCTCGTCGCGATCGACGGTGATGCGGACCAGTTCCGAGCCCTGCCTTGCGAGCGCGGCGACCTGCGCCACGGTGCCGGCGACATCGGCGGTGTCGGTGTTGGTCATCGACTGCACGACGATCGGCGCGCCGCCGCCGACCGCGACGCTGCCGACCATGACCTGAACCGTCATGCGGCGGGGCAGCGGGCCGGCCCGGTCGGGCAGGCAATCGAGGGCGACGCGCTCGTTCATGCCATCCTCGCGGTCTGAGCCGGATCGCGGCAATGCTCGCAGCGGCCGACGATCTCGACGACCTGATGGGTCGGCGCGAACTGCCGGCCGGCCGTGATCGCCGCGACGGCCTTCCTCATCGCGGGCGAGGCGTCTTCGTCGACGCCGCCGCAGGCCTCGCAGATCAGGAAGGCGACCACCTCGTTCGCGCCATGGCCGTGCAGGCAGGCGAGATAGGCGTTCTTCGAGGAGAGCCGGTGGACGAAGCCCTGCTCCACGAGGAAGTCGAGCGCGCGATAGATCGAGATCGGGGCCAGCCTGCGCCCCCCTTCCGGCGAAATGCGGTCGGCGAGATCATAGGCGCCGACCGGCTTGTGGTCGGCGTGCAGGGCCTCCAGCGCCTTGCGGCGGATCGGCGTCAGCCGCAGGCCGCGCTCGCGGCAGAGGCGCTCGGCCCGTTCCAGCGCCTGCGCCGCATGGTGGCGGTGCTCGTGGACATGGCGGCAGCCGCCGCCTTGAGGATCATGATCATGCGCAGCATGGTCATGGTCATGGCCGTCATGCTTGCGGGCTTGGGCGTCTGGCTGCATTTCGGCCGTGTTGCGTTGCAAAAGGACATCGGGCAACGTGCCGCGATCTTTCTTGGGCTGCCGGCGCAAGCGCCCGCCCGATGCGCAGCCTAAGCATTTTTATCCCCCTTGTCAGGAGCCTTGAACGCTCATGTTCCTCAAAGACCGCTGCGCCGCCATCACCGGCTCCACCTCCGGCATCGGGCTCGCCTATGCCCGCGCGCTCGCCGCCGAGGGCGCGAACATCGTCCTCAACGGCATCCTGCCGCCGGCCGAGGCCGAGACGCTGCGCGCCGGCCTGGCGAGCGAGTTCGGCGTCGAGGTGCTGTTCTCTTCCGCCGACATGACCAAGCCCGCCGAGATCGCCGGCTTCGTCGCGCTGGCGGAAGACAAATTCGGCGCGGTCGACATCCTGATCAACAATGCCGGCATCCAGCATGTCGCCCCCGTCGACGAGTTCCCGATCGAGAAATGGGACATGATCATCGCGATCAACCTGTCCTCGGCCTTTCACGCCACCCGCGCCGCCCTGCCGAAGATGAAGGAAAAGGGCTGGGGCCGGATCATCAACACCGCCTCGGCGCACGCCTTCGTCGCCTCGCCGTTCAAATCGGCCTATGTCGCCGCCAAGCACGGCATCGCCGGCTTCACCAAGACGGTGGCGCTCGAAGTCGCGACCAAGGGCATCACGGTCAACGCGATCGCGCCGGGCTATGTCTGGACGCCTTTGGTCGAGAAGCAGATCCCCGACACGATGAAGGCGCGCGGCCTGAGCAAGGAGCAGGTCATCAACGACGTGCTGCTGACGGCGCAGCCGACCAAGGAGTTCGTCACGGTCGAGCAGGTGGCGGCGCTGGCGCTGTTCCTGTGCTCGGATGCGGCCAAGTCGATCACCGGCACGACGCTGCCGATGGATGGCGGCTGGACCGCCGCGTGACCGGCCGGCGCAAGGCCTCCTCGCTCGCGGTCAACGGCCTCGCCGGCCCGAAGGCGCGCAAGACCGTCTCGCTCGCGCTGCAGGGCGGCGGCGCGCATGGCGCCTTCACCTGGGGCGTGCTCGACGCGATCCTGGAGGATGGCCGGCTCGCCATCGAGGCCCTGTCGGGCACCAGCGCCGGCGCGATGAACGCCGTCGTGGTCGCTGAAGGCTGGATCGAGGGCGGGGCGGACGGCGCGCGCGCCAAGCTTGAGACGT
Organism: Beijerinckiaceae bacterium; assembly: GCA_019745195.1. GTDB lineage: Bacteria > Pseudomonadota > Alphaproteobacteria > Rhizobiales > Beijerinckiaceae > Allobosea. The sequence goes on from JAIETL010000050.1 coordinate 28,835, forward strand.
TCTGGCGGGCGATCAGCGTCGACGGCAAGTATGGCGGCTCGCAGCGCTCGCTGATCGACACGCTGCTCGGGGCCTGGGGCAGCAGCGGCACGCCGCCCGGCCTGATCTGGTTCGAGATGTTCTCGAAGGTGGCGAGCCCCTACGACATCAATCCGCTCAACATCAATCCTTTGCGCGGGGTGATTTCGGACCTGATCGACTTCGACAAGGTCCGCGGCTGCACCGCGGTCAAGCTCTTCATCGCGGCGACGAACGTCCGCACCGGCAAGATCAAGGTCTTCAACGGGCCGGAATTGACGCCGGACCATCTGATGGCCTCGGCCTGCCTGCCGCTGCTGTTCCAGGCGGTGAAGATCGGCGGACAGGCCTATTGGGACGGCGGCTATATGGGCAATCCGGCCCTGTTCCCCCTGTTCTACGAGGCCCATTGCGACGACATCATGCTGGTGCAGATCAACCCGCTGCAGCGCAGGGCGCTGCCGACCAAGGCGCGCGAGATCCAGGACCGGCTCAACGAGATCACCTTCAACGCCTCGCTTTTGCGCGAACTGCGCGCGATCGACTTCGTCAACCGGCTGGTCGACGCCGGCAAGCTGCCGACCGACGAGTACAAGCGCGTGCTGATGCACCGGATCGACGGTGGCGCGCCGCTGGCGCAATTGACCTCGTCTTCGCGGCTGAACTCCGACTGGGACTTTCTGCTGCGCCTGCGCGACATGGGCCGCAGCGCCGCCAAGCGCTGGCTCAGGCGCAACTACGAGGCGATCGGCAAGGTCGGCACGCTCGACCTGAAGGAGGCGATCTCGTGAGGTCCGGCTTCCCCGTCTTTGCGAGCGTAGCGAAGCAATCCAGGAGACGTAGAGCGAGACGCTGGATTGCTTCGCTGCGCTCGCAATGACGGATAGGGTCGCGCCATGACGCAGAACCGCATATTGAAGAGTCGCTCGGGCCTCGATGCGCGCGGCAGCCGGGGCGGGCTGGCGCTGACGATCGCCGATGGCGTGATCTCGTCGATCGACGATGACGGTGCGGCCGATTTTCCCGACACCATCCTGATGCCGGCTTTGGTCAACGCGCATGACCATGCCCGTCCGATGCGGAACTCCTCGGTCGGTGGCTTCGGCAAGCCGCTGGAGATCTGGCTGCACCGGCTGGCGCTGCTGGCTCCCGCCGACGCCTACCTCGCCGCGCTCGCGCCGCTCGGCCGCGCCGCGCTCGGCGGGCAAAGCGCGGTGATGGTCCATTGCGTACGCCCGCAGGGCCTGACCGACCTCGTCACCGAGGCAGGCGATGTCGCGCGCGCGGCCGGCGACGTCGGCGTCCGCATCGCCTTCGGCGTCGGCATGCGCGACCAGAACCCGCTGGTCTACGGCCCGGCCGATCCGGTGATGGCGGCACTGGAGCCGGAGATCGCAGCCGAGATCGGCAGGCGCTTCCTCGTCCCGATGACGCCTTTCCGGGACCAGCTTGCGCTGGTCGACGAGGTCGCGGCCGCCGTGCAAGGCCCGATGGTCGATGTGCAATATGCGCCAAACGGCCCGCAATGGGTGTCCGAGCCGTTCTGGCGGGCCATCGCCGAGGCGTCGGCGCTGAGCGGGCGGCGCGTCACCACCCATCTGTTCGAGACGCAGTACCAGCGCCAATGGGCCGATCGCGAATACCGCCAAGGTCTCGTGCGCCACTGGCGCGACATCGGCCTGCTGACGCCCCGGCTGACGCTGGCCCATTGCGTCTGGGCGAAGCCTGACGAACTCGAGATGATCGCCGAAGCCGGCTGCACCATCGTCGTCAATTCATCGTCGAACTTCCATCTGCGCTCCGGCATCGCTCCGGTCGAGGCGATGCTGAGGGCCGGCTGCAAGGTTGCAATGGGGGTCGACGGGCAGGCCTTCGACGAGGATGACGACGCGCTGCGCGAAATCCGCCTGCTCTGGGCGCTGCATGGCGGCTGGGGTTTCGACAGCGAAGGGGGGCCGCAGCGCATGCTCTCCATCGCGTTGGAGAATGGCCGCGGGGCGCTGAGCGCACCTGTGGGCGGGCGTCTGGAGGTCGGCATGGCCGCCGACCTGCTTGTCGTGGACCGCGCCGCGCTCGACGAGGACGCGCTGACCGAGGTCGATCCGCTCGACCTGCTCTTCGCCCGCGCCAGCCGCAGCCATATTCGCGAACTGATCGTGGCCGGCCGCAGCATCGTCGTCGATGGAAAGATTTTGGGCGTCGATCTCGATTCAGCGCATCGCGAGCTGCGCGCGCATTACCGGGCCGGCCTGAAGGACCGCGCCGGCTTGCAGGCCGCATTGCCGGCACTGGAGCGCGTCATCGCCGGCCACTATGCGATGCGGCTGGGCTGCTGCTGAAAAAAGACGCCGACCGGCGATTGCCGAACGCGGCCTCCGGTGTCATTCCCGAAATCTCCGCAGAACCGCGAAAGCCCTGACTCATGAGCAAGCTGATCGTCACCGCCGGCCCCTTCACCTTCGACGCCAGGCTTGAGCTGGAGGCCGCGCCCAAGACATGCGCCGCCTTCCTGCGCCACATGCCCTTCGTCTCCAAGATCGTGCATGTACGCTGGTCGGGCGAGGGCGTCTGGATGCCGCTCGGCGAGCTCGATTTCGGCGTCGGCTACGAAAACCATACGAGCTATCCCGCGCCCGGCCAGATCATCCTCTATCCCGGCGGCATCAGCGAGACCGAGATCCTGCTGGCCTATGGCGGCGTGCATTTCGCCAGCAAGATGGGTCAGCTCGCGGGCAACCACTTCATCACTTTGACCTCGGGGCTGGAGAACATCTACCCGCTCGGCCGCAAGACGCTGTGGGAAGGCGCGCAGGACATCCGGTTTGAATTGGCCTGAACCTCTGGCTAGGGTTTTACGGTCGCATCCATACCCTCCCCGTCATCCCGGACAAGCGGCGTAGCCGCGCCGATCCGGGATCCATTGCAAGGCACGACGGGGCTTTAGGATGGATCCCGGGGCAAGCCCGGGATGACGCTTCAGGGTGTTCGCGACTTCGGTGACAACGGCTACCGCAGCACCGGCAGAATCTTGCGTCGCCGCGCTTAAATTTAGCGCAGCGGGCGGATTGCCCGCCTTGCCCAATGCGGCCATGATTTCGTTCCGGGAGGAACCAAACCCATGGTCGCTCTGCCCAAGGCCGATATCGTTCTGCGCAACGGCCCCGTCTATCTCGGGCTGAAGGAGGGCTATGCCACGGCGGTGGCGCTCTGGGCCGGCAAGGTGCTGGCGACCGGCTCGGCCGCCGAACTCGAACCGCTGATCGGCCCCGGCACCAGGGTGATCGACCTCGCCGGGCGCATGGCGACGCCGGGCCTCTACGAGGCGCATCTGCATCTGCTGCCGCTCGGGCTGACCATGAAGGAGCTCGACATCAGGCCGCGCTTCGTGCGCACGCTCGACGGGCTGCTCGACATGATCAAGGCGGCCGCCGCGAAGGCAAAGCCCGGCGAATGGATCCTGGCGCGCGGCTACGACCATTTCGAGCTCGATGTGAAGCGCCATCCGCACCGCACGGAACTCGACCGGGCGGCCCCGCACAATCCAGTCTACATCGTGCGCGCCTGCGGCCATCTCTCGGTCGCCAATTCGCTGGCCTTGAGTCTTGCCGGCGTCGATGAAAGCACGCCGGTTCCGCCCGGCGGCGCGATCGAGCAGGTCAACGGCACGCTCACCGGGCTGATGGCCGAGAACGGCCGCGACCCGATCAAGAAGGTGATCCCCGATCCGACCGACGAGGAGCTGGTGGCCGCGATCGAGCGGGCCGGGCTCTATTGCAACCAGTTCGGCATCACCAGCGTGATGGACGCGGCGGTGGGCATGCGCTCGCAGTATCGCGAGGTCGCGGCCTACCGCACCGCCAAGCGCACAGGCCGCCTGCCGGTTCGCACCAATATGTGCCTGCTCGGCGGCCATAACGGCATCGTCTCCCAAGCCTATGCCGACGGGCTCGTCACCGGCGCGGGCGACGCCTGGCTCAGCGTCGGGCCGGTGAAAATCTTCACCGACGGCTCGGCCGGTGGGCGGACGGCGGCGATGAGCGAGCCCTATCTCGGCGAGCCGGAGACGAACGGCATCTTCTGCCTCGAAGACAGCGAGATGGACACGCTGACCCGCGACTACCACGCCATGGGCTATCAGCTTGCCGTCCACGCCATCGGCGACGCCGCGATCGAGCAGACGCTGAACGCGATGGAAAAGGCGCTGCACGACCATCCCGACCCAAAGCGCCGCCACCGCATCGAGCATTGCGGCTTCAACACGAAGGAGCAGATCGCGCGCATGGTCAGGCTCGGCATCGAGCCCGTGCCGCAGCCGATCTTCCACTATGATTTCGGGGACCTCTATCTCGCGGTGCTGGAGCCCGAACGCGTCCATCCGGCCTATCCGATGCGGGACTGGATCGCGGCCGGGCTGAAGCCCGCCGCCTCCTCCGACGCGCCGGTCTGCGACGCGAATATCTGGCCCAACATCTACACGATGCTGACCCGCAAGACGGCGCGCGGCACGGTGATCGGCCCCGACCAGACGCTCACCATCGACGAGGCGATCTGCGCCTATACCGAGTTCGGGGCTTTCGTGAACCGCTGCGAGAGCCAACGCGGCCGGCTGCTGCCGGGCATGGCGGCCGATGTCGCGATCTTCTCGCGCGACCTGTCGCAGGCCACGCCGGAACAGCTCTTGCACGAGACCCGCTGCGACATGACGATCCTCGACGGGAAGATCGTTTTCGAGGCGGAGGCGTGATGAGAGCTGTCTTGCCCCATCGGAGAACGACACCGGAAACACCGCGTCATCCCGGACAAGCGGCCGCAGGCCGCGCCGCTCCGGGATCCATCATAGGGCACTGTCGTGCCTTACGATGGATCCCGGAGTTCCGCTTCGCTGCGTCCGGGATGACGGCGTTGTTCCCGATTGCAGCGATCAGCGGCCACAGCCCATGCTGAACCACGTCGCCTCGCGCCTCGCGCTCTCGGTGCCGGTGCTGTTCGGCGTGCTTCTGTTCGGCTTTCTGTTGCTTCAACTCGTTCCGGCCGATCCTGCCGCGATCATTGCGGGCCCCACCGCGAGCCCCGAGCTGATCGCCGAAATCCGCAAGGATCTCGGGCTCGACCGGCCGATCTTCGTCCAGTTCGCGCTTTACATGTCGCGCGTTCTGCAGGGCGATCTCGGCGTCTCGCTGATCTCCAACACCCGCGTCACCGAGGATCTCGGCGAAGCGATCGGCCCGACCGTCGAGCTGATGTTCGCCTGCCTCGTCTGGGCCATTCCCGTGGGCATCGCGCTCGGCACGATCGCGGCGGTCAATCGCGGCCGTTTCCTCGACCGGCTGGTGATCGCGATCTCGGTCGCCGGCGTCTCGACGCCGGTGTTCTTCATCGGGCTGATCCTGATGCAATATGTCGGCTACCAGTGGGAGTTGCTGCCCTTCATCGGGCGCGGCGGGCCGCTCTGGAGCCTGTCGGGGCTGGCCTCGATCGCGCTGCCGGCGCTGACGCTGGGTCTGATCTTCATCGGGCCGATCGCGCGGATGACACGGACGGCGGCGCTCGAGGTGATGAACGCCGACCATGTCCGCACCGCCCGCGCCAAGGGGCTGGGCGAACGCACCGTCATCCTGAAGCATGTCCTGCGCAATGCGCTGATCCCGGTCGTCACGCTGATCGGGCTGCAGGCGGGCTATCTGCTCGGCGGCGCGGTCGTCACCGAGACGATCTACTCATGGCCGGGCGTCGGGCGTCTTGCGGTCGGCGCAATCCTGGCGAGCGACTTCCCGCTGGCGCAGGGCGCGATCCTCGTGCTGGCGCTGGCCTTCCTGACGATCAACCTGATCGTCGACATGCTCTATGCCGCGCTCGATCCGAGGGTGCAGAAGCATGGCTGACGCGACCCTTCCCGCAGCGCCCGCCCGCCGCCGCCGGATCGCCTCACCGATGCTGCGGCGCATCCTGCGCGACCGGCTGGCTCTCGCCGCCGCGATCCTGCTTGGGCTGATCTGCATCGCCGCGATACTCGCGCCCTGGCTTGCGCCCTTCGACCCCTACAACACCACCCGCCGGCCCTTCGTGCCGCCGCGCTGGAGCGAGGGCTCGCTGCCGCAATACTGGCTCGGCACGGACGGGCAGGGCCGCGACATGCTCTCGCGCCTGCTCTACGGCACGCGGCTGACGCTGGTGATGGGGCTCGCCTCGGTCATCGTCGGCGGCGGCATCGGCGCATTGTTCGGGCTGCTCAGCGCCTATTATCGCCGCATCGACCCCTATGTGATGCGCTTCGCCGACATCCTGCTGTCTTTTCCGGCGATCCTGCTCGGGCTGGCGCTCGCGGCCGTCGTGGGGCCGGGCCTGACCGCGATCGTGATCGCGCTCTCGATCGCGACCATCCCGGACGTGGCGCGCATCACCCGCTCGGCGGCCATCGTGGTGATGGGGCAGGACTATATGGAGGCCGGCCGCGCCGTTGGCCTGTCCGACAGGACGCTGATCTGGCGCTATCTGGCGCTGAACTGCCTGTCCTCGGTCTTCGTGTTCCTGACACTGCGCTTCGGCCAGATCATCCTGATCGGGGCCGCGCTGTCTTTTCTCGGCCTTGGCGTCCGTCCGCCGGAGGCCGAGCTTGGCATGATGGCGTCGCTCGGGCGCGACGCCTTGTTCTTCGCGCCGCATATCGCAATGCTGCCGAGCCTGATGATCGTGATGATCGTGCTCTGCGCCAATGTGCTGGGCGATGCGCTGCGAGACCTGCTCGATCCGCGGCTGAGGAATACGTGATGGAACTCGCTCCACCCTCGCCGTCGTCCCGGGCTTGCCCCGGGATCCATCATAGAGCGCGGTCGCTCCCCTATGATGGATCCCGGAGCTGCGCCGCTTCGCGGCTTGTCCGGGACGACGGAGTTGGTGAAACCACGTCAAACTGCATCTCGATGATCAAAAACAGGGGAGACTGCGCGTGAAACATCTCACTTCCATGGCGACCGGGGCGCTGCTTGGCCTCGCCGCCCTCTCCGGCCCGGCTCTCGCCCAAGGCTCGAACGCCTCGCTCACCATCGTCCGCGAGGTCGATTCCGACCGCTACGACCCGCATCGCTCGACGGCGCGGGCGGCGTCCGAAATCCTGTTCATGATGGGCGACACGCTGGTTTCGCTCGACCATGACATGGCGACGATCAAGCCCGGCATCGCCACGAGCTGGACGACCTCGCCGGACGGCAAGACCTACACCTTCAAGCTGCGCAACGACGTCTCCTTCTGCGACGGGAAGAAGCTGACCGCGCAGGACGTCGCCTATTCGATCAAGCGCTGGATCGACCCGGCCACGCGCTCGCCCGTCGCCTGGCGCGCCGGCCAGGTCGAGGACGTCGTCGCCACCGACGACACCACCATCGAATACAAGCTGAAAGCGCCGTTCTCTGAGCTGCTCTACCAGCTCACCCAGAGCTTCGCCGTCATCGTCGACAAGGCCAATGTCGAGGCGCTGGGCGCGGATTTCGGCGTCAAGGGCTTCAACGGCACCGGGCCTTATTGCTGGGGCGACTGGAAGCCGCGCAACGAGTTCCGCCTGAAGAAGCATGCCGCCTATAAATGGGGGCCGCCGATCTACGAGAACAAGGGCGCGGCCCAGATCGAGGAGATCGTCTGGCGTATCGTGCCCGAGGAGAACACCCGGCTCGCCGCCGTGATGACCAACCAGAGCCAGGTCACGCAATACGTGCCCTATTCCGGCATGGCCCAGCTCCGGGCCAACCGGAACCTCAAGGTGATCGAGTCGAAAGAAGCGTTCTGGACTTACTTTGTCGGCTTCAAGATCGACAAGGAAGGCGTCAACGACCCGGCGGTGCGCCGCGCCATCGTCATGGCCGTCGACCAGAAGGCGATCGCCGACAACCTCTATTTCGGCGAGGTCGAGCCGGCCTATTCCTACATCTCGACCGAGGCGCTGGACTGGAACAAGGCGCTGACCTCCAAGCTGATCAAGACCGACGTGGCCGAGGCCAACAAGGTGCTCGATGCGGCAGGCTGGGTGAAGGGCGCGGATGGTTTCCGCATGAAGGACGGCAAGAAGCTCTCGCCGATCGTCTACGGCTTCACCGGCTCGACCTGGCAGAAGCTGATGGAGGCGATCCAGGGCGATCTGCGCAAGATCGGCGTCGATCTGCGGATCCAGTTGTTCGACGCCACCATCGCCTGGGGCAAGCTCGCCACGCAGGAGTTCGACATGTTCGGGATGAGCTTCCCCTACATCTCGGCCGGCGATGCGCTGAACCTCTATTTCCGCTCGACCAATGCGCCGACGCCCAACCGGATGAACTGGAAGGACGCCAGGACGGACGAACTCCTGACCAAGGGCTCCTCGGCCCTGAACGACGCCGACCGCGCCGCCGCCTATGGCGAGGTGCTGACGCAGGTCCATGAGGCTGCCGTCTGGCTGCCGCTCTATCACGAGCCGATGAAGATCGCGGCCTCGGCGAGGCTCGCCCCGTTCAAGGCGCACAACATCTATGGCTGTGGGCTGTACAAGGGGCTGGACCTGAAGTTCGTGAGGTGAAGCCCTCTGTCCAGTGAGACGCGAGGAACCCCTCTCCCGGAGGGAGAGGGGCAGGGGTGAGGGGTCGGCCCTTTACCCAGTTGCGTGATCCCTGACCGCGCGTCCGTTCAGGCCAACCCCGAGACGTCCGTCACCTCACCCCTGCCCCTCTCCTTACAGGAGAGGGGTTCTTCCAGCGCCTGACCGCCCAAGCCTGCCACCACGCCGGAGCCTGCCCATGACCATCACCCTCATCCGCAACGCCGCCTGGATCGTCGCCTACGACGCAAAGGCCAAGGGCCATGTCTATCTGCGCGACGGCGACGTCGCCTATGCGGGCGACAAGCTGATCCATGTCGGCGGTTCGTATCGCGGCGAGGCGGATGTGACGATCGACGGGCGCGGCAGGATGGTGATGCCCGGCCTCGTCAACATCCACTCGCATCCGTCCTCCGAGGCGATGACCAAGGGCTGGAACGACGAACTCGGCTCGCCCAAGATGTACGGAACGGCGCTCTACGAGTTCATGCCGCTGTTCCGGTGCGACGCTCAAGGGATCAAGTCCTGCGCGCAGGTGACCTATTCCGAGCTTTTGATGTCGGGCGTCACGACGCTGGTCGACATGTCGGTCGCATGGGACGGCTGGCTGGAGACCTTCAAGGCGTCGGGCCTGCGGGCCGTGTTCTCGCCGATGTATCGCTCGGCGCGCTGGTACACCGACAACGGCCATCTGGCGAAATACGAATGGGACGCCAAGGCCGGCGAAAAGGCGATGGCCGAGGCGATGGCCCTGCTCGACCAGGTCGCCGCCGACGATTCCGGCCGGCTCTCGGGCATGGTCTCGCCGTCGCAGATCGACACCTGCACCCCCGAGCTGATCCAGGACAGCTTCGACGAAGCCGAAAGGCGCAAGGTTCCCTTCCAGATCCACGCCGCCCAGAGCGTCGTCGAGTTCCACGAGATCACGCGCCGCCACGGCATGACGCCGGTGGAATGGCTCGAGGAGCTCGACGTGCTCGGGCCGTTCTCGATCATCGGCCACGGCATCTTCCTCGACCACCACTCCTCGGTGAAATGGCCGGCGACCGGGGACATGGACGCGCTGGTCGAGAGCGGCACCAGCGTCGCCCATTGCCCGATCGTGTTCCAGCGCCGCGGCATCGCGATGCAGAGTTTTGGGCAGTATGTGGCGGCCGGCATCAATGTCGGCATCGGCACCGACACCTATCCGCACCACATGCTGGAGGAGCTTCGGGCCGTCTGCATCGGTTCGCGGATGATGGCCGAGGATGTGTTCGATCTGCGCACCTCGGACGCCTTCAACGCGGCGACCCTTGGCAGCGCCAAGGCGCTCGGCCGCAACGATATCGGCCGGCTCGCCAAGGGCGCGAAGGCCGACATCGTCATCGTCGACGTCACCCATCCGATGATGCGGCCGCTGCGCGACCCCGTCCGCAGCCTGATCTATGCGGCCGGCGAGCGCGCCGTCACCACGGTCATCGTCGACGGCGTCACCGTGGTCGAGAACGGCAAGGTTTTGACCATGGACTACGCCTCGGCCGCCGCCGAACTGGAGGAGGCGCAGCGCCGGGCCGAGCCGAAAGTCAAGGACCTCGACTGGGCCAAGCGCGACCATCTCGAGATCTCGCCGCTGACCTTCCCGGCCGGGAAGGGCTGACCATGAGCAGCCGCTTTTTCTGGCATTCATCAGCCCTCATCCTGAGGAGCCGCGACAGCGGCGTCTCGAAGGATTACCCAGTTCGCTCCGGAGGCATCTGGAGCATCCTTCGAGACGCGCCTGCGGCGCTCCTCAGGATGAGGGCTTTGGAGCCTGATTCACCGCGCAGGGTTGCCCTATGACGGCGTCTGCGATCGCACCCGTGCTGGAGGTGCGCGATCTCAAGACGCATTTCCACACCGACCGGGGTTTCTACCGCGCGGTCGACGGCGTCAGCTTCTCGGTCCATGCCGGGCGCACGCTCGGCATCGTCGGCGAGAGCGGCTGCGGCAAGAGCGTGACCTCGCTTTCGGTGATGGGGCTGGTGCCGGAGCCGCCGGGCATCCGGGCCGGCGGCGAGATCGTCTTCGAGGGCGCCGACCTCCTGAAGCGCTCGCGCGGCGAGATGGAGGCGATCAGGGGCGCGAAGATCGCGATGATCTTCCAGGAGCCGATGACCTCGCTCAACCCGGTCTACCGGGTCGGCGAGCAGATCGTCGAGGGGCTGCGCCGCCACCGCCGCATGGGCAAAGCCCAGGCCCGGGCGCGCGCTATCGAGATGTTGCGGCTGGTCAAGATCCCCTCGCCCGAGACCCGGGTCGATTCCTATCCGCACGAGATGTCCGGCGGCATGCGCCAGCGCGTCATGATCGCGCTCGCGCTCGCCTGCGATCCGAAACTGCTGATCGCCGACGAGCCGACGACGGCGCTGGATGTGACGATCCAGGCCCAGATCCTCGATCTGATGCGCGACTTGCAGCAGCGGCTCGGCACCGCGATCATCCTGATCACGCATGATCTCGGCGTCATCGCCGAGACCGCCGACGACGTCGTGGTGATGTATGCCGGACAGATCGTCGAGCGCGCTGATGTCGCGACATTGTTTGCCGACGCGCAGCACCCTTACACGCTCGGCCTCCTCGCCTCGATCCCGCGTCTCGACGAGGATCGCGACCGGCTGCAGACCATCGAGGGCATGGTGCCGGCGCCCGACGCCATGCCGGCCGGATGCCGCTTCGCGCCGCGCTGCACGGTCGCGATCGAGCGCTGCCGCTCGCAGATGCCGCCGCTAAGGGAGCTTTCCGCCAGCCACGCCGTCGCCTGCTGGCGCGCGCCCATCGAACAGGCCGCGCCATGAACGCCGAGACAGCGATCCCGTCCCCGCATGACCCCCCGCTGCTGGAGGTCGATGGCCTCGCCAAGCATTTCACGATGTCGAGCGGCCTGCTCGGCCGCGCGAAGGGCGTCGTCAAGGCGGTCGACGGCGTCTCCTTCACGCTGGAGCGCGGCGAGACGCTGGCGCTGGTCGGCGAGTCCGGCTGCGGCAAGTCGACCACCGGCCGGCTTATCCTGCGCCTGATCGAGCCCAGCGCCGGGGCTCTGCGCTTCGCCGGGCAGGACATGCTGGCGCTGCGCAAGCACGAATTGCGCTCCCTGCGCCGGCGCATGCAGATCATTTTCCAGGACCCGTTCGCCTCGCTCAATCCGCGCCTGTCGGTCTCCGACATCCTGGCCGAGCCGCTGCTGCTGCACGGGCTGGCGACGCCGGCCGAAATCCCTGCGAAGGTCGCAGAACTTCTCAAGGTGGTGGGCTTGGGCCCGCAGCATGCCGAGCGCTTCCCGCATGAGTTTTCCGGCGGACAGCGCCAGCGTATCGGCGTGGCGCGCGCACTCGCCACCAAACCCGATCTCGTCGTCTGCGACGAGCCGGTTTCGGCGCTCGACGTCTCGATCCAGGCGCAGGTGGTCAACCTGCTGCAGGACCTGCAAGCGCGGTTCGGCCTGTCCTATCTCTTCATCGCTCATGACCTCGCCGTGGTGAAGCACATCGCGACGCGGGTGGCGGTGATGTATCTCGGGCGCATCGTCGAACTCGCCGACAAGACGACGCTCTACGGTCAGCCGCGTCACCCCTACACGCAGGCGCTGCTGGCGGCGGCTCCCTTGCCCAGCCCCGGCCTGCGCCGCGAGCGCCCCGTCCTGCAGGGCGACGTGCCGAGCCCGCTCAACCCGCCCTCGGGCTGCACCTTCCATCCGCGTTGCCCGCATGCGCAAGCCCGCTGCGCGGCCGAGCAGCCGCTGTTGCGACGGCTCGACGATGGCGCGCAGGTCGCCTGCCATTTCGCCGAGACGATTCCCGCCCCGCCGCCGATCCCGCTCTCGCCCGAGAATCCGGTCATCGCCCGGCGCTTCGCGGCCTTGGGAGACGCGGCGGCGTGACCCCACAGCGCTGCTGGCCTGTTGCCAAGCAGGAGCGCTGCCGCCAAAGACGATGGCGGTGCTCTCGACGATCGGTTCAGGCATGGACAGTCACGACAAACGTCTCGCCGCGCTGCGACGCCTGCTGACGGAGGCTCATCGCAGGCTGGAGCTGAAGCTCGGATTTCACCTCTGGGACGGCAGCCGCGTGCCGCTCGACTGGCCGCCGGACCGGCTCGCGATCGCGATCCGCGATCCGGGCGTGGTCGCCGCCATGATCCGCCGGCCGACCCTCGACCGGCTGGTCAATCTCCACGTCGCCGACCGTCTGGCCATCGTCAACGGCTCGATCTTCGATCTGGTCGAGAACCGGCCGCAGGGCAAGCCCGGGCGGCTGTTGCGCGGCATCCCCAAATCGGCGGTGCTGGAGGTCGCGCGCCGTTTCCTGTTCGCACCAGGCGAGGCGCCGGCGGCGATCGCCCATCGCGAGGGCGACACCCGCGCCCATGCCGGCGACCCCGCCACGAACAAGGCCAATATCGCCTATCACTACGACGTCTCGAACGCCTTCTACAGCCTCTTCCTCGATGAGGACATGGTCTATACCTGCGCCTACTTCACGCAGGATCATGGCGATCTCGCCCGCGCCCAGCGCGACAAGCTCGACATGATCTGCCGCAAGCTGCGCCTGAAACCCGGCGACCGTTTCCTCGACATCGGCTGCGGCTGGGGCGCGCTCGTCTGCCATGCGGCGCAGCATTACGGCGTCGAGGCCCATGGCGTCACGCTCGCCGAGGAGCAGATCAAGCTCGCGCGCGAGAAGGTCGAGCAGCGCGGGCTCACAGGGCGGGTGACGTTGCATCTCAAGGATTTCAGCCAGCTCGAGGGCGAGTTCGACAAGATCGCCTCGATCGGCATGTTCGAGCATGTCGGCATCGCCAACCACCCGGCCTACTTCGCCGCCGTCAACCGCCTGCTGCGCCCGCGCGGGCTTTACCTGCACCACACCATCGCGCGGCGAGCGAAGAAGACCGATCGCGCCTTCAACCGCAAACCGCCGGAATACAAGGCGATCGTGCGCTACATCTTTCCCGGCGGCGAACTCGACCATCTCGGCATGTCGATCGTCAATCTCGAGCGCGCCGGCTTCGAGGTCCATGACGTCGAGGGGTGGCGCGAGCACTACCAGCGCACGACGCGGTTGTGGTGGGAGCGCCTGAACGCGCGCCGCGCCGAGGCCGAAGCCGAAATCGGAGCCGAGCGCACGCGCGCCTGGCTGCTCTATCTCGCAGGCGTGTCGCTGGGCTTCGAGCGCGGCGGTCTGATGATCAACCAGACGCTGGTCTCGAAACGCCGAAAAGGTGCGTCGGGCCTGCCGCTGTCGCGGGCTGATCTTTATCGGGTTTGATGCTCAGGTCCGACCCGCCCGTCATTGCGAGCGCAGCGAAGCAATCCTGCGTCTCACGCCGACCCCTGGATTGCTTCGCTGCGCTCGCAAAGACGAGGGAAACCTCATTTCTTCACGAACATGTCCAGCTTGCCGTAATGCTCGGCCAGAAGATAATAGAAGGTCAGGCGCGACTTGGTCTTGTCCGCCTTCATGTGCTCGCAGATCGCCTTGATCGAGGCGTCGAGATCATTGGTCTTGAGACCGAGCTTCTTCTTCAGGAAGTTCTCGCGCACGCGCTCCAGTTCGGTCGCGTCGGAGCAGGCGACATAGCGCGTATCGGCCTTGCCCATGACCAGCGCATAGGATTTCGCCATTCCGGCGAAGGCCGCTTCGTTGAGAGCCTTTTTGGCGAATTTCTTGACGTCGGCGAGATGATCCATCGTTAGCCCCTCATGAGCCCGCCTGCGTGTCGCGCCGGGCTGTCCTGTTGTCGCGCGCAGAAACGTTAACGCGCTTTTTTGTCGCAGGCGAGGGCCGAGGGCGGATCGAGCCGGCTTTTTCGATGCCGCATTGCGGCATGGGCTTTCGGAGCCAGTCGGCGTCAGGGCAGCACGACGACGGCCGCGCCCATGCGCACGCGGGCATAGAGGTCGATTACGTCCTGGTTGTGCATGCGAAAGCAGCCATAGGAGGCCGCCGTGCCGATGCTGCCGGGCATGTTGGTGCCGTGGATCGCATATTGTCCGCCGGGTCCGAGCCCGATGACGCGTGCGCCCATCGGGTTGCGCGGCGAGCCGCCGGGGATGAAATCGGGAAGCGAGGGCTTGTCGCGCTTGACCGAAGCGGGCGGGCTCCAGGCCGGCTCGACCGCGAGTTCCTCGACATATTTGGTGCCGCGCCACTGCTTGCCGGCCTTGCCGACGGCGATGGTGTAGCGGATCGCTTCGCCCCGGCCGGTGACGAAGTAAAGCTTCCGCTCGCCCGTGCGGATTACGATGGTGCCGGGCTGGAGGCGCGGATCGGGCGTCTCGACCAGTTCGCGGGCTCCGGCGTGGCCTGCTGCGCCCAGCGCGTTGGCCGCGACCAGCAGGGCGGCGATCAGGGCATGGCGACGGTTCATGGCGGCCTCCGGCTGGCGCTACAGCCGGCGATTTCGCGCCGCTCAGGTGAATCCCCTGTTGAGCGATATAGTGAAGCCGCGATTCATCATGAATTCCGGCTGAAGATCAGGATCTGCGAGCCGACGCGGCATCCTCGGCCGCGATGCTGCTGCGGCCGAGCAGCGCCAGCGCCATGCGGCGGCCCAGCACAAGCGCCGGATAGAGCAACCGCGACAGGCGCGGCGAGGCGAAGATCAGGCGGTTTGCCCGGTTGAACAGGCCAGACGGCGTCGAGAGCAGCGCCAGCCGGTTGAGACAGGCGTCGCCATGGTGCCAGACCCCGTCGAGCCGCATCGCCATGCCGGCATCGAGATCGAACCCGAGCCGCTTGACCTGCGCCACCACGGGGTCGCCTGAGCGGGCGTCGATCAGGCGCACGGGGCCGATATCGGCGCGCAGGCGCAGCAGCCGCATGTAGGCGGCGCAGAACGGGCAGTGCCCGTCATAGACGATGAGCAGGGCGTCGGCGCTCATGAGGACGCCTCGCGGACCTCGCCATCGGGCCGTTCGCGCGCGCTCCGTGGCGTGAAGGGGGTCGTCAGCGGCGTGATGAAATCGGCCGTCCGGAACGGGTTCAAGGCACGCGTCGTCAGGTCGATCTCCGGCTTGATCAGCGGCTGGAACGGCCGGCCGTTCAGCGACATCGCGACATGGGCGTGGACGGCGACGTCGCGCTCGCCCCTGGCCGCGAAATGCCGTTCGAGATGATGGGCAAATTGCAGGATCATGTCCGGTCGCGTCAGCATCACGCCGGCCTGCCGGTCGGTGAGGTGATCGGTGGGCGAGACGCGCCAGCGCCGGCCATCCTGCGCCACGACCTCGAAATCGCCTTCGCCCCGGCGGTCATACATCCGCATCCGCCAGGCGAAGCGGTGGCCCTCGCCGGCCCAGCGCACCTCCGAAGGATAAAGCGCGAAGCGCAGCGGCACGAGCACCTGCACGACCATCCAGGCGACGAGGATGCCGACCAGAGCAAGGCTCAGCCCATTCCGGGCCAGCGGCGCTGCCGCGGGCAAGGCCGGCATCGGCGGCAGCGCCTCGAAGCGTCCGAGCAGCCAGCGCAGCAGGCGCTGCGGCCAGTCGGGCGGAAAGAAGATCGTCGTCGCGGCGATGGTCAGGAACGGGAAGATGCCGATGTTGAAGAAGAAGCCGTTGCTGAGATGGAACGCGCAGTAGATCAGGAAGACCGGCAGCCGCGTGCGGGCAAACAGCAAGAGCGGCGCGCCCAGCACATGCAGCGCGATCGTGCCCCAGGCTCCGGCGAGGATGACCCAGTCATGCGCGAAGAGCGCGCCGAAGGGCAGATCCTGCGCCTGTTCGCGCAGCCAGATCCCCAGCGGCTCACCCCTGAGCCAGTCCTCCGTGATCTTCACCAGCCCTGCATAGAGCAGGATGATCTCGGTCTGCGCCCGCAGCGCCCAGACCGACCAGTAGGGCGCGGTCTCGCGCCGGCTCTTCGGAAACAGTTTTGCGTCGAGCGAGAGCGCGTTGCCCGCCGGCAGCAGGCAAAGCAGCCCGGCATAGAGCAGCACCATGTAGAAGTGGTTGAGGTACTGCGCCTTGTCGAGCAGGAAGAAGTAGCCGAACAGCAGCGTGAAGCCGATGATCGCGAAGCGGTAGAACAGTCCGACAGCGACCATCAGCGCGAGCACGCCGACCCCGAGCCAGGCGATGTGCAGCCACGGCTCGGGCAGGGGCTTCACCCAGGAAAAACCCCAGTAGCTGAACAGGAAATCCGGCTGCGCATAATAGCGCGCGATGCGGTCGTCGCGGATGAAGCGCCAGACGTCCCAGGCCAGCAGCAGGCCGAACCCGATCCGCAGCAGGGCGAGCGACTGGATCGAGACCGGTGCGTGCAGGCGGTCGACGAAGCGCGACAGCGGGTTCTGGCTGATCGGGATCGGCGGCACGGCTTGAGGCTCCAGAACGGGTTTGCGTCGCTGCCGACAACGCGCCAGCGCGCGATTTATTCCGTCAGGACCGGTCTGGACCCGTTATCTGTTCAGCCACCAGATCGAGACGTTGAGCAGAGTCGCGAAGGAGACCCAGGCGACATAGGGCCATTGCAGATTGGCGGCCAGCCGGTCGAGCGGGCGGAAGGCCGCGATCATGGCGAGGATCATCGCCAGAAAGGGGACGATCACGAAGACGCCGCCGAGCGGGCTCTGCAGGCCGAAGAAGACGCAGGACCAGAGCACGTTGAGCCCAAGCTGCGCGTGGTAGACGATCAGCGCCCGCGCCTTGCCCGACATATCGGCAGGCAGACGCAGGATGCGGTAGACGCCATAGGCCATCAGCGCGAACAGCAGCGTCCAGGCCGGGCCGAACAGCCAGTTCGGCGGGTTGAAGAACGGCTTGACCAGCGTCGGGTACCAGGTCGGGATCTGCGGGATGGTCACCGCATTGCCGAGCAGGGAGGCGGCGACGACGGGGACGATCGCGATCAGCGCATCGACCCAGACGGGTCTTGGCGACTGTCCTGGCGCGGCGTCTGCATGGGAATGTGAAGCGCTCATGCCTGCGAAATGGGGCATGGTTGCGCCGGAGGCAAGGTCGCAGCCCTTGCGCCACGCCTCCTGCTTACGCCAGATGGCGGCGTTGGTCCCTCTTGGAACTTTATCGGATATCCCCATGCCCAAGCGCCCGCTTCACCCCCGCTCTCTCGCCGCGCAGGCCATGGGCAAGATCGACCCGCTGACAAAGGGCGTGGTCACGCCGATCCACATCGCCACGACCTATATCCGCGACGAGGACAACGCCTACTCCTCCGGTTTCGTCTATGGCCGGCCCGACAACGAGACGGTCCGCGAGGCCGAGGCCGTGCTCGCCATGCTGGAGCAGGCGCAGGCCGGGGCGCTGCTGTTTGGCTCAGGCATGGCGGCGGCGACCGCCGTGTTCCAGGCGCTCTCGCCGGGCGACCATGTCGTCGCCTCCAAGGTGATGTACTGGGCGCTGCGCTCCTGGCTTTTGACTGAAGCTGCGCGCTGGGGGCTCAAGATCGACTTCGTCGAGACTGACGACCTCGTGGCGCTGAAGGCCGCCGTGAAGCCGGGTGTCACGAAACTGGTCTGGGCCGAGACGCCGTCGAATCCGCTCTGGACCATCACAGACATCGCGGCGGCGGCCGAGATCGCCCATGCGGCGGGCGCAAAACTCGCGGTCGATTCGACCTGCGCCTCGCCGGTGCATACGCGTCCGCTGACGCTCGGCGCCGACATCGTCATGCATGCCGCGACAAAGGTTCTGAACGGCCATTCCGACGTCGTCGCCGGCGTGCTCTGCGCTCGCGAGGAGGATGAATTCTGGGGCCGGGTCAAGACCGTCCGCAAGATGCAGGGCGGCATCCTCGGTCCTTTCGAGGCCTATCTGCTGATGCGCGGCCTGCGCACGCTGCATGTGAGGCAGGAGCGCCAGTCGGCCTCGGCGATGACGTTGGCGCAAAAGCTTTCGGCCCATCCGCTGGTGGCGCGCGTGCTCTATCCCGGCCTGCCGCAGCATCCCGGCCACGACATCGCGGCGCGCCAGATGGAAGGCGGCTTCGGGTACATGCTCTCGGTGCAGGTGACGGGCGGCGAGGCGGCGGCGATCAAGTCCGCCGCCCATGTCGAACTCTACAAGCGCGCCACCTCGCTCGGCGGCGTCGAGAGTCTGATCGAGCACCGCGCCTCGATCGAGGGCGCGGGCTCGCCCTGTCCGACGGACCTGCTGCGCCTCTCGACGGGCATCGAGGATGTCGGCGATCTCTACGATGATATCGATCGGGCGCTGAAGGCGGGGCATGGCTAGAGCCGTCATTGCGAGGAGGCGCAGCCGACGAAGCAATCCAGGAGGGCGTAGAGCGAGACCTTCTGGATTGCTTCGCTTACGCTCGCAATGACGATGAACGCTACACCCAAATCCCCTTCGCCACCGCCAGTAGCCGCGTCCGCTCGGGCAGCCCGTTGCGCCCGCCGTTGATCAGCTTCGTCACCGCCACCACGTCGTCGGCGTCGGCCGCCGCGTTGCAGCCGCGCTCGCGCCAATAGGCGAGCGCGACGCGCAGCGAGATCTCCGCCTCCTTCGCCCGCTCGGGTTCGCGCTCCAGATCGACGCCGATCGCCTCGCCAAAGCGGCGGTAGTTCGCCCGGCCGGTGAGCTGGAAAATGCCGCGCCCGTGGTAGCGCGCCCCATCACCGCTCTGTGTGTTGCCGAGGTCACGACGACCCTCGTAGCGGGCGAAATAGGCCGGCCCGCCATACTCCTCCAGCGTGCGGAAGCGATCGGTCTCATGCGCGGCCTGCGCCAGGAAATGGCAGATGCGCAGCCGCGTCGTCATGCCGGCGGACGGTGCCAGCCTGTCGAAGCCGGCCGCGACGCCGGCGATGAGCTCAGGCCTGCCCGACGGCGCGAGCCGGCGCAGCCGCTCGACCGTGACCGATAATGGCGATGGCCGAACCGGCGCTTCTGGCGGCGCGGCCGCGATCGTCGAACCCTGCATGGACATGGTGGCGCTCTCCCGATGAGGACCGCGCCATGATGAGGCCGTTTCGGTGCACGGGGATTGCGCGGGCGGGTATACCCGCCCAACGGAGCGGAGCTATGCCCCAGCCACCTTCTGATAGTCCTTCACGTCCGAGAACGTGACCTCCGGCGCGCGTTCGGCGTCGTATTTCAGGGTGAACTGGCTGGACGCCATGAACACCGGATCGCCGTCGAGATCGTCGGCCATCGAGGAGGGTTTGAGGCTCACGAACTTCTGCAGCGCGGCCTTGTCGTCGCTGGAAACCCAGCGCGCGATCGAGAACTGGCAGGGCTCGAAATCGACGGGGAGCGAATACTCCGCGTCCATCCGCTCCTTCAGCACGTCGAGCTGGAGCGCGCCGACGACGCCGACGATGGCCGGCGCGCCGTCATGGGGCAGGAAGAGCTGGACGACGCCTTCCTCCGCCATCTGCTGCAAAGCCTCGCGCAGCTTCTTGGCCTTCATAGCGTCCTTGAGCTTGACCCGGCGCAGGATTTCTGGCGCAAACGATGGCACGCCCTTGAAGACGATGTCCTCGCCCTCGGTCAGCGTGTCGCCGATGCGCAGGGTGCCGTGGTTGGGCAGGCCAACGATGTCGCCGGCATAGGCCTCCTCCGCGATCGAGCGGTCGCGGGCGAAGAAGAACTGCGGCGCGTTCAGCGGCATCGGCTTGGCGGTGCGCACGAGCTTCGCCTTCATGCCGCGCGAGAGCTTGCCCGAGCAGACGCGCATGAAGGCGATGCGGTCGCGGTGGTTGGGGTCCATGTTCGCCTGGATCTTGAAGACGAAGCCGGTCATCTTCGACTCGCCGGCCTGGATCGCGCGCTTGTCGGCGATCTGGGCGCGCGGGCTCGGCGCGAGCGCGCCCAGCGCGTCGATCAGGTCGCGCACGCCGTAGTCGCGCAAAGCCGCGCCGAAATAGAGCGGCGTCAGGTGGCCCTCGCGAAAAGACTGCAGGTCGAAGGGCTTCAGGCCCTCGGCTGCGAGAAACACCTCCTCGCGCCAGGCTTCGGCCGCGCCATGCGGCAGCAGCTCGTCGAAGAGCGGGTCGTCCCAGCCGGAGACCTTTTGATCCTGCCCCTGCTCGTCGCCCTTCTGGTTGCGGCGGAAGGTGTTGGCCTTGAGGTCGTAGGTGCCGACGAACTCGCGTCCGCGCCCGACAGGCCAGGTCATGGGAGCGACGTCCAGCGCCAGCGTGTTCTCGATCTCGGCGATCAGCTCGAAGGGGTCGCGCGTCTCGCGGTCGACCTTGTTGATGAAGGTGACAATCGGGATGTCGCGCAGCCGGCAGACCTCGAACAGCTTCTTGGTGCGCGCCTCGATACCCTTGGCCGCATCGATCACCATCACGGCCGAATCGACCGCCGTCAGCGTGCGGTAGGTGTCCTCGGAGAAGTCCTCGTGGCCCGGCGTGTCGAGCAGGTTGAAGACGTGTCCGTCGTACTCGAAGGTCATCACCGAGGTGACGACCGAGATGCCGCGCTGGCGCTCGATCTTCATCCAGTCCGACGAGGTCTGGCGGCGGCCGGCCTTGGCGCGCACTTCGCCGGCGAGCTGGATCGCGCCGCCGAAATAGAGCAGCTTTTCGGTCAGCGTGGTCTTGCCGGCGTCCGGGTGCGAGATGATCGCGAAGGTACGCCGGCGCGCATGCGGGGCAGAATCCGCGCGGTCGATGGTCGAAGTGTCGGTCATGCCGGTTGAAGACAGGATGCGCCCGGCGAAGTCAATCGCGCGGGCAGCCGCTCCCGCGCCTCACGCATTCGCGAGACCCGCCCGCTATCCTTGCGCGGCCCGCCGACGCCGGCCACTCTCGCCGGGACCGCCATCCCGACCTTCGCGAGACCGCCCTTGTCCCATGAACCGCTCCATATCGATTTCCTCAACGCGCTCGACGTCGCGGCGCTGAATCTCACCGACGCCGAGATCATCGGCGCCGTCGAGGCGGGGCTTGCCGCGCAGGGCCGGGCCGAGACGGTGATCGAGCCGCGCATGCACCTGATGCCGAAGGTCGCCAACGGCCATTTCAACGTGCTGCGCGGCGCCTTCCGCGCGCCGATCAACCGGGCCGGCGTCAAGGTGATCGGCGACTTCGTCGACAACTACAAGCTCGGCCTGCCCTCCGAGATGGGGCTGTTGCTGCTGTTCGATCCCGCCACCGGCGTGCCGACCGCGATCGTCGACGGCAGCCACCTCACCGACATGCGCACCGGTGCGATCACGGCGATCGGAGCCAAGCACCTTGCGCGGAAGGGATCGAAGATACTGGGCCATGTCGGGGCGCGCGGCACCGCCTATTGGAATGTCCGCCTGCTCGATTCCCTGTTCGATTTCGACGAAATCAGGGTCCACTCCCGCCGCAAGGAAAGCCGCGACGCCTTTGGCGCGAAACTCTCGGCCGATCTCGGCAAGATGGTAACTGTCACCGAGGACTGGCGCGCTTGTGTCGAGGGGGCCGACATCGTCGTCGAGGCCTCGCGGCTGGATGCGCCCGCGCCGATGCTCAAGACGGAGTGGATCAAGCCGGGCGCCTTCGTCGTGCCCTATGGCACGATGAGCGCGGTCGAGCTGTCGCTGACCGACATCATGAGCAAGCTCGTCGTCGACGACTGGGGCCAGTGCAAGGGGGGTCCGTTCGGTAGCTTGCGCGCTCATGTCGAGGCCGGAAAGCTGTCCGAGCAGACGCTGCATGCCGAGATGGGCGAGATCGTCGCCGGGCTCAAACCCGGCCGCGAACGCGAGGACGAGACCATCCTGTTCTGGCATCGCGGCCTCTCGCTCTCGGACATCGCGCTCGGCGACTTCATGCTGGCCAAGGCCAGGACGATGGGGCTCGGCCAGCGGCTGCGCTACGCGTGAGCCTCATCGCCAATGCGCGGATGTATGCGGTCAATCCGGTGGTTGCCGAGGCTTGGGCTGCTCTGTTCGCTTGGGTGTCGCGGCGAGCGGAGATTCCGCTGACGGTCATCCCGCATGCCGCGCCGTCTCCGCTGGAGGCGCTGTGGAACCGGGACGATCTGGGGCTCGGCTTCATCTGCGGCTACCCCTTTGCGACAGGCCGTTTTCCAGTGCAGCCGATCGCCGCGCCGGTCCCGCTTTCGCTCCTCGCAGACGGTCGGCCGATCTACGCTACGCATCTTGTCGTTCGGGCTGACAGCACGATCACGACGCTGCAGCAGAGTTTCGGCTGCCGCATCGGCTGGACCGTCGAACACTCGCAATCGGGCTTCAACGCGCTGCGGGCGCATCTGCTGCCGCATCGTCGGGACGACCGGCCGCTCTACGCCGCCGGCATCGGGCCGCTGCTGACGCCGCGCCGCATCGTCGATGCGGTGCTGGCGGGCGCGATCGACATCGGTCCGCTCGATTCCTACTGGTACGATCTCCTGCTGGCGCATGAGCCGGAGACGGCGGCGCGGTTGCGCATCGTCGAGACGACTCCGCCAACGCCGATGCCGCTGCTGGCGGCGTCGGATGGGGTCGATCCGGCGCTTGTCGCGCGGCTGAGGGCGGCGTTGCTCGGCGCTAGCCGCGACCCTGAAGCTGGTAAGCTGCTGGCTGCCCTGTCGCTTGCCGGCTTTACGGAGGTGTCGGCCGACACTTACCAGCCGCTCCTCGACGCCGCGCGACCGGCCGACGCAGCGGGGTATCACCAGCCGGGATAGGATTGCGCTGTCTCGTGCTGTGGCACTGATCCGAGCGCCTCATGCCCTCAACGTCATTGCGAGCGTGGCGAAGCAATCCAGCGTTTGCGCGAGACGGCTGGATTGCTTCGCTACGCTCGCAATGACGGGAATTCGGAATCGAGGTGTTGATCTCAGTTCTTCAACCGATACCCTGTCCGGAAGATCCAGGCGACCGCGCCGATGCACGCCGCGAGGAACACCATCGTCATGCCGAGGCTCACAGCCACGCCCACATCGGCGACGCCGTAAAAGCTCCAGCGGAAGCCGCTGATCAGGTAGACGACCGGATTGAACAGCGTCACCACGCGCCAGAACGGCGGCAGCATCTCGATCGAGTAGAACGAGCCGCCAAGGAAGGCGAGCGGCGTCACGATCAGCAGCGGCACGACCTGCAGTTTCTCGAAACCGTCGGCCCAGATGCCGATGATGAAGCCGAACAGGCTGAAGGTCGTCGCCGTCAGCACGAGAAACAGCAGCATGAAGACCGGATGCTCGATCCGCAGCGGCACGAACAGGGTCGCCGTCGCCAGGATGATCAGGCCCAGAATGATCGATTTGGTGGCCGCCGCGCCGACATAGGCCGCGACCGCCTCCCACCAGGCGACGGGGGCCGATAGCAGCTCGTAGATCGTGCCGGTGAATTTCGGGAAATAGATCGCGAAGGAGGCGTTGGCGATGCTCTGCGTCAGCAGCGAGAGCATGATCAGGCCCGGCACGATGAAGGCGCCATAGGGCACGCCGTCGATCGACTGCATGCGCGAGCCGATCGCAGCCCCGAAGACGACGAAGTAGAGCGAGGTCGAGATCACCGGCGAGAGGATGCTCTGCATCGGCGTGCGCCAGGTCCGGGCCATCTCGAACCGGTAGATCGCGACGATGGCGTGCCAGTTGATAAGGCCCATGCCTGTGCTCCGCTGGCTCATGACCGGCTCCTCACCAGGCTGACGAAGATGTCCTCGAGCGAGCTCTGGCTGGTCTGGAGATCGCGAAAGCGGATGCCGGCCTCGGCGAGGGCCTGAAGCAAGGCCGTGATGCCGGTGCGCTCGGCCTTGGTGTCGTAGCTGTAGATCAGCTCCGAGCCATTGGCCGCGAGCGAGAGATCGAAGGCCGCAAGCGCTTCTGGGATAGCCGACAGTTGCTCCTGCAGCGCGAGCGTCAACTGCTTGCGGCCGAGCTTGCGCATCAGCTCGCTCTTCTCCTCGACCAGGATGATCTCGCCTTTGCTGATCACGCCGACGCGGTCGGCCATCTCCTCGGCCTCCTCGATGTAATGCGTCGTCAGGATGATGGTGACGCCGTCCTCGCGGAGCTTGCGCACCATCCTCCACATGTCTTGCCGCAGCTCGACATCGACGCCGGCCGTCGGCTCGTCGAGGAACAGGATTCGCGGCTCGTGGCTCAGAGCCTTGGCGATCAGCACGCGCCGCTTCATGCCGCCCGAGAGTCGGCGGATTTCCGTATCGCGCTTGTCCCAGAGCGAGAGGTCCCTGAGCACCTGCTCGATATGGGCCGGGTTGCGCGCCTTGCCGAACAGGCCCCTGCTGAACGAGACGGTCGACCAGACGGTCTCGAACGCATCGGTGGTCAGCTCCTGCGGCACGAGGCCGATGGCGGAACGGGCGGCGCGGTAGTCCCGCGAAATGTCGTGGCCGTCGGCCAGCACGGTCCCCGAACTTGGGTTGACCAGTCCGCAGATGATGCTGATCAGTGTCGTCTTGCCGGCGCCGTTGGGGCCGAGCAGCGCAAATATTTCGCCGCGCCGAATCTCGAGATCGATGGATTTCAGGGCCTTGAAGCCCGACGCATAGGTCTTGGACAGATTGGAGACGGAGATGATCGCGGTCATGGCCGGCATATAGGGGAGGAAGGCTAAGGTTGCGATGACGCCGGCCCGTCGCCCGGCGGGCAGCCGCCATGCGCGGCGGGCCGGAGATGTCGCTGGCGGTACGGTCAAGCCGTGTCAGCAGCGCGACAGCGCCAAACGAACATGGCCGGGTCGCGGACCCGGCCATGTTCGCATTGGAACGCAAACCTGCTCAGCGCATGAAGAACCAGAGCAGGATGATCACCGGAATCGGCACGCCGAGCAGCCACAGAGCAATCGAACGCATGGCAGCAACCCCCAAGTTTGATTGTGAATGAGGGGGCAACGCCGCGCCGACGGCGTAGGTTCCGGGGGCCGCAGGGCAAATGCCCTATTTGAACGCGATGCTGTCGAAAATTTTCTTCATCGCCGCGTCGTATTTTTTGTGGCCGTCCTCGGAGGCCCAATAGGTCATCAGGATGATCTTGCCCGCGACATTGGGGTTGATCGCGATGTAGCGGATGATCGAGGGGCCATCCTTGCTGGTGGCCTTGAGTTCGGTGAAGGACCAGGCCCGGCCGTTGATCTCCTGCTTCGTGGTTTCCGACGCACCGGTGATCTTGACGCCTTCCTTCTCGAAATAGCTGTCGTGTTCCTTCTGCACGGCGTCCATCTCGCCCGGCGCGATCAGTTCGAACCAGACATAGATCTCGTCATCGGGCGTCTTGAACTCGATGCCGCGCGAGACCTTCGAGTTCGGCCAGGCGTCGGGGATCGTCACGATCGCGACCGGGTCGGCGCTGGTGATCGAGAGCGGCCCCGCCAGAGCGGCTCCGGACATGGGCATGCTTGCGCAAAGCGCGATGGCGAGCGCGACAAGAGTGGTCCGCAACATGGTGTTCCCCCGGTTGTCTGCTGGATGTCATGACGACGACAGCCGGCTCTGGAGGCCTGGACGCTGGCGTCGTCGCACGATGCGCCGCCCCTGTGTCAACCGCAAGCGGCGCCCGGCGCGGTCAGGCGAGCGCCGTGACCGATGGATGCCATAACGGTGGATAGCCGTTCGCAAGCGCGGCCAACGAGGCGGGCGGCGTCGCGACCCGGACGAGACCCGAGGGGCGGTCTCGTCTGGCCAGATAGCCGGATGGCGACCATGTGAGCGCCGCCTGGCCCCTGAGAGCCATGAAATCTCCGCCCTGCGCGACCATCGCACCGTCCGGCAGGCTTTCGGCCGGCGCCATGTGAAAGCGCTTGGCCCGGCCGTCGCGTCGCTCGCCATCGAGCAGCCGGTCGATCTCCGGAAACAGCGGCGTCCCGGCCATCCCGTATCCGCGCATCAGCGCGGCGCGGAAGGCGTGCGCGTCGGTGCGGCGGCATTCGACGCAGGGACGGTGGCCTGCGGCCAGCGCCGTCACCTCGTCGCAGAAGAACAGTTCGGTGTAGCCCTTGCCCCAGACCGCCCGCCGCCGGCTCTTGAAGGCGAGCACGCAGCAGATCCATTGCCGGCTGGCGTGGCTGCGGACGGGGAGCGCCCGCGTCGCCGGGTCATGAAAGCGCCCGCCACGATTGCCGAACAGGGTTCCGCGCGCCGGATCGGCGAAGAGGCTTCCGTCCGGTGCGACGCGGTTGGGGAGGGGCATTCAATCAATCCGGCAGCCAATCCTCATCTCGTAGCTGCGCGACAGCGTAAGGCGTCGTTGCCGGGAATCGCTCACGCCCCAACCCCGTCTCGTCAATCGCGGCGTTGACGGCCTTCGGACAGGCGACGCCCACCAGTTCATCGACCTGTGCGGCGAGGGAAGGACTTTCCCTTTCCAGCATCTCTATATGCTCGCGCTGCGCTCGGATCGTGACACGCCACGATTTGCTGCGCTTCTCCGGCTGGAACTGCCATTTCAGCAGATGCTGGATCAGCACGCGATAGGCCGAGATCAAGGCGCGACGGTCGCTGCGGCCCAAGCTCTCGATTTCCTCGACGATGTTGGCAAGGTCGATCTCGGCGAAGCGGCGCTGGCGCAGCAGTTCCGCCTGTTCGCAGCTCCAGAGATAGAAGTCCGTTTCGTAATCCGCTGCTGGTTCGGCTCGCGGCTTCGGTTTGGCCTGGCCCATCATGGCGCTCCAGTCGGGACATCGATGCTATCCGATATCGGGTGGCGCTCCAATCGCGGTCAGGAGCATTGCAATCTCACGGCGGCAGCAGCGCCCAATAATCGAATTCGAGGATTACCCCGTCGTCATAGTGAGTGGCGTCGTGTTTCAGCGGGTATTCGTTGCACGGCCGGTTCTTGGTCGCGACGAGGCGCAGGCGCAGCGCGCCGACATCGCTGCGGCCGGGCAGTTCGGCCGATTCCAGCACCTCGCTCCAGGCGAAGACGGTGTCGCCGGCAAAGAGCGGCGCGACATGCCGGCCGCCATTGATCGCGGCGATGTGGAAGGCGTTGCCCAGGCCATTGAAGGAGAGCGCGCGCGCCAGGCTGATGACGTGTCCGCCATAGATCAAGCGCTTGCCGAAGCGCGTCTCGCGGGCCGAGTAGGCGTCGAAATGCACCTTTGCGGTGTTCTGGTAGAGCCGCGTCGCGATCTGGTGCTCGGCCTCCTCGACGGTTGCGCCATCGACATGGTCGATCTTCTCGCCGACCGCATAGTCGCCCCAGCGAAAGGCCGAGCCGGCGAGCGCATCGTCGTAGAACGCCGTCGCAAGCGGCGGGCAGCCCTGGCCGAGTTCCTCGGGCGGCACGGCCCCGGCCAGTTCCGGCACCTGCTCGGCATGGGCCGGCGTGCCGGGCCGGCGCTTGCGCACCAGCACCCAGCGCGCATAGCTCAGCACGATCTCGGCGTTCTGGTTGCGGCCGATCGAGCGGACATAGACGATGCCGGCGTCGCCGGCCGAGGTCTGCTTCAGCCCAATCACCTCCGAGGTGGTCGAGAGCGTGTCGCCGGCATAGACCGGCCTAAGAAAACGGCCATCGGCATAGCCGAGATTGGCGACCGCATTCAGCGAGATGTCCGGCACCGTCTTGCCGAAGACGATGTGGAACACCAAAAGATCGTCGATGGGCGCTTCCGCGTAGCCGATCGCCCTGGCGAAGGCGTCCGAGGACTGCACCGCGAAGCGCGGCCCGTAGAGCGCGCTGTAGAGCGAGGCGTCGCCGGCCCGGATCGTGCGCGGCGTCGCATGGACGATCGTTTCGCCCAGGCGGAAATCCTCGAAGAAGCGGCCGGAACTGGTTTTCGCGACGGGTTCGGACATGGGCTCGGGCTCGGTTGCACGCGCAGAGTGTGCGCCGCGGCAGGCCGCGTCGTCCAGTGGCGGAGGAGGTCGACCAAAGCAGGATCAGGCGCCGCCCGCCATCGCGCGATGCGGCCAGGCTGGGGAGATGACCGCAGTCAGCCCTCGTCGGTGAGCGGGTGCAGGTCGCGGACCATGCTTTTCAGGCGCTCGTCGAGAACGTGGGTGTAGATCTGGGTGGTGGCGATGTCGGCATGGCCGAGCAGTTCCTGCACCACGCGCAGATCCGCGCCGTTCTGCAGGAGATGGCTGGCGAAGGCGTGGCGCAGGACATGCGGGCTCATCCGGGCGGCCGACAGGCCGGCCGCGCCGGCGAGGACCTTGAGGTCGCGGGCGAAAGCCTGGCGGGTCAGATGGCCGCTTTCCGCGTCGGACGGGAAAAGCCAGCGCCCCTCCGCCTGCCGCGCCTCCTTCAGCGCATCGAGCCAGGCCCTCGACGCGGCGCGCGCCGCTTCGTTGAGCGGCACGAGCCGATCCTTGTCGCCCTTGCCGCGCACGATCAGGAAACGCTCGCGCGTGGTCGCGGCCGAGCGGGGCAGGGCGATCAGTTCCGAGACGCGCAGGCCGGTGGCGTAAAGCATCTCGATCAGGCACGCCATTCGCAGCGCCCGCAAGCGGCCGGCCGGCGTCGATCCTTCGACCTCGCAGGCTTG
Source organism: Beijerinckiaceae bacterium (assembly GCA_019745195.1). Lineage (GTDB taxonomy): Bacteria > Pseudomonadota > Alphaproteobacteria > Rhizobiales > Beijerinckiaceae > Allobosea. The sequence goes on from JAIETL010000050.1 coordinate 57,770, forward strand.
TCTGGCGGTCTCCAGCAGACGGTCGACGGCCGCGACAGAGACCACCTTGGGCAGCGGGCGGCCCTGCCTCGGGCCCTGCAGGGCCGCCGCCGGATCGGTCTGGGACAGGCCCTCGGTGTAGAGAAAGCGATGGAACTGGCGAACGGCCGAAAGCCGGCGCGCAGCCGACGAGGCCTTTAGGCCGCGCGCGGCGATGTCGGCGAGCCAGCCGCGGATGTCGTCGGAGGTCGCGTCCGCCACGGCGCGGGCACCGAGGAAGATGATGTAGTCGCTGACGTCGCGCTCATAGGCGTCGAGCGTGTTGCGCGCCGCCCCGCGCTCGGCCGCCAGCATGTCGAGAAAGCCCTTCAGCCGCTGCTGCGACAGCCGGCTCATTTCGGCTGGAGTTTGGCCGGCGGCACCGTTTCGGTGATCTCGCGCGGCTCGGGCTTCACGAAGGTGACGAGCGCGACCATGCCGCCGAAGACGAGCCCGCCCAGGATGGCGAGGAAGGCGACGAATCTGAACAGCGTCGGCACGCGCGGCGACCTTTGCGGATGTCACGTCCCGATTCGCACCGGAACCTCCCGGTTATTCCCGATCGGACCTTGCGGACGCAAGGGCGGCCGGGCAACGGGGGCGCGCAATCGCAGCCGGACGAGGGCGCGGGGAGGGGCATGACGCCGCGCGATCGGTCATGCTAAAGCGACTTTCGAGGACAACGCCAAAGTGACGATCGTGGAGACCGCAGAGACCATCGACCGCGACGCCCTGCGCCATGCGCTGGGTTCGCGCGCGATCGTGCTCGTCGGGATGATGGGCTCGGGCAAGAGCTCGGTCGGCCGCAGGCTCGGCGCGAAGCTCGGCCTGCCCTTCGTCGATGCCGATGTCGAGATCGAGACGGCGGCCGGCATGACGATCCCCGAAATCTTCGCGCAGCGCGGTGAGAGCGAGTTCCGCGACGGCGAGCGCCGCGTCATCAGCCGCATCCTGGCCACGCGCGCGCCGCTGGTGCTGGCGACGGGCGGCGGCGCGTTCATGAACTCCGAAACGCGCGAAAAGATCGCCCGTCTCGGCATCTCGATCTGGCTCAAGGCCGAGCCGGACGTGCTGATGCGGCGGGTGCGCAAGCGCGCCAACCGGCCTTTGCTGCAGACCGCCGATCCCGACGCCACCATGCGGCGGATGCTGGCCGAGCGAGAACCCGTCTATGCGCTGGCCGATCTGACGCTGACCTCGCGTGACGCGCCCCATGACGTGGTCGTCGAGGATGCGGTGGTCGCGCTCGACGCGCTGCTGCGGACGCTCGCCCCTCGCGCGGAAGCATCATGACCATCCCCGCCGATGAGAAACCCGGCGCGCGGATCGGCGTTTCCGTCGCGCTGGAGGGCCGCGCCTACGACATCCATATCGGCCGGCATCTGCTCTGCGAGGCCGCGGGCCTGATCGGCGATCTCGCACCGGGCGCGAAGGTCGCGCTCGTCACTGACGGGACCGTGGCCGCGCTGCATGCGCCGGCGCTGGAGGCGAGCCTGCATCAGGCCGGCATCGCGTCGACCCGCATGGTCATCCCGCCCGGCGAAGCCTCGAAATCCTTTGGCCAGCTCGCCGCGCTCTGCGACGAATTGCTGGCGGCGAAGATCGAGCGCAACGACATCGTGGTGGCGCTGGGCGGCGGCGTCGTTGGCGATCTGACCGGGTTTGCGGCGGCGATCCTGCGGCGCGGCGTCCGCTTCGTGCAGATCCCGACAAGCCTGCTGGCGCAGGTCGACTCGTCCGTCGGCGGCAAGACCGGGATCAACTCCAGCCATGGCAAGAACCTGATCGGCGCGTTCCATCAGCCGGCGCTGGTGATCGCCGATACGGCGCTGCTCGACACGCTGAGCGAGCGCGAGTTCAAGGCGGGCTATGCCGAGGTGGTGAAGTACGGGCTGATCGACGATCCCGGCTTCTTCGACTGGTGCGAGGCCAACTGGAGCCGGATCATCGCCGGTGGGCCCGAGCGCGACCATGCGGTCGCTGTCGCCTGCCGCGCCAAGGCGGCCATCGTCGCGCGTGACGAGCGCGAGGAAGGCGACCGGGCGCTGCTGAACCTCGGCCACACTTTTGCGCACGCTCTGGAGCGGCTGACAGGTTACGATTCAAGGCGCCTCGTCCATGGCGAGGCGGTGGCGATCGGTCTCGCGCTCGCCTTCCGCTTCTCGCAGCGGCTGGGGCTGTGCCCGGGGCAGGACGCGGTGCGCGTCGCGCGCCATCTCGATGCGGTCGGCCTGCCGAGCCGCTTGCGGCAGGTGCCGGGCGGAACCGGCAGCGCCGACGAGATCGTCGCCGCCATGGCGCAGGACAAGAAGGTGAAGCGCGGCGTGCTGACCTTCATTCTGGCGCGCGGCATCGGCCGAAGCTTCATCGCGCCCGGCGTCGCGGCCGAGGAGGTGCGCGCCTTCGTCGCGGATGAGCTGGCGGCGGGTTAGGCCAGCTTCGCCATCATCTCTCTCGCCAGCGCGTCGCCGCTCTCGAAGGCGGCTTCGACGCGGGGCCCGAGGCACCAGTCGCCGCAGGCGCTAAGAGCGATGGTCTCATCCCAGAGGAAAGGCTGGCCGGCCGTCCGCTCGACCAGCGCGTAACGCCAGCGATGCGCGGCGAGGAAGCCCGGCTTCGCCGCGATGCCGCTCAGATCGCGAAAGGCCGCGAGCAGGCGCGGCGCGACATCGTCGGGACTGTCCTCCAGATTGGCGCGCGACCAGTCGGGCGTCGCATGGACGACCACCGTCTCGGTCTCGCGGCTGCGAGCGGGCTTGCTCGAATCGCGCGCGATCCAGCCGATGGCGGCGTGCTCCGGGCGCATCCGGTCGGAGGGCAGGTCGAGGCTTTTGTCGAAGGCCAGCATCAGGGCCCAGCAGGGCGCATAGGACGCCTGCTGCATCGGGCTCCAGGCGATGCCGGCAGTGGCTGCGAGCGGGATCGCCTGCGGCGCAGGCACGGCGAGGATGGCGGCCGCGAAGGAGCCGTTCCCCGGCGTCGCGACCGGACCTTCGGCGTCATGAATGGTCCAGCCGGCATCGTCCCTGTGCAGCGCCGTCACCTGGCTCCCGGCGACGATGCTGCAGCCTGCCGCCAGCGCGCGCGCCGGCGCGCTCATGCCGGGCGTGCCGACATATGAGCCGTTATCCCACTCGCCGACCTGCCCGCCGGCAAGCCAGCCATCGACCAGTTCGCGAAAGCGCTCGCCTCTGGCGGTGAAATACTGCGCGCCATGGTCGAACTGCAGCGCGCCCGCGCGCCGCGTCGCCATGCGGCCGCCGAGCCCGCGGCTCTTGTCGAACAGGGTCACCGCGTGCCCTGCGTCATTGAAGCGCCGAGCGGCGGCGAGGCCGGCCATGCCCGCCCCGATGATGGCGATCTGTCTGGTCATCTGTTCTCGTCCGACATGCGATGCTGCAATACGCATGGAGCGCCGCGCCGGACTTGCCGCTCGGGCGAGAACGAGCTTGGCTTCAGCCGCGTGCGGCGTCCATGAAGCGGCGGCAGAGGTCGGCGTCCCAGCGCAGCACGTCGCCGTCGCTTGCGTCCTTGCGCATCAGCGCGGTCGAGACGATGACGCCGTCGGCGGCTCTCAGGGCCTCGCCAACATTGTTCTCTGTGACGCTGCCGCCGAGCAGGATTGGTCGCTTGATGCCGGATTTGCGGGCCCGGTCGATGCGCGCGAGTGAATCGGCCCAGTTGGCCCCGGTCAGGATCAAACCGTCGGCGCCGGTCTTCTGCGCCCATTCGGCGGCGAATTCAGGATTCTCGGAGGACATCGGCACGGCGGTCCGATCATGCACGTCGGCGAGGATCGCGATGTCGTCGCGGCCGAGCCCGCTGCGGAAGGCCATGGCCTGCGCGCCCATGCCGGTGCGCGGCCCCTGCGCCGTCATCGCCGCCCCGACGAAGACCTTCAGCCGGACGAAATCGGCCCCGGCCGCATGCGCGACCGAGAGCGAGGCGACCGGATCATGCGCCTCGACGATGATGCCGAGCCCGATATTCGGCACCTCGCGGCGCAGGAAACGGCCGAGAGCCGCCGTCATGGCGAGCGAGAGCGGAGCCATCGCGCCAGCCTCGCGGGTCTGGTCCTGCAGCTTGACGTAAGGCACGCCGGCCTGCGCGAAAACACGGGCATTGCTCGCGACATAGTCCTCGAGGAACGCCATGCCCTTGTCGCGCAGTCTGCCGAAGTCGGGCAGATGCAGCGCGGCGATGACGAGTGGGCGGGGGGCAAAGACGCGAAGCATGGACATGGCGGCGATGGTTCCGAAGACCAGAGTTCAGGTGGCGATGCCGGCAGCATGCGTCGTGACGCGCGCGCGACAGGCGGCGCGATCGATCGGCAGCGCGCCGTCGACGCCGAAGCGGCTGACGATGAGCGAGGCCGAGACCGCTCCGAAACAGGCGGCCGTGACAGGATCGCCGGTTTCGACGAGGCCCGCGAGGAAGCCGCCGCAGAATGAGTCGCCCGCGCCGGTGGGGTCGATGGCTTCGGTCGGCAGGACCGGGACGAGGACGGGCCTGCCTGCAGTTTTGTCGAAGACCAGCGCGCCCTTCGCCCCGAGCTTGACGGCGGCCGTGCCGCGGCAGCGGGCGGCCAGCAGCGCCAGCGCCGGTTCGATCGCGACTCCCGGCAGGATGGCGCGCAGTTCGACCTCGCTCGGCAGGAAGGCGTCGACCTGCGCCAGCAGCGGTTCGAGTTCGGGCAGGGACAGCTCGGCGAGCTGCCAGCCGGCATCGAGCGTCACCACCATGCCGCGCGCGTTGAACAGCGGCAGCATGGCGTTCAAAACGACCGTGCGGCTCGGCGCAAGATGGACGCCGCGCGCGGCGAGGTAGCTCGGCGGCACCTGCGCGGGCACCATCGGATAGGTGTCGCGGAACTGAGAATAGCTCAGCTCCGACGAGACGTCGCGCCGGCGCAGCATCTCCTGCCAGCGAGCGATCTGTTCCGGGCGCAAGCGGTCGGTGGGAAAGCCGGCTTCGGCAAGCGCGCCGGGTGGGCTCGACAGGCGCTCCTGCCGGTTGCCCTCGGGATCGTAGATGAACCAGTTGCAGCTCTCGAGTTCGGCGTCATGCGTCACGACGCCATCGAGTGCGATGCCGTTATGGCGAAGCGTCTCCAGCGCCGGCTTCGGATAGGTCGAGACGGCGACGCTGACGAGGCCGACCATGTTTGCCCAGCACAGCGCGCCGACGGCGGAGTAGGCGCCGTTCCCGCCGACGCGCGCCAGCGCGACGGTCCCGTCCGACGAGATCACGTTGTCGACGGTGAGCCCGCCGACCGTGACGAGCTCAGGCGTCACGCCGCAAGACCACCGACGGCCTGACCGCCGAGGTTGGGCGCGCCCAGCCCAAGCGCGTCGCGCGCCTTGGTGACGTGGTAGGAGAACAGGTGCAGCGGTACGCTGTAGAGCATCGGCGCGAGCTCGGCCCGCACCTTGGGCAGATGCCAGACATGGGCGGCGTAGTCGTCGAAGGCGCTCTCGCCCTGCGGCGCGAGCACGATGGTGTGGCCGCCGACGCCCTTGCCGACGATCACCGTCTCGAGCGCGCGCTGATGGCTCGCGGCATCGGGCGCGATCACGAACATCGGGTCGCCGGCCTTCTGGGTGCGGTAGTGGTGGTACTCCTCCAGCGGGAAGGCGATGGCGTGGATCGGCGCCAGTTCCTTCAGCTTGGCCGCGCCGAAGGCGGCCGGCGCGAAATGCGGGCCGGCGCCGGCCAGCAGCACCATGTCGGCGCGGGCCAACTCCTTGCCGAGCGCGATCGCCCGCTCTGTGAAGTCGCGCGAAACCTGATCCATCAGCGCGGGCATCGCGGCGAGGTCGGCTGCGAGCCCGGCGGCATCACCCTCACTCAGCCCGCACGCCTTCGCGATGGCGAGCGCCAGCGCGATCTTCAGCGCCATGGCGGCCGTGCTGGACTGCGTCGGCCAGCCGCCGCGCGTCGCCTGGATCAGCAGGGTGTCGGGGAATTCGCGCGTCATCGCGGAATTGGCCGAGTTCGAGAGCGCGACCGCATAGCCGCCCCTGGCGACCGCGCCGCGCAGGCCGGCCATCACCGGGGCGGTGTTGCCGCTGGAGCTCAGGCCGATCACGAGCGTGGCGTCGTCGACGGTGGCGAGCCCGTAATGCTCGAAGTCGAAGGCCTCGTAGGGCTCGCAGACGATTCCGAGCACGCGTTCCATGGCGAGGCGCACGCCATATCCGGAAATCCAGGAATCGCCGCAGCCGATCATGACGACGCGGCGCAGCGGGCGCTCGGCGAGGTCATTGGCGATGCGGGCGATGCCCTCGGCCGCCGTCGCCAGCGTGCGCGAGATTGCCTGGCCCTGCGCCATCATCTCCTGGTTGGTCAGCTCGACCCGGCGGAAGCGCTCCGGATCGCCGGGAGCGTCCGAAGAGGATTCGCGCTTGAGGGCTTTGAATTGCTGGCTGTGGTCGACCATGGTCGTGTCTATCCTGTCGCTGGTCCGTCGATGGCGCGCCATGCAGGTCGGCCATGGGGCTGACTTTCGATATTCTTCATTTTAGTCTGAAACGCAAGAAGCAACGAAACGCCCAGCATGAGCCAGACGCAACCCTCTTCCGACCTCGCGATCGGCCGCCCGTCGCCGCGCCATGAGCGCATTCTCGACATGCTCAAGGCCCGTGGCGTGGTGGAAGTCACCACGCTGGCCGAGGCGCTCGGCGTCTCGGCGGTGACGATCCGCGCCGATCTCGACGCGCTGGAGAAGCGCCGCCTGATCAGGCGCATCAGAGGCGGCGCCATGGCGCTGCGCCCGGCCCGGTTCGAGCGTCCGGCCGATCTGCCGAGCCAGACCTTCTCCGCCGAGAAGGAGGCGATCGCGGATCTCGCGGCCAGCCTCGTGCGGGACGGCGAAACCATCATCCTCGATGCCGGCACGACCACGCTGGCGCTGGCGCAGGCGCTGCCGAAAGGGTTGACCGACGTGGTCGTCGTCACCAACGGACTCGCCATCGCGGCGGCGCTGGAAAGCCATCCGGGCATCACGGTGATCGTCACAGGCGGTCGGCTCAAGCGCGGCGGGCGCAACGCCGCATCGCGCAGCCTGATCTCGCCCTTCGGCACGCATCTGCTGCGCGAGATCAATGCCGACGTCGCCTTCCTGTGCTGCGCCGGCGTCGATGCGGCCCGCGGCTTCACCAACGGCAACTGGGACGAGGCCGAGATCAAGCAGGCGATGATCGCTGCGGCACTGCGCGTCATCGTCGTCGCCGACCACGGCAAGATCGGCCATGTCGGCAGCGCGCGGATCGCCCCGCTCGACCAGGTCGACCTGCTGGTCACCGACAGCGGCGCGCCGGCCGCCGACATCCAGGCTCTGGAGGCGGCGGGGCTGCGGGTCGTCGTGGCGTAAGCGGCGCGAAAATCATCCCCTCTTGACTAAGTTTTACGCTTGCGGAAGGTTTCGATTATTCTCAATCTGAAAGATATCCATCGCTGGATCGAAACCTTGCGCTGAGCCTCGGCGGAACCTGCCCGGCCAGAGCCAACAAGGAGGCCGTCTCATGAAGACCCTGTCCCGACGCCTGTTTCTCGGCGCGGCCACCGGAGCCGCCATCGCTGCCCCCTCCGTCCTGCGGGCGCAGGCCCGCGAACTGGTGATGATCGGCTATGGCAGCGCCCAGGACGATCCGCTGAAGCGGGCCGGCGCGGAGCTGGCCAAGCGGCATCCCGGCGTCTCGCTGCGGGTCATCGGCGGCCTCTCGGCCGAGGCGATTGCCCAGATCAAGGCGGCGCGCGGCGCATCCCCTTACGATTTCGCCGTGATGGGCTCGCCCGCGATCATCAACGCGGTCGACGAGGGCGTGCTCGAAAAGCTCGACATGGCGAAAATTCCCAACATCAAGAATGTCGACGAGCGCTTCATCCCCTATGCCTACGGCATGGGCGCGCCGATCAGCTATGCCGGCATCGGCATCGCCTACAACAAGCAGATGGTGCCCAATCCGCCCAAGACCTGGGCCGACCTCTGGAAGCCGGAATATGCCGGCAAGATCGGCGTCTCGCGGCCGCAGTCCAATCTCGGCCTCGCCTGCGTCTCTATCGCGGCGGCCGCCTTCGGCAAGCCCGATTCCGACACCGATTTCGGCCTCGCAAAGTGGAAGGAGCTGAAGCCGCTGGTCGGGCGCACGCCCGGCCTGCTGCAGCAGATGCTGGAGCGCGGCGAGATCGGGCTCTGCCCGCTCTGGCACGACAACACCGGCATCGCGGTGGCGAGCGGGCTGCCGCTCGGCTACGCCAAGGTCACCGGTCCCGGCCCGCTGATCCTGCCGACGATGATCGTCCAGTTCACGCGCACGGCCCACAGCGCGCTGATCCACGAATTCGCCGACATCTTGCTCACCACCGAGAGCCAGAACTTCGCGGCCCAGCCGCCCTATTATTTCGGCACCACGGTGAAGGGCATCGTCGCGCCGGCGGGCGCCGCAGCCTACCTGCCTTCCACGCCCGAGGAGGTCGCCTCGATGGTCTCGGTCGACTGGCCCAAGGTCGCGCCGAACCGCGGCAAGATCGTCGAGGCCTTCGACCGGATGTTCGCAGGGTGAGCGAGGCCGGCGTTTTGTCTTCCACGACCGGAGCGGCGCAGGCCGCCCCGGTCGTCGCGATCTGCAAGGCGGTCAAGCGTTTCGGCGGCCTGACCGTGCTGGACGATTGCTCGCTCACGGCGCAGGAAGGCGAAATCCTGACGCTGCTCGGGCCGTCCGGCTGCGGCAAGACCACGCTGCTGCGTTGCATCGCGGGCTTCCTGACGCCCGATTCCGGCGAGATTCTGATCGACGGGCGCGACACCATTCCCGTGCCGGTCAACCGGCGCTCGGTCGGCGTCGTGTTCCAGAGCTATGCGCTGTTTCCCCATCTCAGCGTGGCGAAGAACGTCGCCTACGGCCTGCGCATGCGGGCTACGCCGGCCGCCGAGATCGCGACCCGGGTCAAGGCCGCGCTCGCCACCGTCTCGCTGACCGGCTTCGAGGAGCGCTATCCGAGCCAGCTTTCGGGCGGGCAGCAGCAGCGCGTCGCCATCGCCCGCGTGCTGGTGCTGGAGCCGCGCGTGCTGCTGCTCGACGAGCCGTTCAACGCGCTCGACGCAAAACTGCGCGGCACGATGCAGATGGAGATGCGCCACCTCATCAAGCGGCTCGGCATCACCGCCGTGTTCGTCACGCATGACCAGGAAGAAGCGCTGACGATGAGCGACCGGATCGCGGTGATGCGCGCCGGCCGGATTGAGCAGCTCGGCACGCCCGAGGAGATTTTCGACCGGCCGCAAAGCGCCTATGTCGCCGATTTCGTCGGGGCCTCGAATTTCTGGGAGGGCGTCGCCCATGCCGGCCGTGTCGCGCTGCCTGATGGCCAGAGCGTCGCGACCGCGCTCGACGGGCCGGTGCGGGTGATGCTGCGGCCGCATAATCTCGTGCTGCGCGCTGTCGGCGGCGAGGCTGCGGCGTGGGACGGCACGATCCGCTTTCGTCGCCATATCGGCGCGCTGATGGAATACGAGATCGAGGTCGCTGGCGGCCGCATGCTGCGGGCGGTGGCGCTGAGGGACGACACCATCGCCGCGTTGGCCGGCGGCGACCGGGTTTCGCTCGGCGTCCGGGACGCGGCGGCCTGCGTCGCCTTCCCGCCGGCATGACGGGCGCGCGATCGATGGTTCAATGCTCTGTGGCGCGACATCGGCCATTCCCCTCCCCCCGCTTGCGGTGGGGAGGGTTAGGGTGGGGGGGCGTAAAGCCAGAGCGCTACCGCCAATCGTCTCGCCCGGTCGGACTGCCCCCCACCCCGTCCCTCCCCACCGCAAGCGGGGGGAGGGAGCGGCTGGCGTCGCGCCCTGTTGATCGTGGCCGGACCTCCGCGCCATGAACTCGAAGCCGCTGCATATCCGACTCTTCGACGAGGTCTTCTCGGGCACTGGCATCTGGCCGGCCGTGCCGGCGATCATCGTGCTGACAGTCGTCGCCGTCATTCCCTTCGGCGTGCTGCTTTCGCTCGGCTTCTCCGACATCGTCGTCTCGCGCGGCGTCATCGTCTCGCAGGAACTCTCGCTGCGTCATCTCGCCACCGCGCTGGCCGACCCGCTCTACCACACCACCTTCCAGCGCTCGATCACGCTGGCGCTGACCACCACGTTCTTCTGCACGCTGCTCGGCTTCCCCGTCGCCTATCTGTTCCTGATCGGCGGGCCATGGGTCCGGCGCATCATCCTCGTGCTGACGATCGCGCCGATCCTGACCAGCGGCATCGTGCGCACCTATGCCTGGATCGTCATCCTGGGCGGGCGCGGCGTGGTCAACGGCGTGCTGATGGATCTGGGCCTGATCTCCGCGCCGCTCCGGATCATCAACACGCCCTGGGCTGTCGTGATCGGGATGGTTCAGATCCACCTGCCGATCATGATCCTGCCGCTGATCGCGGTGATGAGCCGGCACGACAGACGGCTCGACGAGGCTTCGGCCAATCTCGGCGCGAGCCGGCTCGGCACGCTTCGCCACGTCATCCTGCCGCTCAGCGTGCCGGGCCTGGGCACCGGCGCGTCGCTCGTCTTCACGCTGAGCTACACCACCTTCGTCGTCCCGCAGCTTCTGGGCGGCGGCAACTATCTCAATGCCGCGACGATGATCTACGAGCAGGTGGTCTATTCGCTGGAATGGAGCAAGGGCGCGGTGACGGCGATGATCCTGATGGCGACCTGCTTGATCGTGCTCGCATTGTTCGCCTGGATGACGCATCTGGCGACAGGCTGGACGCGGGTGGCGCAGCGATGAGGCTCGATCGCGCCGAGATCATGGACAGGCTGGGCGTCGGCGTCATCGTCGCGCTGGCGATCTTCGCGCTGGCGCTGCTGCTGCTGCCGGCGGTGATCGTCGTCGTCATGTCCTTCGACACGCGCGGCTACATCTCGTTCCCGCCGGCCGGCTTCACGCTGGACTGGTATCGAAAAGTCTTCGAACAGCCCGTGCTGACGACCGCGATGTGGACCTCGATCAAGGTCGGGCTCTACGTCACGGCGATCTGTATCCTGCTCGGCGTGCCGACCGCGCTCGCCTGCGTGCGCGGCGATTTCCGGGGCGCGACCGCGCTCTCGGTCTTCGTGCTGGTGCCGCATATGGTGCCGGGCATCGTGCTCGGCGTTGCGGTGCTGTTCTCCGGCGCGTTGCTCGGCATCGGCCCCTCGATCTGGCTGCAGTCGATCGCCCTGTCCTGCTACGTCATGGCGGTGATGGTGCGCACCGTGATGGCGCGCCTCCAGAAGCTCGACCCGCTGCTGGAGCAGGCCTCGGCCAATCTCGGCGCGAGCCGCTGGCAGACCTTCCGCACGATCACCTTCCCGCTGCTGCTGCCGGCGATCATGGCCGGGGCGGTGTTCACCTTCATCGAGGGCTTCGACAATCTCTCGGTGACGATCTTCACCCATGGCTATCGCGACCGGCCGCTGCCGATCGAACTTCTGGCCATCGTGCAGAACACCAATTCGCCGCTGGTCGCGGCCGTCTCGAGCGTCCAGATCCTGCTCGCCATGCTGGCGCTGGCGGCGATCTCGCTGACGATCGGCCTCGACCGGGTGAACGAGTGAGGGCGGTTATGAGCACTCACCGCCCTCATCCTGAGGAGCAAGCGGAGCTTGCGTCTCGAAAGATGCTCCAGATGGCGGAGGCTGGACCATCCTTCGAGACACCGCTTCGCGGCTCCTCAGGATGAGGGCTGAGAGGGGGCTGGAACGATGAGCGAACGCGACCTCCTCGGCTATGGCGGCGTCTGGCCCGATTTCGCCTGGCCGAACGGGGCGCGGCTGGCCGTCTCTGTCGTCGTCAATTTCGAGGAAGGCGCGGAGCTGCAGGTCGGCGACGGCGATGCGCGCTCGGAGGCCACGGGCGAGGTGATCAGCGTCGTGCCGGCGGGCAAGCGCGACCAGGGCCAGGAGCAGATCTTCGGCTACGGCACGCGCGCCGGGCTCTGGCGCATGCTGGGCGCACTCGACGAGACCGGGATCGGCTCGACCTTCCTGTTCTGCGGCCGCGCGGTCGAGCGCCTGCCGCAACTCGCCGCGGAAGTGACGGCGCGCGGGCACGAGGCGGCCGTCCATGGCTGGCGCTGGCGGCCGCATGCCGACTACGACAATGCGGAAGACGAGGCGGCCGATCTCGACCGATGCGTGTCCGTGATCCGCGAGGCGACGGGCGCGACGCCGGTCGGCTTCTTCTGCCGGGGCGGCGAGAGCCCCTGGACGCGGGAACTGCTGGCGCAGCGCGGCTTCCTCTACACCTCGAACGGGTTCGACGACGATCTGCCCTATTGGGACCACGCGTCCTCGCGCCCCCTGCTGGTCGTGCCCTATGCGCTCGATAGCAACGACATGAAGTTCTTCCATCCAAACGGTTTTGTCCGCGCCCAGGAGATGGTCGACTACGTCGCGGACGCGCTCGACGTGCTGGAGGCGGAAGCCGCGCGCGGTTTGCCGCGGCTGCTGAACATTGGCTTCCATCTGCGCATCTGCGGCCGGCCGGCGCGCTTCGCCGCCTTCCGCGACATCCTCTGGCTGCTGGCGGCGCGGCGCGAGCGGCTCTGGATCGCCTCGCGGGCGGAGATCGCCAGGGCCTTTGCAAGGGCGGCTCCGGCCGTGGCCGAGACGACGACGGCGGAGGTGACGCAGTTTCGCCCGTTGGCGCGGTAGCACGCCGGGCTGCCAACCCTCACCGTCATTGCGAGCGCAGCGAAGCAATCCAGAGCCGCGCGCTCTACGCCCCCCTGGATTGCTTCGCTGCGCTCGCAAAGACGGAAGCGCTCACGGTCTTGTCGCCGCCGAGGCCATCGAGCCAGCCGTCATAGAACGCCCGCACATGCGGCATCACGGCCTGCGAAAGCTGGATACGCTCCAGCTCGGCCGCCGTTTTCGGCCTCGCCAGCGCCTCGGCAATGCCTGCGAGCACGGCCTCGCGATCGACCCTGGTGAAACGCCGCTCGCGATAAACCCATTCGCCGCCGATCATGACGCTGTCGACCGCACCCGATTTGGCGCGCTGAACCAGCACGTCGATGAAGGGCAGGGCCTCGTCCTGATAGGGGTATGTCACCGCCCGCCAGTCGAACAGCACGAGATCGGCCGCCATGCCGGGCCTGAGCGCGCCGATCCTGCCGGCGAAGGGCGTGGTGCGCGCGCCAGCTTGCGTCGCCATGCGCAGCACCTGCGCCGGCGAAGGATGGGGGGCGTCGATCCCCGGCTCACGATGGGCGCGCAGGACCAGCCGCATCTCCTGCAACATGTCGCGGTCGTCGTTGATGCCGGCCTCGTCGATGCCGATCGCGACGGGAATCTGGCGCGCCAGCAGCCGGTTGACCGGGGCCATGCCGCTCTTCAGCCGGAAATTCGAGGAGCAGTTGTGGCAGACGCAACAGCCGCGCTGCGCCGCCAGCTCGATATCGGCCTCGCTCATCCAGACGCCGTGGCCGATGGTGAAATGCGGGCCGAGCAGCCCGACCTTGTCGAGATAGGCCAGCGCCGAGCCGCCGGTGCGGCGCTTCGCATAGGCCTTCTGATAAGGCGTCTCCAGCACATGCATATGGATCGGCGCGCCGGTGCGGGCGGCAAGCTCGCCCGCCGTTTCCAGCGCGGCGTCGGAGAGCCAGTGCAGGTTGGCCGGCGCGACCTGGATGCGGATCAGATCGCCTGAGCCATGTCGGCGGAACAGCTCGTCGAAGACCGCGACCTGATCGGCGAGCGGCACTGTGAAGCGCTGGAAATAGGCGGCGAGCGCCGGCCTTAAACTCTCCGGCACCCGCGCGACGAAATCCTCGTCGGCCTCGTAGACGAGCCGGTTCTGGTCGCGCAGCGCCATCGAATAGGAGGCGCGCATGCCGATCGCCCGATAGGCCGAGATCACCTTTTCGGCGGCGGCGAGGATGTCGTCGGGCGTTCCCGGCGCGCGGCTGTGCAGGTGCTGCACGGTGGTGACGCCGCTTGCGATCATCTCGAAAGCGGAGAACAGCGTGTCGGCATGGAGATCGACATCGCGCAGCGCCAGCCGGCTGGCGAACCAGAGTTCGAGCGGGTGGTCGGGCGAGCCGAGCTGCAGCGGCGTCAGGCCGACATGGTGATGGGCGTTGACGAAGCCGGGTGTGATCGCGAAGCCCGCGCCGCCTGAGATGATGGCGTGTGGATGGGCGCGCTTGAGGTCGGCGACGGGGGCGATCTCGGCGATGACGCCATCGCGGACGAGCACGCCGGCGTTGGCGTGGATGATGGGCTCGCCCGTTGCGTCGAAGCCTTCGAGGAGCGTCGCGCCCCAGACGATCTGGTCGGTCATGACCTCGTTTCCAATCGCATTCACCCTTCTCCGTCATGGTCGGGCTTGTCCCGACCATCCACGTCTTTGCTCGCATGGCCGTTCAAGACGTGGATGCTCGGCACAAGGCCGAGCATGACGGGTGAGAGTGCGCCTAGTCGAGCCGCACCAGCCGCGTCACCCGGCTCGGGTTGCCCTCCGCCAGCAGAATGTCTCCCTCCGGCGTGCCGAAAATGCCGTGCGCGCCGTTCAGCATCGGTCGGCAGCGGCCGAGCTTTTCGCCGCCGGGGCCGATCTTCTGCAGGCTCGGCACCATATCGGTGACGTAGCTGTTGCCCTCGTCGTCGCCCCAGATTCCGACAGGCTGGTAGAAATGCGTCCAGCTCGCGAGGTGTCCGCCGAGATTGTCGAAGACCTGGACGCGGTTCTGCGTGCGGTCGATGACGCAGACCCGGCCGTCGACATGGGTCCAGATCGCATGCGGCCAGCCGAACTGCCCCTCGCCCGAACCATGCTCGCCCCAGCTCTGGAGATGCACACCGTAAGCTGAAAACCGGTGGACGCGGCTCGCGGCATACCCGTCCGAAACGTAGATGTCGCCCCAGGAAGAGACATGCACGTCGGTCGGGTGGTTGAAGGGCGAGAGCGGCTCGCCGCGCTGGCCGAGCGCGCCGAGCCTTTCGCCCGAGCCCGAGCAGATGATGATCTCGTGCATGTCGCGATCGACGCAGAGGATGCGGCCTTGGGCATCGGCGGTCAGCATGTGGGAATCGGCAATCAGGTCGCCGCCCCAACCGTTGAGATAGCTGCCGTCGGGCGCAAGCTCGATCACGCGTGGATCGTTCGGATGCACCAGCGGGTCGTGCCGCAGCATGACGAAGACATGGCCACGCGGATCGACCGTGACATCGGTGACGAAGCCCGTGTTCTGCGGCCAGGAGCCGAAGGGTCGCTCGACCCGGTAGCGCGTGTCGCCGAGCGCGACGATGAGGTCGTGGGGCAAGGCAAAATCCTGTGCGATGCGGTCTGAATGAGAGGCACGGGGAACCCCTCCCCCTTGTGGGGAGGGGCAGGGGTGGGGGGCGAAACGTCAAAGCGAGCGGCTGGAAACTATTGCCGCACCGCCGATACAAGTGATCGCTCGCCCGGTCGTTCGCCCCCCATCCCCATACCCTTCCCCACGAGGGGGAAGGGAGGAGTTTATGCCGGCAGCGTCGGGGCTTCACCTCCCCGCAAACGGATGCGTCTTCGCCCAATGCTGCGCGATGTCGAGGCGGCCGGTGACCCAGACGTTTTCGTGCTTCTGCACATAGTCGAGGAAGCGCGCGAGCCCGGCCGCCCGCGCCGGATGGCCGATCAGGCGCATATGCAGCCCCACCGACATCATCCTGGGCTGAGTGGCGCCCTCGGCATAGAGCATGTCGAAGGCGTCCTTGTGCCAGTCGAAATAGTCGTTCGAGGTCGAGAAGAAGCCGGTGCCGAACTTGCCGTCATTGTGGACGAGCGAATAGGGCACGACGAGATGCGGCTTGCCGGAAACGGTCGTCCAATAGGGCAGTTCGTCGTCATAGGCGTCCGAATCGTAGAGGAAGCCGCCCTCTTCGACCACGAGTTTGCGCGTATTGACGCTGGGCCCATAGCGGCAATACCAGCCGAGCGGCCGCGCGCCGACCGTCTCCTGCAGCGAGGCTATCGCCTTGCGGATGTGCTCGCGTTCCTCCGCCTCCTCCAGCTCGTAATGCTTGATCCAGCGCCAGCCATGGCAGCAGACGTCGAAGCCCGAGGCGCGGATCGCCGCCGCCGCTTCCGGGTTGCGCTCGATCGCGAGCGCGCAGCCGAACACCGTCATGGGCAGTCCGCGTTCTTGGAACAGTCGCATCAGCCGCCAGAACCCGACCCGGCTGCCATAGGCGAACATGCCTTCGCCGGCGAGGTCGCGGCCCTTGACCGGCATGTTGAGGCTGCTCGATTCGGTCAGCGCCGTCTCGGTGTAGCCCTCGCCATCCTGGATCGAGGGTTCCGAGCCCTCCTCGTAATTCATCACGAAATTGATCGCGATGCGGGCGCCACCCGGCCATTGGGGATCGGGCGGGTTGGCGCCATAGCCGATCAGGTCGCGGTCATAGCTCAAGGGGGCGTCTCCGTGGCTGTGCTGACAAGGCGATCATCGCCGCGTCGTCGCGCCAGCACCAGCAAGATCGTCGCCAGATCAAGCGCCGGGACCGCAACCCGGCAGCGCCGGCTACGCATGGCCCGGCGTCAGGCGAGCGCTACCAGCGTCCCGAGCGCCGCCAGCCCCCAGAGCAGCAGGCAGGCACGGCGGTAGAGCGCCAGCGCGCGGCGGATGTCGGCGGCGCCGGCCTCAGCCCGACCATCGCCCATCCAGCCATCCTCGACCCTGACCGCGCCATAGATGCGCGGCCCCGCCAGTCTCAGACCGAGCGCGCCGGCCATCGCGGCTTCGGGCCAGCCGGCATTGGGCGAGCGGTGGCGGCCGGCGTCGCGGCGGACGGCGCGCCATGCGGCGGCCGCGTCGGCCTCGGGCATGGTGGCTGCCGATGCGACCAGCAGCAGCGCGGTCAGCCGCGAGGCCGGCAGATTGACGAGGTCGTCGAGCCGGGCGGCGGCCCAGCCAAAGGCGAGATGGCGCGACGTCTTGTGGCCGATCATCGAATCGGCGGTGTTGACCGCCTTGTAGAGCGCGATGCCGGGCAGGCCGCCGACCGCCAGCCAGAAGGTCGGCGCCGTGATCCCGTCTGAGAAATTCTCGGCCAGGCTCTCGATCGCGGCGCGCGCGACGCCGGCCTCGTCGAGGCTTTCGGGGTTGCGGCCGACAATCATCGAGACGGCCTTTCGCCCGTCCGGCAAACCGGTTTCGAGCCCGTCCGCGACGCGCGCGACATGCTCGTGCAGGCTGCGCTGGGCGATGAGGCTCGACGCCAATAGCGCCAGCGGCAACAAAGCGAGCGGACCGAGCAAAGCGCTGAGTTTGACGAGGAGCAGCGACGCGATGAGCGTCATGGCGAGCAGAACGAGCAGCGCCGCGACGCCGGCCGCTTTCCGCCGCATCGCGGAATCGGCCTCGCGGTTCAAGGTCCGGTCGAGCGCGGCGATCAGCGCGCCAAGCCAGGTGACGGGATGGCCGATCCGCGCATACAAGCCCTGGGGATAGCCCAGCGCGGCCTCGATCATGAGGGCGGCCAGTGCCAGAGGCAGGGTTTCGGAGAGGTTCATGCGGGCTTGCGGAGCAGGGCGTGTTTGTTAAAGAAGGCTCGGCTGAAGACGAGATCTGGCATGGCGGCGATCTGGCGCAGGCAAGGGCGCTGTTTCCCGATGCGCCCGAGCCGTGGGTCGATCTCTCCACCGGCATCAATCCGCATCCCTATCCGCTTCCGACGCTGCCGTTAAGCCTGTGGCAACGGCTGCCGGGAGCGCGGGAGGAGGCGGCTCTGCTGCAAGCCGCGCGCAAGACCTATCGCGTGCCGGAGCATGCCGGGATCGTCGCCGCGCCGGGCACGCAGATCCTGATCGAGATGCTGCCGCGGTTTTTGGTCAGGGGTCCCGTCGCGGTGCTGGGGCCGACCTATGCCGAGCATGCGCTGGCCTGGCGCAAGGGCGGTCACGCCGTCGCCGAGATCGAGTCGCTGGACGCAGTCGGCGATGCGGCGACGCTGGTCGTGGTCAATCCCAACAATCCCGATGGGCGGATCGTGCCGCTTCAGCGCTTGATGGCCCTGGCCGGGCAATGCCGGGCGCGCGGCGGCGTGCTGGTCGTGGACGAGGCCTTTTGCGATTTTTCGCCGGAGGCAAGCCTGATCCCGGACCTGCCGCCGGGCGTGCTCGTGCTGCGCTCGTTCGGAAAAACCTATGGGCTGGCTGGCCTGCGCGTCGGGTTTGCGGTCGGCGAGCCGGAGATGGTCGCAGCGTTGCGCGGGGCGCTCGGTCCATGGGCGGTCGCCGGGCCTGCTCTTGCCGTCGCCGCGAGCGCGCTGGAAGACAAAGGCTGGCTGGCCGCAGCCGCTGCATCGACGCGGGCCGCCGCCAAGCGGCTCGACGCTGTGCTCAACGCTCATGGCGCGGTCGTCGGCGGCACGTCGCTCTATCGCCTGCTGGAGACGCCGCACGCCGATGCGCTGTTTGCTCATCTCGGCCGCTACGGCGTCTACGTCCGGCGCTTCCGCTATGATCGGCGCTGGCTGCGCTTCGGTCTGCCCGGCGGCGAGGACGAATGGCTGCGGCTGAAGGCGGCGCTGGCGAGCCTCATGCCAGATGAGTGAACTGGCCGCATGCACCGCCGTCATTGCGAGCGCAGCGAAGCAATCCAGAGGTCGGCGCGAGACGCCTGGATTGCTTCGCTGCGCTCGCAATGACGATATGGTTCATCCAAACATCGCCACTTCAATCCCCGGAGCCTACCCATGCCCAGCCTGCCGCCCGAATCCGAGCTGACCATCGGCTTCGCCCATGCCGCCTATCAGTTGCAGGCCGAATTTTCGACGCGCGGCCGCTCGGCGAAAAGTTTCGAGGCGCGCAGCCTCGACGAACTCAAGGCGCGGGCGGCCGAGGCGGACGTGTTGGTGCTGTCGGGGCTGTGGCGCAACGAGCTGATCGGGCTCTCGCCGCGCCTGCGTTTCATCCAGTCGGTCAGCGCCGGCACGGACCAGTACGACAAGGCGGCGCTGGCCAAGGCCGGGATCAGGCTCGCCAGCGCTCAAGGGGCAAACGAGCGCGCGGTCGCCGAGCACGCGATGGCGCTGATCCTGTCGCTGACCCGTCAGATCCATCTTGCCCGCGACAACCAGACGGCCAAACACTGGCGGCCGATGATCGGCGACCGCAATGCCAGGGAGGACGAGCTCGGCGGCAAGACGCTGGTCATCGTCGGCCTCGGACGGATCGGCCGGAGGCTGGCGAAGCTCGCATCTGTTTTCGATCTGCGCATCGTCGGCGTGCGCCGCCAGCCCGGGCCGGTCGCGGGCATCGACGAGATCGTGCATCCCGACGCTCTGCATCAGGCGCTGGGGAGCGCCGACATCGTCGCTCTGACCTGTCCGCTGACGCCGGAGACGGAAGGGCTGATCGGCTTAGCCGCGCTCGCCGCGATGAAGCCCTCGGCGCTGCTGGTCAACGTGGCGCGCGGAAAGGTCGTGGACGAGCCGGCGCTGATCGCGGCGCTGTCGGAGAACCGCATCGCAGGCGCGGGGCTCGACGTCACGGTCGAGGAGCCGCTGCCGGCTGCGTCCCCGCTCTGGAGCATGCCGCAGGTGATCGTCACGCCCCACAGCGCCGGCGAGACGCGCGCCTACGAGACCAACGTCGTCGATCTCCTGGTCGAGAATCTCGACCGGCTGGCGCGGGGCGAGACGGAGCTGCGAAACGGCATCGTCTGAGCGCGCGGATCAGCTCCGAGAGAGCTTCCGCCCGAGGAAATCCCTCATCAGCGCTGCGATCTCGTCGCCTTTGTCCTCGAGCGCGAAATGCCCGCTGTCGAGGAGGTGGAGTTCGGCGTCCGGGATGTCGCGCCGATAGGGATGCGCTCCCTCGGGCGGGAAGATGAAGTCGTTGCGGCCCCAGGCGATGAGGGTCGGCGGCTTGCGAGCGCGGAAGAACGCCTGGAACTGGGGATAGAGCGCGACATTGGAGCCATAGTCGCGGAACAGGTCGAGATAGACCTCGTCCAGCCCCGGTCGCGCCAGCAGGGCGTGGTCGATCAGCCAGTTGTCGGGGTCGATGCGGCTGGGATCGGCGACCCCTTCGACATATTGCGCGCGTGTCGCCTCCAGCGTCAGCCCGCCGCGGAGCGGCTCGCGATTGGCGGCGCTCGGGTTGGCCCAATAGCTCTTCAGGGGAACCCAGAACTCGCGCAGCCCCTCATCATAGGCATTGCCGTTTTGGACGATCAGCGCGCTGACGCGCTCGGGCCGCTTCAGCGCCAGCCGGAAACCGACGGGCGCGCCATAATCCTGTACATACATCGCGAAGCGCGCGACGCCGAGCCGGGCGAGCAGCCTGTCGACGAAATCGGCGAAGTTCGCGAAGCTGTAGGTGAAGTCCTTGCGGGCCGGCGCGGCGCTGTGGCCGAAGCCCGGATAGTCGGGCGCGATCAGGCGGTAGCGATCGGCCAGCGCCGGAATCAGCTTGCGGAACATGCGCGACGAGGTCGGGAAGCCGTGCAGCAGCAGGAGCACCGGCGCGTCGGCCGGGCCGGCTTCGCGGTAGAAGATGTCGAGGCCGTCGATCCTGACCGTCCGATGGCGGGTGATGGCGCTGTCGGTGGTTGGCGTGGCCTGAGCCGATGCCGTTGCCGGCAAGGCGAGACCTGCGGCCACTGCCGGCAGGGCGGCTAGCGCAAGGCGGCGGTTTATGGTGAAGGCGGTCATGGCGAATCCCTTTCGTTTGACGGTCGGAACATCGCTCGCATGGCGCCGCGTCCCGTCTCTCAAGCTGGGGATTTCCAGTGGACGGAATAATGGCTAGCACATGGAAGTCATCCTTCCGCAAAATGGAACGACAATGGATCGCTTCGAGGCCATGCGCATCTTCGTCGGCGTGCTCGACGAGGGCTCGCTCGCGGCAGCCGGGCGGAGGCTCGGGCGCTCGCCGGCGGCGGTGACGCGGGCGATCGCGGCGCTGGAAGCCCATGTCGGCGCAAGGCTGCTCGACCGCACGACGCGGGCGATGCGGCTGACCGAGGCCGGAGAGCATTACGCGTCCGCCTGCCGGCGCGTGCTGACCGATCTGGAGGAGGCCGACCTGCAGGCTGCCGGCGCGCGAACCGCCCCGCGCGGCCTGCTGACCATCACCGCGCCGGTAGTCGCAGGCGCGCGCATATTGCGGCCGGTTGTCGATGAATTCCTGGCTGGCCAACCGGCCGTGCAGGTCCGGCTCGTGCTGGTCGACCGCGTCGTCAACCTGATCGACGAAGGCGTCGATCTGGCGCTCAGGATCGCGCATCTGCCCGATTCCCGGCTGGTGGCGCTGCGGGTCGGCGCGGTGCGCCGCGTCGTCTGCGCGTCGCCATCCTACCTCGCCCGTCGGGGGACGCCCCGCGAGCCGGCCGATTTGGCGGCGCATGACTGCATCGCCCTGACGGAGGCTATGTCCGGCGAGGTCTGGAGCTTTCCGCCGGGGCACGAAGGCGGCCGGCCGCGTTCGGTGCGGATAGGTACGCGGCTGTCGGTCAACACGATCGAGGCTGCGATCGGCTCGGCGCTGGAGGGGCATGCGATCGTGCGGGTGCTGTCCTACCAGATCGAGCAGGAGATCCGCGACGGCCGGCTCGTGCTGCTGCTGGAGGACTCGGCGCCCGCGCCGCTGCCGGTGCATCTCGTCGCGCCCGAAGGAAGGCTCTCGGTCGCCAAGGTTCGCGCCTTCGCCGATTTCGCGCTGCCGAGGCTGAAGCGGGGCTTTACCAGCAGGGTTTGACGGCGGTTCGCGGAGCCGTGTCAGGGTTCGCTTCCGTCGGAATGCGCCATGACCAAAGGGCCCGTGTCTGTGAACCTCCATCCATGTGCCCAGCCCTGTCGCCGTCGTAATGTGAGGGCTGGGCAGGGGACGGTTTCGCGTGGACTACGGCGTTCGACAAGGCAGCGCGACGCGTCGGCGTCGTGTTCTCGGCGTGCTGCTTGCCGGCACGATGCTGAGTTCGGCCGCGCCGTTACGCGCGCAAGTGATCTTCGTCGATGGCGATACCATCACGACGCCGCGGGTGTTGACTGCCGACACAGAGCTGCGGATCGCCGCCGGCTCGGCGACGCAAAGTGGCGTCGTCTCCGACGACGGCAATGATTTCGGCATCGTCAAGACAGGCGCCGGCACGCTCGTGCTCTCGGGCGCCAACACCTACACCGGCGGCACCACCATCAATGCCGGACTGCTCGTTTCGAACCATGTCAATCCATCGCCGGGTCCCGCCAACATCGACGCGCTCGGTTCAGGGCCGATCACGCTCGCCGGCGGCGCGCTGCGGACCGACGTCAACCGGAACGGCACCTATTCGCAGAACGTCATCTTCGCCGCGAACACGAGCAGCGTGTTCTCCGCGGCTGCCAACCTGCTCATCCAGATCGGCGGGAACCTGACTGTCAATGCCGGCGCGACCGCAACCTTCGGCGTGGCTGGCGTAGCCGGCACGGTCAACGTCACCAATGGCGCGGTTTCGATCGGCAACTCAGCGACGATCGTGGTCGCAGGCGGCACGCTTTCGGGAACGGCGAATTTCGGGACGGCGCTGGGCAGCGGGTCGACCCGTGTGGATACGGGCGCGATCCTCGATCTGAGGACTGCGAGTTCGCCGACTATCCGCAATTTGTCCGGCACGGGCGAGGTCAAGATTCCCGGCGGCACGACCGAATCGCCCGGCCTTTCGCTGACGGTCGATGGCGGCTCGTCGACGGCCTTCGCCGGTGTCATCAGCGGGTTCAACAATTCGAGTTCCGTCCTGGTGACGACCAGGCCGGGCACGACCGGTACGGGAACCGTGGTGCTGGCGGGCGCGAACACCTATGAGGGCGGCACCCGCATCTGCAACTGCACCGTGCTGCAGCTCGGCAATGGCGGGGCGTCGGGCTCGATCCTCGGCAATGTCGCCAATGCCGGCACGCTCGCCTTCAACCGCTCGGACAGCTACACCTTCGCCGGCGTGATCTCCAACGATGCGCTGACGGCGGGCTCGGCCGGCAAGGTCGTGCAGATGGGCTCGGGCACGACGATCCTGACCGGGACCAACACCTATTCGGGCGGCACCACCCTCACAGCCGGCACGCTCAGCGTCTCGCGCGACGCCAATCTCGGCGCGGCCTCGGGCGGGCTGACCTTCAATGGCGGCGTGCTGCAGATCACCGGCACGAGCTTCACCACGGCGCGCACGATCACCTTCGGCAATGGCGGCGGCGGGCTCGACATCGCCGATCCGGCCTTCACCTTCACGCTCTCAGCCGCGCTGACGGGACCTGGCGGCTTCTCCAAGGCAGGGCCCGGCACGGCCGTACTCTCGGGCTCGAACAGCTATTCCGGCGCGACCAGCGTGACCGGCGGCACATTGCAGGCAGGCGCTGCGGGCGCGTTCTCGGCGAACTCGGCCTTCACCGTCGCGGCTGGCGCGACGCTGGCGCTGAACGGCTTCACCCAGAGCATCGGCTCGCTTGCGGGCGCAGGCACGGCCGCCATCGGCGCGGCCACATTGACCACCGGCGGCAACAACGGCTCGACCACTTTCTCGGGCGCGATCACGGGAACCGGCGGGCTGGTCAAGACCGGCTCGGGCACGCTCAGCCTGACGGGGACGAGCTCCTTCACCGGCGCGACCAGCCTCAATGCCGGCGTGCTCGTCGTCAACGGCTCGCTGGCCGGCTCGGTCGTCACGCTGAACGGCGGCACGCTCGGCGGCACGGGCACGGTCGGCGGGATCAACGCGGTCGCAGGCGCGGTCGCGCCCGGCAACTCGATCGGCACGCTCGCCGTGGCCGGCAATGTCGCCTTCGCTCCGGGCTCGACCTATCAGGTCGAGGTCAATGCGGCCGGCGCGACCGACCGGATCAACGCGACCGGAACGGCGCTGCTGACCGGCGGCCTCGTGCAGGTGCTGGCCGAGCAGGGCGATTACGCGCTGTCGACGCGCTACGTCATCCTGGCGGCGCAGGGCGGCGTCAGCGGGACGTTCTCAAACCTGACCACCAACCTCGCCTTCCTGACGCCGACGCTGACCTATGGCGCCAACGACGTCGTGCTGACGCTGGCGCGCAACGACGTCTCGTTCGGGGCCGGGCCGGGTCGTTTCGTGGCGATCACCCGCAACCAGACCGGGGCCGGCCGCGCGGCCGAAGCGCTCGGCGCGGGCAACCGGATCTATGACGCACTGATCTCCTCGACCATCGCCGAGGCGCGGGCCGGTTTCGACGCGCTTTCGGGCGAGGCGCATGCGCAAGGCGTCTCGGTCGCGATCGAGACCAGCCATCTCGTGCGCGAGGCTGTGCTGAACCGCCTGCGCGCGCCGTTCGAGACGTCTGCCTCGCTGGGCACGGTGCAGGGCGCCTTCAGCGCCGATCTGCCCGGCCGCAAGGGCGGCGTGTCGCTGCCTGCCCCGCGCTTCGAGAGCCGCCGCGTGACGTTCTGGGGCGAGGCGATCGGGGCCGCCGGGCGCAGCGACGGCGACGGCAACGCCGCCTTGCTGGAGCGGCGCGGCGGCGGCATGCTGGCCGGCGTGGAGCTTGAGTCCGGCGGCGTCTCGCTCTGGCGCATCGGTGCGCTGGCCGGCTTCACCCGGCATCATTTCGATGTCGATGCGCGGCGCTCCAGCGGCACGCAGGATGCGGTCCATGCGGCGCTCTATGGCGGCGCAAAGCTCGGCGCGGTCAATCTGCGGGCGGGCGCGGCCTATGCGTGGAACGAGACCGATTTGACCCGGCAGGTTCTGCTGCGCGGCTTCTCCGATGTGCTGCGCCATGACGGCAGCGGGTCGACAACGCAGGCCTTCGCCGAGATCGGCTACGGGCTGCGGATGGGCGCGGTCGGCTTCGAGCCCTTCGCCCAGATCGCCTTCGTGCATGTCCGCAGCGAGGCCGGCACGGAGCAGGGCGGGGCGGCGGCGCTGCGCGTCGGCGGATCGAGCCAGAGCCTCGGCTTCACGACGCTGGGGCTGCGTACCGAAGCACAGATCGCCTTCATGCCGCTGTTCGCGCGGGGCATGCTCGGCTGGCGGCACGCCTTCGGCGAGACCACGCCGAGCGCGAGGCTGGCCTTCGCCAGCGGCGGCGGCACGTTCAACGTGTATGGCGCGCCGGTGGCGCGCGATGCGCTGGTGGCGGAAGCCGGCTTGTCATGGCGCGTCTCGGGTATGACGAGCCTCGGCGTCGGCTATACGGCCGCGCTCGGAGACAGCCAGCGCGACCACGCGCTGAAGGGGCGGTTGGACGTCCGATTTTAGGCCATCAGCCGCGCAGGCCGCGCCACCAGCGGCGAACCGCCTCGCGCCGCGCCTGCATAAAGCGCCAGGCGGCGCTGGTCCTGATCCAGTCCAGCAGCGCGGCGCGCAGGCGCGAGAGATGGCCCATCGCCCAGGCGAGCCAACGATAGCTCAGAAGCTGGGCGCGGCCGGCGTGGTAGATCCGTTCGACGATCAGGAAGCTGGCGAGATAGGCCAGCGCGAGCACGACGACACCGAACGCGAACCGGCCGCGTCCCATAAGCACGAGCCCGACGAGCTTGAGCGGTTCGGCGACGGCCAGCGGCAAAGCGAGCAGCAGGAGCACCGCCAGACGCGGCATCCGCGCGATCGCGGCCTCCATGCGGGCGACCAGCCGCAGGGAGGCGATCCAGCGCGCGAGCGGGCGGTAGAGCGGGCGCGCCAGCTCGTCGAGCAGGATCAGCGCGGCCAGCACGACCTCGACGAGGGCGCGCAAGGCGCGCACCGGCAGCGGCGTCGGTCGCGTCGGGCCAGGCTCCATCAGGCGGCCCGCGCATCCTCGAGCATCATGCCCGCGCCCTTCTCGGCGATCATCATGGTGGGAGCGGCGGTGTTGCCCGAGGTGATCGCGGGCATGACCGAGGCGTCGATGACGCGCAGGCCCCTGACGCCACGCAAGCGCAGACGCTCGTCGAGCACCGCGTGGCGATCCTCCTCGCGGCCCATGCGGACGGTGCCGGCGGGGTGGAAGATCGTGGTGCCGAGCGCGGCGGCGGCGTCGAGGAGGGCCTCGTCGCTTTCGACCTGCGGGCCGGGCAGATGCTCGCTCGGCCGGAAACGGGCGAGCGGGGCCTGAGAGACGATGCGGCGGGCGAGCTTCAAGGCATCGACCGCGACGCGGCGGTCCTCGTCGGTGGCGAGATAGTTCGGCGAGATGGCGGGTGCGTCGGGCGCGTGCGGCGTCCGGATATGGACGCTGCCCCGGCTCGACGGGCGCAAATTGCAGACGCTGGCGGTGAACGCCCCGAAACGATGCAGGCCCGCCCCCCATGTGTCGAGCGAGAGCGGCTGGAAATGGAATTCGAGATTGGCGGTGGCGTAGTCCGGAGAGGATTTGGCGAAGGCGCCGAGCTGCGAGGGGGCCATGGTCAGCGGGCCGGTGCGCCTGACCGCATATTCCAGCGCCATCAGCGGCCTGCGCCAGAGCTTCGCGTAGTCGGTGTTGAGCGTGCGCACGCCCTCGACCTTGTAGACCGGCCTGATCTGGAGATGATCCTGCAGATTCTCGCCGACGCCGGGCCGGTCCAGCACCGTGTCCAGCCCCAGCGCCTGGAGGCGCGCGCCGTCGCCGATGCCGGAGCGCTCGAGGATGGCGGGCGAACCGACCGCGCCGGCGCTGAGCACGATCTCGCCCGAGACCTCGACGCGCAGGGCCTCGCCGTTATGGGTGAACTCGACCGCGACGGCGCGCCCGTCCGCGATGACGACGCGCTCGACCATGACGCCGATTTCGAGCCGCGTGTTGTCGCGCTCCAGCGCCGGCACGAGAAAGGCGCGATAGGCGCTCAGCCGCCGGCCGCGACGCTGGTTGACCTGGAAATAGGCTGAGCCTTCGTTGTCGCCGGTGTTGAAATCCTCGATTCGGGCGATGCCGGCCGCATCGGCGGCGTCGCGCACCGCGTCCAGAATGTCCCAGCGCACGCGCGGATGCTCGACGCGCCATTCGCCGCCAGCGCGGTGCATCCCATCGGGGCCGGGCGCGACATGGTCCTCATGCTTCAGGAAATGCGGCAGGACATCGTCCCAGCCCCAGCCGGTCAGGCCCTGCTGACGCCAGCCATCATAATCGGCAGCCTGCCCGCGCATATAGATCATCGCGTTGATGGCCGAGCAGCCGCCGAGCACTTTTCCGCGCGGATAGGCGAGTGCGCGGCCGCCGAGGCCGGCTTGCGGCTCGGTCCTGAACAGCCAGTCTGCGCGGGGATTGCCGATCGCGTAGAGATAGCCGACCGGGATGTGGAACCAGATCCAGTCGTCCATGCCGCCGGCTTCCAGCACCAGCACCTTTTTGCGCGGATCGGCGGAGAGGCGGTTCGCCGCGACGCAGCCGGCCGAGCCCGCGCCGATCACGACATAGTCGAAGGTGCCGATGGTCCTGCGATCCGACATGGCCTGCTCCGCGATGGCGCGTTTCGTCTTGGGCGGGCCTTGGGAGCCCGCTGCTCCGGATGGCTGTGAGCGATAATGCGCCGGCGCGCCAGCGGCAATCGCGCCGGCCCGGGGCTTGCTTTTGCTCACCGCCGGCCCTCCACCCTCATCCTGAGGAGCCGCGCGAGCGGCGTCTCGAAGGATGCTCCAGTTTGCGCCGGAAGCGATTTCTGGAGCATCCTTCGAGACGCAAGCTGCGCTTGCTCCTCAGGATGAGGGCCGAGGATGTTGTCGCGTGAGCGGCAAAAGAGGATTGCTTCATGGCCTATCGCGCCTCGACCGGGCGACAGAGCTTCGCTTTCGCCGATCTGAAGGAGCTGATGGCGAAAGCCTCGCCTTTGCGCTCGGGCGATGTGCTGGCCGGGCTCGCAGCCGCCAGCATGGAGGAACGGATGGCGGCGCGGCTGGCGCTGGCCGACATGCCGCTTAAAGCCTTCATGGCCGAGGCGCTTGTTCCCTACGAGGAGGACGAGGTCACGCGGCTGATCGTCGATACGCATGACGCGGCGGCCTTTGCGCCGGTCGCCTCGCTGACCGTCGGCGAGTTCCGCGACTGGCTCTGCTCCGACGCCGCGACCTCGGCGACGTTGGCCGTGCTGGCGCCCGGCCTCACGCCCGAGATGGCGGCGGCAGTCTCCAAGCTGATGCGCAACCAGGATCTGATCCTCGTCGCGCGCAAATGCAGCGTCGTGACGCGCTTCCGCAATACGATCGGGCTGCCGGGCACGATGGCAGTGCGGCTCCAGCCCAACCACCCGACCGACGATGCGGCGGGTATCCTGGCCTCGACCGTGGACGGGCTCCTTTATGGCTGCGGCGATGCGGTCATCGGCGTCAACCCGGCCTCCGACAGCCTGCCCGTGATCGGCGACCTGCTGCGGCTGCTGGATGCGCTGCGCGAGCGCTTCGAGATTCCGACGCAATCCTGCGTGCTGACGCATGTCACCTCGACGATTTCGCTGATCGAACAGGGCGCGCCGGTCGATCTCGTCTTCCAGTCGGTCGCGGGCACGCAAGCCGCCAACGCCTCCTTCGGCGTGACGCTCTCGCTCCTGCGGGAGGGGCTGGAGGCCGGGCGCTCGCTCAGGCGCGGCACCGTCGGCGAGAACCTGATGTATTTCGAGACCGGACAGGGCTCGGCCTTGTCGGCGTGCGCGCATCACGGTGTCGACCAGCAGACGATCGAGGCGCGCGCCTATGCGGTCTGCCGGGCGTTCTCGCCGCTGCTGGTCAACACGGTCGTCGGCTTCATCGGCCCGGAATATCTCTATGACGGCAAGCAGATCGTCCGTGCCGGGCTGGAGGATCATTTTTGCGGAAAACTGCTCGGCCTGCCGATGGGCTGCGACATCTGTTACACCAACCATGCCGAGGCCGATCAGGACGACATGGATACGCTCTTGACGCTGCTCGGGGCTGCGGGGGTCAATTTCATCATGGGCGTGCCCGGCGCCGACGACATCATGCTGAACTACCAATCGACCTCGTTCCACGACCAGCTCTACATCCGCGAGGTGCTGGGGCTGAAACGCGCGCCGGAATTCGAGGCCTGGCTCCAGCGCATGGAGATCACCGATGCGGGCGGGAGGCTGAGCGGCGGGCAGGGCGGGCAGGCGCTGCTGGCGGCGATGCAGGACAAGGCGGCGTGAGCGGCGACGACACGCCCGTCACGCTTGCCGGGCGTTGGGCCCAGCTTGCGGCGCTGACGCCGGCGCGGATCGGGCTGGGGCGGGCCGGCGCGTCACTGCCGACGCGCGAGGTACTGCGCTTCGGGCTGGCTCATGCGCAGGCGCGCGACGCCGTGCATGAGCGTTTGAGGCCGGACGATCTCGCGGCCGAGTTTGCGGCGCAGGGGCGGGAGACGCTGCAGGTCGAAAGCGCCGCGCCCTCCCGCGAAGCCTATTTGCGCAGGCCTGATCTCGGGCGCGCCCTGTCCGAGGAAAGCCGGATCGGGCTAGCGGCGCACAGCGGTTCGTTCGACCTGGCGATCGTCATCGGCGACGGGCTCTCGGCGACGGCGATCCACCGCAATGCCGGGCCATTGCTGGCTGCGCTGCTGCCGCCGCTGCAAGCGCGGAGCCTGACGCTCGCTCCCGTGGTGATCGCCACGCAGGCGCGCGTCGCTCTGGGCGACGAGGTCGGGGAGGTTCTGGGCGCGCGTCTCGTCGCGATGCTGATCGGCGAGCGGCCGGGACTGTCCTCGCCGGATTCGCTGGGCGTCTACCTGACCTTCGCGCCAAGGCGCGGGCTGACGGACGAAGCGCGCAACTGCATCTCGAATATCCGGCCGGGCGGGCTGGGCTATGAGGAGGCGGCGGCCAGGATGACGTGGCTGGCAGGCGAGGCGCTGCGGCGGGGGTTAAGCGGCGTCGGGCTGAAGGACGAGAGCGCGAGCGCACCGGCTTTGACGACGGTGGTCGCCCCTAGCTGAGCGGTCAGGATGCCGCGAGATCACCCGCCGCCGGCCCAAGGCGGCGGCCTTGCAAATCTCTCACATCGTATCCGGCGGCCAGAGCCGATAGCGAAAAGGCCCGTTCGAGCGCGTGGTGCAAGGTGCCGTCGAGCTGGCCGGCCTCCGCCTCGAACTCGCTTTCGGCGATGGCCGCACCGCGCAAGGGCGCGAGCGCCGCGACCCTGATCCAGAACATGGTGCCTTCAAAAAAGGCGAGCCTCGATTCCGCCGGGGGGCTCATGCGGGCGCAGAGCCCGGTCACGCGGTCGCGATTGGCCATCCAGAACGAGGGACGCGACCGGAACAGCGATCTCATTCCGACAAGCCCCGCATTCGACCGCGCGAAATGGGACAGGATGCGGGCGACGTTGTTCCCGTCGCCGGCGAGCGAGAGATAGAGCATCCGTCGCCGCAGCCCGCCAAACAGCAGATGCGGGCTCTTCTTGGTATGGAGCTTCAGGATGATGTCGAACGGATCGAGAGCGCCTGCATTCAGCAGCATCATGAACGGCGCGACATCCCGCCCCCGATTGGGCGCGGCATGCATGCGCAGATCGACGCCAGGCGGACATAGCGACCTGATCTCCGCCAGCTTTTCTTGGGGGGCCGTGACGATCAATGCCGCACGGTCGGGGAGCGTCTTGTGCGCCTCCAGGATTTCGCCGAAGAGATCGGGATAGAAGACATGCGCCACGAGGGCGGTGTTTGCCTGCGATGGCTCCCCATGGCCGGCGCGCTTCAACCAGAACTGCCGCATCGCCTGGCCGGGAGGCGATACGAAGATCGCGCTCCAGATCATCTCGAGCAGCCGATAGGCCATGCGCTTGGGTTCGCGCAGGATACGGATGGGCAGGGAGGGCGCGCGGTCGCTCATCCGAAGCTGATCTCATCCTGCCTGCGGCGAGCGCCCACGCTGCGTCGGGTCAGCGCCTGGCGAACAGATTGGTGTAGCCCGTGGCGTCGATGATCGGCTCGCGCTCGTCGAGCGGGCGCTCGCCCTCGGGCGTCAGCTCGTAGAGCCTGAAGCCCTTGCCGAGCAGCAGGCCGCGCAACTGCGTCGTCGTCACGCCGTTGCCGCGCAGACCTTCGGGAAAATACTCAAGCAGGATCTTGACGTCGGGATTGTCGTCGAGGACGCGGCTCATGCCCTGCAGGGCCTGGAACTCATAGCCCTGGATGTCGAGCTTGACGAAGTCGACCCTTGAGCCGGGCGCGAAATAGTCGTCGAGCGCATGACATTGCACGGGGACCGTCGCGCGGTTCTCTCCGGTCGCATAGGTGCGGTGATCGACGTTTAGATCGGCCGAGACATGCAGATGGATGGTCTCGGTCACAGCCCCGACAGCACCGTGGTTGGCCTTTACGTTGGTGCGCCCGGCGACGGCCTGCCTCAGAAGTCCGAAATTGCGCCCTTCCGGCTCGAACGCGTGGACCATGCCCTGCGCGCCGACGATATCGGAGAAATAGCGCGTATAGATGCCGATATTGGAGCCGACATCGGCGACGATGTCGCCGGCGTGAATGTAGCGGTTGAAGACGGCGCGCTCGGCGCGGTCGGAGCGTGCCTTGTAGACGCTGTAAAGCCGACGATAGAGCCCGGGGAACGGGCGAAACAGGGCCTTTTCCACGAGGGAGAACAGGACTTCGCGCGCAGCCATTCTATATCGGCTCCCCGGCCGTCTCGATCATGGTTCAGGCGGCCTCTCTTACAGAGCTTGCCCCGCGCTGACAAACCGGGCGGCCGCAGCCTTCCCGGTCGACATGCGGAGCGTGGCCCCGTCCGCAGCGCCAAGGACCGCAACGGCATCGACATATCGAGCTTTCGGCTTGATCCGGTTTCGCAAAACTGACAAGAGACCGCTCTCCCTTCCTCTCAGGTATCCAGCCGGCAACCGATCGCCCAGCTTCGGACATGCCGACGGAACAAGCCGCCGCCGCCCTCCGGCGCGCCAGCACAAACCGGCAAAGCACGCATCGTGATGACCTCGATCCTGACGGCGACGAAACGCCTTATTCTCGACAATGCCGACAAGATGGCGGGCCGCCGCGCCGAATGGCGCGAGAAGGCCGCCTTCTTCCACGAGGAGGACAACCGCTATCTGCGTTTCGTCATCCCGGAGGGTTCGCGGGTTCTCGAGATCGGCTGCGGCATCGGCGATACGCTGGCGGCCCTGAAGCCTGCGCGAGGCGTGGGGCTCGATTTCAGTCCAGGGATGATCGACGAGGCGCGCAAGCGCCATCCCGATCTCGAATTCCATGTCGGCGACGCCGAAGACCCCGCTATGATCGCGGCCATCGAGGGCCCGTTCGATTTCATCGTGGTGATCGACACCGTCGGTTTCCTCGACGACATCCAAGGCTTTCTCGAGCTCCTGCATCCGTTGTGCACGCGCGAGACGCGCCTCGTCGTCGGCTACTTCTCGCATCTGTGGCTGCCGCTGCTGCAACTGGCGGAGCGCACCGGGGCGCGCATGCCCGCGCCCAACGCCAACGTCATTTCGCAGGCCGATCTGCGGGCCTTCGCGGAACTGGCGAATTTCGATCCGGTCAAGTCGGAATCGCGGCTGCTCTCGCCGGCCCGCCTGTTCGGGCTGGGACGCTTCATCAACCGCTTCATCAGCCCTTTGCCGCTGATCCGGCATCTGGCCTTGCGGCATTACATGGTCGCCCGCTCGATGGTGCAGAAGGTCGTGTCCCATAGCGTGGTGTAGCTGAGGGGTGGTCATCGGCGATTGCCGGTTAGGTTTGGGTTGCGAACGCAA
>JAIETL010000006.1 GCA_019745195.1 Beijerinckiaceae bacterium
CTGGCCTGCTCGGGCTCGAGATGGCGCGCGACCATGGCCGGCAGCCGGCCGAGATCGGTCGGGCGGATCGCCTCGTGCGCTTCCTGTGCGTTCTTGGCCTTGACCGTATATTTGCGCGGCACGCCGGGCACGTAAGCCTCGCCGAACTCCTTGCCGATGACGCGGCGGGCGGCGGCGATGGCCGAGCCGTCCATGTCGACGCCGTCGGTTCGCATATAGGTGATCAGGCCGACGGTCTCGCCGCCGATATCGACGCCCTCATAGAGCCGCTGGGCGAGCTGCATGGTGCGCGCCGGCGCGAGGCCGAGTTTGCGCGAGGCCTCCTGCTGCAGCGTCGAGGTCTGGAAGGGCGGGTAGGGGTGGCGCTTGACCGGCTTCGCCTCGACCTCGGCGACGCTGAAGGCGGCCGTGTCGAGCGCGGCCTTGAAGGCGTGCGCCTGCTCGCCGGTGCCGATGTCGAGCCTTGTGATCTTCTTGCCGTCCGCCCCGACGAGGCGGGCGTCGAAAACGCCGCCGGCAGCCGTCGCCAGTGTCGCTACCAAAGACCAGTATTCGCGGGCCCTGAACGCCTCGATCTCGCGCTCGCGGTCGCAGACGATGCGCAGCGCCACCGACTGGACCCGGCCGGCCGAGCGTGCGCCCGGCAGCTTGCGCCAGAGCACCGGCGAGAGCGTGAAGCCGACGAGATAGTCGAGCGCCCGGCGCGCGAGATAGGCGTCGACCAGCGCCTGGTCGACCTGGCGCGGATTGGCCAGCGCGGTCTGCACCGCATCCTTGGTCACGGCGTTGAAGGTGACGCGCTCGACCGGGATGCCCTTCAGCGCGCGCTTGGCGTTCAGCGCCTCCAGCACATGCCAGGAGATCGCCTCGCCTTCGCGATCCGGGTCGGTCGCCAGGATCAGCTTGTCGGCGCCCTTCAGCGCCTTGACGATCTCGCCGACCTGCTTGGCCCCGCGCCCCTCGATCTCCCACTTCATCGCGAAGTCGTTGTCGGGCTCGACCGAGCCGTCCTTCGCCGGAAGGTCGCGGATATGCCCGAACGAGGCGATGACCTCGTAGTCGGAGCCGAGATACTTGTTGATCGTCTTGGCCTTGGCCGGCGACTCGACGACGAGGAGCTTCATGGGGCGTTTCAATCTCGATATGGCAAGAATCTGCGCAGGCACATGGCGTGCCGGCCGAATACGACCCGACGCGGTGCGAGGTGATAGCGGGTCGGGAGCGGCGGCGAAAGTGGGGAGAGCGGCGCGCGATGTCAAACGGCGGCGGCTGTTGCGCGGATGTCGACGGGTGTCGGCGGTTGTGCTAGCACTGCTATCACAATCACGCAGGAGAAGCGAAATGGTCACCAGTCTTCACGTCCGCAATCTCGACGAGCGGCTGGTTGCGCGTCTCAAACGACGCGCTTCGAACAATCACCGCTCTGTGGAGGCGGAGCATCGGGCCATCCTCGCGGACGCGCTCGGGCCTGATCTCGACTCGGACTTCGAGCAACGCCTGGCCGATTTTCGTAGCAGGATCAGCGATCGGCGGCACACCCCTTCCGAAGTGCTGCAGCAGATGTCACGAGACGAGGCCCGATGACGGCGTTCGTGGTCGATGCGAGCGTTGTCGTCAAATGGGTGTCGATGGAGGCCGATTCCGAACAGGCCCTGTTCCTGATGCGCAATCACCGGCTTCTTGCTCCGGATTTGCTCGTGGCCGAAATCGCAAACACTTTGGCCACGAAAATACGGTTGCAGGAACTGAGCCTGTCCGAAGCGCAGGAGGCGGCGGGGTTCATCAGCGCTGTCAGGATCGAACTCGCGGCGACGACGGATTTCATGACAACCGCGATAGGCTTGGCTGCGACCCTCAGGCATCCGGCCTATGATTGCTTCTATCTGGCGCTCGCGCTGGCAAAGGGCGTCAGCTTTGTGACCGCCGACAGCCGCTTTTTGCGAGCCCTTGAGCGGTATGGCGATGATGAGCAGCGTGCGGCTTGCCTGTCGCTGGAACACGCCGCCACGCGCTGAAGCGCCTTGCACGCGCGGCGCTCTGCCCCTAAACACCCGTCTTCACATGACATCGCAAGCGCCGCTCTATCCGCACCGCCACCTCCTCGGCATCGAGGGGCTGTCCCATCTGGATATCGAGGCGCTGCTCGACCGGGCGGAGTCTTACGTCGCGCTGTCGCGGCAGGTCGAGAAGAAGACTGCGACCCTGCGCGGGCGCACCCAGATCAACCTGTTCTTCGAGCCCTCGACGCGGACGCAGGCCTCCTTCGAGCTCGCCGGCAAGCGGCTCGGCGCGGATGTGATGAACATGTCGGTCGCCTCCTCCTCGGTGAAGAAGGGCGAGACGCTGATCGATACGGCCGCCACGCTCTACGCGATGCGGCCCGATATCCTCGTCGTGCGCCATCACGCAGCCGGCGCGGTCAATCTTTTGGCGCGAAAAGTCGGCTGTTCGGTGGTCAATGCCGGCGACGGCGCGCATGAGCATCCGACGCAGGCCCTGCTCGATGCGCTGACGATCCGCCGCAACAAGGGCAGGATCATGGGCCTGACGGTCGCGATCTGCGGCGACATCCTGCATTCGCGCGTCGCCCGCTCCAACATCATCCTGCTCAACGCGCTCGGCGCGAAAGTCCGCCTGATCGCGCCCTCGACGCTGCTGCCGGCCGGCATCGAGCGCATGGGCGTCAGTGTCTTCACCGACATGAAGAAGGGGCTGCAAGGCGCTGACATCGTGATGATGCTGCGCCTTCAGCTCGAACGCATGCATGGCGCTTTCGTGCCGTCCTCGAAGGAGTATTTCCGCTATTACGGACTGGACCGGGCCAAGCTCGATCTCGCGGCGGACGATGCGCTGGTGATGCATCCCGGCCCGATGAACCGCGGCGTCGAGATTTCCTCGGAGGTGGCCGACAGCGCGCAATCCCTGATCCGGGAGCAGGTCGAGATAGGCGTCGCGGTTCGCATGGCCGTGCTCGATGCGCTCTCGCAGCATCTGCCCAATGGCTGAGCGGGATGGACAGCCTCGTCGCCATGCTGCTGGGGCTGATGCGGCGGGCGCGCTTCGTCTTCGTGGCGGTGTATCTGCTGGTCGCTGCGGGCTTCCTGCTTGCCGATCCGCGCTCCGGCTGGACCTGGTTCATCATCGTCGCGGGCGCGATCCTGTGCGCGCTGTTCTGGGCGCTGGTCGCGTTCTGGACGCATGTGTTCGCGGGCAGGCACGGCCGTGGCGGCGCTGACGGGAACGGACATGGCTGAAGCGACCGACATCGCGATCCTCGATGCGCGCCTCGTCGATCCGGCAACAGGCCGGGACGGGCGCGGCTCCGTGCTGATCCGCGATAGGGCGATCACGGACATCGTCTGGGGCGCGGCTCCCGCCTTGGGCGAAGGCACGCGCCGCGTCGATGGGCGGGATCTCGTCCTCGCGCCCGGCCTCG
Source organism: Beijerinckiaceae bacterium (assembly GCA_019745195.1). Classification (GTDB taxonomy): domain Bacteria; phylum Pseudomonadota; class Alphaproteobacteria; order Rhizobiales; family Beijerinckiaceae; genus Allobosea. The sequence continues at coordinate 3,437 of JAIETL010000006.1, forward strand.
TCGATCTGCGCGCCTTTCTCGGCGAACCGGGAGCGGAGTTCCGCGAAACGCTCGGCTCGGGCTCGCAGGCGGCCGCCGCCGGCGGCGTCACCACCATCGTCTGCCGGCCCGACACCGATCCGCCGATCGACGATCCCGCTATCATCGACTTCATCAAGCGCCGCGCCCGCGACAAGGCGGTCGTCAACGTCCTGCCCTGCGCGGCGCTCACCAAAGGCATTCTGGGCAAGGAGATCACCGAATTCGGGCTGCTGCTGGAGGCCGGCGCGGTCGCGTTCGGGGACGGCGCGAAGGCGGTCCGCAACCCGCAGCTGATGCGCCGCGCGATGATCTACGCGCGCGATTTCGACGCTCTGATCATGAACCATGTCGAGGATCCCGACCTGCGCGGCTCCGGCGTGATGAACGAGGGCGAGTTCGCCAGCCGCAAGGGGCTGCCTGGCATACCGACCGAGGCCGAGACGGTGATGCTGGAGCGCGATATCCGCCTCGCGCGGGCGACCGGCGCGCGTTACCACGCCGCGATGATCTCATGCGCGGAATCGGTGGACCTCGTCCGGCGGGCCAAGGCCAACGGCGTCCGCATCACCTGCGGCGTCTCGATCAACAACCTGACGCTCAACGAGAACGATGTCGGCGAGTACCGCACCTTCTGCAAGGTCTCGCCGCCGCTGCGCCATGAGGATGAGCGCCTCGCCATGATCGCGGCTCTGGCCGAAGGCGTCATCGACGTCGTCGTCTCGGACCACGACCCGCAGGATGTCGAGACCAAGCGCCAGCCCTTCGCGGAGGCCGCCGACGGCGCGCTCGGCATCGAGACGCTGCTGCCGGCGGCTCTGCGCATGGTCCATGCCGGGCAGATCGGGCTTCCGGCGCTGCTGGCGGCGCTGTCGACGCGGCCGGCAGGACTGATTGGCCTGTCCTGCGGGCGGCTGGCGGTCGGCGCGCCGGCCGATCTGATGCTGCTCGACCCCGACGCGCCCCATGTCGTCGACAAGCGCCTGCTGAAATCGCGCGCCAAGAACTCGCCTTTCGACGAGGCAAGGCTGGAAGGACTGGTCCAGATGACGCTGGTCGCCGGCCGGGTGGTCTACGAGGCGCAACGCGGCTAGGCTCGCGCGACGCGCGGGGCGGGCACGAGGGCAGGGGCGGGCATGCCGGAACTGATGAAACTTGGCTTGTCATGGCCCGCGATCCTGGCGGCCCTGTCGATCGGCTACCTTCTCGGCTCGATCCCCTTCGGCATCGTCCTGACGAAGCTCACGGGCGGCCCGGATCTGCGCAGCATCGGCTCGGGCAATATCGGCGCGACCAATGTGCTGCGCACGGGCAACAAGAAGCTCGCGGCGGCGACGTTGGCCGGCGACATGCTCAAGGGCACGGCGGCCGTGCTGGTGGGCGCTTTCCTGCTCGGCGGCCGCGAGGCGGCTCTGCTGGCAGGGCTGGGAGCCTTCATCGGCCACCTGTTTCCGGTCTGGCTGAATTTTCGCGGCGGCAAGGGCGTCGCGACCTATCTCGGCGTGCTGATCGGCCTCAAATTCTCGATCGCGGTCGTCTTTGCCGCGATCTGGCTCGGCGTCGCCTATCTCAGCCGCTATTCCTCGCTCTCGGCCCTGCTGGCGAGCCTGCTGACGCCGCTGCTGCTCTGGTTCTGGGTCGGCGATGCACGCGCCGCGCTGCTGATGGGCGCGTTGACGCTGCTGCTCTGGTTCATGCATCGCGAGAACATCGCCCGGCTGCTGAAGGGCAGCGAAGGCAAGATCGGCCAGAAGGGCTGAACCTGCATGGCTGGCATCGTCCTCAGCGATCGCCAGCGCCTCGACTGGCTCCGCCTCATCCGCAGCGAAAGCATCGGCCCGCGCACCTTCCGCAGCCTGATGAACAGGTTCGGCGGTGCGTCGGCCGCGCTCGACGCGCTTCCCGAACTCGGCCGTCAGGCCGGCCGCAGCCTGACACTGTGCTCGCAGGCCGAGGCCGAGCGGGAGTTCGTCGCCACGCAGAGGCTGGGCGCGCGCTTCATCGCACTGGGCGAGACCGGCTACCCGAAAGCGCTGCAGGCGATCGATTCCGCTCCGCCGCTGCTGACGGTGCTGGGCTCAGGCGAGGCGCTGCTGCGCCCTTGCGTCGCGCTGGTCGGCTCGCGCAACGCCTCGGCGGCCGGCCAGAAGTTCACGGCCCGTTTGGCGCGCGACCTCGGCGAGGCCGGCTTCGTCGTCGTCTCGGGGCTGGCGCGGGGCATCGACACCGCCGCCCATCAGGCGAGCCTCGAGACCGGCACGGTCGCGGTGCTGGCCGGCGGCCTCGACGAGATCTATCCGCCGCAGAACCAGCCGCTCTTCGACAAGCTGATCGCGCAGGGCGCGGGTGTCACCGAGATGCCGCTCGGCTGGGCCCCGCGCGGGCGCGATTTTCCCCGCCGCAACCGGCTGGTCTCGGGGCTGTCGCTCGGCACGGTCGTGGTCGAGGCGGCGCGCAAGTCGGGTTCGCTGATCACGGCCCGCTTCGCCAACGAGCAGGGCCGGCAGGTTTTCGCCGTGCCGGGCTCGCCGCTCGACCCGCGCGCCGAAGGCGGCAACCACCTGATTCGCGAGGGCGCGACGCTCATCAGCGAAGCTGCGCATGTCATTGAGGCGCTGGGGCCGCTGCTGAACGACGGGATGACGTCTCTCGATTTCGTCGGCGTGCGCGAGGAGAGCGGACAGGACCCATCCGACCGGCTCTGGGACGAACTCGATCTGCCGGGCATCGCGCCTGCGCCCGAGCATGCCGCGTTGTCGCCGGGTTTCGATCCGGCGGGGGCTTTGGTTGAGACCCGCGTAGCGGAGGACCCAAGCGCGGTTCTGCTGCGCCTGCTCGGCGCGGCGCCGATCTCGCTCGACGACCTCGTGCGCGCCAGTGGCCTCGCGGCCCGCGATGTCAGCCGCGCCGTGCTCGAACTGGAGCTGTCGGCCGCGATCCAGCGTCACCCCGGCGGCCTGCTGAGTCGCGCGGTCTGAAGCGTGGTCTCAACCGTCGACGCTGCAGCGCCTCGTCTGGTCGCCGGCCTCCTGCCGCGTCAGTTCGATGAAGTGCAGAAGATGCTTCAGCTCGGCGGCCCGGGCCATCGTCGCGAGTTCGCCGAGCAGCAGTTCGATATAGCGCGAGACCTCGAACTGGAGCTGGCGATGCTGCGCCCGGCAGGCTTCGACGGAAGCGCTGTCGAAGACGGCATCGAGCAAAGCGGGATCAGTGGCCGCCTCGTCGTGGCGGGCGCGAAGTTCGGGCGTGGGCGCGTGCGTCATGACGGCATCTCCGGATTGTGTCGGTGAATCTATACAACCTGAAGTTTAATGATTCATGGCAGGTCGTCGGGCTGTGGATCAGCCTCCGATCAGAAGCGCGCGGCGTTCGACCTGGATAGACGCCTCGATCCGCGCCATTTCTAGAAAATAGGCCAGACTTTCGAGCTCGCTCTCGCGCGCCATGGTGCGAAGCTCGGCGCTCAGGCTCTCGATGTAGAGCGCTACCTCGAGTTGCATATCGCTCAGGTTGGAGCAGAGCACATCCCGCTCCCGCTCCCCGTCCGGAGCGGCTCTCGCATCGGCGCGCTCGGCAGATGGAGGGGCGGTCTTTTCCCGTCCTGGATTGCGCGCTGGAGAGCTCATCGGGTTGGTCGCCTCGCATGTGCGGCTTTGGCCAAGGGCGCAAGCCGGCTACTCATGATAGTCTACAGATTACGAAAAATGCAATCATAGCGTGCATCCGTTTGCGGCGTTCGCCCGTAACGGTCTCTCGGCCGCGCGATCAGGTCAGCAGCAGGACCGCAAGCGGCAGCGTGACCAGCGCCAGCAGGGTCTCGAGCGTGGTGATCTCGGCCATCAGCGGCGCATCCCCGCCCATGTCGCGGGCGAGGAAATAGGCGGCCGTGGCGGTCGGTACGGCGGCGGCGACGATCGTCATGGTCAGGGCCGGACCGGTGACGCCGAACTGCCGGGCCAGCGTCCATGCGATCAGCGGCATGACGACGAGCTTGAGGCCGCAGGCCACGGCATGGGCGAGTTTCGGCTGCGCCAGCCGGCGCAGATCGAGACCCGCGCCGACGACGAGCAGCCCGACGCCGAGCGCGGCGCGGCCGAGAATATCGACGAAGCTCGCCACGGCTGCGGGCATCATCCACTGGATCTGGTTGAGGGCGAGGCCAAGCGCGGACGACCAGATGAACGGGTTGAAGACGATCGACCGGACGGTCGCCGCCGCGCCCATCCGCCGGCCGCCGGCAAAACGCGCCAGAACCAGCACGCACATCACGTTGAGCAGCGGGATCATCGACGCCACCGCGATCGCCATCAGGGTCGCGCCGGTCTTGCCTTCGAGGCCCGCCGCCAGCGCCAGCGCCACGAACGTGTTCCAGCGCACCGAGCCCTGGAAGACCGAGGTGAAGGCCGGTCCGTCGACGCCGCCACGCGCCAGCAGCGGACGCAGCGACAGGAGCAGCGCCGCCACGATCAGGATCGCGAGCACGAGGCTGAGGCCCATGGCCAGGACCGGCAGGGGGCTGAGATCCGCCATCGCCAGCGTGTGGACCACGACGGCGGGAAACAGCACCTGATAGGTCAGCCGTTCGACGCCGCCCCAGTGCTCGGGCGAGACGACCCCGCGCGCCTTCAGCGCCCAGCCGGTCGCGATGACGAGGAAAACGGCGACCAGGCTGTCGATCATGGGAGCGGATTCGGCTTCTGCGGCGGAGGCTCGTGGGGCGGGGGCGCGCTCATGCGGGAACATAAGCGTGCGCACGCCGTTGTCGTTGTTGGTCGGCGGGCGTCCACTCCTTTCACGCTCGCATCGGACCGGCAAGCATTCCAGGCGCAGGCCAGCTTGCGCCTGCCGCAATCCCGCCGCGATTGGTTCAGACCGCATTCAACCGTCTGAACCTAGCGTATCGGTCAATCCCGGCCCGTCCGGGGCACCAGGAGGTTCGCATGAACTCGCTCAGGATCAACTCGCTCAGGAAGACCGCCATCATTGGCCTGACCTCCCTTGCCGTCGTGTCGGCTGGCATCGTCACGCCCGCTCTGGCGGCGCCCTCGACGCCGACTTTCGATGCCGCGCGTCTCGACGCTGCGGCTGCCGATTACTCCCAGTATCGCCGTCATCGCGGCAATGGCGGCCGAAACGCGGCGATCGCCGGAGCCATTGGCCTCGGCATCCTCGGCGCGGCGGCGATCGCCTCCAGCCGCCGGGCCTACGCCGAGCCCTATTACGACGGCGGATACTACGCAGCGCCGCGCGCCTATTACTACGAGGAGCCGGCCTACTATGCTCCCGCGCCGCGCGCCTACTACCGCGAGCCCTATGATTTTCGCAATCATCGCTGAGATCGGCGCTCGCGCCTGAACCGATCAGCCCCGCTGGCCCATGGCCGGCGGGGCTTTTCATGTCGGTCCGGCGTCCGCTTCGGCCCGGTCGTGCTCCATCCGCATCAGGCGGTCGAGCGCGCCTTGCAGGATGTAGGCGGCGGCCATCTTGTCTACCACCTCCGCCCGTCTGGCGCGCGAGGCGTCGGCGTCGAGCAGGGTGCGCGTCACGGCAAGCGTCGACATGCGCTCATCCCAGAAGACGATCGGCAGGCTCGTCAGCGGCGCGAGGTTGCGCACGAAAGCCCGCGTCGACTGCACGCGCGGTCCCTCCGAGCCATCCATGTTCAACGGCAGGCCGATCACGAGCCCGGCGATGGTGTGTTTCTCGGCGATCCGCAGAAGCGCGGCCGCGTCGGCCTGGAACTTGACCCGCCGGATCGTCTCCAGCGGGGAGGCGATCTGCCGCCCGACATCGGACAAGGCGAGACCGATCGTCTTGGTGCCAAGATCGAGCCCGAGCAGCCGCGCATGGCGCGGCAGCGAGAGGAAGCGGTCGAGCGGCACGATGTTGGCTGACATGCTCCGCCGGTAGCATGCGCCGCCCGCCCGGGCGAGCGGCGCATGCGTCGCGTCAGCTTTGCGGCTTGATGCCGGCCGCCTTCAGCGAGGCGCCCCATTTGTCGACCTCGGCGACGAAGCGCTTGCCATGCGCCTCGCGGGTCCATTCGGACTCGGGGAAGACGGTGGTGCCGAAAGCCATGAACTTGTCGAGCACGGCAGGCTGCTTCAGCGCGGCGCGCAGCGCTCCGTTGAGCTTGTCGAGCACGGCTGTCGGCGTGCCTTTGGGCGCATAGAGCCCGTGCCAGATCGTCATCTCCAGCTTGGTGCCGGTCTCGATCGCGGTCGGCACGTTTGGCAGCACGTCGAGCCGCTCGGTCGAGGTCACGGCGTAGGCCCTGATCTTTTCGCCCTGGATCTGCGAGACCGCCGAGGTCGACTGGTCGCAGAGGAAGTCGATCTGGCCGCCGACGAGATCATTCATCGCGGGTCCCGTGCCGCGATAGGCGACCTCGGTGAACTTCACGCCGAGAATCTGCGACATCAGCACGCCGCAGAGATGCGAGTTGGAGCCGACGCCGGCATGGGCCAGCGAGAGCTTGTCGGCATTGGCCTTGGCGTAGGCGAAGAAGCTCTTGGCGTCCGTCGTCGGCAGCGCGAGCTTGCTGGCGACCACCATCGGCCCGGTGTTGACGAGCCCGATCGGCACGAAGTCGGTCTTCGTGTCGTAGCCGAGATTGCCGTAGAGCGCGGGCGCCGCGGCCAATGCGAGATGGTGGATCAGGATGGTGTGGCCGTCCGGCTCGGCCGCGGCCATGCGCTTGGCGCCGGCCGTGCCGCCCGCGCCGGCGACGTTCTCGACCAGGACCGGCTGGCCCAGCGTCTTGCTCATCTGCTCGCCGAGAAGGCGCGCGATCACGTCGCTGGGACCGCCGGCGGCGAAGGACACGATGATGGTGACGGGTTTTGTCGGGAAGGCTTGCGCCATGGCTGGCCCGGCCATCGCTACCGCGATCAGTCCGGCCAGAGCAATGCGTCGTGTCGTCTTCAGGCTCATGGGTGTTCCTCCGGTTGTTTCAAGAATGCGCCGCTCTGCGTCGGCTTGATGAATGGCGCTGCCGTTTGGTCAGCGCAGATCGGACAGGTAATGCGCGCCCTCCGTCAAGCACAGGCTGAGCCGGCGCTCGACCGGCGCGCCGTCGAGCGACAGCGCGAGCCGATCGACCTGCAGGGCAGGAGTGCCCGGCGCGACCGCCAGCAGAGCCGCCTCGTCGGCGCTCAGCGCGATCGCCTTCAGCTTCTCGCGCGCATTCGCGACGGTGACGCCATAGCGCGCCGCATAGAGGCCGTAGAGGTTGTTGGGCACCGGTCCGGCCTCGATCCCGCCGAAGAGCCGGCGCGGCAGGCTCACCGTCTCAAGCACCAGCGGCACGCCATCGAGCGCGCGGACGCGCCTGATCCGGATGACGTCGGCGCGGGATGAAAGATCGAGCGCCTGCCGCTCATCCGCATCGGCCTGACCGACCGCCACCGCGAGCACCGTGCTGTCGGGAAAGCGCGCGACGCCGTCATCGGGCACCAGCTTGAAAAACTGGAACAGGATGCGCCGCTCGTCATGTTCGGCGACGAAGGTGCCGCGTCCCTGCCGCCGCACGAGCAGGTTTTCCGCCGCGAGTTCGTCGAGCGCCTTGCGCACCGTGCCCTGGCTGACGCCGATCTCGGCGGCGAGCTGACCCTCGCTCGGCAGGCCCGCGCCCGGCGCCCAGACGCCGTCGGCGAGCCGGCGGATGAACATCGCCTTGACCTGCGCATAGAGCGGCCGGAAGCCGAGCGGCTCCGTTCTGTCCGCCGGTTCGATGCGCTCTGCATTTTCGCGCTTGTGCATGGTCATATGTCTTATATAAGACTTGGCGAAGCGCGGGTCGAGTCCGGATTTGCACGGCGCGTCCGGCGCCACACCGCTGCTGAGGGAGAGACCAGATGAGCAAGCCGCATCTGCTGGTGCATGAGGCGAAGGACACCGTCGGCGTCGTCGTCGTCGAGGGCCTGAAAGCCGGTACCGACATGCTGTGCGTGATCACGCACGACAATTCCGACTTCCGCCTGACCGCCAAGATGGACATCCCGATTGGCCACAAGGTCGCGCTGAAGGACATCAAGGCCGGCGACACGATCTGGAAATACGGCCAGGACATCGGCAAGGCCGTCGCCAATGTCGGCAAGGGCGAGCACCTGCACGTCCACAACGCCAAGACCAAGCGCTGGTAGGGCCGCTGACACGGCAGGCGAACCGACTGCCGCAAACGACTCCTGAGACTCATCAATCGGCTCCCGCGAGGTAGAGCCAACCAGATAGGGAAACGCCATGTCGATCGTCGCCAATTTCGATCTCGTCAAGGGCAAGCTCGCCCGCATCAAGGGCCGCAAGATCGAAGCGCCCGAATTCAAGACGCCGCAGCTCAAGCGTCCGAGCGGGCGCGCGCTCGACTCGTTCATGGGCTGGCGGCGCGAGAATGGCCGCGTCGGCGTGCGCAACCATGTCGTGCTGCTGCCGCTGGACGATCTGTCCAACGCCGCCTGCGAGGCCGTCGCCAACAACATCAAGGGCACGCTGGCCATTCCCCATTCCTATGGCCGGCTCCAGTTCGGCGAGGATCTGGACGTCCATTTCCGCACGCTGATCGGCACCGGCTCGAACCCCAACGTCGCCGCCGTCGTCGTGATCGGCATCGAGGATGGCTGGACCAAGCGCGTCGTCGACGGCATCGCCGCGACCGGCAAGCCGGTCGTCGGCTTCGGCATCGAGGGTCATGGCGACATCGCCACCATCGCCAAGGCGTCCTATGTCGCCAAGGAATTCGTGCAGTGGGCGACCGAACTGCAGCGCGTGAAATGCGGCATCGAGGAGCTCTGGGTCTCGACCAAATGCGGTGAATCCGACACCACGACGGGCCTCTCGTCCTGCCCGACCGTCGGCAACATGTACGACAAATGGATCCCGCGCGGCGTCTATGGCGTCTTCGGCGAGACCTCCGAGATTACCGGGGCCGAGCATCTCTGCAAGGCGCGCGCGGCAACGCCCGAGGTCGGGGAGCGCTGGTACAAGATGTGGAAGGCCTATCAGGAAGACGTGATCGAGGCCCACAAGACCGACGATCTCTCGGATTCGCAGCCGACAAAGGGCAATATCGCCGGCGGCCTGACCACGATCGAGGAAAAGGCGCTCGGCAACCTCGAGAAGATCGGCCGCGAGTGCAAATACATCGACATCCTGCAGCCGGCCGAGGCGCCGGCGAAGGGGCCGGGGCTGTACTATATGGACACCTCCTCGGCCGCGGCCGAATGCGTCACGCTGATGGCGGCGGGCGGCTATGTCGTCCACACCTTCCCGACGGGGCAGGGTAACGTCATCGGCAATCCGATCGTCCCGGTAATCAAGATCACCGGAAACCCCAAGACGATGCGGACGATGCCCGAGCATATCGACGTCGATGTCTCGGGCATCCTGCGCCGCGACCTGACGATCCCGCAGGCCGGTGACGCGCTGATCGAGAACATCGTGCGCACCGCCAATGGCCGCCTGACGGCGGCGGAAGCGCTGGGTCATCGCGAGTATTCGATGACGAAGCTGTACCGCTCGGCCTGAGCCGGGCGCAGGCGGGAGCGGCACAGTTGGCACAGAGCGCGACCCTGCTTTCGCCGGCTCAATGGCGGCCGCTCGCCGCCGGCATCGCCCTGTCGACGATCGTCGCCATCGCGTCGGTCGTCGCCGAGCCGTTGCTCAAGGCGGCGGCGGGCGGGCGCGTCGGCATCCCGGCGATCGTGATCGCGCTGATCATCGGCATGCTGCTGCATCCCTTCGCCAGCGGTCCCCGGTTCGAGCCGGGCATGACCTTCTGCGTCAAGAAACTGCTGCGCTGGGCGATCGCGCTGCTCGGCCTGCGCATCGCGCTCGGCGACATCGTCGCGCTCGGCGCAACGACGGCGCTGCTGGTGATGCTCTCGATGGCCCTGACGATCGCGTCCGGCTTCGTCTTCGCCCGCTGGCTCGGCCGGGAGACCGGCATGGGCGCGCTCGCCGGCGTCGCCACCGCCGTCTGCGGCGCGTCGGCAGCACTCGCGACCGCGACCGTCGTGCCCGACTACAAGGGCAAGGCGGCAGACGTCGCCTTCACCGTCATCGCGATGAACGCGCTCTCCACGGTAGCGATGCTGGCCTATCCGCTGATCTGCACCTGGCTCGATCTGTCGCCGGCCCAGACCGGCATCATGCTCGGCGCGACGATCCACGATGTCGCTCAGGTCGTCGGCGCAGGCCAATCGGTGTCCGACGAAGCCGCCAACGCCGCCGTCATCGTAAAGCTGTTTCGCGTCTTCCTGCTGCTGCCGGCCGTTCTCATCGTCGGCTGGTGGCTGGTGCGCGACGGTGCGGCGGCCAGCGACGCTAAGGTGCCGGTGCCGGTCTTCGCCATCGTGTTCCTGATCCTGTGCCTGCTGAACAGCGTCCTCGCGACGCAGCCCGCCCTGGCCGATCTCTACCTGCCGCTGCGGACAGTCTTGCTCGAAGCCTCGCGCTGGGGTCTGCTGATCGCCATCGCCGCGCTGGGGCTCGGCACCTCGATGGCGGCGATGGCGCGGCTGGGCTGGCGGCACCTCGTTCTGGTGACGGGCACGAGCCTCGTCATCCTTGCATCCGTGACCGGCGGCCTGCTGGCGCTGGGTTGAACCGCTGGAAGCGTCATGACCGACATCGTCATCACCGAATTCATGGACGAAGCCGCGGTCGCGATGCTGAGCGCACGCTACAAGGTGCATCACGACCCGGACCTCTTCGGCAAGCCGGACGAACTGGCGAAACTGGTCGCCGGCGTGCCCGCGCTGATCGTGCGCAACCAGACGCAGGTGCGGGGCGAGGTGCTGGCGGCTGCGAAGACGCTGAAAGTGGTCGGCAGGCTCGGCGTCGGGCTCGACAACATCGACATGGACGCCTGCACGCAGCGCGGCATCAAGGTCTTCCCGGCGACGGGCGCAAACAGCCTGTCCGTCGTCGAATACGTGATCTGCAGCGCCATGGTGCTGCTGCGCGGCGCCTATTTCGCCAATGCGGCGATGGTCGCCGGCGAATTCCCCAAGACCAGGCTGATCGGCCGCGAGATCGCCGGGAAGCGGTTGGGCCTGGTCGGCTTCGGCGCGATCGCGCGCGACACGGCCAATCATGCCCGCATGCTCGGCATGAACGTCGTCGCCTACGACCCCTATGTGCCCGCCGACCACCCGGCCTGGCAGACAACGCAGCGGCTCGATCTAGACGCCGTGCTCTCGACCTCCGACGTGATCAGCATCCATCTGCCGCTGACGCCGGAGACCAGAGGGTTGATAGGCAAGGAGGCCTTTGCACGCATGAAGCCCGACGCCGTGCTGATCAACGCGGCGCGCGGCGGCGTCATGGACGAGGCGGCGCTGGTTGCGGCGCTCAAAGCCGGCAAGCTGGGCGGCGCGGCGATCGACGTGTTCGAGGAGGAGCCGCTGCGCAAGGGCGGCAAGCTGTTCGAGGGCGCGCCCAATCTGATCCTGACGCCGCATATCGCAGGGAACACGGTCGAATCCAACGGCCGCGTCTCGGGCCTCGTCGCCGAGCGTGTGATGGCGGCGCTGGAGGGCCGGGCATGAAGATTTCTCTCGCGGACGCGGAAGCCCGGCTGACCGAACTCTTTGCGAGCGCAGGCGCGTCTCCCGCCAACGCCGCCTCAGTCGCCTGGGCGCTCGTCATGGCCGAAGCCGACGGGCTCAAGGGCCATGGCCTCTCGCGCGTGCCGACCTATCTCGCCATGCTCAAGGCCGGCAAGATCGACGGCAAGGCGGTGCCGATCGCGCGCCAGCCGAAACCCGGCGTGCTGGCGATCGACGCAGCCCACGGCTTCGCCTATCCGGCGATCGACTTGGCTGTGATCGAGTTGCCCGCCATCGCGCGTGCGCAGGGCGTGGTCGCAGCGCCGATCCGGCGCTCGAACCATTGCGGCGCGGCGGGCCTGCATGTCGAGCGGCTGGCCGAGCAGGGGCTGGTCGCGCTGCTCTTCGCCAACACGCCGGCCGCGATCGCGCCATGGGGTGGGGCGAAGCCGGTGTTCGGCACAAATCCGATCGCATTTGCGGCCCCGCTGGCTGGCAGAGAGCCGCTGGTCATCGACATGGCGCTATCGAAGGTCGCGCGCGGGCCGATCGTGGCCGCGAAGCAGAAGGGCGAGGCGATCCCGGAAGGCTGGGCGCTTGATGCGGCAGGTAAGCCGACGACCGATGCGAGCGCTGCGCTTGCCGGCACCATGGTCCCGCTTGGCGACGCCAAGGGCGCGACGCTGGCGCTGATGGTCGAGGTGCTGGCGGCCGCGCTGGTCGGCACGCATTTCGCCTTTCAGGCCTCGTCCTTCCTCGACGACAAGGGCGGCCCGCCCGACACCGGCCAGCTCATCCTCGCCATCGACCCGCACGCCATGGGCGGGAACTGGTTCGACGAGCGCATGCGGCTGCTGGCGCATGCGATCGAGGATCAGGACGGGACGAGGCTGCCGGGAATGAGGCGGCTGGCGCTGCGGGCGAAGGCGCGGGCGGAGGGGATCGAGGTGGCAGATGATCTTTAGCCAAGCAGGATTGTAGGTCTCTACCTCGCCTCGGCCGAACGCCCGGTCCAGATCGCGGCCGCCATAAAGCACGCGCTCGACGATGACTGCCTTGTCGTGAATGCGAAACGCGATCGTGACCCGTGCTTCGAGTCCAATCAATCGCAGGCCTGGCGTCAGATCGTCTCTTCGTGTTCCGCGAGCCGGAAAATGTTGAAGCGAATAGATCCGTTGCTCGATACGATCGACAAAACCACGGGCCGTTCTGATGCTGGATCGATCGGCAATCCAATCGACGATCGACTCCAAATCCGCTTCAGCCAGCGGCGATAAAATGACGCTATAACGCGTCACGTTCTCTCGCTTCGCGCTCGTCAAGGCGGGCTCTCAATCTTGCAAACACTTGATCGGCCGGAATCCACGGACGCGGATCGGCCAGCGCCTCCTCCACCTTTGCCTTCAGCACCGCGTTAAAGGCGCGCTCCTCGCGTTCGAGCGCTTCGAGCCCCGCGCGCACGACCTCACTGGCCGAGTCGTACTCGCCCGATCGGACGCGCTCTTCGACCTTCTCCGCCAGATCGCCGAGCGTCACGGTCATCGTGGTATTCGGATCGTCCATCGCGAAGCTCCCTCGGCCAAGCCCTCGATTTCTACCACGCCCGCCACTCTCGCGACAATCAGACGAAGTCGAACGCAGCGACATCGACCAGCCCCTTGTCGGTGATCTTGAGGTGCGGGATCACCGGCAGGGTCAGGAAGGCGACCTGCAGGAAGGGCTCGGCCAACACGACGCCGAGGCCGGTAGCGGCATGGCGCAGCTCCTCCAGCGCGAAGCGAACGGCCTCGAAAGGCTGCTCGCTCATCAGCCCCGCGACCGGCAAGGCGAGTTCAGCCACCACGATGCCGTCCTCTGCGACCGCAAAACCGCCGCCGGTCGCGATCAGCCGGTTGGCGGCGGCCGCCATCGAGGCCTCGTCGACGCCGACGACGCAGAGATTATGGCTGTCGTGGCCGACCGAGGAGGCGATCGCGCCACGCTGCATGCCGAAGCCGTGGACGAACCCGGACGCGATGCCGCCATTCTTGCCGTGCCGCTCGATCACTGTGACCCTTATTGCGTCCTGCGCCAGATCGGGCAGGGCTTGCCCGTCCCGCGACGTCAGCGTCATCGCGAGCCGCTCGGTGATGATCCGGTCCGGTACGACGCCGATGACCGGCGTCTGACCTTCGCGCGCTTTCACGCGAAAATCTTCCGCCGTCAAAGCACGGCTCTTGACGCTGCCGTGCCCGACCGCCGCGACTGCCTTGCGACCCTTGAACAGCGTCTCCTCGACGAGCATGCCGCCGGCAAACACCTCCCGCACCGAGCAGCTTGCGAGGTCGTCGAGCAGCACGATGTCGGCGCGCTTGCCCGGGCCGATGAAGCCCCGGTCGAACAGCCCGAAATTGCGCGCCGCCGACAGCGTCGCGACGCGGTAGGTCGCCAGCACGTCCGCGCCATGGGCGATGGCGGTGCGGATCATGTGGTCGAGATGGCCTTCCTCGGCGATGTCGAGCGGGTTGCGGTCGTCCGTGCAGAAGGCGAGGAATGGGGAGGCGTCTCGCGTGATGAGTGGAATCAGCGCGTGTAAATCCTTGGAAACCGAGCCCTCGCGGATCAGGATCGCCATGCCTTTCTCGAGCTTTTCGCGCGCCTCGTCCTCCGTCGTCGTCTCATGATCGGTGCGGATGCCCGCGGCGAGATAGCCGTTCAGGTCCATGCCGCGCACAAGCGGCGCATGGCCGTCGATATGGCGGTGGGAGAAGGCTTCCAACTTGGCGAGGCAGGCCGGATCGCGCGCCAGCAGGCCCGGAAAGTTCATGAATTCGGCGAGCCCGATCACCTTCGGATGGTTCATGAGCGCAATGAGATCGGCGGCGTCCAGCCGCGCGCCGGCCGTCTCCAGATGCGTCGCCGGCACGCAGCTCGAAAGCTGCATGCGCAGATCCATCCGCATCGCCTCGGCGCAGGCGAGGAAGTAGCGGATGCCCTCGGCGCCCAGCACATTGGCAATCTCATGCGGATCGCAGATCGCGGTGGTGACGCCATGTGGCAGCACGCAGCGCTCGAACTCGAGCGGCGTCACCAGCGAGGATTCGACATGGAGATGGGTGTCGATGAAGCCCGGCACAGCGATCAGCCCGGCGGCATCGAATTCGGCCTTGCCCTCGTAGCGGCCATGAGTGCCGACGATGGTGTCGCCGCACAGCGCGATGTCGGTCTGCGTCAGCTCGCCGGTCACGAGGTCGAACAGCCGCGCGCCCCGGATCACGAGATCGGCCGGCTCGTCGCCGCGCCCCTGCGCGATCCGGCGGGCGAGGGTGGGGGCTGTGGCGCGGGGCGCGTCGGTCATGGCTGATTCCGGAGCTTTCACTGTGCGGAAGCCTGCACGCGCGCCCGGCGGTTGTCGACTTCATCAATCACTCGGGAGGCCGCTTCTTGCGAGTGCGCCATGCGGCGCTTATAGCCCTGACGAAGCCGCGCATCGCGCTGCGGCCATTCCAGGAGCCCGCCATGTCGGTCGATATCGCCACCGTCAAACGCGTCGCGCATCTGGCGCGCATCGCCGTGCCGGAGGCCGACCTGCCCAAGCTTCAAGGCGAGCTGAACGCCATCCTCGGCTTCGTCGAGCAGTTGAACGAGGTCGATGTCGCAGGCGTCGAGCCGATGACCTCGGTCACGCCGATGGCGATGAAGCAGCGCGAGGACATCGTGACCGATGGCGGGATCGCCGACCTGATCGTCGCCAACGCGCCGGCCTCGGACGACAATTACTTCATGGTGCCGAAAGTCATCGAATGACTGCCGTCATTGCGAGCGAAGCGAAGCAATCCAGCCTTTCGCGCTACGCCCCCCCTGGATTGCTTCGCTTCGCTCGCAATGACGGGTGATGTACCTGCCCATACAACCGCCGGATTCCCAACGTGACCGACCTGACCAGCCTGACGCTCACCGAAGCCCGCGACGGCCTGAAGGCAAAAACCTTCTCGGCGACCGAGTTGGCGAAAGCCCATATCGCCGCCGTCGAGCAGGCGCGCGCGCTCAACGCCTATGTGCTTGAGACGCCCGAGCATGCGCTGAAACAGGCCGGTGCTTCCGACATCAAGCTGGCGAAAGGCGAGGGCGGCCCGCTGGAGGGCCTGCCGCTGGGCATCAAGGATCTGTTCGCGACACAAGGGGTCCGGACCACGGCATGTTCGAAGATACTCGGCAATTTCGTGCCGCCCTATGAATCAACCGTCTCCAGCCAGCTCTGGCGTGACGGCGCGGTGATGCTCGGCAAGCTCAATAACGACGAGTTCGCCATGGGCTCGTCGAACGAGACCTCGGCCTTCGGCAACGTCGTCAATCCGTGGCGCAGGGTCGGCTCCAATGTCGGGGCAGGTGGTTCTGGCGCTGTAGAGGGTGCGCATCTCGTGCCCGGTGGCTCGTCGGGCGGCTCGGCCTCGGCCGTGGCGGCCAATCTCTGCCTTGCCGCGACCGCGACCGATACCGGCGGCTCGATCCGCCAGCCCGCCGCCTTCACCGGCACGGTCGGCATCAAGCCGACCTATGGCCGCTGCTCGCGCTGGGGCATCGTCGCCTTCGCCTCCTCGCTCGACCAGGCCGGGCCGATCGGCAAGACCGTGCGCGACTGCGCCGTGATGCTGCGGTCCATGGCGGGCCACGATCCGAAGGACACGACCTGCGCCGATCTGCCTGTGCCGGACTACGAGAAGGCCGTTGGCCGCTCCGTCAAGGGCATGAAGATCGGCATCCCGAAGGAGTATCGCCTCGACGGTCTCAACGCCGAGATCGACGCGCTCTGGCAGAAGGGCATCGACTGGCTCAGAAGCGCCGGAGCCGAGATCGTCGAGATTTCCTTGCCGCACACGAAATACGCGCTGCCGGCCTATTACATCGTCGCCCCGGCCGAGGCGTCCTCGAACCTCGCCCGCTATGACGGCGTGCGCTACGGCCTGCGCGAGGGCGGCCGCGACATCGTCGACATGTACGAGAAGACCCGCGCCGAGGGTTTCGGTGCGGAAGTCAAACGCCGCATCATGATCGGCACCTATGTGCTCTCGGCCGGCTATTACGACGCCTATTATCTGCGCGCCCAGAAAGTCCGCACCCTGATCAAGCGCGATTTCGACGAGGCCTATGCGGCCGGGATCGACGCGGTGCTGACGCCGGCGACGCCGTCCGCCGCCTTCGGCATCGGCGAGAAGGGCTCGGCCGACCCGGTCGAGATGTATCTCAACGACATCTTCACGGTGACGGTGAACATGGCCGGCCTGCCGGGCATCGCCGTGCCGGCGGGCCTCGATTCACAGGGGTTGCCGCTGGGCTTGCAGCTCATCGGAAAACCCTTCGACGAGGAGACGCTGTTTGCGCTCGGCGAGGTCATCGAGCAGGCGGCCGGGCGGTTTACGGTTGGGGAGCGGTGGTGGGCTTGAGGCTCGTCATGTATCCCGGCCTGCACCGGTGATCCTGAGCCGGGCCATGGCCTATGCCTGCCTGACCTTTCTGGGCTGGGCCTTGATCCTCGTCGCGACGCTGTTGCTCATCCTTGTCGTCGTGCAGCACTTGCGCGCCGACGCAGTCGGGATGCCGCGCGAGCATCTGATCGCCGCCGCCGCAGCGTTGGGGCTCGGCTGGATTTGCCGGCTGCTGGCGCGGCGCTTCGTCTGACCGGAGCTCAGTCTCCGCCGCCCCCGCAGCCGCCGCCATCTCCGCCACTGCCGCTGCCGCCGTCGCCGGAGCCGCCATCGCCGCGGCTGTCCGAACCCATCCCGTCCGTTCCGCCATCGAATGACGAGCTCGAGAAATCGCCGCCGCATTGCGAGCCGGCATCGCCGTTGCGGCGGAGTTCCGCGCAGTTCGGGTAGTAGCGGTAGCCGCCGGGGATGTTCAGCTTGACGTCGAGCGCAAACAGCAGCGGCAGGCGCGAGGGGTTGCTCGGGTTGATCCCGTCCTCGCGGCAGCAGTGCAGCCAGACGCGGCGCAGGCCGGCATTATCCTTCTTCCGGCCATCGGCCAGCGCAACGGCCGGCGTATGGTGCAGGAAGGAGCCGAAGGCCTCGTCGCAAAATGCCTGATAGGCGCGCGTGTAGAGGATGAACTCGTGCCAGAGGTCGTCGGCAACCTGCGACGGCATGGCGACGTAGCGCTGGCCGCTGTTGAGATAGGCGAGGAAGAACTGGCGCAGCCCCTGCGCCACAAGCGCCGTCTCCTTGCGCGTGAAACCTCTGTGCTGCATCGCCAGCTTGTCGAGCAGCCCGGGCGGCCAGGCATAGGTCCGGATGTACTCGGCACGCTTCAGCCGGCGCCAGGCCGGAATGATCGCAACCCCCGCAATCATCACGCTGACCAGCGCGATGCCGAGAACGACCGTAAGCCAGCCTATCATCCGCTCGCGCCCCCTCGCGACGGCCTGCCGCCGCGAGGGAGATCAGATCACGAGTGCGTCGGCGATGCATCCCCATGCGGAGCGGGTTCGGGCTTCTTCCGCTCGAACAGCCCGGCCAGCCAGCGCACCACGACATAGAATACCGGCGTGAAGATCAGGCCGAAGATCGTCACTCCGATCATGCCGGAGAACACCGCGACGCCGAGCGACTGGCGCATTTCCGCGCCCGCGCCGGTCGCGATCGCCAGCGGCAGCACGCCGAGGATGAAGGCGAGCGACGTCATCAGGATCGGCCTGAGCCGGGTCCTGGCGGCGGCGATGGCGGCCTCGCGCCGGCTCATGCCTTCCTCCTCTGCCTGCTTGGCGAATTCGACGATCAGGATCGCGTTCTTGGCCGCGAGGCCGACCAGGACGACGAGGCCGATGTCGACCAGGACGTTGCGGTCGAGCCCCTGCTGCCCGACGCCGATCATGGCCGCCAGGATACACATCGGCACGATCAGGATGACCGCGAGCGGCAGGAGCCAGCTCTCGTAGAGCGCCGCCAGCAGCAGGAAGACGAAGACGACGGCGAGCCCGAAGGCGATCGTCGCCGTGTTGCCCGCAAGCTTTTCCTGCAGCGCGATCTCGGTCCATTCGAAGCCGAAGCCGGCCGGCAGGCGCTCCTGCGTCAGCTTCTCGATCGCGGCGATGCCCTGGCCGGTCGAATAACCGCGCGCCATCGATAGCTGCACCTCGGCCGCCGGGTAGAGGTTGTAGCGCGGCACCCGATAGGCGCCGGTCGTGTCGGAGAACGAAGCCACCGAGCCGATCGGCACCATCTCGCCCTCGGCATTGCGCGTCTTGAGATTGGCGACGTCGCGGATGTCGAGCCGGAACGGATTGTCGGCCTGCGCCGTCACCCGGTATGTCCGGCCGAGGACGTTGAAGTCGTTGATATAGGCCGAGCCCATATAGACCGAGAGCGTCTCGAAGATGCGGGTGATCGGCACGCCGAGCATCTCGGCCTTGGTCCGATCGATATCGGCAAAGATCTGCGGCGTCTTGGTGGAGAACAGGGTGAAGGGCTGCTGGATGCCGGGGATCTGCGCCGCCGAGCCGGCGACGATCCAGGTCGCGCCTTCCAGCGCCGCGAGCCCGCGCCCGCCGCGATCCTGGACATAGCCCTTCAGACCGCCGCCCGTGCCGATGCCGGGCACCGCCGGCGGCTCGATGACCAGCGCGAAGGCCTCGCTGATCGCAAACATCTGCCCGCGCAGGTCGGCGATGATGCCCTGATTGGTCAGGCCCTCCTTGGCGCGCTCCTTAAAATCCTTGGTTCGCACGAACACGACGCCGCCATTGGGCGCGATGGTGAAGGTCGCGCCGTCGAGGCCGGCGAAAGCGACCGCGTCGGTGCGGTCGAGCGAGGCGCCCGGCGGCAACTGAAAGGCGACGATGTAGTAGCCGCGGTCGAGCTGCGGGATCAGGCCGGTCGGCGTCGCGCCGATGCGGTGGACCGCCAGCGCGATCAGCCCGCCATAGATGATCAGCATGATGACGCTGAAACGGATCAGCCGCGAGGTCACCGCGCCATAGCTGCGCGAGAGCCAGTCGAACGCCTTGTTGAAGTATTTGAAGAACCAGCGCAAAGGCGCGCCCAGCACGGCGAAGAAGCCTTTTGGCGGCTCGTGGCTGTGGGGCTTCAGCAGGATCGCCGACATCGCCGGCGACAGGGTCAGCGAGACGAAGGCCGAGATCGCGGTGGAGGCCGCGATCGTCACCGCGAACTGCTGGTAGAACGCGCCCTGCAGACCTGTGATGAAGGCGGTCGGGATGAAGACCGCGCACAGCACCAGCGCGATCGCGACCAGCGCTCCGCCGACCTCGTCCATGGTCTTGTGAGCGGCTTCCTTGGGCGACATGCCCTGCGCGAGATAGCGCTCGACGTTCTCGACGACCACGATCGCGTCGTCGACGACGATGCCGATGGCGAGCACGAGCGCCAGCAGCGAGATCGTGTTGAAGGAGATGCCGACCGCGCTCATCACCAGGAAGGTGCCGACCAGCGAAACCGGGATCGCCACGATCGGGATGATCGCCGCCCGCCATGTCTGCAGGAACAGGATCACCACCAGCACGACCAGCGCGACCGCCTCGAGCAGCGTCGTTACCACGGCGTTGACGGATTCGCCGATGAACTCGGTCGGGTTGTAGACGATGCGATACTCGATCCCGCTCGGGAAATCCTTCTTGAGGGTCTCCATCGTGCCGATGATCGAGGCGGCGGTGGACAGCGCGTTGGAGCCCGGCCGCTGGAACACGCCGATCGCGACCGCGTCCTTGTTGTTGAGATAGGCGTTGGTCGTGTAATCCTGCGAGCCGAGCTCGACGCGGGCGATGTCGCGGATGCGGATGGTGCCGGCCCCGGTGTCCGAGCGCACCACGATGTTGTAGAACTCCTCGACATCGCTCAGCCGGCCGAGCGTGTTGACCGAAAGCTGGAACGCGCCGTCTGACTTCGCCGGCGGCTGGTTGATTGCGCCGGCCGCGACCTGCACGTTGGCGGCGCGCAACGCGGCGACCACGTCGCCGGCCGAGAGCCCGCGCGCGGCGACCTTGGCCGGGTCGAGCCAGATGCGCATGGAAAAGTCGCGTGCGCCAAAAACCTGCACATTGCCGACGCCGTCGATGCGGGTCAGCACGTCCTTCACATAGAGCGTCGCGTAGTTGGAGACGTATTGCGCGTCGCGCGTGCCGTCGGGCGACAGCATGTTGACGACCATCATCAGGTCTGGCGAGGCCTTGCGCGTCTGGATGCCGAAGGCGCGCACCTCGCTCGGCAGGCGGGGTTCCGCAGCCGCGACGCGGTTCTGCACCAGCACCTGCGCCTGGTCGACATCGGTGCCGGCTTTGAACACGACGTTGATGGTGACGCGCCCGTCACCCGTCGATTGCGAGGTGATGTAGAGCATGTCGTCGACGCCGTTCACCTCCTGCTCGATCGGGGTCGCGACGGTCGACGCCACCACTTCGGCCGAGGCGCCGGGATAGGTCGCGGTGATCGAGACGGTCGGCGGCGCGATCTCGGGATATTCGGCGATGGGCAGGCTGCGCTGGGCGATGGCGCCGGCGATCGTCAGCAGCACCGAAAGGACGGTGGCGAAGATCGGCCTGTCGATGAAGAAATGCGCGAAACGGAACATAGGGTTCGATCCTGGCCTGAAGGCAGGGCGGCCGGCGCGAGGGCCGGCCGGGGAAAGGCTCGCGGGTCCGGCGGCGGCTTACTTCGCCGCGGCGACCTTGATCTCGCCGGGCTGCGGCGTCACCGTCGCGCCCGGACGCACCATCGGATTGGCGAGGCCGCCGATGATGACCCTGTCCTGCGGAGTCAGGCCGCCCGTGACGACGCGCAGGCCCTCGCTGATCGCGCCGAGTGTGACGGGCTTGGGCACGACCTTGTTGTCGGGGCCGACCGTCAGCACGATCTTGTTGGCCTGGTCGGAGACGATCACCGTGTCGGGCACCAGCAGCGCGTCGGTTTCGCCGGCGAACAGGCGCAGGCGGCCGAAGGTGCCCGGCGTCAGGAACTCGTCCTTGTTGTCGAACACGGCGCGGCCGCGGATCGTCCCCGAACGGGCGTTCAGCGCGTTGTCGACGAAGTCCATGCGGCCCTGCCGCTTCCACTCGCGCTCGTCGGCGAGGCGCACCTGCGTCGGCGTCGCGTTGTCGCGCGAAGAGGCGCGCTGCTTTTCGGCCGCGAGCCGCGAATAGCGCAGGTAGTCGGCCTCAGAGGCGTCGAAGGTGAAATAGATCGGGTCGCTAGCGACGATGGTGGTGAGGAGCGTCGCGCCGGACTGGCCGCCGGCGATGAGGTTGCCGGGATCGACCCTGCGGTTCGAGATGCGGCCCGCCAGCGGGCTGCGCACCTGCGTCCACTCCAGATTGAGCTCGGCCGTCTTCAGATTGGCCTCCGCACCCTGCTGCGAGCCGATGGCGCTGTTGAGGTTGGCGCGGCGCTGGTCGATGTCGCGGGCGGTGATGGTGCGGTTCTGGGTCAGCGCCTCGGCGCGCTCGACCTCGCTCTGGGTCAGCTCCACCTGCGCCTTGGCGCGGGCCACCTCGGCGCGCGCCGCATCGACGGAGAGCTGATAAGGCCGCTGGTCGATGGTGAAGAGCAGGTCGCCCTTCTTGACGAGTTGGCCGTCTCGGAAATGCAGCGCCTCCAGAAAGCCGGAGACGCGCGCACGCACCTCGACCTGCTCGCTCGCCTCGAAGCGGCCGGTGAACTCATCCCAGTTGGTGACGCGCTTGGCCAGCGGCGCGGAGACCTGCACCGGCGGGGCCGGCGGGGCTCCCTGCGCGAGGGCCGCGCCCGATGTCAGGATGAGCGCGCTCGCCATTGCGGCGCGGGCCAGACCTTTTGCAAGGCGGTTGGGCATGTCGGAACTCCCGATGACGGGGCCAGCACAACCATGTCGGGTTTCCGGCCTGTGACGCTAGAAGGGATCGGTAGTGACGATTGTCAAGATCCATCACTCAACACAATGACGCAACGGCGGCAATCTAGCATGATTGCGGCCATCGGGTGACAGCAGAGCAACAGCCGCTTGCCGCATGCGCGGCGAAATCGTAACCGGTAATCCAGATTTTGCATCCGGAAGAACTCGATGAACGCGCATGTTCGCCCCGCCGACCCGAAGAAACTGCTCAAGGGCGCAACCGGCGATTGGGAGGTCGTGATCGGCCTCGAAATCCACGCCCAGGTCACCTCCAGCGCCAAGCTGTTCTCGGGCGCGGCGACGGCGTTCGGGGCAGAGCCCAACGCCCATGTCAGCCTCGTCGATGCCGCCATGCCCGGCATGCTGCCGGTGATCAACGCCGAATGCGTCCGTCAGGCCGTGCGCACGGGGCTCGGCCTCAAGGCGAAGATCAACAACCGCTCGGTCTTCGACCGCAAGAACTATTTCTATCCAGACCTGCCGCAGGGCTACCAGATCAGCCAGTACAAGAGCCCGATCGTCGGCGAGGGCGAGATCGTCGTCGATCTCTCGCCCACCGAGCAGATCACCGTCGGCGTCGAGCGGCTGCATCTGGAGCAGGACGCCGGCAAGTCGATCCACGACCAGCATCCGACCATGTCCTTCGTCGATCTCAACCGCTCGGGCGTGGCGCTGATGGAGATCGTCTCCAAGCCGGATTTGCGCTCGGCCGACGAGGCGCGCGCCTATGTCACCAAGCTGCGCACCATCCTGCGCTATCTTGGCACCTGCGACGGCGACATGGAGAAGGGCAATCTGCGCGCCGACGTCAACGTCTCGGTGCGCAAGCCCGGCGCGGAATTGGGCACGCGCTGCGAGATCAAGAACGTCAACTCGATCCGCTTCATCGGCCAGGCGGTCGAGACCGAGGCGCGCCGCCAGATCGGCATTCTGGAGGATGGCGGCGCGATCGAGCAGGAGACGCGGCTCTACGATCCGGCCAAGGGCGAGACCCGCTCGATGCGCTCCAAGGAGGAGGCGCATGATTATCGCTATTTCCCCGACCCCGACCTGCTGCCGCTCGAATTCTCCGACGCCTTCGTCGCCGAACTGAAGGCGCATCTGCCGGAACTGCCCGACGCCAAGAAGGCGCGCTTCATCGCGGACTATGGCCTCTCGCCCTACGACGCCTCGGTGCTGGTGGCCGAGCGCGAGCAGGCGGATTATTTCGAGGCTGTCGCGAAAGGGCGCGACGGCAAGGCGGCCGCCAACTGGGTCATCAACGAGCTCTTCGGCCGCCTGAACAAGGAGGGCAAGGACATCGCGACGTCGCCGGTCTCGGCCGCCCAGCTCGGCGGACTGGTCGATCTGATCGGGGAGGGCGTGATCTCGGGCCGCATCGCCAAGGATCTGTTCGAAATCCTCTGGTCCGAAGGCGGCAATCCGCGCGCCCTCGTCGAGGCGCGCGGCATGAAGCAAGTCACCGATACGGGCGCGATCGAGAAGGCGGTGGACGAGCTGATCGCGGCGAACCCCGACAAGGTCGAGCAGGTCAAGGCGAAGCCCACCATGCTGGGCTGGTTCGTCGGCCAGGCCATGAAGGCGTCCGGCGGCAAGGCCAACCCGCAGGCGCTGAACGAGATTTTGAAGGCTAAGCTGGGGATTTAGCGGCTGAAACACATCGTCATCCCGGACAAGTCGCGCAGCGGCGCAGCTCCGGGATCCATCATAGGGCGACACAGTGCTCTACGATGGATCCCGGAGCTCCGCTTCGCTGCGTCCGGGATGACGGTGCGGGTTTGTCCCGCGTCGCACAGCAAGACAAGCCGATGACCCCCGACGGTCTCATCATCCGCGACGCCGAGACCGCCGACCTCCCGGCGGTCCGGGCGATGCTGGTCGAGACCTGGCACGCCACCTATGACGGCATCTATGGCTGGCGGCGCGTCGCCGAGATCACCAATGCCTGGCATTCACTGGAGAACCTCGCAGCCCAGCTCGAGCGCGAGGGCGGGGCTTTTCTCGTCGCGCTGATCGGGGAGGAGATCGTCGCGACATCCTCGGCCCGGCTGGAGCCCGACCGGGCGGCGCTGCTGACGCGGCTTTACGTCCTGCCGCAATATCAGGGCGTCGGCATCGGCCGGACCCTGCTGCAGGTCACGCTGGCCTGTTTCCCGCATGCGCCTGTGGCGCGCCTCGAAGTCGAGAGCCAGAACGAGCCGGCCATCGCCTTCTACGAGCGCATGGGCTTTTTCCTGCAGCGGCAGGCGCGGTTCGACGGCCGCGAGGACACGCCCAACACGCTGATGATGGCCAAGCGGCTGTTCGCGGAGTAGGGCGGCGCACTTTACGTCATTGCGAGCGCAGCGAAGCAATCCAGAGGGCTCGCGCAAACCTCTGGATTGCTTCGCTGCGCTCGCAATGACGAAGTGCATTCTATGGCGTTGCTCAACACGGCTGCGCCATGCCTCAATCGCTCCCAAGCCGCTCAATTGCGGCAGCAAGGGAGCACCGACCATGCAGCGCCAGCCCATCCGTGTCGCGACCTATGACGGCCCCGGCGGCAAGCCGACCATTCGGGAAGTGCCTTGGCCGGCGGTGCCCGCGAAAGCCGCGCTGATCAAGATCGGCGCCTGCGGCGTCTGCGGCACCGACCAGCACATCCTGAAAGGCCACTGGCCAAAAAAGCTGCCCTGGCCGTTCACGCTCGGCCACGAGATTGGCGGCGTCATCGTCGAGAAGGGCGATGAGTTCACCGAGGACTTCATGGGCAAGCCGCTCGATGTCGGCTCGAAGGTGATGATCCCGCCGCTGATGCCCTGCGGGCACTGCCACTACTGCATTCACTACCCCGAGAGCGCCAACAAATGTCTGACGCCGGTCTATTACGGGCGCTATCTCGGCTTCGACAAGCCTCCGCATCTCTGGGGCGGCTGGGCCGAGCATGTCTATGTCGATCTGGAGATGCTGCCTGGCACCAAGGTCTATAAATTGCCCGACGACATGTCGCTCAGGCTGGGCGCGCTGTCGGAGCCGCTGACCTCCTGCATCCGCGCCTTCAACCGGGCCAAGCGGGCAGGGGGCTTCAACTGGGGCGATACGGTGGTGATCCAGGGCTCGGGCCCGATCGGCATCCTCGCCATAGCGGCCGCGCAGGAGATGGGGGCGGGCCGCGTCATCTGCGTCGGCGCGCCGGAGGAGCCGCGTCTGGCGCTGGCCCGCAAATTCGGCGCTGAGGCGACGGTCAATCTCGACGAGGTTACCACGCCCGAAGCCCGGATCGCCCGCGTCCGCGAGATCGCCGGCGGCTTTGGCGCCGACCTCGTCATGGACTGCTCGGGCCACCCGTCCGCCGGGCCCGAGGGCATCGAGTTCCTGCGCGATGGCGGCACTTACGTCGAGATGGGCCAGTTCACCGACGCCGGCTCGATCCAGACCAACTGGCACCGCATCTGCACCAAGGACCTCAACGTGCTCGGCTCCTGGGCCTTTACGGGCAACGACCTGCCGCTCGGCGTCGACATGCTCTACCGCGCGCGCGACAAATATCCGTTCCTGGAGATGCAGACGCTCTATCCCTTCACCGAGGAAGGCGTGACGCAGGCGGTGGCCGACGCCATGGCGATGAAGACGGTGAAGTCGACGATCATTCCGTTCCCGGAGCTGGTCTGATAGAGCGGCCGCGCAGATCAACGGGACGCCGCGCGGCATGAATAAAAGCACCATCGAGCCGGGCGAAATCGTCATCCGCCCGGCGCGGCGCGAGGACGTAGCGCGGATCGCCGCGCTGATCCTGCACGGCTCGGCGACGGAAACGATGACGGCGGCGCAGATCGACGCCGAGTCGGCGCATCCCGACTACCTGCGCGCCTTCGATGAGGTCGAGGCCAGCCCCGCCAACCATCTCTTCGTCGCCGAGCGGGCGGGCCTCGTGCTCGGCACCTATCAGGTCACGCTCATACCCGGCATCGCCGCGCGGGGCCGCAGGCGCGCCAAGCTCGAAAGCGTCCATGTCGCGCCCGAATGCCGGGGGCAGGGCATCGGTGCGCTCATGGTCGCGGCCGCGCTCGCCTTCGCGAAGGCGCATGGTGTTGGGCTGTTCGAGCTGAGCTCCAACAAGAGCCGCATCGACGCGCACCGCTTCTACCGCAATCTCGGCTTCGAGCAGAGCCATGAGGGTTTCAAGATCACGCTATGACCGGAGCGCCGTCTCCGACGCTCCGGTCGGTGCTCATTGCCCCTGCGCGGCCAGCCGCTTGCGGCACTCGGTCGAGTACTTGATCCAGTTGTAGCCCTTCTTGGTCAGGTCGGGCTTGTTGGCGCGCCATTCCGCGCCGCAGGCGCGCAAGCGATTGTCGTTCTTGAGCTGCGCCTCGGAGCGCGCGCGCTTGGGCTTCGCCGCCTCGGCTGCGGGAGAGGCCGTGGTCGCCGGCGCGGTGCGGGCAGGGGCGGCGGGACGCTGCTGCAGCGGGTTGGTCTGCGCGGCGGCAGGCAGGGCGAGCGCGCAGGCGGCGGCGAGGCTGGCGGCGATCAGGGGAAGGCGCATGGCGGTGATCCTCGAGGAACCGGCGCGGGGCGACGGGCTCAGTCCGCAGGCCGCCCGGCCGATGACGCCAGTCTCGGCTGAACCTGTGGTTGAATTCAAGCGCTCATCGCCCATCACGACATGGCGAGCCCGCGCCACTTGCGCAGCGCGGCCCTTCCGGGCGCGCGGCCGTAGGCTTAAACCTGCTCGCGGCACTCACCAGCGACAGGACACTGAAAATCATGCCCGCCAGCCAGACCAAGCCGATCGACCTGTACTACTGGCCCACGCCCAATGGCTGGAAGATCACCATCATGCTGGAGGAGTGCGGGCTGCCCTACACGCTGATCCCGGTCAACATCGGCAAGGGCGACCAGTTCAAGCCCGAGTTCCTGGCGATCTCGCCCAACAACCGCATGCCGGCGATCGTCGATCCCGAAGGCCCCGACGGCCAGCCGATCTCCGTCTTCGAATCCGGCGCGATCCTGCAATATCTCGGCCGCAAGACAGGCATGTTCTACCCGTCGGACGAGCGCGCCCGCGTCGCCGTGGATGAGTGGCTGTTCTGGCAGATGGGCGGTTTCGGCCCGATGCTCGGCCAGACCCATCATTTCCGGCTCTATGCGCCTGACCCGATCCCCTATGCGATCGAGCGTTACACCAACGAAGCGAACCGGCTCTACGGCGTGCTCAACAAGCGCCTCGCCGGCCGCGACTACATCTGCGGGGAGTATTCGATCGCCGACATGGCCTGCATCGGCTGGGCGCGCGGCTGGGAGCGGCAGGGCCAGGACATCGCGCAGTTCCCGAACGTCGCGCGCTGGCTCGATACGATGAACGCGCGCCCGGCCGTACAGAAGGGTCTCAAGGTCGCGGAGGAACTGCGTAACCCCGCCGGCACGATCAGGACCGACGCTGAGAAGGCGATCCTGTTCGGCCAGAAGGCGCGTTGAGGCCTGCCAACTCCGTTATGCTCGCTGCTGTGGCGGGCTTCCAGGTCTTGGTCATCAAATGCGACGAACGAAGACGTGGATGGTCGGGACCAGCCCGACCATGACGTGATGGATTCGTCAGTTCGCGCGCGCCCACTTCACCGAGCGGCAGACCAACCCGCCGAGCACGCAGCCCGAGGTGGTCAGGCTGTCGCCCGAGAGCGTCATCGTGCCGGAATAGGTCTTGCCGTCTTCGGGATTGAAGGCGCTGCCCTTCCACTTGCCCGCCCCGTCGGGCTTCATGTCGTAGAAGATGCGCTGGCCGACTTTCGCCGGGCCGGCTGTGTCCTTGAGCCAGGCCAGCGTGCCGCACATCGCATCGCCGCATTTGGCGAAGCGCACGCGCGAGGCGCCGGTGTCGCGCAGCCAGGTTCCCGTGACATCCTGCGCGGCGGCGGGCGCGACGGCGCCGGCGGCGGCGAGCCCGAGCGCGACAAGCGCGCCCTTCACAAGCGTCGATCGAACAGGCATCGGCATCCTCCCATCGTTGAAGACCACGCTATGCTGCATGGTTCTGATATGAACCATATCCGAGATCGCCCGCCTGACAAGCTGCCGCAGCGGCAGTGCTGAATCGGCATCGCCGTTCCGCAAGGTGAACGCGCCGTCAACGGCGCGCCGACAGTCGCTTGCGGATACTATTGAAATCGCTTGTCTTTTGGCGTTGAAAAGCTGAATCCTTTGTTGCTTTAACGGCTCGATTACATCTCGTTGAGCTTCGATTCATCGCAATTTTTAGCGTCGCCTTTAAGGGCCGCGGCCAAATCTCGTCCTCACAAGCCGGGGCCTTGGACGGGTGGCTGGCACAACAAGACAAGAGGGTGGTTTGTCATGGCACGCATGGAAATGAGCGCGATCCCGGCTTCGCTGACGGTTCCGGCCGAGACCTCGGCCGAAGCCTATTACCAGCTCGGGCTGATGTATGCGGCGGGGCGCACCGCGCCGGTCGATCTCGTCGCGGCACAGACATGGTTCAACGTGGCGCTGGCGCGCGGCTGCCGGCAGGCCGCCGCCCACCGCCAGGAACTGGCGCTGGAAATGACCGCCGAGCAGCTTGCCCGGGCGCTGCGCGAGGCCCGCGCCTTCCTGACTCGCCACTGAGGCGGACGGGCTTCTGTCGTTCCGGGGCGGCGCCTTGTGGGGCGGCGACTCTTGTGGGGCTGGAAGTCGGCTGCTATGAGCGCGCCGAAATCCCCGCACAGTTCCCCAAGGATCGACCGATGGCCCTCCAGCGCACCTTCTCCATTCTCAAGCCCGACGCGACCCGCCGCAATCTGACCGGCGCGGTCAACGCGGTGATCGAGAAGGCTGGACTGCGCATCGTCGCGCAGAAGCGCATCCTGATGACGAAGGCCCAGGCCGAGACCTTCTACGCTGTCCATTCGGCGCGTCCGTTCTTCGGCGAGCTCGTCGAGTTCATGACCTCCGGCCCCGTCGTCGTCCAGGTGCTCGAAGGCGAGAACGCCATCGCCGCCTATCGCGACGTGATGGGCGCGACCAACCCCGCGAACGCCGCCGAGGGCACCATCCGCAAGCTCTTCGCCCAGTCGGTCGGCGAGAACACGGCCCACGGTTCCGATGCGCCGGAAGCCGCCGCCATCGAGATCGCGCAGTTCTTTTCCGGCAACGAGATCGTCGGCTGAGAGTCCGTCGTTAAACGCTACTCCGGCGGCCGTCTGGCGCGGCCTTCTGCGCTTCCGGTGCTCACGGACAAGAAGTCCGCTCCGCTCCGGTTCTCGAAATCCACGCCAGCCGACTCACCGGAGCGCGTTTTCCGACGAACTCTCCACGGTGCTGAACGAAAGTTTCAGGCGGGCCGCGAGGCCCGCCTTTTTCATGCGTGCTCGTGCAGGCACTGCCCGTGGTCGGCGAGCGATTCGATCACCCGGCAATCGGCGATCCGGCCATGGCTGCATTCGCCGATCATCCGCTGCAATTCGCTGCGCAGCGACTGCAACTGCGCGATGCGACGCTCGACCTCGGCGAGATGACGGCGGGCGATGCTGTCGGCCCGGTCGCACGAGGCCTGCGGCTGCGCCGTCATCGCCAGCAATTCGCGAATGTCGTCGACGGAGAAGCCCAGATCACGCGCATGTCGGATGAAACGCAGGCGCTGAAGATGCGGCTCGCCATAGCTGCGCCGGTTGCTCTGCGTGCGCAAAGGCGCGGGCAAAAGGCCGATCTGCTCGTAGAAGCGGATCGTCGGCACCTTGACGCCGGTCGCCTCCGAGAGCGCCCCGATCGGCATCGCATCCATGGCGAAATCTCCGCTTGATCCTCTAGTCGCTAGAGCATGTAGCGTGCAGGCCTTCCCGTTGAAAGGCTTTGAGTCGATGACCGGCTGCGCGCATTCCCACCACGACCACTCGCGACACATCCACGCCCACGCGCCGGTCCATGAGAAACCGCTGGCAGCCACCTGCGGCTGCTCGGGCAATCCTGTCTTCGACGGGGTCGATCCGCGCTACAAGCGGATTCTGTGGGCAGTGATCGCGCTGAACGCCGTGATGTTTCTGGTCGAGATCGTCTCGGGCCATCTCGCCCGCTCGCAGGCCCTGCAGGCCGACGCGCTCGATTTCCTCGGCGATACGCTGACCTATGGCCTGAGCCTCGCCGTGATCGGGGCATCGCTGCGCACACGTTCGCTGGCGGCGATGGCGAAGGGGGCGTCGCTCTTCGTGATGGGGCTATGGGTGCTGGGCTCGACCGGCTACCAGTTCCTCGGGCCGGGCCTGCCGCGCGCCGAGGTGATGGGCGTGGTCGGCTTCCTCGCGCTTGCCGCCAATCTCGCCAGCGTCGTGCTGCTGGCGCGCTACAAGGACGGCGACGCCAATGTCCGCTCGGTCTGGCTCTGCTCGCGCAACGACGCGATCGGCAATGTCGTGGTCATGCTGGCGGCGCTCGGCGTCTGGGGCACCAGCACGGCCTGGCCCGATCTCGCGGTCGCGGCGATCATGGCAGGGCTCTTCCTGCATTCGGCGACGCTGATCCTGCGCCAGAGTTGGACGGAATACCGCTCGGGTGAGGATCTCGGCGCGCTGGCGAGCCATGGGCATGATCATGCCCATGATAACCCCAGCAATCACGCCCATAGCCACTGAGGGGTCAGAAGCCGAGATCGAAGGCGTAGCTCGCCGAGACGCCCAGAGTCACCGAATCGCGCGAGCCGAAGGTCCGCACGATCGGCGTCTTCGCCGCGTCGCCAACGAGGTGCTTGTATTCGACATAGGCCGTGGTCGAGAGCTTCTCGCTCCAGTGATAGGTGACCTGCGCGATCGCACCGACCGAGTGGACGCCGGCGTTGTAGCGCTGCAGCAGCCCGCCCATGCCGGCGAGGCCGGGATTGGGCCCGAAATAGGTGCGGATGTAGTCGGCCCCGACGACGCTCATGCGCGGTCCCGCGCCGACGGTCCAGGCCTGTCCGATCTTGGTGAAGGCATCGAGCTTGAAGTCGGCGACGAGCGCGTCATGGGTGACGAAACCGCGCCGCAGATCGGCGCGCGCCCTGAGCCAGGAAGCCGGATAGAACTCGACGAAGCCGCCGGCCTCGACACCGAACTTGGTGTTGGGCACCCCGACCAGCGCCGGATTGACGCTGGCCTTGCGCTCCCAGAGCAGGTTGCCGGAGAAGCCGGCCCGCCAGGCCGTGCCGGAGAAGAAGCCGATCGAGAGCGCATCGTCCTCGGCCGACCACCAGGTGCTCTTGATGCCCTTTCCGAGCGAGATGATCGGGCGCGGCCGGAAGACGTAGTCGTTGGAGCCGGCATAATCGGGCTGGTAACGCAGGCCGGCGCCGAGTGTCAGGTGCCAGTTCTGGGCCGAGGCCGGCGAGGTGAGCTGCGTATACGCGCTAGACTGGGCGAGCGCCCGGTCCGGCGACGACAGCACGAGCCCGGCCACGAGGCCGAGAAACAACGCAACGCAACGCATAGGCAGACAACTCCGGATATGCTGGGCCATACGCCGCGGAACCCTGGCGACTGGACCGATGCCGGCAATCTGACGCGTTAGCGTTAACCCCCGGTTGACGCGCGGGGATCGACCCTTCCGTCATGCTCGCCCTTGTGGCGAGCATCCACGTCTTGGGCGCAGGGCAAGACGAAGGAAGACGTGGATGGTCGGGACAAGCCCGACCATGACGGAAGAGCGAGGGCATTGACCGAAAGGCGATGTCGCGCCACGAAAGGCGCATCAGGAGCCGCCATGACCGAACTGCCGCGCGTCGCGCATCTGCCCTCCGTCTGCCCGCATGACTGCCCCTCGGCCTGCTCGCTCGAGGTCGAGGTCATCGACGGCCGCAGCATCGGCCGGGTGCGTGGCTCCAAGCGCCAGAGCTACACCGACGGCGTGATCTGCGCGAAGGTTGCGCGCTATGCCGAGCGCATCCACCATCCCGACCGGCTGATGCACCCGCTGCGGCGGACAGGTCCGAAATGTTCAGGGCAATTCGAGCGCGTCACCTGGGACGAGGCGCTGGACGAGATCGCCAGACGCTTCCTGGTGATCGAGGCCGAGTACGGCGCGGACGCCGTCTGGCCCTATTACTACGCCGGCACGATGGGGCTCGTCATGCGCGACGGCATCAACCGCCTGCGCCACGCGAAGAAATACTCGGGCCAGTATTCGACGATCTGCACCACGATGGCCTGGACCGGCTTCATCGCCGGTACGGGTCGGCTCGCTGGCCCGGACCCGCGCGAGATGGCGAAGTCCGACTGCGTCGTGATCTGGGGTACGAACGCCGTGCATACGCAGGTCAATGTGATGCACCACGCGATCAAGGCGCGGAAGACGCGCGGGGCGAAGATCGTCGCGATCGACATCTATCGCAACGCGACGCTCGATCAGGCCGATCTGGCGCTGGTGCTGCGGCCGGGCACCGATGCCGCGCTCGCCTGCGGCGTCATGCATATCCTCTTCCGCGACGGCCATGCCGACCGCGACTATCTGGCGGCGCATACGGACGCCCCGGGCGAACTGGAGGAGCACCTGAAAACCCGCACGCCGGAATGGGCGGCTGCGATCACGGGCCTGAGCGTCGCCGAGATCGAGGAGTTCGCCGCGCTCGTCGGCACGCGCAAGAAGAGCTTCTTCCGCCTCGGCTACGGCTTCGCGCGCCAGCGCAACGGCTCGGTCTCGATGCATGCGGCGCTCTGCGTACCGACCGTGACGGGGGCCTGGCAGCATGAGGGCGGCGGCGCGTTCCATTCGAACAGCGGCATCTACAAATGGCGCAAGAGCCTGATCGAGGGGCTCGACGTCGTCGATCGTGACGTCCGCCAGCTCGACCAGTCGCAGATCGGTCGCGTGCTGACCGGGGACGTCGAAGCTTTGCGTCACAAGGGCCCGGTCAAGGCGCTGTTCATCCAGAACACCAACCCGGTCTCGGTCGCGCCCGAGCAGGAGCTGGTCAAGCAAGGTTTCGCCCGTGACGACCTGTTCACCGTCGTCCATGAGCAGTTCATGACCGAGACCGCCGCGATGGCCGACATCGTGCTGCCTGCGACGCAGTTCATGGAGCATGACGACCTCTATCAGGGCGGCGGACACCAGCACATCATGTGGGGCGGCAAGCTGGTCGAACCGCCCGGCGAATGCTGGTCCAACCACGATGTGATCTGCGCGCTCGCCGGCCGGCTGGGCGCGCAGCATCGCGGCTTCGCCATGACTTCGCGCGAGATCGTCGACTGGACGCTGCGCGAGAGCGGCCGCGGCACGCTCGACGAGTTGATCGCCAATGATTTCCACGACGTGCAGCCGGATTATCGCACGGCGCATTATCTCGACGGCTTTGGCTATCGCGACAAAAAGTTCCGCTTCAAGCCGGACTGGCCGAAGGTGCCGAGCGCGAACGAAGGGCCGATGGGCCCTTGGGCGGAGATGCCGGCGCTGCCCGACTACTGGAACGTGCTGGAGAACGCCGACGAGGCTCATCCCTTCAGGCTTGCGACGAGCCCTGCGCGCAGCTTCCTGAACTCGACCTTCAACGAGACGCCGGGCTCGCTGAAGAAGGAGGGCCGGCCGACGCTGATGCTGCATCCCGACGATGCGGCGAGCCTTGGCGTCGTCGCCGGGCAGGAGGTCGTGATCGGCAACCGGCGCGGCAGCGTGCATCTCCATGCGGTGCTGTTCGAGGGCGTGGTGCGTGGCGTCGTCATCGCCGAATCGATCTGGCCCAATTCCGCTCACCGGCATGGCCGCGGCATCAACACGATCACTGGCGCGGACGCGGTCGCGCCCTTCGGCGGCGCGGCTTTCCACGATAACAAGGTCTGGATCAGGGCGGCCTGAGACGTAACGCCGCTTGACCTTTGGGTGCCGCTGTGGACCATCCGCGCGGCGGCGGAGCGGGCATGAATCATGCCTGCCGGACATGATCTCGAAGGATCGGCGGACAGATGACGATGCGGCGGATGGGAGCGGCTGTTCTTGCCGCAGGTTTTTCTTTTGCGATCGCGGTTTCGGCGCATGCCGCGAGCGGCACCGCGGCCTTGCCGCCGCCGGACCCGACGGCCAAGAACCTGACGCCCTACATGATCCAGCTGCGCGCCTTCGACGCCTGCTTGGTGACGCAGTCGCGCCTGATGGGCACGACGCGGGAAGCGGTCCATTCGCCGTGCAGTTGCTACGCCAAGGGCACGGTCAAGGCGATGACCAGAGACGAGCTCCAGGCCTTCCGCGACACCGGCTATTTCAACGACTCGGCCCGCGCCAAGGGCCTCGACTTCATCGACCAGTGCAAGCTCAAGCGGCCGGTCTGAAGCGACGGATTCGCGCGCTGCGCTGGTCGCCGCATGCCCCTTGATCTGCTTCCGTTCTCCTGACACGCTGCTGACACGTTTCGTCAGTAGCCTGTGACAGGGTGTCGCGAGACATCAGGGACCGGCAGGACCGACCATGCAGCGCGCCGAACGATTGCTCGATCTGATCCAGGGCCTGCGCCGCCGCCGGCGGCCGGTCACGGCCGACACGCTCGCCGCCGAGCTCGATGTTTCGGTGCGCACGGTCTATCGCGACATCGCCGCGCTCGCCCGGCAGGGCGTTCCGGTCAGGGGCGAGGCCGGCATCGGCTATGTGCTGGATGCGGGCTTCGACATGCCGCCGCTGATGCTCTCGCCCGACGAGATCGAGGCCGTGCTGGTCGGCATGCGCTGGCTCACCGAGCGCGCCGATCCGGTGCTGGCGCGGGCCGCCGAGGACGTGGTCAGCAAGGTCGCGGCCGTGCTCCCCGTCCATCTCAAGCCGATCCTGCTCGACGGCGCGCTGTTCGCGCCCGTCTATAGCCGCGACCTGCCGGCCGATCAGGTCGATGTCGCGGCGGTGCGTGCCGCGATCCGGCTCGGACGCAAGCTCGATGTCGGCTATCGTGACGAGGCCGGGCAGGCGACGCGCCGGATGATCTGGCCGATCGGCATGACCTGCTACGACCGCGTCCGCATCGTCATCGCCTGGTGCGAATTGCGTCAGGCCTTCCGCCATTTCCGCACCGACCGCATCACCGATCTCGTGGCGCGCGACGAGCGCTATCCGGCGCGCCGGGCCGATCTGTTCCGGCGCTGGCAGCGCGAGGAAGAGGTCCGCGCCGCCAATGCGACCTGCGAACTGCCTCAGGAGCGCTGCAGCGCGCCATCGACCAGCGTCGCGCGCCCGGAGGCGACCTCGGCCAGCGCCTGAGGATAAAGAGCAAGCTCCTGCTCCAGCACGCGTGCCGCCAGATTGTCCTCGTCGTCGCCCGGCAGCACGGGAACCCGCGCCTGCGCGATCACCGGCCCGGCATCGAGCTCGGGCACGACGAAATGCACGCTGCAGCCATGTTCGGTGACGCCGGCCGCAAGCGCCTGCGCATGCGTGTGGGTGCCCTTGAACAGCGGCAGCAAAGACGGGTGGATGTTGATCATCCGGCCTTCCCAGCGCCGCACGAACCACGGCGTCATGATCCGCATGAAGCCGGCGAGCGCGATCAACTCGATCTGGTTGATGCGCAGCACCTCGTCCATGGCGCGCTCGAAGGCCTCGCGGTCCTTGTTGAAGTCGCGATGATCGACGACGGCAGTGGGAATGCCCATCTCGGCGGCGCGTGCGAGCCCGCCGGCATCGGGCCGGTTCGACAAGACGAGCCCGATCTCGGCGGGGAAATCAGGAGCCCGGGCTGCTTGCGCCAGCGCAACCATGTTCGAGCCGCGCCCGGAGATCAGGACGGCGGTGCGCCTGCGGACGAGGGCGCTCACAGGGCCAGCTTGCCGCGATAGGCGACCTGCTCCTCGCCATCGCTAACCGGCACGATCTCGCCCAACCTGACCGGAGCTTCGCCGGCGGCCTTCAGCGCCGTCTCGACCTGGTCGGCCTTGGCCGCATCGGCCGCCACGATCATGCCTATGCCGCAGTTGAATGTGCGCAGCATCTCGCGCTCGGCGACGCCGCCGACGCCGGCGAGCCAGCCGAAGACCGGAGGTACGGGTATCGCGGCGAGATCGAGCGCGACGCCGAGCCCTGCAGGCAGCACGCGCGGGATGTTGTCGGGAAAACCGCCGCCGGTGATGTGCGCCAGCGCCTTGATGCCGTCGGTGTGTTTCAGCGCCTGCAGCAGCGGCTTTACATAGATCCGCGTCGGGATCAGCAGCGCCTCGGCGAGGCTCATGCCGGGTGCGAAGGGGGCAGGGGCGTCCCAGGCCAGCCCGCTGAGGGCCACGATGCGCCGCACCAGCGAGTAGCCGTTGGAGTGGACGCCCGAGGAGGGCAGTCCGAAGACCACGTCGCCGGGCACAAGGTCGGCGCGCGGCAGGAGCGTGCCGCGCTCGGCCGCGCCGACGGCGAAGCCCGCCAGGTCATAGTCCTTCTCGGCATACAGCCCCGGCATCTCGGCCGTCTCGCCGCCGATCAGGGCGCAGCCGGCCTGGCGGCAGCCATCGGCTATGCCGCGCACGAGCTCGACGCCGACCTTGGGGTCGAGCTTGCCGGTGGCGTAGTAGTCGAGGAACAGCAGGGGCTCTGCGCCCTGCACGATCAGATCGTTGACGCACATCGCCACGAGGTCGATGCCGATGGTCGCGTGAAGGCCGCTCTCGATCGCGATCTTGACCTTGGTGCCGACGCCGTCATTGGCCGCGACCAGGATCGGGTCGGTGAAGCCGGCGGCCTTCAGGTCGAACAATCCGCCGAAGCCGCCGATCTCGGCATCCGCGCCGGGCCGCCGCGTCGCGCGCACCAGCGGCTTGATCTGGTCGACCATGGCGTTGCCGGCGTCGATATCGACGCCCGCCTGGGCGTAGGTCAGTCCGTTCTGGCCCGGCTTGGTCATGGGGTGCAGCCTTCAACGTCGTGCGCGAAACCGCTCGAAATCACTCCAGCCCTCATCCTGAGGAGCCATTCCGAAGGGAATGGCGTCTCGAAGGATGCTCCATAGCGCGCTGGAGCATCCTTCGAGACGCCGCCGACGCGGCTCCTCAGGATGAGGGCTGAGGGAACACGCGCGTTCAAGCGAGCGATAGGCAACCGAACCGGCCCTTGCAAGCTGGGACGGCGTTTTCACGGCCTTGCTCCACCGCTTCGGGCTGGCGACTCCGTCGCGTTTGCGCGAAGCTCGCGCCATGACGCTGCCCAACCTCATCACCATCGGCCGGCTCATCCTGGTGCCGCTGGTGATCGTCATGATCGTCAACCAGCGCTGGCAGGCGGCTTTCGTGCTGTTCGTCGCGGCCGGCGTCTCGGACGCGATCGACGGCTTCATCGCCAAGCACTTCGACATGGCGAGCGAACTCGGGGCCTATCTCGACCCGGTCGCCGACAAAGCGCTGATCGTCTCGATCTATGTCACGCTGGCGGTGATCGGCGTCATCCCGGTCTGGCTCGTCATCCTGGTGGTGGCGCGCGACCTGATGATCGTCTCGGCGGTGATCCTGTCCTGGGTGATGGAAAGGCCGGTGGTGATCGCGCCCATCGTGGTGAGCAAGCTCAACACGGCCGCGCAACTGGCCTTTGCCGCGCTCGTGCTCGGCACGCAGGCCTTCGGCGTCGATGCGGGGCAGGCGATGCAACTCGGGCAGTTGCTGGTGGCGCTGTTGACGGTCGGCTCGATGACCGCCTATCTCGCCTTCTGGCTGCGCCATATGGCGGCGTGAGGCCGGCGCTCGGGGTGGGCGACCGATTTTGTCGCGCTGCGGCTTGGAACCTCCTTCGGTTCCACCCATTTCCGCACTGCACATAAAGCGATGGCGCGAGAGGCCTGATCGATGACATTGCAACGTCAAATCGGCTTCTGGCTCGGTTCGCTGGTCGTCTTCGTGCTGCTGCTCGTGCTGCTGCGCGACGTGCTCCTTCCTTTCATCGCGGCGCTGGCGCTGGCCTATCTGCTCGATCCGCTGGCCGACAGGCTGGAGCGGCTGGGGCTCGGCCGGCTGACGGCGACGATCGTCATCCTGTGCCTGTTCCTTCTGGTGATCGCGCTCGCCTTGATCCTGCTCGCGCCGCTGCTCGGACAGCAGCTCGTCGGTCTGGTCGAAAGGCTGCCGACCCTGGCGGCGCGGCTGCAGGCGCTGGTGCTGGAGCAGGGCGCGCCGCTGCTGGAGCGGCTCGGCGGCAGCAAGCTCGCCGAGGATGCGCAGAGTTCGCTCGGCAATCTCGTCGGCGAGGGCACGAAATGGGCCGGCAGCGTGCTCGCCTCGCTCTGGACCGGGGGGACGGCGGTCATCGGCGTGTTCTCGCTCTTCATACTGACCCCGGTGATCGCCTTCTATCTGCTGGTCGACTGGGACCGGATGTGCGCCACCGTCGATGGCTGGCTCCCGCTCGACCATCGCGACACCATCCGCAGCCTCCTGCACGAGATGGATGTCGCCATCGCCGGCTTCCTGCGCGGGCAGGCGCTGGTCTGCCTGCTGCTCGGCATATTCTATGCCGTCGGCCTCAGTCTGCTCGGCGTCAATTTCGGCGCGCTGATCGGCATCATCAGCGGCGTACTCTCCTTCATTCCCTTCGTCGGCTCGCTGATCGGCCTCGTTCTGTCGGTTGGCGTCGCGCTGGTGCAATTCTGGCCGGACTGGACCCTGCCTCTGGCGACGCTTGCCGTCTTCGCCGCCGGCCAGTTCCTCGAGGGCAACATCTTCCAGCCGAAATTCGTCGGCGACTCGATCGGCGTCCACCCGGTCTGGCTGATGTTCGCGCTGCTCGCCTTCGGCTCCCTGTTCGGCTTCGTCGGCCTGCTGATGGCGGTGCCGCTGGCGGCGGTCGTCGGCGTGCTGTGCCGCTTCGCGCTCAGGCAATATATGGCGAGCCATTTCTACCATGGCGGCGACAGGATGAAGGCCGCCGTGGTCAAGGCGCGCATCGAATCCGATAGCTGAGAGCGCAAACTGTTTTCGGGTCCGATCGAGAAAGCGATCCAAAGCGGACCGCGAGGCTTGCCAGTTGGCGGATGCGGCATAAACTCGGTCGTCTCGCGTGTTTCGGTTGGTCCATGATGCCAGGGAAGCAACGATCAGCAGCCTGCGCCGCGCTAGCCCTGGCGCTCGCGGCCGGCTTTGCAGCGTTTTCTCCGGAAGAATTCGCGTCGTCCGCGGGCGCTTCGGAGCCTTTGCGGGCGGGTCAGAGCTTCCGCGACTGCGCCGACGGGTGCCCGGAGATGATCGTCGTTCCCGCGGGCGGTTTCATGATGGGCCCGACGGAGGCTGGCGATCCTCCGCAGCGTCGCGTCACGATCGGCAGGCCGTTCGGCGTCGGCAAGTTCGAAGTCACGTTTACGGAATGGCAGGCGTGCGTGGCCGGCAAGGGCTGCAGCCGCACCCCCGACGACAGCAGATGGGGTCGGGCCAACCGTCCGGTGATCTCCGTGTCGTGGGACGACGCCAAGGAGTATGTCGCGTGGCTATCGCGCAAGACCGGCAAGACGTACCGGCTCCTGTCGGAGGCGGAGTGGGAATACGCGGCACGCGCCGGGAGCACGACCCGCTATAGCTGGGGCAACGAGATCGGCCGGGGCAACGCCCATTGCGAGGGCTGCGGAAACCCGCTGGACAAGACCAGGACCGCGCCTGTCGGGTCGTTTAAGCCGAACGCGTTCGGGCTTCACGATATGCACGGCAATGTGTGGGAATGGGTCGAGGACTGCTGGGAGCGGAATCTGGCCGACGCACCCACCGACGGAACCGCACGCGCATCCGGCTGCTCGGACGATGACGAGCGCGTCACGCGCGGCGGCGCGTTCCTCTACGACGACCCGACGGCTCTGCAATCGACGGTTCGCAACAACTGGAGCAAGGACGGCGAAGCCAATGGGATCGGCTTCCGGGTCGCGAGAACGCTGTGATGTCGCCACAGCCGGCGGCAGGGCAGCGACGTCAGCCCGCGCGTTGACGGCCTCGACTGCTTCTGGCAATCCGGCCGCCTCGGCGCTTGCCTGCGTTTGGGCCAGCCGCGACCGCGCAACCGGATTGATGAGTACGCGCCCGTCCATGCCGGACCTTCCCGCCCGCCCACGCCAGCTCGCCTTCGACCTGCCGGTCGACAGCCGCCATGGCGTCGAGGATTTCCTGATCGGCCCGTCCAACGAGGCCGCCTACAATCTGATCGAGGCCTGGCCGTCCTGGCCCGACGCCTGGCTCAGGCTCGTCGGCGCGGAGGGCGCGGGCAAGACCCATCTTGCCGCGATCTGGGCGAGGCGCGCGCATGCCTGGGTCGTGCCGGTCGAGGCTGTGACGGATGAGGCCGTGCCGCATCTGGTCTCCAACGGCGCGCTCGTGGTCGAGGATTGCGATCGCGGTCCGCGCAACGAGGCGGCCCTGTTCCATCTGATGAACGCGCTGAAGGCGAGAGCCGGCGCGCTGCTGCTGACAGCGCGCGCCGCGCCCGACCAGTGGGGCGTCAAGCTGCCGGACCTGCTGTCGCGGCTGCGGCTGGCGCCTCACGCCATCATCGAGCCGCCCGACGACGCGCTGCTGCGCGCCGTGCTGGTCAAGCTCTTCATCGACCGGCAGCTCATCGTCGATACCGGCATCGTCGAGATGCTGGCGCTGCGGATGGAGCGTTCGTTTGCCGCTGCACGCGCGCTGGTCGACGGGCTCGACCGGCTGTCGCTCGAGCGCGGCCGCCGCGTCACGCGCGTCCTGGCGGCCGAGGCGCTGGCGGGCCAGCTCTCCGCCGGCTGATCAGGCTCAGACGCGAGACGGCCCGGGCGTCGGCGACGTCACGATCCGCGCATGCATCGCCTCGACGAGCAGGTCATGCGCGCGCGCCGCGATCGCGTCGAGCGACGGCGTCTTGACGAACATCGCGGCAGCTTTTTCGGTCAGTTCCTCGCGGCTCGGCAGCACCGGCAGATGCCACTGGGCCAGAGCCTCCTGCGCCTGCTGCTGCATCTCGGCCAGCCGGTCGCTCGCGCGATTATGCAGGTCGGCGAGCGCGACGCGCAGTTCCGCGACGGTCATCGTCGGCAGATGGAGATCGGAGAGGCTCGGCGTGGCGGCATAGGCCTCCCAGAACGCGGCCACAGCGCGCTCCAGCGGCACGGAGGCCGCCAGCCGTTCGGCCGAGCGCTCGATCACGCGCGGCGGCAGCGCCTGCGAGCGCTCGACGATCGCCTGCGGCGGGGCCTTCAGGTCCCAGAACAGCCCGAGCTTCGAGAGGCCGGCGATGATGTAGAAGGTCGGATCCCACTGCCACCAGCGGAAGCCCTGGCGGACGCTGTACTGATAGGCGTGGTGGTTGTTGTGCCAGCCCTCGCCCATGGTGATGACCGCCAGCCACCAGTTGTTGCGGCTTTCGTCGCCGGTGACATAGTCCTTGTCGCCATGCACATGGGCGAGCGAGTTGATGCAGAAGGTGCCGTGATAGACGGCGACCGTCGACCAGAAGAAGCCCACGAACAGCCCTGTCCAGCCGTCGATCGCATAGCACAGCAGCGCCAGCAGGATGGCCGGCGCAAGCTCGAAGCGGTGCAGCAGCCTGAGCTCCGGAAACCTCGTCAGATCGCTGATGGTGGCTGAATCGAAACGGTGATGCTGTTTCGAGAAGATCCAGCCCAGATGCGAATAGATGAAACCCGTATGCACCGGCGAATGCACGTCGAGTTCGGTGTCGGCGTGGCGGTGGTGGTGCCGGTGCTTGGAGGCCCACCAGAGCACGCTCTTCTGCGCCGTCGACTGCGCCAGCAGCGCCAGGACGAACTGCATGACGCGGCTGGTCTTGTAGGTCCGGTGCGAGAAATAGCGGTGATAGCCTCCAGTCACGGCGAACATCCGCAGCCAGTAGAGGCCGAACGCCAGCCACAGCGACGTCGCGGTCACGCCGCTCCACAGCGCCCCGAAACAGGCGAGATGGGCGAGAACGAAGGGAACGGCGGAAGGGTAGACGATATCGCCATCGTCGAGGGAGGTCGCGCTGTCGGTCAAAAAAGCCTCGGTGAATTCGATCGGAAATCGGGCTGGCTTCAACGGGTCGAAGCCGGATCGTTCATATATGCACGAAACAGGAGGGAGCCGGATCGCGCAAGGGGGCGGATCGCCTCAGCCGCGGCCGCGCCAGAGCATGACGCAAAAACCTGCGCGCGTCATCGAACCGTCACGCTAGGATGGCTTCAACGAGCCTCAAGGAGACCAGCGTGGCCAAAGCAGCGACCAGAACGGGACAGCCGATGAACATCGAACCAGCGCCGCTCAAGGTCGCCGAACCGGCCACCTCCGTGGAGGCGCTCGCTCTGCGCCAGTCGCCGTCGCGCTTCATGAACCGGGAGCTGTCCTGGCTGCAGTTCAACCGCCGCGTCATGGAGGAGGCGTCGAACCGCAATCATCCGCTGCTGGAGCAGTTGCGCTTCCTCTCGATCTCGGCGGCCAATCTCGACGAGTTCTTCATGGTCCGCGTCTCGGGGCTCCGCGAGCAGCACAAGGCCGGCGTGGTGACGCCGAGCCAGGACGGGCTGACGCCGGCCGAGCAGCTCGCCGAACTCGGCAAGGCCGTGACCGCATTGACCGCCGACCAGCAGGCGCGCTGGGTCGAACTCAAGCGCGACCTGCACGAGAACCGCATCCATCTGCTGGCGCCCGGCGATATCGGCCCGCAGGAGCGGCTCTGGCTCGAAGACTACTTCCTGCACTACGTCTTCCCGGTGCTGACACCGCTGGCGATCGACCCGGCCCACCCCTTTCCGTTCATTCCCAATCTCGGCTTCACCCTGTCGCTGGCGCTGGAGCGCACCAGCGACGGCCGCCAGCTCGACGCGCTGATCCGCGTGCCGATCAAGATGGACCGCTTCATCGAGCTGCCCGACCTGGCGCGCGGGGGGCTTCACCGCTTCATCACGCTGGAGGACACGGTCTCGCTGTTCATCAGCAAGCTCTTTCCCGGCTACGACGTGAAGGGCACCGGCTCGTTCCGGGTCATCCGCGACACCGATCTCGACATCGAGGAGGAGGCGGAGGATCTGGTCCGCGTCTTCGAGACCATGCTGAAGCTGCGCCGCCGCGGTGTCGTGATCCGGCTCGAGGTCAGCGCCGCCATGCCGGCGCATCTGCGCCGCCTGATCGTGCGCGAGCTGAAGGTCGACCATGACGAGATCGTCGAGGTCGAGGGCATGATCGGCCTGAACGAACTCTCGCAGCTCGTCGGCGTCGACCGCTCTGATCTCAAGTTCAAGCCTTACAACGCCCGCTTTCCAGAGCGCATCCGCGAGCATGGCGGCGACTGCTTTGCCGCCATCCGCCAAAAGGACCTGATTGTCCACCACCCCTATGAGAGCTTCGACGTCGTCGTGCAGTTCCTGCAGCAGGCGGCGCGCGATCCCTCGGTCGTCGCGATCAAGCAGACGCTCTACCGCACCTCGTCGAACTCGCCGATCGTGCATGCGCTGGCCGAGGCCGCCGAGGCCGGTAAATCGGTGACCGCGCTGGTCGAGCTCAAGGCCCGCTTCGACGAGGAGGCCAACATCCGCTGGGCCAAGGATCTGGAGCGCGCCGGCGTGCAGGTCGTCTACGGGTTCATCGAGCTCAAGACCCACGCCAAGCTCTCGATGGTGGTGCGCCGAGAGGCCGGCCAGCTCGTCAGCTACTGCCATATCGCCACCGGCAACTACCATCCGATCACGGCGCGGATCTACACCGACGTGTCGTTCTTCACCGCCGATCCGGTGATGTCGCAGGACGTCGCCCGCGTCTTCAATTTCATCACCGGCTACGCGGAACCCGCCGAACTGGAGAAGATGTCGGTCTCGCCGGTCGGCCTCAAGCAGCGCCTGCTCGCCGACATCGCCGAGGAGATCGCCCATGTGAAGGCCGGCCGGAAGGGCGCGATCTGGGGCAAGTGCAACTCCTTGGTCGACCCCGAGATCATCGACGCGCTTTATGACGCCAGCCGGGCCGGCGTCGAGATCGACTTCGTCGTTCGCGGCATCTGCTGCCTGCGGCCGGGCGTGCCGGGCCTCTCGGAGAACATCCGCGTCAAGTCGATCGTCGGGCGCTTCCTGGAGCACACCCGCGTCTACGCCTTCGGCGCCGGCCACGGCCTGCCTTCGCCCAAGGCCAAGGCCTATATCTCCTCGGCCGATCTGATGCCGCGCAACCTCGACCGCCGCGTCGAGGCGCTGACGCCGATCCTGAACGCCACGGTCCACCAGCAGTTGATCGAGCAGATCATGCAGGCGAACTTCCTCGACAACGAACAGAGCTGGACGATCTTGCCCGATGGCGGTTCGCGACGCATTGTCCCGGCCCCGGGCGACGAGTCGTTCAACGCCCACAAATATTTCATGACGAATCCGAGCCTGTCCGGACGTGGAAAATCGCTTTCTAACTCCAGCCCCCGCAGTCTCGCCCGAAAGTCGGGCAAGAAGGGCTGACCAGTTCATGCTCCCCGGTTTCGCGCCGGGGCGTCTGAGCTTCGGCGAGACGATCGCGATCGTCGACATCGGCTCGAATTCCGTGCGCCTCGTGGTCTACGAGATGCTGGCGCGCGCGCCGGCCCAGGTTTTCAACGAGAAGGAGATGGCGGGCCTCGGCAAGCAGGTCGCCACCACGGGCCGCCTTGCCGACGACGCCATGGCGCGCGCGCTGGAGGC
The DNA here is from genome assembly GCA_019745195.1 of Beijerinckiaceae bacterium. Classification (GTDB taxonomy): domain Bacteria; phylum Pseudomonadota; class Alphaproteobacteria; order Rhizobiales; family Beijerinckiaceae; genus Allobosea. The sequence continues at coordinate 48,392 of JAIETL010000006.1, forward strand.
GCTGGTGCGCTTCCGCATCCTCTGCGACGCCATGCAGGTCGGCTCGATCCGCGTCATCGCCACGGCGGCGGCGCGCGACGCCGCCAACGGGCCGGACTTCCTCGCCCGGGCCGAAAACGCCATCGGCCAGCCGATCGAGCTGATCTCCGGCGACCGGGAGGCTTTCCTGTCGGGGCTCGGTGTGATTTCGGGCTTTGCGGAGCCCGAAGGCGTCGTCGGCGATCTCGGCGGCGGCTCGCTTGAACTCATCGCCGTCGATGGCGACAGGGTGGGGCAGGGCGTCAGCATGCCGATCGGCGGGCTGGCGCTGATGGACCGCTCCAAAGGCTCGCTCAAGGCGGCCGAGAAGATCGTGCGCGACCAGCTCGATCATCTGCCGCAGGTCTCAGCCATGCGCGGCAAGGACTTCTTCGCCGTCGGCGGCACCTGGCGCGCGCTGGCGACGCTGCACCAGCGCCAGGCCGGCTATCCGCTCAGCGTGATGCATGGCTACACCGTGCCGGCCCGCGACGTCGCCGATTTCACACGACTCGTCGAGCGCGCCGACGCCAATGTGCTGGAGGCGATCGACGCGGTCTCGTCCGCCCGCCGGCCGCTGCTCGCCTATGGCGCGCTGGTGCTCGACCTGCTGATCAAGCGCGGCCGCCCGCGCGCCGTCGTGATCTCGGCCAGCGGTGTGCGCGAGGGGCTGCTGCACGACATGCTGCCTGGCCACGAGCGCGCGGTTGATCCGCTTCTGCGCGCGGCGCAGGACTACAATCAGCTTCGCTCCCGCGAACCGCGCCACGGCGCCGACCTGATCGCCTGGACACGGCGGCTGGTCGCCAGTGCGGGCCTGCCGGAGGCGCCCGGCGACCGCCGGCTGGAGGAGGCCGCCTGCCTGCTGTCCGACATCGGCTGGCGGGCGCATCCCGATTATCGCGGCGAGCAGAGCCTCAACGTGATCGCGCATGCCGCCTTCAGCGGCGTCGACCACCCCGGCCGCGCCTTTCTGGCGCTGACGGTGTTTCATCGCTATGCCGGTGCCAAGACCGACACGCCGTCGGCCGAGCGTCTGCGCACGTTGCTGGCCCCGCGCCAGATCGAGATGTCGCAGGTACTCGCCGGCGCGTTCCGCGTCGCCTATCTGCTTTCGGCGGGCATGCCGGGCATCCTGTCGCGGACCACGCTTCTCTGCGTCGACAGCCGGCTGGTGCTGCGCCTGCCCTCGGACCTGACGGCGCTCGCCAGCGACCGCGTCATGGGAAGGCTCAAGCAGCTCGGAAAGCTGCTCGGCCGCGAGCAAGACATCGTCGCAGGCTGAATCAGGCGACCGTTACGCGTCCGCGCAAGATCCGCAGGCTCAAGCTCCCGTTCTTCAGCGCCAGCGCCTTCTCGCCAAAAACCTCGCGCCGCCAGCCCTGCAGCGCCGGCACGTCGGCCTCGTCGTCGAAGGCGATCGCCTCCAGATCGTCGGACGAGGCGATGATCTTGGGCGCCACGCGCTCGGCGTCCGACACGGCCTTGAGCAGCACCTTGAGCAGGTCGAGCACCGCGCCGTTGCCGCCGCGTCCGCGCTCACGCTCCAGGCGGGGCAAAGTCTTGGGATCGAGTGTCATGCCCCGCTCGATCGCGGCCAGCACCTCGGCCCCGGCGCGCGAGCGCTCGAAGCCGTTGGGCACCGAGCGCAGTTCCGCCAGCGCCTCGACCGAGCGCGGCCCGCGCTGGACGATGTCCATCAGCGCGTCGTCCTTGAGCACGCGCTGGCGCGGCACGTCGCGAGTTTGCGCCTCGCGCTCGCGCCAGGCGGCGAGTTCGATCAGCAGCGCCAGTTCCCTCGGCTTGCGGATGCGGCCCTTCAGGCGCTGCCAGGCATTCTCGGGCTTGACCTCATAGGTGCCCGGAGAATTGAGCACGGACATCTCTTCCGCGACCCAGGCCTCGCGGCCGCTCGCCCTGATGTCGGCGTCGAGCGCGAGATAGACGTCGCGCAGATGGGTGACGTCCGACTCGGCATAGGCGAGCTGCGCCTCGCTGAGCGGGCGGCGCGACCAGTCGGTGAAGCGCGACGACTTGTCGATGCGCGCCTTGGCGAGGTCGTTGGCGAGCTGCTCGTAGCCGACCGAATCGCCATAGCCGCAGACCATGGCGGCGACCTGCGTGTCGAAGAGCGGAGCCGGGATCAGCTTGCCGATGATCCAGACGATTTCGAGGTCCTGCCGGGCCGCGTGAAACACCTTCACCACATGCCGGTTCGCCATCAGCAGCAGGAAGGGCGCCAGGTCGAGATCGGGCGAGAGAGGATCGACCAGCACGGCCTCGTCGGGCGAGGCAAGCTGGATCAGGCAGAGTTTCGGATAATAGGTCGTCTCCCGCAGGAACTCGGTATCGACCGTGACGAAGGGGTGTTTGGCCAGCCGCGCACAGGCGTCGGCGAGGGCGGCGGTCGTGGTGATGAGGCTCATGGCCGGCCTCTTAGCAGACGAAGCGCCGTCATGTCGCGGGCGTTCTTGACAATCCGGCTGCGGGCGTGTGCTTAACCCCGAAACCGCAGCCTGCACCGTCCGCAGTCTCGCATAACGCTCCGAAGAGACCCGTCCCGTGACCCTGCACCGCTATCGTTCGCATACCTGTGGCGCGCTTCGCGAGAGCGATGTCGGCGCGCAGGTCCGCCTCTCGGGCTGGTGCCACCGCATCCGCGACCATGGCGGCGTGCTCTTCATCGACCTGCGCGACCATTACGGCATGACGCAGGTCGTGATCGACCCGGATTCGCCGGCTTTCGCGGATGCCGAAGCCGTACGCTCGGAATGGGTCATCCGCATCGACGGCAAGGTCAAGCCGCGTCTCGCCGGCACCGAGAACGCCAATCTCGCGACCGGCGCGGTCGAGGTGTTCGCCACCGCCATCGAGGTGCTGGGTCCGTCGGGGGAATTGCCGCTGCCGGTATTCGGCGATCTCGAATATCCTGAGGACACGCGGTTGAAATACCGCTTCCTCGATCTGCGCCGCGAGAAGCTGCACAACAACATCATGCTGCGCGGCAAGGTCATCGACTCGCTGCGCACCCGCATGAAGCACTCCGGCTTCAACGAATTCCAGACGCCGATCCTGACCGCCTCCTCGCCGGAGGGCGCGCGCGACTTTCTGGTGCCCAGCCGGCTGCATCCCGGCAAGTTCTACGCGCTGCCGCAGGCCCCGCAGCAGTACAAGCAGCTTTTGATGATGGCGGGCTTCGACCGCTATTTCCAGATCGCGCCCTGCTTCCGCGACGAGGACCCGCGCGCCGACCGGCTGCCGGGCGAATTCTACCAGCTCGACGTCGAGATGAGTTTTGTCGAGCAGGACGATGTCTTCGCCACGATGGAGCCGGTGATCTCCGGCGTCTTCGAGGAGTTCGGTGGCGGCAAGTCGGTGACCAAGAACTGGCCGCGCATCCCCTATGCCGAGGCGATCGCAAAATACGGCTCCGATAAGCCGGATCTTCGCAACCCTCTGGTGATGCAGGACGTCTCGGAGCATTTCCGCGGCTCGGGCTTCAAGGTGTTTTCGCGAATCCTCGAGGACGAGAAGAACCGCGTCTGGGCGATCCCTGCGCCCGGCGGCGGCTCGCGGGCTTTCTGCGACCGGATGAACTCCTGGGCGCAGGGCGAGGGACAGCCGGGCCTCGGCTACCTGTTGATCAAGGAAGACGGCGAAGGGCAAGGGCCGATCGCCAACAACATCGGGCCCGAGCGCGTCGCCGCGATCGTGGCGCAGATGGGCCTTAAGCCCGGAGACGCCTGTTTCTTTGCCGCCGGCAACCCCGACAAGTTTTACAAATTCGCCGGCGCGGCCCGCAACAAGGTCGGCTCCGAACTTGGACTGATCGACGAAAACGCCTTCGCATTCGCCTGGATCGTCGATTTCCCGATGTATGAGTACAACGAGGACGACAAGCGGGTCGATTTCTCGCACAACCCGTTCTCGATGCCCCAAGGCGGGCTGGAGTCGCTGAAGAACGACGATCCGCTGTCGATCAAGGCATTCCAGTACGACATCGCCTGCAACGGCTACGAACTCGCCTCGGGCGGCATCCGCAACCACCGCCCCGAGGCGATGGTGAAGGCCTTCGAGATCGCGGGTTATGGCGAGGAGACGGTGGTCGAGCGGTTCGGCGGCATGTATCGCGCCTTCCAGTACGGTGCGCCCCCCCATGGCGGCATGGCGGCCGGCATCGACCGCATCATCATGCTGCTGGCCGGCGCGACGAACCTGCGTGAGGTGGCGCTGTTCCCGATGAATCAGCAGGCCGTCGATCTGCTGATGGGCGCGCCGTCGGAGGCGTCGCCCAAGCAGCTCCGCGAGGCGCATCTGCGCATCAACGCCCCCGAGAAGAACGGCTGATCCGATGCGCGCTGTCGTCCTCGTCCGGCCGCTCGCGGTCGCCTGCTTGCTGGGGCTGCCTTTGGCGGCGTGCGTTTCCGGCCCGTCCAATCCGAGCGCCTCGCGCGCCTCGGAACTGGCCAACACCGTCTCGCGCGCGCTGGCCTGCCGCGCCGGCAGCCCGCGCCGCGACACGCTGGATCGTTTTCTGGCCAGCGAAAGCCAGCGCGGCGCGACGCCCGAGCACATCGCCAGCGCCCGCTCGACCTACATCACCGTCTCGGAGGCGCAAACGATCAACCAGGGCATCCGGCCGGAAGCCTGCGACCGCGAGGAACGCGCCGCCCTGCGCGAGCGCATGAACGGCATCCGCGCCGGCCGATTTGAGGGGCTCTAGGGCGCCGATCCGACCATGTCGTCTCCGAAGCTCTGCCTTGCCGCGCTGCTGGCGCTCGGCCTGCCGGCCTGCACCGCGCTGGGGCCGGCGCCCGGCACGCCCGAATACGCCGCCTCGCGCGTCTCGCGCGGCTTCGACTGCGGCGTCAGGGTCGATCGCGCCCGCGTCGCGGCAAGGCTCGACCGGGAGGAGAGGGCGCGTTTCAACGCCGCGAGTTCGGGTTTCGCGGTGAAGGCCTACAAGGCGCCCAAGCCCTGCGATGCGAGTGAGCGCGCCGATCTGCAGCGCGAACTCGGCCATCTGGCCCGGCGCTGAATTCCGCTTGCCTGCGCACCGCGTTCCCGGCGACAAGGCCGCCATGCCTGGAGACCTCCATGCCATCGCCGCCGACAGCGTCACCGCCATCGTGGTCAGCCATGACAGCGCGCAGGTGCTGGCCGAATGCCTCGCCGCTTTACGGCGTGAGGGCGTGCCAGCAATTGTCGTCGACAATGCCAGCGACGACGACACCCGCGAGATCGCCGCAGCCCATGGCGCGCGGGTCGTCGCCAACCCTCTCAACGAGGGCTATGGCCGCGCCAACAATGCCGGGATCGCCGCCTGCGCCACGCGCTACGCGCTGATCGTCAACCCAGACCTCGTTCTGCAACCGGGCGCGATCGCGGCGCTGCTGGCGGCCGCGTCGCGCTACCCCGACGCAGGTCTGTTCGCGCCGCGCATCGTCGAGCCGTCGGGCCGGCTGTTCCTGCAGCCGCGCTCGCTGCTCTCGCCGCCCCATCTCAACCTGAAGGGCGGAATGATGCTGCCCGACGGCGACGCCTGCCTGCCCTTTCTCTCAGGGGCCTGCCTGCTGGTCCGGCGCGATCTCTTTCTCGCGCTGGGCGGCTTCGATCCGGCGATTTTCCTGTTCTACGAGGATGACGATCTCTGTCGGCGGATGCGCGACGCCGGCCATGCACTCGTTCATGTGAACGCGGCGGAAGCGTCGCATGGGCGAGGGCGCTCCAGCGCGCCGAGCCCAAGGCGCCGCTTCACCGCGCGCTGGCACCTCGCCTGGTCGCATGCCTACGTCGCGGCGAAATACGGGCTGGCTGCCCCATCTCTCTGGGGAACCATGAAAAGCGCCGCGAAAGCAATCGGTTACGGCCTGATCTTGAAACGCGGCAAGATGGCCGCTCACGCGGGGTCGGCGGCCGGCGCGATCGCCTTTCGACGCGGCGACACGGCGCTGCGCCGCCAGGGCATTCCAGATGCAGACCTTACAAATGCAGGCCTTACAAATGCAGGCCTTACAAATGCAGGTCGCGCATCGGCGTCGCGATGATCCGCCGGATTTCGCGGAGCTGGCGCAGTACGAGCCGGGTCTTGCGCATCGCCATGCTCTCGCCGTCGAGCAGTTCGGCCTCGCGCGCGAGGAAGGCGTTCCGGCCGGTCAACGGCGGGATGGCGCTGAGCGGGCAGGGCGTAGGCGCGAGCTTTGACGCCTCGATCTCGGCCAGCGCCGGCTCAGCGGCGCGCAGGCTCTTGCCGATGGCGTAGCGCATGGCGTCGGCATGGGCAGCGCCGGTGTCACGCGCCGGCTTCTGCATCACCGCGCTCGAATCGCGCCACTGGATGCCCTTGCGATAGGCCGGCACCCACTGCACCTGAGCCTCGAGCAAACTGAGCCCGGCATAGCGGGCCAGCGCCGGGAAGGCGTCGTCGTAGAAGCGCCAGCAATCGACAGGGAAACGATGGCGCGGCCCGCCGCCGGGCGAGGTGATGAAGGCGAGCCCGTTGCCCTTCAGCACCCGTGCGATCTCGAGGATCGTGATCCAGAAGAATTCGGCATGCTCGAACACCTCCGAGCAGGTCACGACATCGACGGAGCCGGATTCGATCTCCCTCCAGTCATAAGGGTCGGCGACGACGATATCGACATTGAGACCGGGTTCGATATCCATACCGCGCAGGGTCCAGGCCGGATTTCCCATCACGTCGCGGTTCGACAGGCTCTGCCCGTCGACGATGGCCGATCCGACATCGAGCACGGTCAGAGCGGTCGTCTCGACCTCGGCGAGATAGGCGCGGCGGAAGACGCGAGCCTTGTCCTGGGCGGAAGCATGCATGGAAACGATCCGGCGTCGGCGGTGACAGACGCCGCATGCGTTACGGTGCGTTTCCGTCGATGACAAATTGTTTCTGGGCGATCGACTCCGTCGCGGGACCCAGTGCCTCGACCCGGTCTGACATGAGCATCGGGATCAGTTGACGCAGCTCGACGTCCGGACGCGTCCACCAGCGGCTCGCGAGGAGGACTGCGATCCGGTCCTCTTCCATCCTGTAGCGGACCAGCCGCGCCGGGTTGCCGGCGACGATAGCATAGGGCGGGACATCGCGCGTGACGACGGCGCGGGCCGCGACGACCGCCCCATGTCCGATGGTGACGCCCGACAGGATAAGGCTTTGCGAACCGAGCCAGACGTCATGTCCGATGACGACATCCCCGTTGCTGACATGGCTGCCGTCGAGACCCGCCGCTTCGGGCCAGAGGCCGGGCAGGGCGGCGAACGGATAGGTCGTCGCCCAGTCGAGGCGGTGGTTTCCGCCGAGCAGGATCTCGACGCCATCGGCGATCGAGCAGAAGCGGCCGATCACGAGCCGCGCGCCGCTCTCCGGAAAGCGGATCTTGGGGCGGCCATAGCTGTAGGGGCCGATCGCGATCTGGCCCTGTCGCCGCGCGATCAGATGGGCCAGATGCAATCTGGTCTGGTTGTCGGGATTGAGGCGGCGCGAGAGCCAGCCGCGCGGAACCTGCGGCAGGCCGGCCCACCAGACGGCAAGCGCGCCCGGCGTCCAGTCGGCGTCTTCGGGCAGCAGGGCGTCGCCGTGCCGGTCGGCCGCCGGTCTCACTCGGCCGTGGCCTTGAGGTCGATCTTGTCGAAGATCTGGGTCGGGTCGGTGATCGTCAGCACGTCGGCCAGCCCAAGTCCGGAGCCCGATTTCGCGGTCGCCTGAACGGTCAGCGCGCGTGGCTGCGCGGCGAAGCGCGAGATCGCCGCCGTCAGCGTCTTGGCGGCGTCCGACGGGCCGAGGATCGCCGAGAGGCCAAGGCTCGCCATCATCGCATATTCGCGGCGCATGTCCTCGGACTTGCGGTTGGCCTTGCGGGCCTCGTTCTCGATCAACTTTTCGAGCAGGCCGAAATTCTGCAGTTTCGCCTCGACGCTGCGCACCGTCGCGCCGAGCGCGGCGACCTGCGCCAGAGCGAGATCGCTCGCGAACAGGTCCTTGGTGACGTTGCCGAGGATGCCGGAGATGTCGAGCTTGGCCATGTTCGCAGCCCCCAGCGAGAGCGAGCGCACGCCGAGTTCGCTCTTTGCCGCATCCCAGGCCATGTCGATCTTGCTGGAGAGATCGAGCGTCCGGAAGCCCATGGCGATCAGGTCGCGCGCGGCGGGGTTGCTCGGCCCCTCGGTGACCGGCACAAGCAGATTGTCGAGCGTCAGGCTTAACGCCGTCGGCACGCCGTTGAGCTGCTCGCCCGTCTTCAATTCCATCAGCCCGAGCCCGATGCGCAGCGGCGGCTGCGGCTGGCCGCGGCGCGGCGGCTGGGGCGCATCGACGCTCATGCCGGTCATCCGGATCGTGCCGATGGTCGGGATGAATTTGCGGAAGTCGAGATTGTCGATGTCGGCGTCCGGCCTCGCCAGCAGCGCCTTCAGTTCCTCGATCATCGGCGACAGGGAGAAGCCGGAATAGGCGATCGTCTCGATCTGGCCCTTCGCCCCGCCGCCGGAAAAGCTCGTGCCCTCAATCGAGAAGCCGCTCTTGGCCGGCGCGTTCTCGCCATAGGCGATCCGCGCCATCTTGAACTCGACTGTCTCGGGCTTGGCGCCCGGCGTCGGCGGCGTGATCAGCGTCATGGCAAGGTCGCGCAGCTCGCCATTGCCATAGGAGACGCTGTCGTAGAGCGAGAGCAGGGCGAGCCCCATCCGCCTCTCGTCCTCGGTTTTCAGCGGCTTGTCGGCCGGTTTGGCATCGCGCGCGGATTTTTCGGCGGCGTCGCTGAGCGCGACGAGCCGGGACAGCACCTCGCCCAGCGGCTCGGAGCCGACCCTGGCGGCAAAGCCGGCGCCGCTCGACTTGCCGAGCGACATCTTGCCGGCCTTGCCCATGTCGAGCGTGTAGCCGTCCTGCTCGAAGCGGCCAAAAATCGGTCGCATCGGTTCGCCCGCGCCGGGTTGCGCTTTCTCGGTCAGCACGCGCGCCAGATGGCGGGCGTCGAAGGCCTCGAAACTCGTGCGCAGCATCTGGCCGCTGATCGCTGTGGTTGCCCCGCCACCGACAGCGCCGGTCGCGGCGCCCAGCGCGCCGCCGGCCGAACGCGGCGGCGTCGCCTCGCCGGGCTGCGCCGGAATCGTTCCAGATACCGTCGCGCTTGCCGCCGCGCCTCGCCCGATCACGCCCTCCTTGAGGTCGCTGAAGCGCACGTCGCGATAGCGCGTGATCTGCTTTTGCCCCCCCAGCGTCTGCTCGAAAACGATTTCCGGCGCGCTGATCTCGGCCGCGGTGAGTTTGCCCAGACGTGAAGTCGCACTTTCGCCGCCCGTTCGCAGCAGGGCCGCGAAAGCCTCCCGCTCGAGCGGCGAACCCTTTACCTCCAGCGTTGGCGCGGAGACGACCAGCGCTCCGAAATCGAGCTTCACATTGGTGAGTTGGAAGTCGGCGGCCCTGGCTGCGACGCTGGTGCAGAGGGCGATGGCAAGCGCGAGCAGGGCGGGCCGACAGGGCGCTGCGCGGCGGCGATTCGAGGCGAGCATGATGATCTCCCGGTTCGATGTGAACCTGCCGCAAGGGCGCGACGAAAGAAAGACGCAAAGCGGGGCAACCCTGCTGCAAATGCTTGACCGCGAGGCGAGGATCGTCGGTATCTGTGGCGATTGCGGCAATCGCGCGACCTGTACGACCGCGACGTGCATGACCATGATGATGGAGCGCCCGACGATGAACGCCTTCAGACGCCTGTTCCTGTGTGGTCTTGCTTGCCTGGCGCTCGTCGTCTCGCCATTGGCCGCACGCGCGCAGCAGGCCGCTCCGGCCGGGCTGGAGGCGCTGAGCATCGTCAGCGGCGGCAAGCGCCATGCCTTCCAGGTCGAGGTGATGCGCACCAACGAGCAGCGCGCCAAGGGGCTGATGCACCGCAACTACCTCCCGCCGGACCGCGGCATGCTGTTCGACTTCGCCCGCACCGAGCCCGTGGCGATGTGGATGGAGAACACCTTCATCTCGCTCGACATGCTGTTCATCCGGGCCGACGGCACGATCGCGCGCATCGCCGAGCGGACAGAGCCCCTCTCGCGCCGGACGATTCCCTCGGGCGAGCCGGTTCTGTCGGTGCTGGAGATCAATGGCGGGATCAGCGAGAGCCTGGGCATCAAGCCCGGCGACAGGGTCGAGCACCCGCTGTTCAAGCGCTGATCCATGCTGCGCTGCGTCCACTCGGCTGTTTCCATGCACGGCGTTCGATGCTATGCGGATCGCCGTCGCGGCCGGCAGGCGAGAAGCCGCGCGACGGGTCTGCGACTGTCGAACGTCGCATGTCCAATGTCGGGGTATAGCGCAGCCCGGTAGCGCATCTGCTTTGGGAGCAGAGGGTCCCAGGTTCGAATCCTGGTGCCCCGACCATTTTCTTGCGAAGCTGCGGCCTCCAGGGCCGGCGATCTGTGGAGCGACGAGCGAGACCATGAGCGCACGCATCTACCGCCCCGCCCGCACGGCGATGCAGTCCGGCACGGCCAAGACCGAGCGCTGGCTGCTCGAATACGAGCCGGAGCAGCCGCGCGAGATCGAGCCGCTGATGGGCTGGACGTCGTCCGGCGACATGAAGAGCCAGCTCAAGCTCTGGTTCGACGGCCGCGACGAGGCCATCGCCTACGCCACGCGCAACGGCATCCCCTTTCGCGTCGAAGAGCCCCAGGAGGCCCGACGCCGCGCGATGGCCTATTCGGACAATTTCAAGTTCGGCCGTGTCGGGCAGTGGACGCATTGACCGGCACGCAGTGATTTATGCCTTGAGCAGGACGCTCGCTTCATGCGTCTTCTCCGGATCGGCGGATATCGTTTCTCCGCCGTAACGGGCCCGTAGCTCAGATGGATAGAGCAGCAGCCTTCTAAGCTGCTGGTCGCTGGTTCGAATCCAGCCGGGCTCGCCATTTCTCTCTCGCCGGTCGGAGGACAACGTCCTCGATGAGGCAGCGCCCGTGCCGGAGTTCACGACGGCTGACCTTCCTTGAGTCTTCAGCCAGCGGGCGACTCGTAAAGAAGCCGTCCCGCGCGCGGGACGGCTTGTCGATGCAGGCGCCGGATCTTTCGGCTATCAGTTACAGACACGCTGACGCGTCTTGATCACACCACGGCGCGTCTCCTCGCGCGTGACGACCGTGCGGCAGCGCTCGCGCTCGCGATACTCGACCCGACGACGATCGTAACCTCGCTCATAACCGCGGTCCGAGCGCCGATCGTAACGGTCGCCGTCGCGGCGGACTTCACGTTCGATCACACGATCGCGCGGTCCGCGCGTATCGATGCCGACGCCACCGGGGCCAACGCTGATCGACTGGGCGTAAGCGCCGCCGGTGATCAGCGTCGCGGCTATGAGCGTGGAAATAAAGCGTTTCATTGTGTTTCCTCCGTTTCGAGAAGAAAACAGGGGCGGACGCATTTTGTTCCATGACGCGGCCGCTGTTCTCGCGGCCTGCCGTAGGGTCGCTGGCGAGGTGATGGGACTTGCGACGCAAAACGGCGCGCCGGATCGTGCGGCGCGCCGTCGTTTCATTCGTCGCCGCCGATCAGTGCAGGATCTGGCTCAGGAACAGCTTCGTGCGCTCGTGCTGCGGGTTCTTGAAGAACTCGTTGGGCTCGTTCATCTCGACGATCTGGCCCGCATCCATGAAGATCACCCGGTCGGCGACCTGGCGGGCGAACCCCATCTCGTGGGTGACGCAGAGCATGGTCATGCCCTCGTCGGCGAGCGAGACCATGGTGTCGAGCACCTCCTTGACCATCTCGGGATCGAGCGCCGAGGTCGGCTCGTCGAACAGCATGATCTTGGGGCTCATGCAAAGCGAGCGCGCGATGGCGACGCGCTGCTGCTGGCCGCCGGAGAGCTGGCCCGGATACTTATGCGCCTGCTCGGGGATCTTGACGCGCTTGAGATAGTGCATGCCGATCTCCTCGGCGTCCTTCTTGGGCATTTTGCGGACCCAGATCGGCGCCAGCGTCAGGTTCTCGAGGATGGTGAGGTGCGGGAACAGGTTGAAGTGCTGGAACACCATGCCGACGTCGCGGCGGATCTCGTCGATCTTCTTCAGGTCATTGGTGAGTTCGGTGCCATCGACGATGATCGAGCCCTTCTGGTGCTCTTCCAGCCGGTTGATGCAACGGATCATGGTCGATTTGCCGGAGCCCGACGGACCGCAGATCACCAGCTTTTCGCCGCGCGAGACCTTGAGATTGATGTCGCGCAGCACATGGAACTCGCCATACCATTTGTTGACGCCGATCATCTCGACGGCAGTCGCCGTGTTGAGCGAGGTCACCTTGAGCGCCGCGGGGCGTTCATTCGTCTTCATTTCCGCCATAGCCATGATGATCAACCCTTTTCAGCGACGCTGGCCGGCGGCGAGGCGTTGCTCGACTGCGATCGAGTAGCGCGACATGCCCCAGCAACACAGGAAATAGAACACCGCGGCGAAGGCGTAGCCCGTCGCGCGGGTGGTCGGCGTGGCCCAGGTCGGATCGACCAGCGTGGCCTCGATGGTGCGCAGGAAGTCGAAGATGCCGACGATGGTGACCAGCGTCGAATCCTTGAACAGCCCGATGAAGGTGTTGACGATGCCCGGAATCACGATGCGCAGCGCCTGCGGCAGGATAATCAGCCGCATCATGCTCCAGTAGCCGAGGCCGAGCGACATCGCGCCCTCGTACTGGCCCTTCGGGATGGCCTGCAGGCCGCCGCGGATGACCTCGGCCATGTAGGCGGCGGCAAACAGCGCCACGCCGACGAGCGGCCGCAGCAGCCGGTCGGGCGAATACTCCTGCGGCACGAACAGCGGCAGCATGGTGTTGGCCATGAACAGCACGGTGATCAGCGGCACGCCGCGCACGAACTCGATGAAGACTACCGAGAGGAACTGGATGATCGGCAGCCGCGAGCGGCGGCCGAGCGCCAGCATGACGCCGAGCGGCAGCGAGAACACGATGCCGACCGCCGAGATCAGGAACGTCACCACCATGCCGCCCCAGAGCCCGGTATCGACGCGCGGCAGGCCGGCGCTGTCGGCCAGGATGGCGATCACCCCGAGCACGACGAGCGAGAGAAGAATCAGCCGCTTCACCCGGTAGAAGCGCTTCCACGGCGGCAGCGCCTCCTCGACGGCCAGAAAGGCGGGGCCGATCCAGAACCGCGCAAGGCCGGGAACGAAGGAGAGCACGAGGTAGATCGCCATCAGCGCGAAGGTCAGGATCAGCAGCGTGCGCAGGAACCCTTCGGCCGCGGGGCCGCCCAGCAGCAGCAGATAGGCGCTGATCGGCAGCAGGACGAAGAAGAAGAAGAAGCCGACCTTCTTCAACGGCATCCGGTCCCAGAGCAGCCAGACGATGCCGAGCGCAAACATCGCGAAGACGATGTTGACCCGCCAGCGCTGCGGGATCGGGTAGGAACCGTAGATGAAGTACTGGAAGCGGTCGGCGATATAGGCCCAGCAGGCGCCGACCGGCCGGCCGACCTTGTCGGCGAGGCAGGCGTCGCGGTTCGCGCCGCTCCAGACGGCGTCGATGAGATAGAACCGCACCAGGTCGGGCACGCTGGTGACGACGATGTAGACGCAGACCAGCGTCATCAGCGAGTTCACCGGCCCGGAGAACAGGTTGGCGCGAATCCAGGCGAGCGGCCCCGCCACCGAGAGCGGCGGGCTCTCCTGCGGCAGCGTCTCCTTGCGGACGAAGGCGTAGGGTGCGTTTTCGATTGTAGCGTCGGTCATCGTGGCGCCTTCACCGTTCAACCAGCGCCATGCGCTTGTTGTAGATGTTCATGAACAGCGAGGTGACCAGCGAGATCGTCAGGTAGACCGCCATGGTGATGGCGACGACCTCGACGGCCTGGCCGGTCTGGTTGAGCACGGTCCCGGTGAAGACCTGGACGAGATCGGGATAGCCGATCGCCACCGCCAGCGACGAATTCTTGGTCAGGTTGAGGTAGTTCGAGGTCAGGGGCGGGATGATCACGCGCATGGCCTGCGGGATGACGACGAGCTTGAGCGTCGGTCCGGCGCGCAGGCCCAGCGCATTGGCGGCCTCGGTCTGCCCCTTGGACACGGCGAGGATGCCCGCGCGCACCACCTCGGCGATGAAGCCCGCCGTGTAGGTCGTCAGGCCGATCAGCAGCGCCACGAATTCGGGATAGATCTGCAGGCCGCCGGTCAGATTGAAGCGGCCCTGCTGCGGCAGGTCGAAGGACAGCGGCTGGCCGGCGAGGAAATAGACGATCAGCGGCAGTCCGAGGATCAGGCCGAGCGTGATCAGGCCGTTGGGGTATTGCTTGCCGGTGCGTTCCTGCTGGCGCTTCGACCAGATGTAGAAGGCGATCGCCGCGAACGCCGCGAGAAAAAAGGCGACCACGACCGCCTGGAAAGCCGGCCCGAACTGCGGATTCGGCATGATCAGCCCGCGATTGTTCAGGAAGATCGAGCCCGGCAGCGCGATCGAGTTGCGCGCATCGGGCAGCGGCTTCAGCACCGCATTGTACCAGAAGAACAGTTGCAGCAGCAGCGGCAGGTTGCGGATGACCTCGACATAGATCATCGCGAGCTTGGCCAGCACCCAGTTGCTGGACAGCCGCGCCACGCCGACGAAGAAGCCGAGAAAGGTCGAGAGCACGATCCCGATCGACGCCACCAGCAGCGTGTTCAGCAGGCCGACATAAAACGCCTGGCCGTACGTGCTGCCCGAGGCGGAGAACGGGATCAGCTTCTGGTTGACGTCAAAGCCGGCCGCATTGTGCCAGAAGCCGAAGCCCGACGCGATCTTCTGCGCGCGCAGGTTCTCGATTGCGTTGGAGGCGGCCGACCAGACCAGGAAACCGACGACCGCGAGCAGCAGGATCTGGTAGGCGTAACCTCTGATCTTGGGGTCGTAGAGCAGCGAGGCCTTGCCGGGTTGTCTCGTCTCGGTCGGAATGGTCGTCACCTGTTACGCCCTTTGTTCTTGTCGTCTGATGCGGATGTCCGGAGAGACCGCCCTGTGGAAGGCCCGTCTCCGACGTCGTGGACGTGTCCGGTTTCAGCAGGGATGAACGGCGCGCGAACTCATCGCGCGCCGTCGATGCGATCAGCGGATCGGGGCTGCGTATTGCAGGCCGCCCTTGGTCCAGAGCGCGTTCAGGCCGCGGGCGATCTTGAGCTGCGAGGCCATGCCGACATTGCGCTCGAAGCTCTCGCCGTAATTCCCGACATGCTTGATGATGCGCACGGCCCAGTCGTTGGTCAGGCCGATGGCCTCGCCGAACTTGCCCTCGGTGCCGAGCAGGCGCTTGATCTCCGGGTTTTCGGACTTCAGCATCTCGTCGAGATTGGCCTTGGTGACGCCGAGCTCCTCGGCGTTCAGCATGGCGTTGTGCGTCCATTTCACCACGTCGAACCAGTTGTCGTCGCCATGGCGCACGACCGGGCCTAGCGGCTCCTTGGAGATGATGTCCGGCAGCACGATGTGATCGGCCGGGACGGCGAGCTTCAGGCGCTGGGCATAGAGACCCGACGAGTCGGTGGTGTAGGCGTCGCAGCGGCCCGATTCATAGGCGGCGATGGTTTCGACCGAGGAGGCGAAGGCGACGACCTCGTATTTCAGCTTGTTGGAGCGGAAATAGTCCGCGACGTTGAGTTCGGTCGTGGTGCCCTGCTCGGTGCAGATCGAGGCGCCCGCGAGCTTGATCGCGGAATCGACGCCGAGTTTCTTGCGGACCATGAAGCCCTGGCCGTCATAATAGTTCACGCCGGCGAAGTTGAGCCCGAGCGAGGTGTCGCGCGACATGGTCCAGGTCGTGGTGCGCGAGAGCAGATCGACCTCGCCCGACTGGAGCGCGGTGAAGCGGTCCTTCGACGAGAGCGGGATGAACTTGATCTTGGTCGGGTCGTTGAAGATGGCGGCCGACAGCGCCCGGCAGAGATCGACGTCGAGGCCGGTCCAGTTGCCTGCCTGATCGGGAATGCCGAAACCGGCGAGGCCGGGGCCGACGCCGCAGGTCAGGACGCCCTTGCTCTTGATGGTGGCGAGCAGGCCGCCGGTCTGGGCCTGGGCCCCGCCGACGCTGACAGCCATGGCCGCGCCTGCGAGCGCGGCGGCTAAGAATGTGTTCATGTTTGTTTCCCCTGTTGTCGGAACGGGTTGATGCCCGTTCTCGGTGACCTTGCAAATCCCGGACCAAGCAACCTGTGCCTGGTTCTCCTCCTTCAGGCGTTCAGCCGGCCAATTTCAGCGATGGAAAAGTGAAAGGGCGCCGGTCTGACCGGCGCCCTTCTGGTCTCAGCGGACCGGCGGAGCGTATTGCAGGCCGCCCTTGGTCCAGAGGCCGTTCTGGCCGCGCGCGATCTTCAGCAGCGAGCCCTGGCCGACGTTCTTCTCGAAGCTCTCGCCGTAGTTGCCGACGTGCTTGACGATGCGGACGACCCAGTCAGGCGTCAGGCCGATGGTCTCGCCGAACTTGCCCTCGGTGCCGAGCAGGCGCTTGATCTCCGGGTTCGGGGACTTCAGCATCTCGTCGACATTGGCCTTGGTCACGCCGAGCTCCTCGGCGTTGATCATGGCGTAGTGGACCCACTTCACCAGATTGAACCAGCCCGAGTCGTTGTTGCGAACGGACGGGCCGAGCGGCTCCTTCGAGATGATCTCGGGCAGGACGATGTGGTCGTCCGGAGCGGTCAGCTTCAGGCGCTCGGCGTAGAGGCCGGACGCGTCGGTGGTGAAGGCGTCGCAGCGGCCCGCGTCATAGGCCTTGATCGTCTCGTCCGAGGACGCGAAGGCGACGACCTCGTATTTCAGGTTGTTGGCGCGGAAATAGTCGGCGAGGTTGAGCTCGGTCGTCGTGCCCTGCTGCGTGCAGACCGAGGCGCCCGAGAGCTGCTTGGCCGAGGTGACGCCGAGCTTCTTGCGGACCATGAAGCCCTGGCCGTCATAGTAGTTCACGCCGGTGAAGACGATGCCGAGCGAGGCGTCACGCGTCATCGTCCAGGTCGAGTTGCGGACCAGCACGTCGACCTCGCCCGACTGCAGGGCCGTGAAACGGTCCTTGGCCGAGAGCGGGATGAACTTGACCTTGTTGGGGTCGTTGAAGATCGCCGCCGCGATGGCGCGGCAATACTCGACGTCGAGGCCCTGCCAGTTGCCCTGGGCGTCCGGCACGCCGAAGCCGGCGAGGCCGGTGTTGGAGCCGCAGTTCAGGATGTTGCGCTGCTTGACCTGCGCCAGGGTCGAAGGCGCCTGCGCCGATGCCGCCGAGGCGGTCACCGCGAGCCCGAGCCCTGCGATCGCGGCTGCGAAGAACTTTTTCATCAAACTCTCTCCCGTTGAGGTGGTCTTTGGGTCGGCCGGCAGGCGACTCGTCCCCTTGATGTGACATCCGGTTCGATCCGGCTCGCCTGCACAGAAAATAAGCGACGTCCCGTCCGAGTCGATTGCCAGAGCCGCGCATGAGCGTCAAGCAAAGCCGCCCGTGGCAGCGCCCCTTTCCAGCTCTCGCATCACATGCGAGTTTCAAAAGGCGGTCAAGCCTGACCGGAGCCCTCCCGAATCCCTTCAGCCCGCCGGTTCGATGAAAAAGCTGCCTCCGTCCGACTTCGCCCGCCTGCGCGAGAAGACCCGTCTGGTTCTGGCCGGGCGCGACCCGGCCGACAGCTACGGCTTCGTCAACCCGCCGATCATGCGCGGATCGACGGTGATCTACCCCAGCACCGAGGATTTCCTCGCCCGCAAGGCGCGCTACACCTACGGTACGCAGGGCAATCCGACGATCGACGCGCTGCTGGCGGCGCTGAACACGATCGAGGGCGGTGCCGGTGTCGTCGTCTGTTCGTCGGGGCTGATGGCCTGCACCCTGCCAGTGCTGGCGACTCTGTCGGCCGGCGACCACATGCTCGTGACCGACAGCGTCTACCGGCCGATGCGAAATTTCTGCGACAGGATGCTGCCGCGCCTGGGCATCACGGTCGACTACTACGATCCCGCGATCGGCGGCGACATCGGCGCGCTGTTCAAGCCCAACACCAGGGCGATCTGGACCGAGGCGCCGGGCTCGCAGACCTTCGAGATGCAGGACATTCCGGCGATCGCGGCGGCCGCCCGCGCGCGCGACATCCTCGTGATGATGGACAACACCTGGGCGACGCCGCTGTTCTTCGACAGCCACAAGGCCGGCGTCGACATCTCCGTGCAGGCCGGCACGAAGTATTATGCCGGCCATTCCGACGTGCTGATCGGCACCGTCTCGGCGCGCACGCCGGAGCTCTACAAGCGCCTCAAGGAGGCCTGGGACCTGCTCGGCATCATCATCGCGCCCGAGGACGCCTTCCTGACGCTGCGCGGCATCCGCACCATGCAGATCAGGCTCAAGGAGCAGATGCCGGCGGGGCTCGAAATGGCGCGCTGGCTGGAACAGCGCCCCGAGGTCGCCCGCGTGCTGCATCCGGCCTTGCCGTCGGACCCCGGCCATGCGCTGTGGAAGCGGGATTTTACCGGCGCGTCCTCTCTCTTCGCGATCGAACTCGAGCCGGTCTCGATGAAGGCCGTCGGCGCGATGCTGGACGGGCTCTCGCTGTTCGGCATGGGCGCGTCCTGGGGCGGCTATGAAAGCCTGGCGCTGCCCTTCGACTGCAGGCCCTACCGCACCGCGACCGTACCGTCCTTCCGGGGGCCGACCATCCGGCTCCATATCGGGCTGGAGGATCTGGAGGATCTGAAGGCCGATCTCGACGCCGGCTTCGCGCGGCTGCGCGCCTCAGCCTGACCGGTCGGCCGCAGGCGCCGCCCCGCGCCTGCGATTGCGGAAGATCAGGATCAGGTTGCGGGTGTAGATCACCATCGCCAGCGCCTGCCCCATGATGATGATCGGCTCGCGCCTGACGATGCCGTAGACCAGCGTCATCAGCCCGCCGGCCATGGAAAAATACCAGAAGGACAGCGGCATCACCGAATTGCCCTCGCGCTCGCTGGCGAGCCACTGCACGAGGAAACGCGCCGTGAACAGCAACTGCGCGACGATGCCGAAGGCGAGCCAGAAGTCGAATTTCAGCACGAAGACGTCGTAGACGTAGTCGGAGATGGCGTGTCCGATCGAGATGATCATGGCCGCGCCTCGATCTCGCTCTGGACGATCCGCGGCACGCGCCGCCGCCGCCTGATCAGCCACCAGACGCCGACGAGATCGACGATGCCGACCCAGAGCCGGTCGAAGAAGCCGTAATTCGAGACGCCGGTCAGGCGCGGCCGGTCGCGCACATCGACATGGACGACGCGGTAGCCTTCGCGCACCATCAGCGCGGGCATGAAACGGTGCAGCGCGTCGAAATAGGGCAAGGCGAGATAGGCCTCGCGGCGGAAGCATTTCAGTCCGCAGCCGGCGTCGCGCGTGCCATCCTTCAGGATGCGTCCGCGCACGCCGTTGGCAATGCGCGACTGCAGCTTCTTGAAGCCCGTGTCCTTGCGCCCGACGCGCTGGCCCTGCACGAGCCCGGCATCCGGCCCGGCCTCTTTGAGCGCCGCGACCATCGCCGGGATGAAGGCCGGGTCGTTCTGGCCGTCGCCGTCGAGCGTGGTCACGACCGGGGCCTGCGCCCGGCGCACGCCGCTGCGCACCGCGGCGCTCTGCCCGCAGGATTGCGCATGGGTGACGATGACGAGCCAGTCGCGCGTGGCGGCCAGATCCCGCAGCGCCTGGGGAGTGCCGTCGCTGGAGCCGTCATCGACGCAGACGACCTCGAAGGCTCCGAGCGGAGCGCAGGCCGCCTCGATGTCGGCGAGCAGCGGCCCGACATTGCCGACCTCGTTGCGGAGCGGAACGACGATGCTGAGCAGCGGCGCGGTGCGGGAGGTGATCTCGGTCAAAACGGCATTCCGGAGGGGCGGCGCGCAAACTGCGTCAAGCCGGCGGGCGGGGCAAGGCGTATTCAGCCGGCTCTACTGACGGACGAAGACGCTCATAGTAAGCTTGCGGCCGCCGTTCAGGTTGAAACCGTTGATCGTGGTCGCCAGCCTTGGCGTCATCCCGGCCTGCGCCAGCGCCGCCTCGAACCCGGCCATCGCCCGGCTCTCGACGAGCGCGATCCGGCAGCCGGGCTGGTTCAGGAAACTGGCCGCAGCCTGCCCGTCATAGCCCATCGCCAGGTCCGTACCGACGAGGAAGACGAGGCTGGGCTCGCGGTAGCCGACCGTGATGACGGCCGGATCGGCGCAGCCGATGGCGCGCACCGTCTCGACCAGCCGCGGAGACAGCTTGAACGAGCGCAGGCTCTCGACCGCGAACCCGTAGACGCCGAAGCCGAGCAGCAGGCTGGCCGCAACGCCGCGCCAGAGCGCGCCCTCGAAATCGTCGCGGCGGAAGGCTGCCACGACACGCCACGCCAGAAGCAGGGCCAGCAGCAGGAACGGCAAGGCGAGCCGGGGCAGGGCGCCGTCAAGCGTCCAGTTGGCATAGACGATGGCCGCGACCAGAGCGAGCGGCACGATCACGACAAGGGCCGCCGTCGCCAGCGAACCGCGCCGAAACCGGTCGATGCCGCTGTTGACGATGGCGAGCAGCAGCAGCGCCGTGATCGCCGGATAGAGCGGCAGGACGTAATGGGGGAGCTTGGTCGGCACCGCCTCGAAGACGAGCCATGACGGGACGATCCAGGCGAGCAGGAACAGCACCTGCGGCTCGCGCCGCCTCGCCCAGGCGAAGGGGACAGCCATCGCGGCGAAAGCGGCCGCCGGCCAGTAGGTGCCGAAGAAGATCAGCAGATAGAGCCCTGGCGGCCCCCAATGCTTTTCCTGCCCCTCGGCGACCTTGCCGAGCATGTCCTGCCCGACGCTTTCGGCGAAGAAGCTGCTGCCGGTCTTCCAGGTGATGGCGAGGAACCAGGGCAGGGCGACCAGCAGGCAGAGCAGCAGCCCGCTGCCGAAACGCAGGGGCGCAAGCCAGCGCAAGGAGCGCTGACCGATGCTCAGGAAGAGGATCGCCAGACCCCACACCATCGGGACGATCGGCCCCTTGACCAGGATGGCGAGCGCGGTCGCGCTCCAGAACACCAGCCAGTTATGCCGGGAGGGCACGAAGGGCAGCGAACGCGTCCAGTCGAGCCAGACCCGGGCGAGCGCGCCCATGCTGGCGACGGCGCAGGCCGCGAGCACGGCGTCGGTCTTGGCGATGCGGGCCTCGACGCCAAGCAGCACGCAGGCCGCCATCAGCGCAGCGCCGAGCAGGGCCAGACGCGCGCTGACGAAGGCAAGCAGCGCCCAGTAGGTCAGGAGAACGGTTGCGACCGCGCCGGCGAGCGAGGGCAGCCGGTAGAGCCAGATCTGCGTGCGCGCCTCCGGCACACCCAACGCCTCGCCGGCTTTCACCGCCGTGACCTGCAGCCAGTAGATGCCGACCGGCTTCTTGTGGCGCGCCTCGGTCTGGAAGCGGATATCGACGAAATCGCCGGTCTCCAGCATCTGCTTGCTGGCCTGGGCGAAACGCGGCTCGTCGCGGTCGAGCGGCTGCAGGGTCGAGAACCCCGGCAGGAAAGCGGCAAGCGACAGCAGCAGAAGCAGGATGCAGGCGCGCCAATGGCTGGCGCTGGCCCATGCGAGCGGGCGGTCGAACAGGGGCGTCAGCGAAACCATCGGCGATCCTCGCGGCCGGATGGGTCGCGCTAGAAGTCTTTGCCGGAGCGGCGGGAGGCCACGGCAATGCGGAGCATGCCCCCGCGGGGCCGCAGTGACTCGCCTTTCGGGCGCGAACAAGGCAGCCGCGCCGCATGCGGCAGGTCGCGGGGGTTTACGCCGCCGGCCTCAGCGGGGCAAGCCGCTCCGGCGAGCAGGGCCCGTCTTGGCTCAGCGCCCGCGCGCCTTCACCGCATGATCCGGGAAATCCGAGAACAACCCGTCGACGCCGAGATCAAAGAACGCCTTGTACTCGGCCGCCGGGTCGCCCTTGAAGCTCGAGGCCAGCCGCTTCGGCTCGCTGCGGAAGGTCCAAGTATGAACGAAGAGCCCGGCCGCATGGGCGTCCTTCACCACAGAGGTCGGCGCGATCAGCACGCGGTCCTGCTCGTCGATCTTGCCGTCCTTGTTCAGGTCTTCCGGCTTGCCGTCCGCCCCGATCACCTGCTTGCCGGCGAGGATGTAGGGCTTCCACGGGCCGACGCCGTCGGCATAGGTCCTGATTTCCTTCAGTCCCTCGGCCGTGACCAGATCCTTGAACGTCCGCTTGTCGCCAGTGACGACGAAATCATAGGGCTTGTCGAAGGGTGCGGCGAGAACGATGCCGCCATCCTTGTCGACATCGTCGGCGTCGACGAGCTGGACGAGGCGAAGCTGCGTCTTCGTCCGCAGATATTTGAGGTTGGCGGTCTCGAAGCTCTGGATGATGACGGGCGAGGATTTTTCGGTCCAGCCGGCGGTCTTCAGCACGTCGAGGAGGCGGTCTTCGAGGGGCAGCCCGATCGCGGCGTGGAAGACCGGATGCTTGGTCTCGGGATAGATGCCGATGGTGCGGCCGGCGCGCGCGCTCTCGGCCTTGGCGAGGTCGATCACCTCCTGCAGGGTCGGGATCGCGTACTTGCCGTTATGGGACTGGTCGCGATCGGCCATCGCCTGCTTCGCGCGCAGCGTCCTGATCTCGGCCAGCGTGAAGTCGCCGGCGAACCACTCGGTCGTATCGACGCCGTCGACCTTGCGCGTCGTCTTGCGGGCCGCGAATTCGGGTTTGGTCGCGACATCGGTGGTGCCGCCGAGCATCGGCTCGTGGCGCGCGATCAGCACGCCGTCCCTGGTCGCGACGAGATCGGGCTCGATGAAATCCGCGCCCTGTTCGATCGCCAGCTTGTAGGCCTCGATCGTGTGTTCGGGCAGGTAGCCGCTGGCGCCGCGATGGCCGACGACGAGCGGCGGTTTCCCGTCCAGCGTCGGCGCGGGGGTCTGGGCGAAGCCAGATTGACCGAGCCCGATGGAGACAGCCAAGACGGCGAACAGGCTGGTGGAGCGGTGGAATCTGGTCATCGGCGTCATCCCTGATCGATCGGCTTTGGCGCGACCTTGCTCAGGCGATGTGACAGCCCGGTGACCCGGCCGTCCAGTCCCTATTCCGCTGGAACGCTGTGGGGCTGCGGCTGCGGCGCGGTGCGCCGGTCCATGTCGGCGACCATGCGGCGGACGATCCCGCTCGCGGTCTTTTCGAAACAGAACGGCAGTAAGGCATGGACCAGCGCGCAGAACGCCGCCTTGAACATCGTGCCCGAATAGCTGAGCGCCACGCCGAAATGCTCGCCATAGGTCTCGCCGACCGCTTCCGGGTGACGGGTGAAAAGTTCGGTGATGCCGGGCTGCGCCATGGATGATCTCCCTCGATGGCGTCAGGATCGCCTCAATCCCGGGAGAGAGCTTCCCAATGATGATGTCATTCTCCGTCGAATTGGGATAATCATACCGCCAGGTGAGTGGGGGCGGGCAAATGTCCCAGGAATTCAGGCTGGACGATTTCGATCGCGCGATCCTGCGAGAGTTGCAGCGCGATTCGTCGCGCAGCATCGAGGAACTGGCCGGGCTGGTGCATCTCTCGCGAAACGCCTGCTGGCGGCGCGTCAAGCTGCTGGAGGAGGCGGGCGTCATCCGGGCCCGCGTCGCTCTGGTCGATGCGGCCAAGCTCAATGCCGGGCTCACCGTACTGATCCGCATCCGCACCAGCCAGCACAGCGCTGCCTGGGCGCAGAGCTTTCGCGAGGCGATCGCGGCGCTGCCCGAGATCGTCGGCGCCTACCGCACCTCGGGCGAAGTCGATTACGTGCTGCGGGCGCGCGTGCCTGATGTCGCCGCCTATGACAGGCTTTATCAGCGCCTGATCGCACGCGTCGACATGGTCGATGTCGCGGCGAGCTTCGTCATGGAGGAGATCAAGGAGACGACCGAAGTGCCGCTGGGTTACTCTTAACGCTGCGGCGCTCCGGTCGGAAACGTCAGCGGCGCGGGCCGCTTTCGAGCGTCGTCTTCGCGTCGAGGCGCTTGGCCGGCGGCGCGGTCAGATCGGGCTGCTGGGTGGCGCAGGCGCCGAGCGCCAGAACGAGGAGGCCGGCGAGGGTGAGACGGGTTGCGCGGAGCATGTTCGAGGACCTTTGTCGCGAAGAGGCGGTTGCCACGTCTTTCCGCTTATGAAACGACCGCGTCAAGAGCATGGCGCAGACCCCGCCATTCCGCTGGGTCATGCTGGACTCTATCGAGACTGGCCTCCGCCCGTTTCGCCCCTCGCGATCATAGCCGCTTCCGCGCCAGGACTGTTCGACGACCATGACACCAGCCGCCCGCATCAGCGCCGCCATCGAGGTGCTGGACGATCTCATCCAGCGCCGCCGTCCCGCCAGCGATGCGCTGAAGGACTGGGGCCTGTCGCGCCGTTTCGCCGGTTCGAAGGACCGCGCCGCCATCGCCTCGCTGGTCTATGACGCGCTGCGCCGCAAGGCCTCGTCGAGCTACGCCATGGGCTCCGAGACGCCGCGCTCGCTGGTGCTGGGCATGCTCGCGCGGCTGCGCGGGCTGTCGGCCGAGGACATCGCCGGTCTCTGCAATGGCGAGAACCACGCCCCTTCACCGCTCAGCGCAGACGAGAGCGAGCGCCTCGCGGCCTTTTCGCTCGACGGCGCGCCCGATTGGGTCCGCGCCGATGTGCCCGAATGGCTCTGGCCGGCCTTCGCCTCGGCCTTCGGCGCTGAAGCCATCGGTGAGGGGCAGGCTCTGGCGGCACGCGCCCCCATCGACATCCGCGCCAACCGCCTGAAGACCAGCCGCGACCGGCTTCTGGAGGATCTCGCCCATCTCGCGCCCGAAGCCGGCGCATGGTCGCCCGACGCGCTGCGCTTCCAGCATGGCGACGACGGGCGCGGGCC
Organism: Beijerinckiaceae bacterium; assembly: GCA_019745195.1. GTDB lineage: Bacteria > Pseudomonadota > Alphaproteobacteria > Rhizobiales > Beijerinckiaceae > Allobosea. Next base: position 73,280 of record JAIETL010000006.1, read on the forward strand.
CTCGCTGCAGAGCGAGCCCGACTTTCTCGCGGGCGGATTCGAAATTCAGGACGAGGGCTCGCAACTGGTCACGCTGCTTGCGGGCGCGCAGCCCGGCCAGACCGTGGTCGATCTCTGTGCCGGGGCCGGCGGCAAGACGCTGGCGCTCGCCGCGTTGATGCAGAACGAGGGCCGGCTCTTCGCCACGGACCTCGACAGCCGTCGCCTTGCGCCACTGCATGACCGGCTGGCGCGTTCGGGCGCGACCAATGTCGAAATCCGCATCCCGCGCTCGCGCGGCCACGAGCCGTTGGCCGACCTCAGCGGTCAGGTCGATCTGGTGGTGGTCGATGCTCCCTGCACGGGCTCGGGCACCTGGCGGCGCAACCCGGATGCGAAATGGCGCGTGCGGCCGGGCGCACTCGCCGAGCGTGTCAAGGATCAGGCCGAGGTGCTGGCGCGCGCGGCCAGACTGGTGAAGCCGGGCGGGCGCATCGCCTACATCACCTGCTCGGTGCTGCCGGAGGAGAACGACGCGGCCGTTGATGCCTGCTGGAAGCGTCGCCCTGAGCTCGCTGTGCTGGACGTGGCGACCGTGCTCGCATCGCCGGCCGGCGATTTCGGCCTGCTGGCGCGGTTTTCGACGCGGTTCGGGCTGCAGTTGTCGCCACGGCGGACGGGCACGGACGGTTTCTACATCGCCTGCATGGAACGCGCGGGATGACCGTCCTTTCGGGCGTTGCGCAGCCCGGCGCGATCCATTAACCGAGCGCGATGACGAGCGAAAAAACCCACGACTCCATCCTCATCATCGATTTCGGCTCGCAGGTGACGCAGCTCATCGCGCGGCGCGTCCGCGAGATCGGCGTCTATTGCGAGATCGCGCCGTTCCAGTCGGCCTCCGAGGCCTTTCAGCGGGTCAAGCCCAAGGGCGTGATCTTTTCCGGCGGCCCGGCTTCGGTGCCTGACGAGGGCTCGCCGCGCGCGCCCGAGGCCGTATTCTCCTCGGGACTGCCGGTGCTGGGCATCTGCTACGGCCAGCAGACCATGGCCCAGCAGCTCGGCGGCAAGGTCGAGAGCGGACACGCCGCCGAATTCGGCCGCGCCGATGTCTCCATCGTGACGCCGTCGGCGCTGTTCGAGGGCGTCTGGGAGGAAGGCGGTCGCTACCCGGTCTGGATGAGCCATGGCGACCGCGTCACGCAGCTTCCGGTCGGCTTCTCGGTCAAGGCGACCTCCGAGAACGCGCCCTATGCGGTGGCGAGCGACGAGGAACGGCGCTTTTACTCGACGATGTTCCACCCCGAAGTGGTCCACACGCCCGATGGCGGCAAGCTGCTGCGCAACTTCGTCGTCAACATCTGCGGTTGCGTGCCCGATTGGAGCATGGCGGCCTATCGCGCCGAGATGAGCAAGAAGATCAAGGATCAGGTCGGCACGGGCCGCGTCATTTGCGGGCTGTCGGGCGGGGTCGACTCCGCCGTCGCGGCCGTGCTGATCCACGAGGCGATCGGCGACCAGCTCACCTGCGTCTTCGTCGATCACGGTCTGATGCGGATGAACGAAGCCGAGGAGGTCGTGCGCCTGTTCCGCGACCACTACAACATCCCGCTGGTTCATGTTGAGGCCGAAGAGCTTTTCCTGTCGGAGCTGGCGAAATGCGGCGCCGATCCCGAAGCCAAGCGCAAGACGATCGGCCGGCTCTTTATCGACGTCTTCGACGCGGAAGCCGCCAAGATCGGTGGCGCGGACTTCCTCGCCCAGGGCACGCTCTATCCCGATGTGATCGAGAGCGTCTCCTTCTCCGGCGGCCCTTCCGTCACGATCAAGTCGCACCACAATGTCGGCGGCCTGCCCGAGCGCATGAAGATGAAGCTCGTCGAGCCGCTGCGCGAATTGTTCAAGGACGAGGTCCGCGTGCTCGGCCGGGAACTGGGCCTGCCCGAGGCCTTCGTCGGCCGCCATCCCTTCCCGGGACCGGGGCTGGCCATCCGCTGCCCCGGCGAGATCACCAAGGAAAAGCTCGACATCCTCCGCAAGACCGATGCGATCTATCTCGATGAAATTCGCAAGGCCGGTCTCTACGATGTGATCTGGCAGGCCTTTGCCGTGCTGCTGCCGGTCCGCACCGTCGGCGTGATGGGCGACCACCGCACCTACGACCATGTCTGCGCGCTGCGCGCCGTCACCTCGGTCGACGGCATGACGGCGGATTTCTACCCCTACGACATGAATTTCCTCGGCCGCACCGCGACCCGCATCATCAACGAGGTCAAGGGCATCAACCGCGTCGTCTACGACGTGACGAGCAAGCCGCCCGGCACGATCGAGTGGGAATAAGCCAGACGGTAGCCATGGCCGCCGCCCGTCCGGACGGCGGCCTGTGACTAGCTACTTCTCCAACGCATGCGCGATCGTCGCCGCAAACGGCGTCGTCGCTCTCCCGATCAGGCGCGAGAGCTGGCGCGAGCCGTCGAACAGCGCGCCTTGCGCCGCGGCCGCATCCGAATCCGCCAGCAGCCCGGCCAGCCCCTCCGGCAGTCCCGCCCCCTTCAGCGCCTGGAGGAACTCCGCCTCCGGCATGTCGACAAAGGGGACCGCGCGGCCGGCCTGTCGCGAGATCTCGCCAGCGAACTCGGCGAGCGTGTAGCTCTCGTCGCCGGCAAGCTCGTGGATGACCTGCTTGCCCTCGTCGTTCAGGAGCGCGATGGTGGCCGCCAGTGCATAGTCTGCGCGTGCGGCGCTGGCGATGCGCCCGTCCTTCGCAGCGCCGATGAAGGCCCCGTGCTGGAGCGCGGGCGGAATCGAGGCGGCGTAGTTCTCGGTGTACCAGCCATTGCGGAGCAGGGTGTGCGGCAGCCCGCTCGCCGCGATCAGCGCCTCGGTCTGGCGGTGCTCCTCGGCCAGTGCGAGCCTCGACAGGTCGGCATGCAGCACGCTGGTATAGGCCAGCCGCCTGATGCCGGCCCGCTTTGCCGCCTCGATCGCGTTGCGGTGCTGCGCGACGCGCTCGCCGAGCGCGTTGGACGAGATCAGCAGCACGCGTTCGGCTCCGGCGAAGGCCGCATCGAGCGTGTCCGGCCGGGTGTAGTCGCCCTGGCGGATCGCCACGCCCTTGGGGAACAGGGTGGCCGCCCTGGTGGGATCGCGCACGATCGCAACGACGCTGTCGGCGCCGGCGCGGTCCGCCAATGCGGCGACGACGAGCTGGCCGAGCTGTCCGCTGGCGGCGGTGACGGCATAACGGGGGTTTGGCATCAGGATTCTCCAGTCTCGGTTTGTTGACATGGTCTCAGATAGAGACCATCAACGACCCCGAGAAGACGGCACTTGCCCGTCACCAGGTTACGCCGACGTTCCCTTGGAGGGTTCACATGCGGGCAGATCAGGCGCTTGGCGCCAAGTTCGAGAGCTGGCTCGCGATGGGCTTCGACGAGACGCGCTGCCCGGTGCGCCGCCTGCTCGACCATGTCGGCGACCGGTGGTCGATGCTGCTGCTTGCGGCGCTGGCGGGCGGGCCGAGGCGGTTCAGCGCGCTGGCGCGCGCCGTGCCCGACATCTCCAAGCGCATGCTGACCCAGACCTTGCGAACACTGGAAACCGATGGGCTCGTGCATCGCGACGTGCAGCCGACCGTTCCGCCCAGCGTCACCTATTCGCTGACGCCGCTCGGCGTCAGCTTCGCAGGCCCTCTGCTCGGGCTGGTCGAATGGGCCGAGGCAAATTTCGGCGCGGTCGTCGCGGCGCGCGCGCGGATGGCGGCGGCGGCCTGACGATGACCATCCGGCCGATCCTGCGCTATCCCGATCCCCGCCTGAAGCAGCTCGCCGAGTCCGTGATCGCGTTCGACGATGAACTGCGCATTCTGGCGCTCGATCTCGTCGACACGATGCGGGCAGCGCCCGGCATCGGCATCACCGCGCCGCATGTCGGCATCATGCTGCGGGTGGTGGCGATCGAGCTTCCTGGCGGCGGCGAGCCGAGGCTCTACGTCAATCCGGAGATCGTCGCGGCCTCGGCCGAGAGCGCCAGGCATGTCGAGGGCAGCGTCTCGATGCCGGGGATAGCCGAGGAGGTCGAGCGGCCGGCACGCGTCTCCATACGCTATCGCGACATCGACGGCGTCACGGAAACGGAGGACGCAGACGGCCTGTTGGCTGTCTGCCTGCAGCACGAGATCGACCAGCTCGACGGCGTCTTCTGGACCCAGCGCCTGTCGCGCCTGCGCCGCGAGCGCGCGCTCAAGCGCCATGCGAAGTCCGGCGGCTAAACGCCGCCGGCTTTCGAATTGGCCAACCGCCTCCTCTTTCCTCTAATGAAGAGTGGTGCGGCGCGAATCCCGTCCCGCCGCAGCGAGATCGCCATGACGCTCCTCATCCTCGGTCTGGCGCTGTTCCTCGGCGCGCACCTGTTCACGACGCTGCGCGAGCCGCGTGCGGCCGCGATCGCGAGGCTGGGAGAGGGCGGCTACAAGGCCGTCTACTCGGTCGTCTCCGTGATCGGGTTCGTCCTGATCGCCTACGGCTTCGGCGTCTATCGCACCAGTGGCTGGATCAACGTCTGGAACCCGCCGGTCTGGACGCGCCATCTGGCGCTGCTGGTCAACCTGCCGGTCTTCATCCTGCTCGCGGTCGGGCGGCGGCCGAGCTGGCTCAAGGCCGTCACGAAACATCCGATGCTGCTGGCGGTGAAGCTCTGGGCCACCGCTCATCTGCTGGCCAATGGCGATCTCGGCAGCATGCTCCTGTTCGGCGGCTTTCTGGCCTGGGCGGTGATGGCGCGCATCTCGACCAAGCGCCGACCCGAGGAGATCGCGAGCCTCGCGGCGATGGGCCGGCCAGCTTTCGGGCGCCGCGACATCGTCGCGATCGTGGCGGGGCTTGGCCTCTACGTCGCGACGGTTCTCTGGCTGCATCCGCTGCTGATCGGCGTGCCGGTCATCGCGCGGAGTTGAGACGACCCGCCAAAACCCAATCCGGACGCCATGCGATGACACCGACGATCTACGGCATCAAGAATTGCGACACGATGAAGAAGGCGCGGGCCTGGCTTGACGGGCAGGGCGTCGCCTATGCCTTCCACGACTACAAGGCCGCCGGCATCGACCGGACCACGCTCGCGGGCTGGGTCGCCGAGCATGGCTGGGAAACCGTCCTGAACCGGGCCGGCACGACCTTCCGTGCTTTGCCGGACGCCGACAAGTTCGGGCTCGACGCCGACAAGGCCATCTCGTTGATGCTGGCGCAGCCGGCGATGATCAAGCGCCCGGTGCTCGATCTCGGGAAGCGCACGCTGGTCGGTTTCAAGCCGGACGCCTATGCGGCGGCCTTCGCCGGCTAAGCTGGAGCGCTGCGGCGTCGGCATGGGCGTCACCACACCGGCCGGTCTTTCGCGGAGGCGGCGCTTGCGCTACCTCGCCCCATCATGACAACCGAATTCAGCTTCCACCTGCTCGGCCGCGACGGAGCGGCCCGCGCCGGCGAGATCAGGATGCCGCGCGGCGTCATCCGCACGCCGGCCTTCATGCCGGTCGGCACGGCGGCGACCGTCAAGGGCATGTATCCCGAGCAGGTCAAGGCGCTCGGAGCCGATGTCGTGCTCGGCAACACCTATCATCTGATGCTGCGGCCGGGCGCGGAGCGGATCGCAGGGCTCGGCGGCCTGCACCGATTCATGAACTGGCCGCACCCGATCCTGACCGATTCCGGCGGGTTCCAGGTGATGTCGCTGGCGAATTTGCGCAAGCTCACGGAGGAAGGCGTCACCTTCCAGTCGCATATCGACGGCTCGAAGCACATGCTGTCGCCCGAGCGCTCCGTCGAAATCCAGAACCTGCTCGGCTCCGACATCGTGATGCAGCTCGACGAATGCGTCTCGCTGCCCTGCGAGGACGCTGTGGCCGAGAAGGCGATGCGGCTCTCGCTGCGCTGGGCGGAACGCTGCAAGAGCGCCTTCGGCGATCAGCCGGGCCGGGCGCTGTTCGGCATCGTGCAGGGCGGCGCGGTCCCGCGCTTGCGCGTCGAGAGCGCGAGGGAGCTGGTGGCGATGGACCTCAAGGGCTACGCCATCGGCGGGCTCGCGGTCGGCGAACCGCAGGATGTCATGCTGGCGATGATCGACGTGGTCGCCCCGCATCTGCCCGAGGCCAAGCCGCGCTACCTGATGGGCGTGGGCACGCCCGACGATCTCGTCGAGGCGGTCTCGCGCGGCGTCGACATGTTCGACTGCGTGATGCCGACGCGGGCGGGCCGCCACGGCCAGATATTCACCCGCTTCGGCCGGATGAACCTGAAAAACGCAAAACACGCCGACGACCCGCGCCCGATCGACGAGCGCTCCGCCTGTCCCGCAGCGAACGGTTACGCGCGAGCCTATCTGCACCATCTCGTCAAGGCGGACGAGATGCTCGGCAAGATGCTGCTGACCTGGGTCAATCTCGCCTACTATCAGGAGCTGATGGCGGGGCTTCGCGCCGCCATCGCCGCGGGCAAGCTGGCCGATTTCATCGCGGAGACCAAGGAAGGCTGGGCGAGGGGCGAAGCGCCCGCAGAGGCTGCGTGATCGACCCGTGGCTCTGGCTGCTCCTGCTCAAGATGGCGGTGGCGGCCGGCGTCGTCGTCAGTTGCTCGCTGCTGGCCGAGCGTGGCGGACCGCTGGTCGCGGCCATGATCGCGACGCTGCCGATCTCGGCCGGGCCGGTCTATGTCTTCCTCGCGCTGGAGCATGATTCCGGCTTCATCGCGGCCGGCGCGCTCGGCAGCATGGGCTCGAACCTCGCCAATGCCGGCCTGTCGCTGGTCTATGTGCTGCTGGCGCAGCGTCTTGGGACGGTGCCGAGCCTCGGTGCGGCGCTGGCGGTCTGGTTTGCGCTTGTGACCGGCCTGCGCGCAGTCGAACCGCCCTTTCTCCTGATGGTCGCGGCGACGATCCTCGTCTTCGCGGCCCTGCACAGGCTGTTCCGTCCCTATCTCGCTGCGCGCCCGCTCAATCCGCCGGGGCGGCCCTGGTATGCAATCCCGCTGCGGGCGGCCTGCGTCGCGCTGCTCGCCGGCGTCGTGACCACGCTCAGCAGCCATGTCGGGGCCGGCTGGTCGGGCGTGCTCGCGGCCTTCCCGATCGTGCTGTCGAGCCTGATCGGAATGCTGCAGCCGCGCATCGGCGGGCCGGCGACGGCGGCGATCATCGCCAATGGCGCGCTCGGGCTGATGGGTTTCGGGCTGGCGCTCGGCTTCGTCCATGCCAGCGCGGTCGCGCTCGGCTCATGGCTCGCGCTTGGGCTCGGTCTCGCCATCTGCGTCGGCTGGAACCTCGCCTTGATGCGATTCAATCGCCGCGCGCGCTGAGCGCCGCCACGAGGCGACGAAGAGACCTGCGATGATCAGTGCGATGCCGGCGACCTGCAGCCCGGTCGGGATTTCGCCGAGAACCGGGATGCCGAGCAGCGTGCCGATGACGGGAATCGTCGGCGGGAAGCGCCCGACCACGGCAGGTCCGAGAACGCGTGTGGCCCAGCTCCAGATCCACAGTCCGACGATGATGTTGAGCACGCCCTGGTTGATCGAATGCGCCACGATCACCCACCACGGCGCGACATCGAAGCCGCGGAAGAAGAACAGGAAGTAAAGCGGCAGATAAACCATCGACAGCACCGAGACGATCGCGGTCGCCTTCAGCGCATCGACGCGCCAGAGCTGGATCACCAGCGGATAGCCGCCCCAGACCAACCCGACCCCGAGAAAGCAGAGGTCGCCGAGCAGGATCGTCGGGTTTGTATGCGTCGTGCCGGCGATGCCGAGGCAGACGAGACCGACGAGCACCGCGCCGATGCCGAGAAAAAGCTGCCGGTTCAGCGCTGTGCCAAACAGCACGACTCCGCCGATGATGCCGATCACCGTGACGGTGCCCGGACCGATCACCGCGCCATGGGCGGCGGGCGCATAGGTCAGCCCGGTCAGCAGCAGCCAGCTCATCGGCAGGCCGCTCATCACCGCGAGCGTCAGGCCGCGCGACCAGCCGACGCCGCCGCAATCCTTCAGGCCGCCAGCGGACAGGAATGTCGGCAGCAGGATGAAGCCTGCGGTGGCGAAGCGGAGCGCCAGCAGGTCATGGGAGGTCAGCCCGTTCAGCACCGCATGCCGGCTGACCACGAAGTTCGCGCCGAAGATCAGCATCGCGGCCATCATCCCGCCTAAGGCGAGCCGCCAGCGCAGCCGCTCGCGCGCGGCGGCCGAGGCGGATAAGGGCGCGACGGAGTGCATCAGACGGCATAACGCCACCGGCGGCGTCCGCGTTAGGGCCAAGGCCGCATGCCCCCCGCGCGTCCGCTGCGCTGCATCACGCCTTCGTCATGCTCCCGGCGCGCGCTCAGAAACAATTCTCATCGCCCTGCCACAATTGTTCCGCTTTCAGGCCGCGCGGTTGCCGGAGAGGAAGGGCCACTCTCGTCTCATCGCAGGAGAGTTACGTCGATGACCGCCGCCAAGCCCTTTGCCAAGCCGACCCGCATGCTGCGCGATTTCAGCGGCCAGGTCGCGATTTCCATCGCGGCGTCGGCCGTCGCTGCGGCGTTCTTCGCGCTGCCGGACACGATCCTGCCGTTGCGGTCGACTCCGGCCGAGGAGCCGGCTGCGGCGGTGTGGTCCGTCCCGCTGACGCCGGACGGCAAGTTCGCGATGCGGCTCGATGTCGAGGATGCAACCGCGCGGCTCGAAGGGGCGGCCGGCCCGGCGACGCCGGCGGCTCTCGCCATGCCGCTCGCGATCGGCTGGGCGGCTCCCGCGGCCCCTGCAGCCGTCGCTGCGGCGAGCGCGCCACAGCAGCCGCGCCTCGTCCATGTCGATCTGCCGCCCTCGCGGCGGGCCACGATCGTCGAAGCCGCCGGGAGCCAGTCCAAGGCCAGATCCGAGCCGGCGGGCCAGCCGCTCGTCATTGCCGAGGTCGCGGCGGGCGATCAGGTCGAGCGGCCTCGCCCGCCGGGCCTGATCGGCCGTGTCGTTGCAGAGCCTGCGGCCCGCGCCGCGGGTCTGGTCACCGGAGCCGCCAGCGTGGTCGGTGCGGCCGGCTCGTGGACCGTGGCGCAGGCGTCGAACCTGCTGCCGCGCTGGTAGGCTTCAGGCCAGCGCCTTCAGCGCGGCGCGTCCGGCATAGATCGCCTGCGCGCCCAGTTCCTCCTCAATCCGGAGCAATTGGTTGTACTTCGCCGTCCGATCGGAGCGGGCGAGCGAGCCGGTCTTGATCTGTCCGCAATTGGTCGCGACCGAGAGATCGGCGATGGTGTAGTCCTCGGTCTCGCCCGAGCGGTGCGACATCACTGCGGTGTAGCCGGCGCGCTGGGCCATGTCGACGGCGGCCAGCGTCTCGGTCAGCGTGCCGATCTGGTTGACCTTGACCAGGATCGAGTTGGCCGTCTTCTCCTTGATGCCGCGCGACAGGCGGGTGACGTTGGTGACGAAGAGATCGTCGCCGACGAGCTGGCATTTGTCGCCGACGAGGTCGGTCAGAGCCTTCCAGCCGGCCCAGTCATCCTCCGACATGCCGTCCTCGATCGAGACGATCGGATAGCCCGCGACGAGCTTGGCGAGATACTTCGCCTGCGCCTTGGGATCGCGGGTTTTGCGTTCGCCTTCGTAGACGTAAGCACCGTCCTTGAAGAACTCGGTCGCGGCGCAGTCCAGCGCCAGCGCGATGTCCTCGCCCGGCCGGTAGCCGGCCGCCTCGATCGCCTGCATCACGAAGTCGAGCGCCGCTTCCGCCGATTTGATGGTGGGCGCGAAGCCACCCTCGTCGCCGACATTGGTGTTGTGGCCGGCGTCGTGGAGCTTCTGCTTGAGTGTGTGGAAGATCTCCGAGCCCATCCGCAGCCCCTCCGCGAAGGACGGCGCGCCGATCGGCATGATCATGAATTCCTGGAAGTCGATCGGGTTGTCGGCATGAGCGCCGCCATTGACGATGTTCATCATCGGCACCGGCAGGACACGCGCCGACGTCCCGCCGACATAGCGGTAGAGCGGCAGGCCCGACGCCTCGGCGGCGGCCTTGGCGACGGCAAGCGAGACGCCGAGGATGGCGTTCGCGCCGAGCTTGCTTTTGTTGGGCGTGCCGTCGAGCGCGATCATCGTCTCGTCGATCGCGGGCTGGTCCTCGGCGTCCATCGCGACCAGCGCCTCGGCGATGGCGACGTTGACGGCCTCGACCGCCTTGAGCACGCCCTTGCCGAGATAGCGCGACTTGTCGCCGTCGCGCAGCTCGACCGCCTCATGCGCGCCGGTCGACGCGCCTGACGGAACGGCAGCGCGGCCCATCGAGCCGTCTTCCAGCACGACATCGACCTCGACGGTCGGATTGCCGCGCGAATCGAGAATCTGGCGGCCGATGATGTCGATGATCGCGGTCATGGAAGGCTCCGGAGCGGGTAGGGCTGGACTGATGGCGCGCTTCTAGCCAACGGATGCGCCGAGCGGAAGGGGCGGGTGGCGTTTGTGGGCGCTTGGCCATAAAAGGCCGCCTTCACGGAGCCCGCGCCATGACCCTCGACGCCTCGACCCTGCAGCTCGGCCACGCGACCGCGCTCCCCGCCTCGCCGGAAGAAGCCCGCCTCGACCGCGTGCCCAATCCCCATGCCGGCACGCCCTATCTCGCGCGCTTCACCTGCCCTGAGTTCACCTCGATCTGCCCGGTCACCGGCCAGCCCGATTTCGGCATTCTGGTGATCGACTATCTGCCCGGCAAATGGCTGGTCGAATCCAAGTCGCTGAAGCTCTATCTCGGCGCTTTCCGCAACCATGGCGCTTTCCACGAGGACTGCACCGTCGGCATCGGCAAAAGGCTGGTCGAGTTGCTGGAGCCGGAATGGTTCCGCATCGGCGGCTACTGGTATCCGCGCGGCGGCATCCCGATCGACGTCTTCTGGCAGACCCGCGAGCCGCCGAAGGGCCTGTGGCTGCCCGATCAGGGCGTCGCGCCGTATCGAGGGCGCTGATTCAGGTCCGCGACCCCGTCAGCGGCAAGATGCGCGGCGTCACCACCCCGAGCAGCCCGATCGCCAGCGCGAACAGCAGGATCGCGCCGGTCGTGCCCAGAACATGCAGCGCCAGCCCCATGATCACGGGGCCGATGGCGTGGCCGCAGAACAGGCAGCAGGCGAACAACGCCACCGCCGAACCCCGCGCGCCCGGCGCAAGCTCGGTCGCCTGCGCCTGAAAGGTGCCGTGCATCAGGAAGAAGCCGAAGCCGTTCAGGGTGAACAGCCCGATCGCGCTCCACCATGGCAGGAAGGGCAGCGCGAACAGCCCGTAGCCCGCAGCCATCAAAAGCCCGCCACCGACTGTCATCCGCGACGGCCCGATGCGCTCGACGAGGATGCGCGTCAGCACGCCGTAGACGATGCCGCCCAGACCAGTACCGGCGATCACCAGCCCCGCGAGCGACGGGCCCACGCCTGCGCGCTCCTGCAGGATCGCGGCGACATAGGGCGGCATGCCGAAGATCAGGCTGCCTTCGATGATGACCAGCGTATAGAGCAGCTTGCTGCGCGGATTGGCGAAGATCGCGGCGTAGCGGGCGAGCGCGCCGCGAAAGCTCAGCGGTGCTCGATCGGCGTTGGCGCGCGGCTTCAGCACGGCCAGCACCAGCACGGCCGCCACCGCCGAGATCGCGCCGGCGACGACAAACACGCTGCGCCAGCCGAAATGTTCGGCGATCAGCCCTGAGCAGGCCGCGCCCGCCATCTGCCCCACGATCATGATGACGAGGAAGCGCCCGAGCAGCACCTGCCGCTCGGCCATGGGCGCACGGTCGCCGATCGCCGCCATGGCGACGGGAATGATGCCGCCGGCGACGATACCGGTCGCGGCGCGGATCGCGGTCAGCATGTCGAAGCCCGCCGAAAAAGCGGCCGCGACCGAGAGCAGCGCCAGCAGGATGAGGCTGGCCGCGATCGTCCTGATCTTGCCGACCGAGTCGGCGACCGGTCCGAGAAAGGGCTGGCCGATGGCGTAGGCGAAGGAGAAGGCGGTCGCCATCGCCGCGACCTGCGCGATCGAGCGGCCGAACTCGACCGCCAGCGTCGGCACCAGCGGATCGACCAGGCGCATGGTGAAGGTCGAGGCGAAGCCGCAGGCGCCCAGCACCAGGATCAGCGGGCGCAGCGATTTTTGCGGTTGCGGCGTGGCTGGCGGTGCGGCCGTAGCGTCAGACATACGCCAGCGTATGCTGCGCTGCACGCTTGGCAAGGCGATCGAAGCCTTGCAGCTCTGCGATCAGCGCAGGGAAGTCGGCGAGCGGCACCATGTTGGGGCCGTCGGAGGGGGCGTTGTCGGGGTCGGGGTGGGTCTCGATGAAGACGCCCGCCACGCCGACCGCGACAGCGGCGCGGGCCAGCACCGCGACGAATTCACGCTGGCCGCCTGTGGACGCGCCCTTGCCGCCGGGCTGCTGGACCGAATGGGTCGCGTCGAAGATCACCGGCGCGCCGATCTCGGCCATGATCGGCAGCGCCCGCATGTCGGAGACCAGCGTGTTGTAGCCGAAGGAAGCCCCGCGCTCGGTCAGCATCACGTTCGGGTTGCCGCTCGCCGTCACCTTGGCGGCGACATTGACCATGTCCCAGGGCGCGAGGAACTGGCCCTTCTTGATGTTGACGACGCGGCCGGTCTGCGCCGCGGCGACCAGAAGGTCGGTCTGGCGGCAGAGGAAAGCCGGGATCTGCAGCACGTCGACCACCTCGGCGACGGGCGCGCATTGGGCAGCGTCATGCACGTCGGTCAGGACCGGCATGCCGGTGCGCTCGCGGATCTCGGCGAAGACGGGCAGGGCGGCGGCGAGCCCCATGCCGCGCTGGCCCTTTGCGCTCGTCCGGTTCGCCTTGTCGAAGGAGGCCTTGAAGACGATGCCGATGCCGAGCGTCTCCGCGGTCTCCCGCAGCGACAAGGCGATCTCCAGCGCATGGTCGCGGCTTTCCATCTGGCAGGGGCCTGCGATCAGCGACAGCGGCAGGGCGTTGCCGAAGCGCACGGGCCTTACGAGATCGGCGCCGATGGTGACGATGGCGTTGACGGTCATGGGTTCGGTTTCCTGATCGGCGGGCCGCCGGGCTTAGGTCCGGGAGCGGGGAAGGGTCAAGCGCCGCGGACGGCAAGCCGTGCATTCACGCTGCGTCACCCGTCAAACGCACTGGCGAAGCGGACAAGAGGTCTGTAAATTCCTCGGCGGTGCATTATCTCGGGCATGCGGACAAGGACCAGAGCTTGAGACGTTCAGCAGCGACGAGGGACCGGAGCGGACCCGGCGGGGACAGCCAGGACAGGCTGTCGCGCCGGCCCATGACGGGCATGGCCGATCGCCCGAAACGCCCCGGCGATGGCGGGTCGGGTGCCGGCACCGCCGTTCTGACCCGCACCCGGACCCGCAAGCCCAATCTCTACCGCGTACTGCTGCTGAACGACGACTACACCCCGATGGAGTTCGTCGTTCACGTGCTGGAGCGCTTCTTCAACAAGGACCGCGCCCAGGCGACCGAGATCATGATGCATGTGCATCAGAACGGCGTCGGCGAATGCGGGGTCTTCACCTACGAGGTCGCCGAGACCAAGGTGACTCTCGTCATGGATCTTGCACGCAAGCACATGCATCCGCTCCAATGCGTGATGGAAAAGAAGTAGCGTTGCCGATCGGAATTCCAGATTCGGCCGCCTTGGCGGCCTCTCAATAGGAGCGCAATCAGTGCCGAGTTTCTCGCGCAGTCTCGAACAGGCGCTTCACCGGGCTCTCGCCCTCGCGAACGAACGCCACCACGAATACGCCACGCTGGAGCATCTGCTGCTGGCGCTGGTCGATGATCAGGACGCGGCCGCTGTGATGCGCGCCTGCAGCGTCGATCTCGACACGCTCAGGCGCAATCTCGTCGATTACATCGACGCGGAGCTGACCAATCTCGTCACCGACGGGCGCGACGATTCCAAGCCTACAGCGGGTTTCCAGCGCGTCATCCAGCGCGCGGTCATCCATGTCCAGTCCTCGGGTCGCGAGGAGGTGACGGGGGCTAACGTGCTCGTCGCGATGTTCGCCGAGCGCGAGAGCCATGCTGCGTACTTCCTGCAGGAGCAGGACATGACCCGCTACGATGCGGTCAACTACATCAGCCATGGCATCGCCAAGCGCCCCGGCGCGGGCGAATCGCGCCCTGTGCGCGGCGTCGAGGAGGAGCCCGAGCAGAGCCGGGACCAGCGCGCCGCGGACCAAAGCGGCGGCAACGACGCCGACAAGGACAAGAAGAAAAAGGAAAGCGCGCTCGACGCCTATTGCGTCAATCTCAACCGCAAGGCGCGCGACGGCCGTATCGACCCGCTGATCGGCCGCGAAGCCGAGGTCCAGCGCACCATCCAGATCCTCTGCCGCCGGCAGAAGAACAACCCGCTGCTGGTCGGCGATCCCGGCGTCGGCAAGACCGCGATCGCCGAGGGCCTGGCGCTGAAGATCATCCGTGGCGAGGTGCCGGAGGTGCTGGAGGACGCGACCGTGTTCTCGCTCGACATGGGCACGCTACTCGCCGGCACGCGCTATCGCGGCGATTTCGAGGAACGCCTCAAGCAGGTGATGAAGGAGATCGAGGCCCACCCCAAGGCGATCATGTTCATCGACGAGATCCATACGGTGAT
>JAIETL010000046.1 GCA_019745195.1 Beijerinckiaceae bacterium
CAGAGCGCCTGCGGCCAGAGCGCCGAGCGCGCCCGCTGCGATACCTCCGGCGATCGCTCCGCCGCGTCCGCCACGGTAGCCGCCGCGATAGCCGTAGCGCGGGCCGCCGCGATAGCCGCCATAGCGGCGATACTGCACGGTCTGGACGAGGTGCTTGCCGCCATCGACGAGGGCAAGCGCGGCGCTGGAGGTGGCCGAAATCGGAGCGGCCGAGGCCGGAGCCGCGAGCAGGGTCGCGCCAGCCAGCGCAGCAGCGAGGGTCAGGGTCTTGAGCATGGGAAACTCCTCTTCTCTCAAAGTAGCGAGAGGGCGTTGATGATTGCCGCGATCATTGTCGAGTTTATCTGCCTCGAATGTGGCTTGAAAGCGCCGATTGGCGACGATGGATAAAATTTCATGTTTGGTTGACGCAGCGTCGCCCGCCGACAAGGCTTCGTTCGCGGCGAAACTGATGTTGGCGCTTGCGTCCGCGCCGCTTCCGCCCCATCTAGCAGCGGCGTTTGACGCATTGCAGCATTGACCTTCGAGCCCCCTGGATTCTTGCCATGTCACCTTCGGCCGAACCCTCGCAGACCCCTGTCGCCGGTCCGCTGAAGCCATTGCCGATGATCATCTTCGGCTCGCGCTGGCTGCAGGTGCCGCTCTATCTCGGGCTGATCGTGGCGCAGTGCGTCTACGTCTTCCTGTTCCTGAAGGAGCTGATCCACCTCGTCACGCACGCCTTCACGTTCACAGAGCAGCAGATCATGCTGGTCGTGCTCGGCCTGATCGACGTGGTGATGATCTCGAACCTGCTGATCATGGTCATCGTCGGCGGCTACGAGACGTTCGTTTCGCGGCTGCGGCTTCAGGGCCATCCCGACCAGCCGGAATGGCTGAGCCACGTCAACGCCTCGATCCTCAAGATCAAGCTCGCCATGGCGATCATCGGCATCTCGTCGATCCATCTGCTGCGGACCTTCATCGAGGCCGGCAACATCGGCGGGACGACACCGACGAACTATACGACGACCGGCGTGCTGCTGCAGACGCTGATCCACACCATCTTCATCCTCTCGGCGATCGGCATCGCCTGGGTCGACAGGATGACGCTGGCGACCAATGGCAAGGGGCATTGAGAGCCCGCCCCGCAACTCCACTCCGGCGGCCGTCTGACTCAGGCTTTCTGCGCTTCCGGTGCTCACGGACATCAAGTCCGCCCCGCTCCGGTCTCGAAAACCACGCCAGCCGACTCGCCGGAGCGAGTTGCGCGACGGACTCTGCGCAGGCGAGTCGTTAGCCCCGCAAGCCGCGCGGCATCCCCGCCACGCGCGGTTGAGCGAGCCCCGGCGCGGTCTCCAGCCCCAGCGTCGGCAGAGCGAGCGTGCGCTGGCCCCTGAAGTCGACATGGGCGACGAGGAGCCCGCGCTCCTCGATATAGCCCAACAGGCGGCGCGCGCGGCTGGGTGAATGGCTGCCATAGATCGCCGCGAGGTCGGCGTCGCTGGGGCAGGGCGCGCCCTCGATCGCGATCCGCACGATCGCCAGGAACAGCGACTGCAGGTCTTCGGGCAATGTCACCGCCGCATCGAGCGCGTCGCGCCACGCCGGCTGGCCCGTGACCTCGTCGCTCGCGCCGGCCCGCGCCACGGCGAGCCTGCGCCGGAACTCGTCGAGGCTCATCCCGCCGGAGCCCAGCCGGCGCATCCGGCAGCGCACCGTGAAATCCTGATAGAGCACCGCGACCTGCCGCGTGCGCGTCTCCGGATCGGCCATGAGTTCCGACAGGATCGCGGCCATCGCCGCCTCGCGCTCGGCCGGGTCCATCGGAACCTCGGGCTCAGGCTCGGGGGCGGCAGCGGGCCGCCAGCTCTCGATCTGGCGCAGCACGTCATTGGCAGGCGGACGCGGGCGCGGGGCGGGGCGGGCGGTCCGCGCGGCGGGGGCCGGCTCGTCGGGCCCTGCGGTGAAGATCAGCTTGCCGGCCTCTTCCGGGCCCTGCTCGGGCATCGGCATCAGGCCGGGCGCGCCGCCGCGATCGACCGATGTGGCGGGGCCGATCCGCAGCGGCAGCGGGCGCTTCGACAAAGCAGGGCCGAGCGCGACGAACTGGCCGCGCTCCAGATCGCGGAACATCTCGGCCTGGCGACGCTCCATGCCGAGCAGATCGGCGGCGCGGGCCATGTCGATGTCGAGGAAGGTGCGTCCCATCAGGAAGTTCGAGGCCTCGGCCGCGACGTTCTTGGCGAGCTTGGCGAGGCGCTGCGTCGCGATGACGCCGGCCAGCCCGCGCTTGCGGCCCCGGCACATCAGGTTGGTCATCGCGCCCAATGACAGCCTGCGCGCCTCGTCCGACGCCTCGCCAGCCATGACGGGAGCGAAGAGCTGCGCCTCGTCCACCACGACCAGCATCGGGAACCACAGGCTCCGCTCGACATCGAAGAGGCCGCCGAGGAAGGCGGCGGTGGCGCGCAACTGCTCGTCGGCGTCGAGATTTTCCAGATTCAGCACCACCGAGACGCGGTGCTGGCGCACGCGCAGCGCCACGCGCTGAAGCTCGGCCTCGCCGCATTGCGCATCGACGACGACATGGCCGAATTGCTCGGCGAGCGAGACGAAATCGCCCTCCGGGTCGATCACCGCCTGCTGCACCAGAGGCGCGCTCTGCTCCAGCAGGCGGCGCAGCAGATGCGATTTGCCCGAGCCGGAATTACCCTGCACCAGAAGCCGCGTCGCCAGCAGTTCGGCGAGGTCGAGCCATGCCGGCTGGCCGGCCGTGGTCAGGCCCATATCGATGGCGCTGGTCATGCGGTGCTTTGCGTCGCCCTGCTTCACCCGTTCAGGCCGGCTCTTCTAGCATGCGCGCGCGGCATGGTGCGGCAGGAGAGCGCCGGCTTCCACAGCAAATCCGCCTGCCGCCGGCTCAGCGCGGGCAGCGCCGGGCGCGCTCCTCGCGGGCGATCTCGGCGACCGTGCGCCGCTGGTTGGCCGAGAGCGGCACGTCCTCGACAGCGTCATACTGGCAGCCGGCATTGCCGAAGGCGCGGATGCCGCGCTGCGTGCGGAAGCAGTAGCCCTGCGCCTTGTAGATCTCGTTGCGGGCGTACCAGAGGTCGTCGCAGGTCTCGGCGCGGGCCGGCTGGGGCAGGCCGATTGCACTGGCGAAAGCAAGCAACAGCAGGGCGGGACGGATCATCGGAAGGCTCCGGTTCGGGCGATCGAAGTCTTGCGCGGCTGCGATGCGATCACAAGCGCGCTCAGCGGCTTTGCAGGATCGCCTCGACGATCTCCTGCACGTCGAGAGCCTCCCGAAGGGTCGCCAGATGATGCGGCTCACCGCGGGCCATGGCGACGACGCCCTCCAACTGGCGCTTGAGCGCGAGCGGGCGGGCCTTTTCGTTCGGCAGCGCGTCCTGCGCAGGCAGCCACGACCCGTCCGGCTGCCGGCGCTCGGCGATCGACCAGTCGCGCAGGCGCACTGCTCCGTTTTGGCCGCTGAGCGTCCAGAGATTGTGGTCGTCCTTGTCGGTCGTGCCGACGCCGCCCCTGAGCGTGACCGGCACGTCGCCGGCTTTCAGCGTCGCCGAGATCATGCGCTCCGAGAGGCCCGGCTCGGGAAACGAGGCGCTGGCGGCGAGCCCATGCAGCGGGCCGACCATGCGGCGCGTCAGGAACAGGAAATGCGAGACGACTTCTCTGGTGAAGCCGCCCTGCGTCGCCGCGTCGAGCCAGGCGGCAGCGTCGGCCTGCCATGGGCGCGGCCACGCCTTGAAGCCGATTTCGATCGTCACGTCCGCGACCGGCCCGACCGCATCTTGCGCAATCCAGCCGCGCAAGGCAGCGACCGCCGGCGAAGAGGCGAAGGGGAAGTTGACCGCGCCGCGCGCACCGGCTTCCGCCACGAAGGCGCGTGCATCGTCGACATCGACCGCCAGAGGCTTTTCGCAGAACACGGCTTTGCCGGCGGCGAGCGCCGCGCGGGCGTGACCGAGATGCGAGGCCGGCGGCGAGGCGATGTAGACGCAGTCGCTGGCCGCGATCAGGGACGCTGCGTCGGGCAGGGCGCGGATCGCGGGCAGGGCGGCCGTGATTCGAGCCATGGCAGCCTCCGACGGGTCCCAGATGCCGGAGACCGTCATCAGGCCCGTAGGCTGGTCGAGGATGGCCCGCAGCAACCGCTCGCCCATGATGCCCGCGCCGATGATGCCGATGGAGAGGGGAGCGGTCATGGCGGGCCTTCCGGGTTCTCGTCGCGAGACGGGGGTCGTCCTCTCTGCCGCCGGACAGGTCGTGCGTCTAGTCGTTGCCGGATGCTCGCGCTTGCCTCCGGGCGCAAACCCCGCTCTAGCATCGCGCATGACGACGACAGGGCAGGGCGGAATGGGATCGTGAGGGACCCGGACGAAGCAGCGTCGCTGGCCGCGCTCGGCTGGTCGGAGTTCTTCAGCGCGCAATGCGGGCCTGACGAGGCCGGGCTGATTCCCGCCCGCGTCGCGACCGTTCACCGCGCCCGCATGTCGGCGATTTCAGCCGCCGGGCCGATCCGGCTGGTGCTGCCGGTCCATGCCAGCACGGGCGACTACACCGTCGGCGACTGGGTCCTGGTCGAGCCGGGCACGGACCTGCTGAAGCGCCGGCTGGAGCGCCGGACCGTGCTGTCGCGCCGCGTCGAGGGTGCCAAGTCGCCGCAACTCGCCGGGGCCAATATCGACACGCTGTTCATCGTCACCTCCTGCAATGGCGATTTCAACGCCGCGCGGCTCGAGCGCTATCTGGCGCTCGTCAACGAGAGCGGGGCGCAGCCCGTGATCCTGCTGACCAAGGCCGATCTCGTCGAAGACGCGCAGGCCTTCGTCGACGAGGCCGCCGCGCTCCAGCGCGGATTGCCGGTCGCCATCGTCAATCCGCTCTCGGGCGGGGCCGCCGCCATGCTCGCGCCCTGGTGCGGGGCCGGCCGGACGGTTGCACTGGTCGGCTCTTCCGGCGTCGGCAAGTCGAGCCTCGTCAATGCGCTGACGGGCGCAGGCGAGGAAGCGCAGGAGACCGGCGACATCCGGGCGAGCGACGACAAGGGCCGCCACACCACGACCGCGCGTTCGCTCCACGCCATCGCGGGCGGCGGCTGGGTGATCGACACGCCGGGCATGCGCACGCTGCACGTCAGCGATGCCGCATCAGGTCTGGAGACGCTGTTCGCCGAGATCACGGAACTCGCGCCGGAGTGCCGGTTCCGCGACTGCAGCCATGAGCACGAGCCCGGCTGCGCGGTGCAGGCGGCCGTCGCGAGCGGCGCTGTCGATCCCGAGCGGCTGGCGCGCTGGCGCAAGCTCGACGCCGAGAACCGGGCGAAGACGCCGGTCGTCAGCGGACCGAGGGGCAGACGGCGCTGACCCTCCGCGCTACGCCGGCATCTGCGGCGTCAGCACTTTGCCCTGCGGGAAATCGAATATCTTGCCGGTCTCGCTCCAGTCCGGCGAGGCGAGCCTGACCAGATGCGGCGCCAGTTCCTCCGGCGTCCGCAGCGTCTGGGGGTCCTCGCCCGGCATCGCCTCGGCCCGCATCCTCGTGCGCAGCGGGCCTGGATTGACGAGCATCACCTTGAGCGGCGTGGTCGCGGTTTCGGCGGCATAGGTGCGCGCCATCGCCTCGACGGCGGCCTTCGAGATCGAATACGGCCCCCAATAGGCGAGGCATTTATGCGCCGCGCCCGAACTCATCAGGATGACGCGCGCCGCGTCCGAAGCCTGCAACGCCGGCTCGACCGACTTCAGCAGCCGCCAGTTCGCCGTGACGTTTGTGTCGAAGACTTTCGTCCATTCCTTGGGCGAGGCATGGGTCAGGGGCGTCAGCGGGCCGAGGATGCCGGCATTCGCCAGCAGGATGTCGAGCTTGCCCCAGCGCTGCAGCAGGGCGGGTCCCAGCTTCTCGATCGCCGCCGCATCGGCCAGATCGACCGGGACCAGCGTCGCCGCGCCGCCGGCCGCCCTGATCTCGTCATCAAGCTCCTCCAGCGCGCCGGTGGTGCGGGCAAGCGCGACGACATGGGCGCCGGCCTGCGCATAGGCGAGAGCGGCGGCGCGTCCGATGCCGCGCGACGCGCCGGTGACGAGCGCGACGCGCCCGGAGAGGGGGAGGGTCATGACGAAATCCGTTCCGATCGTCTCATGCGAACGTCATCCCGGACAAGCCGCGTGAGCGGCGCAGCTCCGGGATCCATCGTAAGACAAGACGGCGCTCTATGATGGATCCCGGAGCTGCGCTTCGCTTGTCCGAGATGACGGTGGATGGGTTTTGTTCAACCCGCTTCCGCGAGCAGCGAGAGCTGCTGCTTGGCGCTCTCGCCGATCACGTCGGTCAGCGAAGTCGGGTAGTCGCCGGTGAAGCAGTGGTCGGTGAATTGCGGGCGGGCGTTGTCGCGCCCGGCATGGCCCATGGCGCGGTAGAGCCCGTCGACCGAGAGGAAGGCGAGCGAATCCGCGCCGACGAATTGCCGCATCTCCTCCAGCGAATGGGTCGCGGCGAGCAGCTTCTCGCGGTCGGGCGTGTCGATGCCATAATAGTCCGGATGCGTGATCGGCGGCGAGGAGATGCGGAAATGCACCTCGCGCGCGCCCGCCTCCCGCATCATCTTGACGATCTTGAACGAGGTCGTGCCGCGCACGATCGAATCGTCGACCAGCACGATGCTCTTGCCTTCGACGACCGAGCGGTTGGCCGAATGCTTCAGCCGGACCCCGAGCTCGCGGACCTTCTGGGTCGGCTCGATGAAGGTGCGCCCGACATAATGGTTGCGGATGATGCCGAGCTCGAAGGGGATGCCGCTCGCCTGCGCATAGCCGAGCGCGGCGGGCACGCCGGAATCGGGGACGGGCACGATCACGTCCGCATTGGCCGGGGCTTCGGCGGCGAGCTGTGCGCCCATCTGCTTGCGGCGCTCATAGATGCTGCGGCCCTTCACGATCGAATCGGGCCGGGCGAAATAGATGTACTCGAAGATGCAGGGGCGCTCGGGCGTCGGCGGGAAGGGCTTGTGGCTCTCGATGCCGCTCTCGGAGATGACGACGACCTCGCCGTTCTCGATCTCGCGGATGAATTTCGCGCCGATGATGTCGAGCGCGCAGGTCTCCGAGGTCAGGATAGGCGCGCCGTCGAGCTCGCCGAGCACCAGCGGGCGGATGCCGAGCGGGTCGCGCACGCCGATCAGCTTCTTGTTGGTGATGCCGACGAAGGCATAGGCGCCCTCGATCTGGCGGATGGCCTCGACGAAACGCTCGATGAAGCGGGGCTTGCGCGAGCGCGCGACGAGATGCAGCAGCACCTCGGTGTCGGAGGTCGACTGATAGATCGCGCCGTCGCGGACGAGGTTGCGCCGCAGGGTCAAGCCGTTCGTCAGGTTTCCGTTATGGGCCACCGCGAAACCGCCGCCATGAAGCTCGGCGAACAGCGGCTGGACATTCCGCAGGATGGTCTCGCCGGTGGTCGAATAGCGGACATGGCCGATGGCCTGCGAGCCTTTCAGCTTCTCGATCACCGCCGCTTCCGAGAAGGCGTCGCCGACGAGGCCAAGCCGGCGCTCCGAATGGAAGCGCGCGCCGTCGAAGGAGACGATGCCGGCCGCCTCCTGGCCGCGATGCTGGAGCGCATGCAAGCCGAGCGCCGTCAGCGCGGCCGCGTCGGCATGGCCGAAGATGCCGAAAACGCCGCATTCCTCCCGCAGCCTGTCGGCGTTGGGATCGAAGGGGGCGTCGGCTGCGCTCAAAAGCTGCATCGCGGGCTCCATGCGGCGGGAAAGGGCGTTCGGTAGGCTCGGATCAAGGCGAATTTGCAGACGTCGGGGCCCGTATCGGGCATCAGGGCCGGGCAGGAGTCGCAGGCGTCGCCGCCGGGCGGCTCGCCTCGATCGCGCGCTGCAGGCCGGCCCGGTCGGTCGCGTTGGGGGCTTCCGTGCGGCGCTGCGGATCGGCGGTCGGGTTGGCAGGTGCGCGCGGCTCTTCTGCCGGCGCGTCCACCGGCTCGTCGCCGGTCTTGGGCTTGAGCAACTTCTTGACGATGTCGGAATTGATGTCCTGCGGCAGCATGGTGAGCAGCGAGCGGCCGGTCTCCTCCAGCAGCGGCTTGGCCTTGGCCTCCCGCGCCCAGGGGGGTTGCATCTTCTCGGGCACCAGCGCCGTGAAGAACAGATAGCCGATCACCGCCAGCAGCAGGCCGCGGCCCGCCCCAAAGACGAAACCGAGCGTGCGATCGAGCGCGCCGATGCGCGAATCGAGCACGAAATCCGACAGCCGCGCCGTGATCAGCGAGACCAGGATCAGCGTCACCAGAAACAGCGCGGCAATCGCCGCGATCAGCGCGATCGTCTCGTTGGGAATATACTGCTTCACGATCGGCAGAAGCTGCGGATGGAAGGTCCAGGCGACGGCGGCGGCCGCGACCCATGACGCGATCGCCAGCACCTCGCGCGTGAGCCCGCGCACGGCCGCCAGCAAAGCCGAGATCAGAACCACGCCGATGACGACGAGATCGAGGATGGTGACAGGCATCAGGTGAGCCGCTTCGCTATGGTCGTCGGAATGGCCACGCAAGAAATGGGCTGGCCGCATGGATTTTGCTATACGCGCTTGAAGGCGCGGCGTCACCCATGTGAAATCCTGATTTCACAGGCCTTGAGATGGTGCGACATCTTCATTTCGCAACCTTGCGGGGCGCGCGCGCCGCGATCTCCGCGACCAGCTCCGTGACATGACTGACGCGCTTGAGGCTTAAGCCCGCGACGTCGCCCTGATCGCCGCCGCCGGGCAGCGTCGCGGATTCGAATCCGAGCTTGGCGGCCTCGCGCAGCCGCGCCGGCGTGACCGAGACGGGGCGCACGGCTCCCGACAACGCGATCTCGCCGAAATGCACGCCTTCGGGCGGCAGGATCGCGCCGGTCAGCGAGGAGACGAGCGCTGCCGCCACCGCGAGGTCCGCCGCCGGCTCGTTGACGCGCAAGCCCCCCGCGACATTGAGATAGACGTCGTGCTGGCCGAGCCTCAGGCCGCCATGGGTCTCCAGCACCGCCAGCACCATAGCGAGCCGACTGGTTTCCCAGCCGACGACGGCGCGGCGCGGGGTGCCCAGCGAAGTCGGGGCGACCAGCGCCTGGATCTCGACCAGTACCGGCCGCGTGCCCTCGATGCCGGCGAAGACGGCCGCGCCCGGCGCTGCCTGGTCGCGTCCGGCGAGAAACAGCGCGGACGGGTTCGAGACTTCGGACAGACCTTTCCCGGTCATCTCGAAGACGCCGATCTCATCGGTCGCGCCAAAACGGTTCTTCTGGCCGCGCAGGATGCGGAAGGCGTGCGCGCCCTCGCCCTCGAAGGAGAGCACGGCGTCGACCATGTGCTCGACGACGCGCGGCCCAGCGATCTGGCCGTCCTTGGTGACGTGGCCGACGAGGATCATGCACGCGCCGCTCACCTTGGCATAGCGGATCAACGCCTGCGCCGAGCCGCGCACCTGCGTCACCGTGCCGGGCGCGCTCTCGACCTCGCCGGACCACATGGTCTGGATCGAATCGATTACCACCAGCGCCGGGCGCTCGCCCTGCGACAGCGTCGCGATGATGTCCTCGACATTGGTCTCCGCCGCGAGATCGACCGGCGCATGGGCGAGCCCCATCCGTTCGGCGCGCAGCCGGACCTGACCGGTCGATTCCTCGCCCGAGACATAGACGACGCGGCGTCCCGCCAGTGCGAGCGCGGCACAGGCCTGCATCAGCAACGTCGACTTGCCGATGCCGGGATCGCCGCCGATCAGCAGCACCGAGCCCGGCACGAAGCCGCCGCCCGTGACGCGGTCGAGTTCGCCGATCCCTGAGCGGATGCGGGGCGCGTCCTGCGTCTCGCCTTTCAGCGTCTCCAGCGCGAAGACGCGGCCTCTGGGCTTGGCCCCCGATGAGCCACGTGCGCCGGGGACCGGCGCTGCCTGCGCCTCCTCCGACAGCGAGGACCAGGTACCGCAGGAATCGCACTTCCCCTGCCAGCGGTGATAAACCGCGCCGCAGGCCTGGCAGATATAGGTAGGGCCGCGCTTGGCCATCAGGCGAACCCCGCTGTCATTCCGGGGCTTCGCGATAGCGAAGAACCCTGAACCCACGATGGGGCGAGACCCACGGACAGTGCGATCGAGCGCGCTCGCCCGGTCGTGGGTTCCGGTTTCGCGGCTGCGCCGCGCCCCGGAATGACAGGAGGTGGGCCCGCCACCGCGTCACGCCCCGACATAACGCCGCGCATAGCGCTTGCCGAGGCTGGTCAATATCTCGTAGCCGCTGGTCTTCGCGCCCGCGCCCACGGCCTCCAGATCGAGCGGGCCGCCGATCAGGGTGACGGATGCGCCGCGCTCCACCGCGCTTACCGGCGCATCGCTGACATCGACGATGATCAGGTCCATCGAGACGGTGCCGACAAAGGGGCAGAGCACGCCGCCGACCACGGCCGAGCCGCCCGTCGTCTCGTCGGTCCAGCTCGCATTGCGGGGATAGCCGTCGGCATAGCCGAGATGGATCGTCGCCAGCCGGCGCTTGCCCTTGGCCGTCCAGCGCCCGTTATAGCCGACCTGCGTGCCGGCCTCGACCTCGCGTAGCTGGATGATGCGGGCTTCCAGCGCGATCACCGGCAGCATGGGATTGGGCCGGCCCGGTGTCGGATTGCCGCCATAGAGCGCATAGCCCGGCCGGGTCAGAGCATAAGACGGGCAATCTCTGAGGAAGTGGCCCGACGAGTTCTTCAGCGAGGCCGGGATGCCGGGCAGGGCGGCCGCGATCTCGGCGAAGGCTGCGACCTGGCGTGCGTTGGCGGGGTCGGCCTCGTCCTCGGAAGAGGCGAAATGGCTCATCACCAGACCGATGCCGGCTGCCGCGATCACGCTGCCGCGTTCGCGGGCGAGGCTGAGGCCTTCGCCCGGCCAAAGCCCGAGCCGGTTCATCGCCGTGTCGACATGCAGCGCGGCGGGGCGGACCTGCGCGCCGCTCTGGCGGAACGAGGCCCAGTCGAGCAGTTCCTCATGCGAGCCCAGCACCGGCGAGAGAGCGTGCTGCGCATAGGTTCCGCAGGTTCCGGGCAGCAGGCCGTTCAGCACATAGATCGTCGCTTCGGGAGCGACCGCGCGGGCGCGAATGGCCTCCGAAAGATGGGCGACGAAGAAGGTCTTGCAGCCGGCCGCTTTCAGCGCGGTGACGGCGGGCTCGATGCCGACGCCATAGGCGTTCGCCTTGACGACCGCGGCGGCCTCCGTCCCGGCGCGCGCGCCGAGCGTCCGCCAGTTGGCGACGAGAGCGCCGAGATCGATGGTCAGCGTCGCTCCGGCGCTGCCGGCGTCGGGCGTGTCGAAGGCGCTCACAGGTGGTCCGGCAGGCGCGATTCGTCGGCGCGGTCGGAGAAGCGGGTCACCTCGGCGTCGAACTGGAGCTGGACCGTGCCGGTGGGGCCATGGCGCTGCTTGCCGATGATCAGCTCGGCGAGGCCGTGCGCCGCTTCCATCTCGACGATCCACTTGTTGTGTTCTTCGGTGCCGGGCCGCGGCTCCTTGCCCTTGAGATAATACTCCTCGCGATAGACGAACATAACAACGTCGGCGTCCTGCTCGATCGAGCCAGATTCGCGCAGGTCCGAGAGCTGCGGGCGCTTGTCGTCGCGGCTCTCGACCTGACGCGAGAGCTGGGAGAGCGCCACGATCGGCACGGCGAGTTCCTTGGCGAGCGCCTTCAGGCTGGTGGTGATTTCGGTCAGCTCCTGCACCCGGTTCTGGCCGTTCTTGGCCGAGCCGGAGAGAAGTTGGAGATAGTCGATGAACAGGATGTCGAGGCCCTTCTGGCGCTTCAGCCGCCGGGCGCGGGCCATCAATTGCGCGATCGAGATGCCGCCGGTCTGGTCGATGTAAAGCGGCAGTTTCTCGATCTGCGCGGCGACGTCGGTCAGACGGGCGAAATCGGCCTCGGTGATGCGGCCCTGCCTGATCTTGTAGGAGGAGATGCCCGACTGCTCGGCGACGATGCGGGTCGCAAGCTGGTCGGACGACATTTCGAGCGAGAAGAAGCCGACGATGCCGCCATCGACGCTCTTGATCGAGCCGTCCTCCTGGCGCTCGCCGCGCCAGGCCTTGGCGATGTTGAAGGCGATGTTGGTGGCGAGCGAGGTCTTGCCCATGGCCGGGCGGCCGGCGAGGATGATCAGATCGGAACCCTGCAGCCCACCCATGCGGTGGTCGAGATCACGCAGGCCCGACGACAGGCCCGACAACCCGCCGGCGCGCTGATAGGCGTTGGCCGCCATGTCGATGGCGGTGCGCAGCGCGCCGTCGAACTTCTGGAAGCCGCCCTCGTAGCGGCCCTTTTCGGCCAGTTCGTAGAGCTTGCGTTCGGCCTCCTCGATCTGCTCGCGCGGGGCGAGGTCGATGGGCGAATCATAGGCGACGTTGACGAGGTCCTCGCCGACGCCGATCAACTGCCGCCGGATGGCGAGGTCGTAGACCGTGCGACCGTAATCCTGAGCGTTGATGACGGTCGTCGCCTCGGCGGCGAGGCGGGCGAGATATTGCGAGGCGGTGATGCCGCCGAGATCCATCTCGCCGACGAAGGTCTTCAAAGTGATCGGGCTCGCGATCTTGCCGGCCCGAATCAGGCTCGCCGTCTGGTCGAAGATGCGCTGGTGGATGGGCTCGTAGAAATGGTCCGGCAGCAGGAAGTCCGAGACGCGGTAGAAGGCGTCGTTGTTGACCAGGATCGCGCCCAGCAGCGCCTGCTCGGCCTCGATGTTCTGAGGCTGGACGCGGTAGTCCGGCTCGCGGGCGTCGAGGCGGGTGACGAGGGCGGTTGCTGGGGCCATGGGTGCCGTAGATCGGATCAGGTTGAGCCTGTGTCATTATCGGGATTTGACAGCGACGCGAGTCGGGAATCGGATTTGCACCGTAATCCACAAGCGTGGTCGAGATTGACAGGAGCATGTCACGCTGTCTGCCATCAAGCCATCAGTTGCCATCTTGATGGCAGGCGCTCCGCAGCCTAATATTCCTGCCATCCTGTGATCCCGATGTACGGAGGAGATTGACATGGCCGAACCACAACTCTCTGTCCGAAGCGCGCGGGCGCGCGACATCGCTCATAGGCTTGCACAGCGCGAAAAACGCACTGTTGCGCAGGTCGTCGAACGAGCGCTGGAGCGCTATGAGGCAAGCGAGACCGGTCGAGAACCAGCGGCCCAGTTTTACGCTCGTCTGCGCGCAGAGTCCGCGACTGATATTGATCTGGAAGCCGTCATTCGTGAAAATCGTAAGCCGAATCCCGGCATCGATCTGTGATCTTCGTCGATACCAATCTCATCTCGGAAACCCTGAACATCGTGCCGACACGTCACGTCGAAGCATGGCTTGCGCGTCATGACGAGGAACTCGCGCTATCGTCCGTCGTGATCGCCGAGGTCGCCTTCGGTATTCAGAAGATCAGGCCTGACGAGCGAGCCAAACGGCTGGAGGGCGGTCTTCAAACGCTGCGACGACGTTTCGCCGGTCGCATCTTCCCGTTCACCGAAGAAGCGGCGTTGACTTATGGCGAGGTAATGGGGCGGGCAGCGCGGCGAGGCGTCCAGATGTCTGGCGCCGACGGCATGATCGCAGCCATCGC
Source organism: Beijerinckiaceae bacterium (assembly GCA_019745195.1). Lineage (GTDB taxonomy): Bacteria > Pseudomonadota > Alphaproteobacteria > Rhizobiales > Beijerinckiaceae > Allobosea. The sequence goes on from JAIETL010000046.1 coordinate 13,634, forward strand.
CTTGGTGAATGGCGGCCAACTCGCAACGCGCAACGTCAGAGACTTCAAGGACACGGGGCTGACGATCATCAATCCTTGGGACATTTAATCGGGCTGCGGCCACAAAAAAGCGCCGCGATCGCTCGCGACGCCTTTCGTTACTCCGACCGAAGCCCAAATCTCAGCGATCGTCCTCGCCGGCTTCCGCCAGCGCCGCGCCGACTTCCAGCCCGAGATCGTCGAGGTCGAACTCCTCGCGGGCCGTGACATTCTCGCCGCGGACCTGGCGCTCGGCTTCTTCCTTCGAGCGGGCGACGTTGATCGTCACCGTGACCGAAACCTCCGGGTGCAGCACGACCGGGACGGTGTGCAGGCCCAGCGTCTTGATCGGCGCGTTGAGGGTGATCTGGCTGCGGCCGACATGGAAGCCGTCGGTGGTCAGCGATTCGGCGATGTCGCGGGTCGAGACCGAGCCGTAGAGCACGCCGGATTCGCCCGACTGGCGCAGGATGACGACGGAGTGGCCGTCCAGCGTCTCGGCGACCTTGTCGGCTTCCGACTTCAGCTCAAGGTTGCGGGTTTCGAGCTCGATCTTCTGGCTCTCGAAGCGCTTGCGGTTCTCGTCGGTGGCGCGCAGCGCCTTGCCACGCGCAAGCAGGTAGTTGCGGCCGAAGCCGTCGCGGACACGGACGACTTCGCCCATCTGGCCGAGCTTGGCGACGCGTTCGAGCAGGATCACTTCCATGGTCTTATCTCCTTTGAGAGCGGTTGGGTTGTGTCAGGCGGTTGGAGGCGGGGGTGGAGCGGCGCGCTTGCGCAGGCCGAGCAGGGAATCGAGGAGGCCGGCGAGCGCCAGCAGGGGCGTCACGATCGCCTGCATCACGACGAGCGCGACATAGACGGAGACCAGCATCGGCGTGCGCCACGCCTTTCCGCGCGAGATGTCGTGCAGCATCGCCAGGCCGCTGAACATGCAGGTCGCAAACAGCGCGCCGGTCATCGCCGCGCCTGCGACGCCGGCAAAGCCACCAAGCGAGGCTGCGACCAGCGCGAGCGCCAGGATCAGCAGCGCCTGGCGCGGCAGGGTCGTCGAGGGAATAAAGGGCCAGGGCCGGGGCAGACGGCCCGAGAGTTGCACCGCCTTGGCGGCGAGCCAGAGATTGGTGGTGATCGTCATGACGAAGGATGCACCGATGCCGATCGGCACCGCCGGGGCGAGCGTCTGGGCGAGGTCCTGCACCTTCGTGTCGGCCGGCAACATGATCATCCGGGTGCGCACCATCTCGCCGAGCAAATTCTCGATGATGCGGACGATGACCGCGCGATAGGCCTCGAAATCGGTGGTCATGATCAGCGCGCTGCCGACGGTAGCGAGCGCGGCCGTGCCGGCTATCCAGACCAGCAGGTTGCCGAGCGGATACCATTCGACATGGGCCGCTCCGTCGTCGCGCGCCAGCAAGGCGAGATAGGCGATCCACCACGCGGGCAAGGCTATGATGATCGCAAACGCGATGCCGGCGGTGAGGCTGAGCGAGACGGCCACCGCCGCGCTTCCGGCCGCGATGGCGACGAGTCCGGCGCGGTGGTTCCAGCCGAGCGCGGCGATGAAGATCGGGAGGGGAGCGGCCGAATAAAGAAAGACGGCCAGCGGCGATCCCGTGATCACCACCGAGAACAGGAGGGCCGCGACGAGCCCTGCTCCTATGCCGACGATCGGTAACATCAATCTCGTCCTGCTGTCCCGCTGCTCGCTGGCCTGATTGGCCCGGCAGGGTGAGAGGCTTCGCCTCAACGATCCCGGAGGAGTTTCACCACCGGGCGACCTGGAAGTTCAGTGAGACCGGCGGAGCCGAGGCTCCGCCGGGTTATCTCGAAACCCGCTCAGCGGATGACGTAGGGCAGCAGGCCGAGGAAGCGGGCGCGCTTGATCGCCTGGGCGAGCTCGCGCTGCTTCTTGGCGGAGACCGCCGTGATGCGCGACGGCACGATCTTGCCGCGCTCGGAGATGTAGCGCGAGAGCAGGCGCACATCCTTGTAGTCGATCTTCGGAGCGCCTTCGCCCGAGAAGGGGCAGGACTTGCGGCGGCGGAAGAAAGGGCGACGGGCGCCGGCTGATGCAGTGGACATGGATCAGGCCTCCGCGCTTATGGTTTCGGGAGCGGCTTCGTCGTCGCGGCGCGGACGGTCGCGACGCGGGCCGCGATCGCCGCCACGGTCGAAACGGTCGCCGCCGCCACCGGGGCCTCCGCGGTCGAAGCGGTCGCCCCGTTCGCCGCGGTCGTCACGGTCGCGCTTCTGCAGCATGGCCGACTGGCCTTCCTCGAGTTCCTCGACGCGGATGGTCAGGAAGCGGAGGATGTCTTCGTTGATGCGCATCTGGCGCTCCATCTCCAGCACGGCGGCGGAGGGGGCGTTGATGTTCAGCAGCGAGTAATGCGCCTTGCGATTCTTCTTGATGCGATAGCCCAGCGACTTGACACCCCAGTACTCGACCTTGGGGACAGAGCCGCCATTCGCCTCGATGATGCCCTTGTACTGTTCGACAAGAGCCTCGACCTGCTGCGCGCTGACATCCTGCCGCGCCATCAGCACATGTTCGTACAATGCCATGATTGGCCTTTCTGTTTCACCCTGCTTCGCCCGGCGCGGAGCCCTCCGAGCCCTGGAACAGGCCCGACAGGATTTCATCGAAGGCGGAGACACGGGATGACGGCTCGCGAGACGCGAACCTGCGGCGAAGACCTCGCAAAGAGGACAAACGCCGCCATCCGTTCAGCCCCCGGCCGAACAAGCAGAGGCGCTCGTTACAGGTTGCGGGCGCGTCGCGCAACCTGAATCGGCCGCTTTGTCGTGCGGAAGCTGCCGGAAATTGCATCACGCTGCTTGACTTGCCCCGGCTGGCGATGTGACTGCGCCGTCTCGATGACCAAAGCGTGACAATCGAAGGTTCCGAGGCATGACGACTGCGTTCATCTTTCCCGGCCAGGGTTCTCAAGCCGTCGGCATGGGCAAAAGCCTTGCCGATGCCTTTCCCGCCGCCCGCGCCGTCTTCGACGAGGTCGATGCGGCGCTGTCGCAGAAGCTCTCGGCGGTGATGTGGGACGGCCCGGCCGACGAGCTCACGCTGACGGCCAACGCCCAGCCCGCCCTGATGGTGGTGAGCCTGGCGGTCATGCGCGTGCTCGAAGCCGAGGCCGGGCTCGACCTGAAGCGCGATGCGGCCTTCGTCGCGGGCCATTCGCTCGGCGAGTATACGGCGCTGGCGGCGGCGGGAACCTTCAGCATCGCGGACGCGGCGCGGCTGCTGCGGATTCGCGGCGAAGCCATGCAGAAGGCCGTGCCGGCGGGCGCAGGCGCGATGGCGGCGCTGCTCGGCGCCGAACTGGAACTGGCGCAGGCGATCGCCGGCGATGCCGCGCAGGGCGAGGTCTGCGAGGTCGCCAACGACAATGGCGGCGGACAGGTCGTGCTGTCGGGCGCCAAGGCTGCCGTCGATCGCGCCATCGCGCTCTCGGCCGAGCGCGGGGTCAGGCGTGCCATGCTGCTGCCGGTGTCGGCGCCGTTCCACTGCGCGCTGATGCAACCCGCCGCCGAGGCGATGCGGGCGGCGCTTGCGGAAATCGCGATGGGCGCGCCGTGCGTGCCCGTTATGGCCAATGTCGGGGCCGCGCCGCTGAGCGATCCCGATGCGATCCGCGCCTCGCTGGTGGCGCAGGTCACCGGCACGGTCCGCTGGCGCGAATGCGTCGCCGCCATGGCGGCGGCGGGCGTCACGGATTTCGTCGAGGCCGGCTCCGGCAAGGTGCTGGCCGGTCTCGTCAAGCGAATCGCCGCGGGGGCGGCGACCGCCTCGGTGGGAACCGCAGAGGATATTGCGACTTACAAGTCCCGGAACGGGTAAGACGGCAGAACGCCGGACAGGGGGAAACAGGATGTTCGATCTGACGGGCAGAAAGGCCCTGGTCACCGGCGCGACCGGCGGTCTGGGCGGCGCCATCGCGCGCACACTTTATGCACAGGGCGCTCATGTCGCGCTTTCAGGCACGCGGGTCGAGGCTCTGGAGGCGCTGGCGGCCGAGCTCGGCGAGCGGGCCGTGGTTGCGCCCTGCAATCTGTCGGACAAGGACTCGGTCGAGGCGCTTGTGCCCGCGGCGGAAGAGAAGCTCGGCGGGCTGGACATCCTTGTGAACAATGCCGGCGTGACGCGCGACAACCTGTTCATGCGTCTCAAGGACGATGACTGGGATGCGGTCATCGCGGTCAACCTGACCGCCGCCTTCCGGCTGTCGCGCGCCGCCGTGAAGAGCATGATGCGCAGGCGTTACGGCCGGATCATCTCGATCGGCTCGGTCGTCGGCACGATGGGCAATCCCGGACAGGGCAACTATGCCGCCTCGAAGGCCGGGCTGATCGGCATGTCGAAGGCGCTCGCAGCCGAAGTCGCCAGCCGCAGCATCACCGTCAACGTGGTCGCGCCGGGCTTCATCGAGTCGCCGATGACCGAAGGACTCACCGACAAGCAGCGCGAAGCCATCCTGTCCGACGTTCCGATGGGCAGGCTCGGCTCTGGCGGGGACATCGCCGCGGCGGTGCTCTACCTCGCCAGCAACGAGGCCGCCTATGTGACCGGGCAGACGCTGCATGTGAACGGCGGAATGGCCATGATCTGAGCGGCTTATGGCCGTTTGCAGAGGTCAGGAATCTCAATTTCGGACCGGACCGCGGTGCTCTCGCCAGCCCCGCATCGCTGTGTTAATGAGCGGCCGCACGTCGCCGCAGCGCGGCATGGGGGCTTGACGGGAACCCGGTTGTTGCGTTTGTGCAGGCTTCAAGTGTCCCGGCCCGCCGGCCTTGGTTTGGCCGAGCGGGACGCAGGCGTGCTGTGCAATCCACGCGTCGCGATCCAGCGGTGTGTTTCAATTTTTAAGGAAGAGACCCATGAGCGATGTCGCCGAGCGCGTGAAGAAGATCGTGGTCGAGCATCTGGGCGTCGATCCCGAGAAGGTCGTCGATGAGGCCAACTTCATCGAGGACCTGGGCGCGGACAGTCTCGACACCGTCGAACTGGTGATGGCGTTCGAGGAAGAGTTCGGCGTCGAGATTCCCGACGATGCGGCCGAGACGATCGTCAAGGTCGGCGATGCCGTGAAGTTCCTTTCGAAGACCGCCTGATCGGCGTTCTCACGGGTCGCCGCGTCGCACGAAGCGCCATGGTCTCACGCAATTTTCCGATGCGGCGTGTCGTCGTCACCGGTCTTGGCATGGTGACCCCGCTGGGTTGCGGCGTCGAGCCGACCTGGACGCGACTGCTCGCCGGCGCCAGCGGCGCCGGCCCCATCACCTCGTTCGACGCCAGCGACCTGCCGGCGCGCATCGCCTGCAACATTCCGCGCGGCGACGGTTCCGACGGCAGCTTCGATCCCGACCAGTGGATGGAGCCCAAGGAGCAGCGCAAGGTCGATGACTTCATCGTCTTCGCGATGGCGGCGGCGAAACAGGCTCTCACCGACGCCGGCTGGAAGCCGCAAAGCCGCGAGGACCAGATCGCGACCGGCGTCGCCATCGGCTCCGGCATCGGCGGGCTGGGCGGCATCTACGAGGCCTCGATCCTGCTCAAGGAGCGCGGCCCGCGCCGGCTTTCCCCCTTCTTCATTCCGGGCCGCCTGAGCAATCTGGCGGCGGGCTACGTCTCGATCGAGCACGGGCTCAAGGGTCCGAACCATTCGGCCGTGACCGCCTGCTCGACCGGGGCCCATTCGATCGGGGACGCCGCCCGGATGATCGCGCTTGGCGACGCCGAGGTGATGGTCGCCGGCGGCACCGAATCGGCGATCAATCGCCTGGGCATCGCCGGTTTCTGCGCCTGCCGGGCGCTCTCGACCGATTTCAACGACACGCCTGAGAAAGCCTCGCGCCCCTATGACAAGGACCGCGACGGCTTCGTCATGGGCGAGGGCGCGGGCGTCGTCGTGCTCGAGGAACTCGATCACGCTCTTGCGCGCGGCGCGCGGATCTACGCCGAGGTCATCGGCTACGGCATGTCGGGCGACGCCTATCACATCACCTCGCCGGCCGAGGATGGCGACGGCGCCTATCGCTGCATGGAGATGGCGCTGAACCGCGCCGGGATCGCGGCGAGCGATGTCGACTACATCAACGCGCACGGCACCTCGACGCAGCTTGGCGACGAGATCGAACTGCGCGCGGTCGAGCGGCTGCTGGCGAATGCACCGCGGCGTCCCGCCATGTCATCGACCAAATCGGCCACCGGGCACCTGCTCGGGGCGGCTGGCGCGATCGAGGCGATCTTCTCGATCCTGGCGATCCGGGACCAGGTCGCGCCGCCGACGATCAATCTCGACAACCCCTCCGTGGAGACGCAGATCGACCTCGTTCCGCATGTCGCCAAGACAATGGCGATCGAGACCGTGCTGTCGAACTCCTTCGGTTTCGGCGGGACCAACGCCTCGCTGGTGATGAAGCGGTATGGCGGCTGAATGCGTCGGCCGAGCGCAAGCGCGGTTTCGCCATAATTTTCGCCCATGCCTGATGGGGCGCTGAAATCGGACTCGACCTCGACGCCGGCCTGCGTCACGACTTGAACCAGGATCGGGGTCTGAACCCCGCATTCTCCGTCGCCGATCCGAATCCTGATCGATCCGAATCCTGTCTGATACTTGCCCTGCGAGCGTCCCAACCCGTGACCCAGCCCCCCCGCGTCGCCCCCAAGAGCCCGAGCGAGGCGCTGAAGCCGGTGGCTCCGCCTGCGCCGCCGCCCAAGGCGCGCCGCCGTCGCCGCAGCCCGTTCATCGGTATGCTCAGCGGCCTGTTCACGGCGCTGCTGGTCGGGGCCGGGCTCATCGGCGCGATGATCATGGTGATCAACGGCCAGAGCCGCGCGCCGGGTCCGCTCGCCAGCGACCGCGTCCTGATCATCCCCAAGGAAAGCGGCCTGACCGAGATCGCCGACCTGCTGCAGCGCGAGGGGTTGATCGAGCATCCCTGGGCCTTCCGCGTGTCGGCTCTGGTCACCGGCAACTGGACCAAGCTCAAGGCCGGCGAGTTCCTGTTCAAGGCGCGCGCCAGCCAGCAGGAGATCCTCGACATCATCGCCGACGGCAAGGCCGTCGAACATGCGCTGACGATCCCCGAGGGTCTGACGAGCGAGCAGATCGTGGCGCGGCTCAAGGAGAACGATCTCCTGTCGGGCGAGGTGATCCAGGTGCCGCGCGAGGGCACGATCCTGCCCGACACCTACAAGTTCCAGCGTGGCTCGACCCGGCAGGCGATCATCGACCGCATGACCCGGGACCAGCGCCGCATCCTCAACGATGTCTGGGCCAAGCGCCCGGCCGACCTGCCGATCAAGACGCCGCAGGAACTGGTGATCCTTGCCTCGATCGTCGAGAAGGAGACCGGCCGCGCCGACGAGCGCCCGCGCGTCGCCGGCGTGTTCATCAACCGCCTCAACCGCAAGATGAAGCTGCAATCGGATCCGACGATCGTCTACGGCATCGTGGGCGGCAAGGGCACGCTCGGCCGTCCGATCCTGCGCAGCGAGATCACGGCCGCGACGCCCTACAACACCTACGCCATCGACGGTCTGCCGCCGGGTCCGATCGCCAATCCCGGCCGCGCCGCCATGGAGGCCGTGGTCAACCATTCGCGCACCAAGGACCTCTATTTCGTCGCCGATGGCAGTGGCGGGCACGCCTTCGCCGAGACGCTGGAGCAGCACAACCGCAATGTCGGGCGCTGGCGGCAGATCGAGGCGGCGCGCCGCGAGCCCGGCAAGCCGCCGGCCGAGGCCTCCGTCGACAAGGTCGAGCCGCCGGCCGCGCCCGACACCCGCACCGAGGCGCCCGGCGCGCAGCGCACCGGCCTCGCACCGGCCGAGGTCGAGACCTTCCCCGTGCCGGCGAACCGACGTGGCCCACCGACCGTCCAGCCTGGCGGCGCGGTGCAGGCCGGGGCCGCCGGGACGCGGGCGCGCGCCTTCGATGCGTCCGAGGGCACGGCGCGCGATCCGCTGCTGAACCGCAGCTTCGACCTGAACACGCCCAAGCAGATTCCCGCGCTGCGGCCCTGAGCCGTCATCCTCCGCGCGGCGGCCAGCAGGTCCTGTCGCGCTTGCCCCCGACCAGCACCAACATTACGGTCCCGCCGCATCGCGGCGGCGCGGATAAGGACAGCCATGGCCATCGAGAGCATGACGGGTTTCGCCCGCACGGCGGGCGCTGTGGGTATCCACGCCTGGGCCTGGGAAATCCGCAGCGTCAACGGGCGCGGCCTCGACATTCGCGTGCGCGTGCCACCGGGCTTCGAGGTGCTGGCGGAAGCCGCGCGCAAGCAGCTTGGCGCGGCCTTTGCGCGCGGTACGCTCCACTGCAACCTCTCGCTCAGCAGCGACGCGGGGCCGCCACGTCTGCGCATCAACGAGGCGGCACTGGCTGGCCTCGTCGACGCGGTCGCGCGCCTGCCTGCCCATGAAGGCGTCCGCCCGGCGAGCTATGACGGCCTGCTCGCGATCCGTGGCATTGTCGAACTGGCGGATGAGGCGCAGGACGCGCTCACCGTGCTGGAGACGCCGGTTATGGCCGGGCTCGGCGAGGTCGTGGCGGCCCTGAAACAGGCTCGTGCCGCCGAGGGACAGGCGCTGGAGACGATCGTCACGGGCCAGCTCGACGCGATCGCGGCGCTGACGCAACAGGCAGAAACCCATCCGGCGCGCGGCAATGACGCAATCCGCGCGCGCCTTGCGGCGCAGGTCGCGGCGCTGCTTGAGGCGAGCCAGGCGCTCGATCCGCAGCGGCTGCATCAGGAGGCGGCGCTGCTCGCCGTCAAGGCGGATATCCGCGAGGAACTCGACCGGTTGAAGGCCCATGTCGCGGCGCTGCGCGTGCTGCTGGCCCAGGGCGGACCGATCGGCCGCAAGCTCGATTTCCTGTCGCAGGAGTTCGGCCGCGAGGCCTCGACGCTGTGCGCCAAGGCGGGCGACGCGAGCCTGTCACGCATCGGGCTCGATCTGCGCACGGTCGTCGACCAGATGCGCGAACAAGTGCAGAATGTGGAGTGAGGCATAGGATTCAGATTCTAGGTCGAATCGACCTAGAATCTGAATCCGTCTCCAAAACTTGAAAGCAAGAGCATGATGTCGTCCGAAAACCGGTTCCCACTTTTCGGCATCATGCTCTGATGGTCGAGCAACCCCGCCCGGCCCGTCGCGGCCTGATGCTGATCCTGTCCTCGCCGTCAGGCGCGGGCAAGTCGACGCTGACTCGCACTCTTTGCCAGCGTGAGACCAATCTCGATCTCTCGGTCTCGGTGACGACGCGAGCGCGACGCCCGTCCGAGATCGACGGCGTGCATTACCGCTTTATCGAGCGTCAGGCCTTCGATGACTTACGCGCGCATGACGATCTGCTGGAATGGGCCGAGGTCCACGGCAATTGCTACGGCACGCCGCGCAGGCCCGTCGAAGCCGCGCTGGCGCAGGGCCGCGACGTGCTCTTCGATATCGACTGGCAGGGAACCCTGCAGATCGTCGAGAAGGCCCGCGCCGACGTGGTGACGATCTTCATCCTGCCGCCGTCGATGGCGGAGCTGCGCTCCCGGCTGGTGCGACGCGCCGAGGATGCGACAGAGGTCATCGCCAAGCGTCTGGCCAATGCGCGCGACGAGATCGCGCGCTGGAGCGTCTACGACTACGTCATCGTCAATGACGATCTGAACGCGGCCTATGAATCGGTCCGCTCGATCCTCGTCGCCGAGCGCCTGAAGCGCAGCCGCGCCACGGGTCTGGGCGATTTCGTCGAGACGCTGCTGACCGAAAAGCTGCCCTGAACCCAGACTCCGCGGCTCAGCGCAACCCGGCCATCGCGTTCGCCAGCGCGACGAAGCCTTCGACCGGGATCTCCTCGGCGCGCGCGGTCGGTGCCAGCCCCGTAGCCTCTATCATGGGCAGCGGGTCCGGCGTCACCGCTTTCAGGCTCTGGCGCAGCATCTTGCGGCGCTGCCCGAAGGCCGCCAGCGTGATCCGTTCCAGCAGTCGCCGGTCGCAGGGCTCAGGGCTCGGGCGCGGCACCAGATGCACGACCGACGAGGTGATCTTGGGCTGCGGCACGAAGGCGGTCTTCGGCACGTCGAACAGGATTCTCGCCTCGCAGCGCCAGCCGGTCAGAACCGCGAGCCGGCCGTAATCGGCGCGCTGCGCGGGCGTCGCGACGATGCGCTCGGCAACCTCGCGCTGGAACATCAGCGTCAGCGAGGTCCACCAGGGTGGCCAGGGGTCGAGACTGAGCCAGCCGACCAGCAAGGGCGTGCCGATATTGTAGGGCAGGTTGGCGACGATCCGCACCGGCTGGCCACCGAGCAGGCGCGACAGGTCGACCGCGAGCGCGTCGCCATCGACGACCTCCAGCCGGCCGGGATAATGCGCCGCGATCTCCGCCAGCGCCGGCAGGCAGCGCCGGTCGCGCTCGACGGCGATCACTTTTGCCGCGCCATTGGCGAGTAGGGCCCGCGTCAGGCCGCCGGGGCCCGGGCCGATCTCGACCACCGTCTCGCCGTCAAGCGGGCCGGCCGCGCGGGCGATGCGGCCGGTCAAATTGAGGTCGAACAGGAAATTCTGGCCGAGGGACTTCTGCGCCATCAGACCATGGCGCTCGACCACCTCGCGCAGGGGCGGCAGATCGTCGATCTGGCTCATGCCGGAGCCCTTGCGGAGAACGCGGCCATCCGCGCCGCGAGCTTGAGAGCCGCGCAGAGGCTGTCTGGCCGCGCGAGGCCCTTCCCGGCGATGTCGAAGGCCGTGCCGTGGTCGGGCGAGGTGCGGATGAAAGGCAGCCCGAGCGTGACGTTGACGCCGTCGTCGAAGGCGATCGTCTTGATCGGGATCAGCGCCTGGTCGTGATACATTGCCAGCGCAACATCGTAGCCGGCCCGCGCGCGGGCATGGAACATCGTGTCGGCCGGGTAGGGACCGCGCGCATCGACGCCGCGCGCACGCAGGCGGGCGATGGCGGGCGCGACGACAGCATCGTCCTCCAGCCCGAGCGCGCCGCCCTCGCCGGCATGCGGGTTCAGCCCGCTGACGGCGAGACGCGGGGCGGCGATGCCGAAGCGGCTCTTCATCTCGGCTGCCACGATCAGGCCCGTCTCGACGATGAGGTCGGTCGTCAGCAGGCCCGGCACCGCGCTCAGCGGAACATGGATCGTCACCGGCACGACGGCGAGATCCTCGCTCCACAGCAGCATCACGGGATGGGGTTTGCTCCCACCATCGGCCTCCAGATGGGCGAGATACTCGGTATGCCCGGGATGCTTGAAGCCGGCCGCGTAAAGCACTGATTTCGCGATCGGATTCGTCACCACCGCCGAGGCTTGGCCGGCCCTGACGGCGCCGACCGCGCGGTCGATCGCCGCGATCGTGCCCGGCGCCGTGGCCGGGTCGGGGCGGCCCGGCGTCACGGGTTCACGGAACTCCAGCGGGATGACCGGAAGGGCGGCGGCGAACTGCGCGCCGACGTCGTCCCAGTCGCAGGCGACCAGCGGCACGTCGAACGAAAGCGACCGGGCGAGGCCGCGCAGATGGTCGATATCGGCGATGCAAGCGAAGGGCGGCAAGGCCCTCTCGTCACGCTGGAGCCATGCCTTCAGCGCCAGTTCCGGCCCGATGCCGGACGGGTCGCCCTGCGTCAGCGCCAATGGCCGCATCGACGGGGAAAACTGCGGCACCGGACGCCTCTGCATGGGTGGATCCGGCGACAAGGCCGTGCCGGAGGCGCTCAGCGGACGCCGTCGCCCGTCGCCGAATCGAGGTTCTGCTGCAGGGCGACCTCGCCCAGCGTCCGCAGTTCGAGCCTGAACAGCACCGTGCGCGAGTCCTTCGTCGCGCCTGATTGCCGGTCGGCATAGTTCTGCGAATATGCGATGTCGAAGATCGTGCATTCGTCGGTGTAGTTGATGCCGAACGAGGTCGATGCGGTCTGGAACAGGCCTGTCCGGGGATAGGTCGGCGGCGTGCCGACGGGCGAGAGCTGATAGGCCGCCAGCGCGTCGCGATAACGCTCCCGATCAAATTTGTACTTGTCGAGGTCGAACAGCACGCCGGCGCGCAGACGCCAGTTCTGCGTCACGGCGATCGAGGAGTTCAGCGACAGGCCCTCGCGCCGGCGGTTGATGCCGAGACTGGGCTGCGGCTCGTAGCGGCTGTAGCCGACCGAGGCCGAGACGATCTTGGTCGAATAGGTCGCGGCCGCATCGGCGCGCTGAACCTCGAAGGTGGTCTCGTTCAGCCGCGTCGCGCCGCTGAACAGGAGACCGCTGAACGGGGAGAACTGGGCGCGGGCGACGATGTCCGAACGGTCCGTGTCAAGGCCGGAATCGATGCCAGCATTGACCAGATCGCCGCGCGCGAAGGAGTTGCGGCCCCCGATATGGTAGGACTGGCCGAGCAGGGCGTTGGCATAAGCCTGACCGCCGAAACGTCCGGTATAGAGCGCGCCGACATTGAGGCGCGAGCCGCCCTCGAGCCGGTCGTAGCCGGAAAACTTGCCGCTCCACTCAAACAGGTTGGTGTCATCGAACACCAGGCTCTGCGAATCCTCGTTGGCGATGCGCAGGCTCGAGGTCTCGTTGGGCCGCGCCACGATCTGCGCGACTGGCTCGATGATATGGGTGCCCCAGCCGGTCCGGGCGACGAAGGGGTAGCGATACATCAGGCCGACCGCCGGCATGGCGCGGCCGAAGACCTCGTTGGAGGTGTCGGCGATGGTGGCGGCGTATGCGTTGTAATACTGCGTCGTCGACGGGTTGATCGAGAACACGTCGGCCCGCAGCGAGGCATAAGGCGTCCAGACCTGCCCGATCGGATCGATGAAGTTGCGCCGCCAGGACACTTCCGCGGTGGCGCGCGAGACGTTGCCGGCGAGGCCGCGCACCAGACAGGTGCTCTTCTGGTAGACGGCGCAACCGTCATAGAGTGCGCCGCTGCTGGCGGTGTTGATCAGCGTCGCCGTCTGGCGCGGGATCTGCTGATAGGCCGCAGCTTCGCGATGCAGACTGGTGACGTTGACGTTGAAGGCGATCTCGCCGCCTAGGAAGGACGGCTTCTCGATCCGCTTGTTGTAGTCGAGCGAGGGCAGCACGACCGGCTGCTGCTTCTGCCAGTCGTTCGAGGTCAACGGCTGGAAGTAATAGCCGCGCAGGTCGAACCACGCCGAAGGGCTCTGGCCGTTGAGATAGACCGTCGAGATCGACTCCTGGAGATAGGTCGTCGAACTGACGCTCTCGTTGGTGATGCGGTAGTTCCGGTAGAACCAGCGGTCGGTCGACATCGCGACGTTCCAGCCGAAATTCCAGCGCGGATTGAGGAAGAACTTACCGTTGGACTCGATCGAGCCGCGGAACTCCTTGTTGCCCGCGCCGAAGGGGGCCGCGAGGAAAGCCTCGGGCTCCTGCTGGTTGATGCCGCTGGCGCGGATCAGATAGGAGCCGTTCGCCATCCGGTGGCGCCATTCCGCCTGGCCGAGGAAACCCTGGCGCGTCAGATAGGTCGGCGTGATCGTGACATCGTAGTTCGGCGCGAGATTGAAGAAATACGGCACCGAGACGCCGAAACCGAGCGCCTCGGTGTTGAGATAGCGCGGTGCGAGCACGCCGGTCTTGCGCTTCACCGTCGAATCCGGACCCGACATATAGGGCAGGTAAGCCATCGGGACGCCGAGGAATTCGAGACGGGCGTCCTCGTAATAGATCGTCTGTTCGGACTTCTTGTGAATGATCCTGGCGGCGCGGACCTGCCAGAAGGGCGGCTTCTCGGGCGCATCCTTGCAGGCCTCGCAAGCCGTGTAGATACCCTTCTCGAAGACGAAGGTCTCGCCATCGGTGCGCTCGGCGCGCGGCGCGGAGAACCGTGTCCTGTCCGGGTTCTGCACCTGCAGGGAATCGATGAAGCCGTCGCGGAAATCATCCGTCAGGTTGAAGCGCTCGCCGGTGATGACGGTGCCGTTGGCCTCGGTGATGCGGGCGTTGCCGGTGGCGACGACGCGCTTGCTGCCACGGTCGTAGACGACGCGGTCGGCCTCGATGGTGCGGCCCTGATAGAGAATCTGCACCGAGCCGACGGCGGCCACGGTGTTGTTGTCGTTGTTGTAGATCAGTTCCCTGGCGTCGACGACCATCCGCTCCGGCGGCTTGGCCGCAGCCGAAGCGGGCGCCTGCGCCAGCGCAGGATACGCCAGCATGAACGCCAGGCTCGAGGCGAGCGCGGTCGCTGCAGCGTAGCGAGCCATGCGTCTCACGCCAGATGCCATACGCTCAATCCTAAATTAACCATAGGCACAGTACGTTTACCCATCTTCCTGATGGAGGAGAGCCAGAGCGCCGAGCATCGTCCCCACAACAGCCGGCAGCCAGGCGGCGATCACGGAACCGACGATTCCGGCCGACCCTAGCTCCTCCGACAATTGCGTCGCAACATAGAGCACGAAGCCCGCCGCCACGCCACCTACCACCAGTCTCGTCACACCACCAAACCTGAAAAATCTTAAGGAAACGGATGCCGCCACGAGGACCATGGCGACCAGCAGCAGCGGCCGCGCCATGAGCGACTGGTAGCGCAGCTCGTAGCGGGTGGTGTCGAGGCCGGCATTCTTCGTCCGTTCGATCACGGTCGGCATCGACCAGAAGCCGACGGCGTCAGGCGGTGTGAAACTTTGCCGCATCTGCTCGGGCTCCAGCGTCGTCGCGACGAGATAGGTCGGGTAGCTCTGTGGCTCTTCCATGGCGGAGATGACGCGGGCGTCGCTGAGCTCCCAGTAGCCCGGCCGCAGTACCGCCTGCCTGGCATCGATTCGCTCGCTGAAGCCCCCGCCTGGACCAAACGAGAAGATCGCGACCTGGGACAAACCGTCGCCGTCGGGCAATGCGCCGGCCGCGCGCACGATCGACTGCCCGTCGACGCTGTGCTGCCTGAGCCAGATCTCCTGATTGGCCGGCTGGGTTCCGCGCACGAACAAGCGCGCCTCCAGCAGCGTCGCATTGCGCTTCAGCTCGGCCGCCACGGGATTGTAGACCAGGATCGAGAACAGCCCGATCAGCCCCGCCACCAGCGCCGCCGGCTGCAGGAACTGCCAGGCCGAGACGCCGACGGAGCGGGCGACGACGAGTTCGAGCTTCCGGCTCAGCGTCAGCAGCGCGAACATCCCGCCGAAGAGCGCCGCAAAGGGGAAGATCTGCTCGGCCACGGCCGGCGCACGGTAGAGCGCGAGCCGGACGATCTGCGCCGTCGTCGCCACGGGGGAATCGCCGGCGCGGCGCATCAGTTCGACGAAATCGAGCGTGCCGATCAGGAAGAAGAAGGTCCCGAACACGCCGAGGATGGCGCGCGCGAAGCGCTTCGTCAGATAGCGGCCGAAGGTCGAGGTCAGCAGCATCAGGCGCGCCTGAGACGCGCCGTCAGGCCGTTGATCGGGGCCAGCAGCGGCGCCGCGAGCCGCGCCAGCACCGGCCGCAGCCGCTCGCCATAAAGGATCAGCGCCACGGAGAGGACGATCGCGCCGATCGGCAGCAGATAGAGCAGGAGCGCCGCCGAGGGCGAGCGCACGCTCGCCGTCCAGGCGGCATAGGCCCCGATGCGCGTCGCTCCCACGATGAAGATCGCGGCCTGGATCGCGCTGGCGCGGCCCTGCCGCGTGGTGCGGGCTTCACCTACGAAGGCGAACGCGATCAGCATGAAGGCGATCGGATAGAGCGGGGCGGAGAGGCGGTTGTGCAGCTCGGCCCGGAAGCGGCCTTCCTGCGTCTTGTAGTAATGCTCGTTGCGGTCCTGGTTCAGCAGCGACCAGGTGGTGCGTTCGCGCGGCTTGTAGATCACCTTGTCGCCGCTGCCTTCGCCGGCGCCGCCGGTGGCGTCGCCCGACAGCGCCGACAGGTTCAGCGCATAACGATCAAAGGAGATGATCGAGGTCGTGTCCTGCTTGTTCTCGCGCTGGATCGTGCCGCGCTCCAGCATCAGGAAATTCTGGCCGTCTACGTCCGCCGTGCGGCCGCGCTCGGCGACATAGATCGCCGGCTGGTTCGGATCGCGCCGGTCCTGCATGAAGATACCGACCAGCGCATCGCCCGAGCGCTCGCGATAATGGAAGGTGACGCCGGATTCGAGCGAGACGAACTGACCTTCCTTGACGACATTGGCAACGAAATCGGCCCGGATCGTCGTGATCAGGTCGCGCAGCGCGCGGAATCCCGAAGGCATCACCGACAGCGACATCCAGCCGACGAGCAGCGAGACGGCGATCGTCAGCACGATGAAGGGTTTCGTCAGCCGGTAGGGCGCGATGCCGGCCGCGTTCATCACGATCAGCTCGGAATCGCCGTTCAGTCGGTTCAGCGTGTAGAGCGTCGCCATAAACAGCGCGACAGGCGCGATGCCGGCGATGAGCGCCGGCAGCGAGAGCAGCGTCACGGTGAAGAAGATCAGGACCGTCTGGCCCTTGCCGGTGATCAGATCGACCTCGCGCAAAGCCTGCGTCACCCAGATCACGCTGGTCAGGCCGATCAGAAGCACGATGGAGGCGACCGTCGCGATCTTCAGGATGTAGCGGTCGAGGCGGGTCAGGATCACGCGGCGGCTTTCGGTCGCTGGTCTGCTGGAAAGGCCCGGTTCGACGGGCGCATTTGGACGCTTCGGCGCTTACACCCTATGGTATAGGCGCAATCATGGCGCAAACGGGAATCGTTTGTGTTCCCGTCGTTAAACCCCTCCCATGCCCCGTTTCGCAACATCGTGAGCCGTCCATGTCGCAGCGCCTGAAGCTCGAGGTCAAAGCCCTGAATGCGATCGCAGCCGAGGATATCGTCATCCTCGTCGGCGATGCGCTGACGCCGCCGCGCGCGGCCGAGGAATGGCTCGGCGAAGGCGCGCATGGCCTGCTGGCGCGAGGCGCCGCGGCGGAGCGCTTCAAGGGCAAGGCGCTCTCGGGCCTGACGCTGCTCGCGCCGGACGGTGCGGGATATCAGCGGCTGATCGTCATCGGCGTCGGGCCGGCTTCGGAGCGCGCGACGCTCGATTTCGCCAAGCTCGGCGGCACGATCGCCGGCCGGCTCGGCCATGGCCGCGGCGCCGACGTGATCGCGGCGCTGCCCGAGGGCGAGATCTCCGCCGACGAGATCGCCGAGATGGCCTTGGGCATGCGGCTGCGCGCCTATGCCTTCGACCAGTACAAGACGAAGAGCAAGGAGCCCGAAAACGCCGAGCCCTTCACCGTCACGCTGCGCGTCGCCGATCCGTCGACGGTCAAGAAGGCGCTGAAGGCGCGCGAGGCGGTCGCCGCCGGCGTCGAGATCGCGCGCGACCTCGTCAACGAACCGCCCAACGTCCTCTATCCCGAGGAGTTCGCAGACCGCGCGGCCAGGCTGGAAAAGCTCGGCGTCGAGGTCGAGATCCTCGACGAGAAGCAGTTGAGGAAGATCGGCATGCGGGCGTTGCTTGCTGTCGGCCAGGGCTCGCGTCGCGAGAGCCGCGTCGTGGTGATGCGCTGGAACGGCGCGAAATCGTCCGTCCAGCCGGTCGCGTTCGTCGGCAAGGGCGTGACCTTCGACACCGGCGGCATCTCGATCAAGCCCGGCGGCGGCATGGAGGACATGAAGGGCGACATGGCGGGCGCAGCCTGCGTCACCGGGCTGATGCATGCGCTGGCGGCCCGGAAGGCGAAGGTCAACGCCATCGGCGTGATCGGCCTCGTCGAGAACATGCCCGACGGCAACGCCCAGCGTCCGGGCGATATCGTCACCTCGCTGTCTGGCCAGACCATCGAGATCATCAACACTGACGCGGAAGGCCGTCTCGTTCTCGGCGACGTGCTCTGGTACACGCAGGACAAATACAAGCCGCGCTACATGGTCAATCTGGCGACGCTGACCGGGGCCATTCTGGTGGCGCTGGCGCAGGAAAACGCCGGGCTGTTCTCCAACAGCGACGAACTCGCCGAGCGCCTGACGGCCGCCGGCAAGGCCACCGGCGAGACCGTCTGGCGCATGCCGCTTGGCAAGGCCTACGACAAGATGATCGATTCGAAGTTCGCCGACATGAAGAACACGGCCGGCCGCCATGGCGGCTCGATCACGGCGGCGCAGTTCCTGCAGCGCCATGTCAACGACTGCCCCTGGGCGCATCTCGACATCGCCGGCACCGCCATGGGCTCGCCGTCGAGCGAGACCAACCGCTCCTGGGGCTCCGGCTGGGGCGTGCGCCTGCTCGACCGGCTGGTGAGCGAGCACTACGAGGGATGATCTGCCCTTGACCGAAATCTTGTTCTTCCATCTGCAGTCGCGTCCGCTCGAACAGGTTCTGCCGACCATTCTGGAGCGGGCGCTGTCGCGCGGGCAGAGGGTCGTGGTCGAGGTTTCGAGCGAGGAGCGGCTGAGCGCGCTGGACGACCGGCTCTGGACCTATTCCGACGAGGGCTTCCTTCCCCATGTGACGGCGGCCGAGCCGGATGCGGCCGCCAACCCGGTCGTGCTGACGACGCAGGCGCATAACCCCAACGCGGCGCAGGTCCGCATCCTGGCCGACGGCGTCCGCATTCCCGACGCATTGCAGGGCTATGAGCGCGTCGTGCTGATATTCGATGGTGACGATCCCGACGCGCTCAACGCCGCGCGCGCGGATTGGAAGACGGTCAAGGCCTCGGGCCAGAGCGCCAGCTACTGGCAGCAGGACGAGGCGGGCCGCTGGGAGAAAAAAGCGTGAAAATGCCTGCCCTGCTCGCCTGCGCGTTCGCGCTCGGCGGCTGCTCCGTCGATATCGGCGGCTTCTCGTTCATGTCCGAAACGCGCGATGGCCGCACCACGACGACGACCAGCAGCGCCACCGCGCGGGTCTCGACGCAGGAGGCGCGGCTGACGGCCGAGGGCGAATGCGACGCCGACGTCTCGCTCGACCCGGCGACGCGTCCGCTGCCGCCGGCGATCGCCGAGGGCATCACCGAATGCGAACTGGTCAGGCTGAAAGGGTCGAGGCCGACCGACGTGCTGATCGGCGAGAGCGGCAAGGGCCAGCGGGAGACGCAGGTGCTCTATTCCGAGCCCGGCGGCCGCGAGATCTACCTGTTCACGGATAACCGGCTGGCGCGGATCGTGAAGCCGGGGCAGGGGTGAGCGGGCGACGATGCTCGCTCGAACCAGTGGCAACGTTCAGCGGACGTTCCTCGGTCGTTGCATAAACGTAGCGAGGGCTCCGATCACGCCATCGGCGAGCGGTCGATCCGGATCCTCGTAGGTCGCGATGTTGGCGGCCCGGTCATCGGATGCGACCGCCTTCAGGACATGGTTTGCGTCGGGAAGTAAGACCATTTCGGCGTCCGGGCGGGCATCGTGCAACCGTTCCGCATCCCGTCGCCCGACCTGGATATCGCGAAGTCCCTGGAGGATCAGCGCCGGCCCCGCATAGGTCGCGATCAGCGTGGCCGGGTCGTGCGCGAAAGCGCTGATCAGGAAACCTTGCGTCTCGGGTCGAAACAGCGGACGCAGCGCTGGATCGATATCGTCCGGCGCGACATGCTGCCCAGCCTCGAGCCGCGCGATGATCGTATCGGCCTGTTCGCGGATGGGCGCGTTGGCGGGATTCGACCCGATCTGCTCGCGGAGCACATCGCCAAGTTTGCGTCCCGTCGCCGAGACCAGCAGCAGCCCGCAGATGTCGGGCGCCTGCTGGGCAGCAACGAGGGTCGCCAGACCGCCTTCGCTATGACCCAGCACCCATATGCATGGAGCGCCCATCCTTCGGCGGATGGTGGCAACCCAGGTTCGGATGTCGGCGGCGTAGTCCTCAATCGTGACGGCGTTGGCGTCCGGGATAGCACGAGCGCTGCCGAACATGCCCCGCTTGTCGATCCGCACGCTCCCGATGCCTAGCGCGGCGAGCCCTTCCGCGATCAGGCGGTAGGGGGATGCCCGGACGCCGAGCGGGCTGTTGCCGTCGCGATCGGTCGGCCCTGAGCCCGGGACGATGAGAACGACGGCGGCACTGGCGTTCGACGGTTCGAGCGCGGTTCCCGAGAGCGGCCCTGCGGGACCGGGGGCCTCGATCACGTCAGCGCCGCTCATCGGCGCTGCCTCCGGTCGAGAAACGGCAAGTGGCAAGAGGCAGAGCAGTACACAGCATTTCATCCAGCGCTTGATCAGAGAGTCCCATCGTCGTCGCCGGGCTGGCGTCAAGCGCTCTCCAGCTCCTCGCTCAACCCGAGCCACTCTTCCTCCGCCGCGGCAAGCGCCTCCGCCAGCTCCGCCCTTTGCCGCGAGAGCAAAAGCGCCTTGCCGGGGTCGCGGGCGAAGGCCGCGCCGTTGCCGAGAACGCCGTCGACCTTTTCGATCAGGCCCGTGAGCTTTGCGATCTTCGCCTCGGCGAGGTTGAGCTTCTGGCGCAGCGGGCCCTGCGCGGCGCGCTTCACCGCCGCGCCCTTGCGTTCGTCGGCCTTGGCTCCGCCGGCAGGCGCAGTCTCGGCCTGCTTCTCGCGTCGCGCCGCCTTCGCTCCGCCGAGCACCAGCGTGCGGTAATCCTCCATGTCTCCGTCGAAATTCTTCACCGTCCCGTCGCCGACGATCCAGAGCCGGTCGGCGCAGGATTCGATCAGGAAGCGGTCATGGCTGACGAGGATGACGGCGCCGGGATAGTCGTTGATCGCGTTGACCAGAGCGGTGCGGCTGTCGATGTCGAGATGGTTGGTCGGCTCGTCGAGGATCAGGAGGTGAGGGCCCCCTAAAGCGGCAAGCCCGAGCATCAGCCGGGCCTTCTCGCCGCCCGACAGGTTTTTGACCGGCGTCTCGGCCTTTTGCGCCGGAAAGCCGATCTGGGCCGCTTTCGAGCGCACCTTCGCCTCGGGCGCATCCGGCATCAGGTCGCGCAGATGGGCGACGGGCGTGTCCTCAAGCCGCAACTCGTCGAGCTGGTGCTGGGCGAAATAGGCGGTCTCCAGCTTGGACGATTTGCGCATCTCGCCCGAGAGGGGTGCGAGCCTGCCGCCGATCAGCTTGCAGAAGGTCGATTTGCCGTTGCCGTTCGAGCCGAGCAAAGCGATGCGGTCGTCCGGCAGCAGCGTCAGGTTGAGCCGCGACAGGACCTTGCGTTCGCCATAGCCGGCGCTGGCGTCGTTCAGCACGATCATCGGCGGCGCGAGCGGCCGCTCGGGGCCGGGCAGGCTGAAGGGCTGGACGTCGCGATCGACGATGGTCGCGATCGTCTCCATCTTCTCCAGCCGCTTGACCCGCGACTGCGCCTGCCTCGCCTTGGTGGCCTTGGCCTTGAAGCGGTCGACGAAGGACTGCAGGTGCTTGCGCTCGGCGTCCTGCTTTTCCTTCGCCTTGGCGAGCTGCATCTGCTTCTCGGCGCGCTGCTTGGCGAAAGAGGAGTAGCCGCCGCGATAGATCGTCAGCTTGCCCTGGTCGAGATGCAGGATGTGATCGACGCAGGTGTCGAGCAGTTCGCGGTCGTGGCTGACGACCAGCACGGTATGCGGATAGCGCTCGAGATAGTCGTAGAGCCAGAGCGTGCCTTCGAGGTCGAGATAGTTGGTCGGCTCGTCGAGCAGCAGCAGATCGGGCTGGGCGAACAGCACGGCCGCCAGCGCGACGCGCATGCGCCAGCCGCCGGAGAAATCCGAACAGGGGCGCTGCTGCGCCGCCTCGTCGAAGCCGAGACCGTGTAGGACCGTCGCGGCGCGGGCCGGGGCGGAGTGGGCGTCGATATCGGCGAGCCGCGTGCCGATCTCGGCGATGCGCAGCGGGTCGGTCGCGGTCTCGGACTCCCGCAGCAGGGCGGCGCGCTCGGTGTCGGCGGCCAGCACGACCTCGATCAGCGTTTCGGGGCCGCCGGGCGCCTCCTGCGCGACGCCGCCGATGCGCCGGCCCTTGGGCAGATGGACGCTACCGCCTTCGGGCGACAGGTCGCCGGTGATGATCCGGAACAAAGTCGTCTTGCCGGTGCCGTTGCGGCCGACGAGGCCGACGCGCGCGCCGTCTGGCAGCGACGCGCCGGCATGGTCAAGCAGCAGGCGCTCGCCGAGCCGGTAGGTGATGTCGTTGAGGGTGAGCATCGAGGCGGTTTAGGCGGGCAGACGGGACGGCGCAATCGGCAAACCGGGACATCGGCCATGTCACAGTCTCGCCACGATGTCGCCATGCGGGGGCCGGAGCCGGGCTTCACCCAAGGTAACAGTAGGTATCATTCGATTCGCCGAGAGCACAGCATGCCGTTTCCCCGCAAGTTCGACAGTCAGCGCCGCCTGTCCTTCGCGGCTTTGGCGCTCGTCTTCCTGTCCACGATCATCGGCAGCGCAGCGGCGCTCGCCGCGCTGCTGCCCTGATGCAATCTTTACGGGCCTCGGCAGGGCTCGCTTTCAAACAACGTTAACGCAATCGGGTGTCTCTTGGCGAAACGGGACATGATGTCCCGCCGGAGTTCCACCACTTGTTCAGCCTCAGGATCAGGCTTCCCGCCGCGATGCTGGCGCTTGCCTGTCTGGCGGCGCTGGTCGTCGGCATGTCGGCCTATCGCGCCGTGGCCGAATGGGCCCGGGAATCGGTGCGTGAGCGGCTGAGCGATCTGGCCGAGAGCCATGCCGGCGCGATCGAACGCCGCTGGGCGCAGGTCAGGTCCGAGCTTTCGGTCCAGGCGCGCAGCGCCTACACGGTTTCGGCGGTCGACGAGATCGGCAAATGGATGGAGCTCGGCGCCTATGACATGCGCCGTATCCTCGATCATTATCAGGCCGGCGGATCGCCCGAGGAGCGCGAGGCGCGCACGGGCCGGGACCATCAGCACGGCTACTCCTGGCGTCATGTGCCGATCCATGAAACCTATCGCGCCGCGCTGAAGCAGTTCGGCTACGCCGATATGTATCTCGTCTCCGCCAAGGGGCGGGTGGTCTACAGCGTCAGGAAGGGCCCGGAGTTCGGCCGCCTCGTCAGCGAGGCGGACCTTGTCGACACCGGCTTGGGCAAGGTGGTCGCGGCGACACGCTCGCTCCCGGCGGGTGAGCAGGCGGTCGTCGATTTCGCGCCTTATGATCCGGCCGGCGGCGAGCCGCGCGCCTTCATGGCGCAGCGCTTCGCCAATACGGAATCCGGCGCGGAGAACGGATCCGGCACGCTCGTCATCGCGCTCGACACCGGGATCATGGACGCTGTCCTGGCGATCAACGCCAGCGGCCTGCGCAATGTCGCAACCTATCTGGTCGGCGCGGACGGTTTCATGCGCTCGAACCCGGCCCGCCGGCTCGTCGGCGACGCGCCGGGGGCCGTGCTCGATCCTGCCCTGTTGGGGCCGGGAAAGAGCGGCATGCTGACGATGACCAGCCGCGACGGCGCGGACCTGCTCGTCACCGGCCGGCCGGTCAGGGTCGGCGACTGGACCTGGCTGCTCTGGCTGACCGAGCCGGAGAAAACCGCCTTTGCCGTCGTCGTCACGATCCGCAACGCGATGCTCGGCGCGGCGCTGATCGTGATCGGGCCGCTTCTCGTTTTCGCGCTTTTGCTGGGCCTCTCCGTGGTTCAGCCGATCAGGGGCCTGTCGCAGGCTCTGGCTGGCGTGGCCGACGGGCGAACCGACCTCGACATTCCAGGCGCGCAGCGCAAGGACGAGATCGGCGCCATCGCGGCCTCGGTCCAGCGCATCCGCGAAAACCTGATCCGCGAGGAGGCGGGGCGTCTGGCGGGCCGTGAGGAGGCCGATCTAGAAGCGAGCCGCCAGCGCAGCGCGCTGCTGCGCGACCTCGCCAGCGATCTCGAACGCTCGATCCTGAGCGTCACCACTGCCGTTTCGTCGGCCGCCGAGGAACTCAGCGTCACGGCGAGCGAACTGTCCAACGGCGCCCTGCAGACGCAGGCGAATGCCGGCACGGTCCACGATCGACCTCGCGCGCCATCGCCAGCATCCGCTCGATCGAAGGGGCGGCGCAGGATCTGCGTAGCGCGATCGACAAGCTCGACAGTGATGTGCAGTCTTCTGATCGCAGCGCGCGCTCGGCCCGCGACTATGCCGACCAGATGGGGGCGGTGGTCGAGTCCCTCGCATCGGGCGCAGCCCGCGTCTCCGACGTGACCGGGATGATCTCCGACATCGCCGCGCAGACCAACCTGCTTGCGCTCAACGCCACGATCGAGGCTGCGCGCGCCGGCGAGGCGGGCAGGGGCTTCGCTGTCGTCGCCTCCGAGGTCAAGGGCCTTTCGGGCCAGACGGCGCGCGCCATCGAGGACATCTCGCGGCAGATCGGCGGCATGAACCAGGCGACGACGGCGACGGTCGAAGCCATCGCAGGCATTCGCGGCATGATCGGGGATCTGAGCGACACGGTTCGCCGCACCGCCGAGACGATGCGCCACCAGCAGGGCGCGGCTCACGCGATCGTCACCGAGGTCGGCACCGCGACGGCCGCCTTCAGCCGCATCGGCGAGGCGACGAGCCTCGTCTCCTCCGCCTCGCAGCAGACCTCGGACGCCGCCGGCGCGCTGTTGCGCGCCTCGTCCGAGCTGACCGGCCTGGCCCATGGGCTGAAGGCGCGCGTCGACGAGTTCATCCTGCAAGTCAGGGCGGCGTGACCGGCTTGCAGGCACGGCAGGCAGGGGCTAACCCTTCCTGATGAGCCGCACAGCCTTCTATCCCGGGTCGTTCGATCCCGTCACCAATGGCCATCTCGATGTGATCTCGGGCGCCTGCCGGCTCTGCGACCGGCTGGTCATCGCCATCGGCGTCCACCCGGGAAAAGCGCCGATCTTCACCGCCGAGGAGCGCGGCGACCTGCTGCGCGAGGTCGCGGGGCCGATCGCGCGTGACGCAGGCGTCTCCATCGAGGTGGTCAGTTTCGACAAACTGGCGATCTGGGCGGCGCGCGAGGCCGGGGCGACCCTGTTCGTACGCGGCCTGCGCGATGGCTCCGACCTCGACTACGAGATGCAGCTCGCCGGCATGAACCGCACGATGGATGGCGGGATTCAGACCGTCTTCCTGCCGGCCTCGACCGGGGTGCGGCCGATCACGGCGACCCTGGTGCGCCAGATCGCCGGCATGGGTGGCGACGTTTCCCCGTTCGTGCCGCCTGCCGTGAACATGCGGCTCAGGCAGAAGTTCGGCAAGACGGGCTGAGCGACAACCTGTCCCCGGCCGCCATCGCAGCCTTCGGCTGCCCGATTAGCATTTGCATTTGCATTCCAGCGATGGCGATGCTGTCTGCGCCATGACCGACTCAGGCGCTTCGTCTCGCGCCATCATTCCACGAGTTCCTCCGATGCGTCTCTCCCGCTACTTCCTGCCGATCCTGCGCGATGCGCCGCGCGAGGCCGAGATCGTCTCGCACCGGCTGATGCTGCGCGCCGGCATGATCCGCCAGCAATCGGCCGGCATCTACTCCTGGCTGCCGCTCGGTCTGCGCGTGCTGGAGAAGATCAACCGGATCGTGCGCGAGGAGCAGAACCGGTCGGGCGCGATCGAAATCCTGATGCCGACGATCCAGTCCGCCGATCTCTGGCGCGAGAGCGGGCGCTACGACGCCTATGGCAAGGAGATGCTGCGCATCACCGACCGCAACAAGCGCGAGATGCTCTACGGACCGACCAATGAGGAGATGGTCACCGACATCTTCCGCTCCTACGTCAAGTCCTACAAGGACCTGCCGCTCAACCTCTACCACATCCAGTGGAAGTTCCGCGACGAGCGCCGGCCGCGCTTCGGCGTGATGCGCGGGCGCGAATTCCTGATGAAGGACGCCTATTCCTTCGACATCGATCAGGCTGCTGCGCGCCACGCCTATAACCGCATGTTCACGGCCTATCTGCGCACCTTTGCACGGCTCGGCCTGAAGGCGATCCCGATGCGGGCCGACACCGGGCCGATCGGCGGCGATCTCTCCCACGAGTTCATCGTGCTGGCCTCGACGGGCGAGAGCCAGGTCTTCTGCCACAAGGACTATCTCGATTTCGAGACTCCGGCAGCCGATACCGATTTCGACAGCGTCGAGGGGCTGCAAGCGATCGTCGACAAATGGACCAGCCTTTATGCCGCCACCGACGAAATGCATGACAAGGCGTCTTACGAGGCGATTCCCAGCGACGCGCAGGTTTCGGCGCGCGGCATCGAGGTCGGTCACATCTTCTATTTCGGCACGAAATACTCCGACCCGATGGGCGCGACGGTCACCGGGCCGGACGGCGCGCAGACGCCCGTCCATATGGGCTCATACGGCATCGGGCCGAGCCGGCTGGTGGCGGCGCTCATCGAGGCAGGCCATGACGATGGCGGCATCGTCTGGCCCGACGAGATCGCCCCCTTCGACGTCGCGGTGCTGAACCTCAAGGCAGGCGACGCAGGCACGGACGCGGCCTGCGAAAATCTGTACAAGTCGCTGCTGGCGAAGGGCTATGACGCGCTCTACGACGACACCGACGAGCGGCCGGGCGGCAAATTCGCCACCGCCGATCTGATCGGCGTGCCCTGGCAGATCATCGTCGGCCCCAAGGGGCTGACTGACGGCAAGGTCGAGATCAAACGCCGCGCCGGTGGTGAACGCGAGAGCGTCCCGCTCGAGGCCGCGCTCGAGCGCTTCAAGGGCAAGGCGGCGTAATGAATGTTTCGCAGTCTTTCCCAAGCCCTCATCCTGAGGAGCCGCGAAGCGGCGTCTCGAAGGATCCTTCAGTTCGTTCGGTCGGCACCTTCTGGAGCATCCTTCGAGACGCGCCTGCGGCGCTCCTCAGGATGAGGGCGGTGGGTGCGGAGACGCGGCCATGAGCGTCGCCGTCGAAACGCCGGTCGCAGCCGAGCCGCAGCCGACCGGGACGCGCGCCTTCGCGGGCTTCGAATGGCTGCTGGCCGGGCGTTATCTGCGCACCCGCCGGCGCGAGGGCTTCGTCTCGGTCATCGCCGGCTTTTCGTTCCTGGGCATCCTGCTCGGCGTCGCGACGCTGATCATCGTGATGTCGGTGATGAACGGTTTTCGCAAGGAGCTGTTGGAGAAGATCGTCGGCGTGAACGGGCACATCTTCGCCACCCCGATCGACCGGCCGCTCGACGACTACATGGCGGTGGCCGAGCGGCTGCGGAAGGTGCAGGGCGTGAAGCAGGCGATCCCGCTGGTCGAGGGACAGGCGCTCGCCTCCTCGCAGACCGGCAATGGCGGCGTGCTGGTGCGCGGCATCCTCGAATCCGACATCAAGGCGATCCCCTTCGTCGGCGGCAATGTCCGGCGCGGCACGCTTGACGGTTTCGATGCGGGCGGTGGTGTCGCCATAGGCCAGCGGCTGGCCAATTCGCTCGGGCTGACGGTCGGCGAATCGATCACCATCGTCTCGCCGCGCGGGGCCTCGACGCCGTTCGGGACCGCGCCGCGCATCAAGGCCTATCCGGTGCAGGCGATCTTCGAGATCGGCATGACCGAGTTCGACGCCTCGTTCGTGTTCATGCCGCTCACCGAAGCCCAGGCCTATTTCAACCGTGACGGCGACGTGAACGTCATCGAGATCTTCGTAGACAACCCGGACAGAACCCAGCAGGTGCGCGACGCGATCGAGGCCGATGCGCCGCGCCCGCTGGTGCTTTCGGACTGGCGGCAGCGCAACCGGACCTTCTTCAACGCGCTGGAGGTGGAGCGGAACGTGATGTTCCTGATCCTTGCGCTGATCGTGCTGGTGGCGGCGCTGAACATCGTCTCAGGGCTGATCATGCTGGTGAAGGACAAGACGGCCGACATCGCGATCATGCGCACCATGGGGGCGACGCGCGGCACGGTGCTGCGCGTCTTCCTGATCACGGGGGCGGCGATCGGCGTGTTCGGAACGCTGGCGGGGCTCGCGCTCGGCGTTGTCTTCGCCAACAACATCCAGTCGATCATGGCGGGGCTCAACTGGCTGCTCGGCGCCAATCTCTGGGACCCGACCGTGCGCTTCCTCAGCAATATTCCGTCGGTGATCGACTGGCGCGAGGTCTTCAGCGTCGTCGTGATGGCGCTGACGCTGTCGCTGCTGGCGACGCTCTACCCGGCCTGGAAGGCGGCGCGTCTCGACCCCGTCCAGGCGCTGAGAATGGGCTGACGGCATGGCGCGCGAGACACCAGCGCTCTTCCTCTCCCAGGTCGAGCGCTTCTATCCCCAGGCCGACGCCCCGCTCGAAATCCTGCGCAAGGCGGATTTCGCGCTCTGGCCGGGCGAACTCGTGGCGCTCGTCGCGCCGAGCGGCACCGGCAAGTCGACGCTGCTTCACGTCGCGGGCCTGCTGGAGAAGCCCGACGGCGGCGAGGTCTATGTCGGCGGCATGGCCACCGCCAAGCTCGACGATTCCGGTCGCACCCGGCTGCGCCGTACCGAGATCGGCTTCGTCTACCAGTTCCACCATCTGCTGCCGGAGTTCACCGCGCTGGAGAACGTCGTGCTGCCGCAGCGCATCCGCGGTCTCGACAAGGGGCTGGCGGAGGAGCGGGCGGCCGAACTGCTGACGTTCCTGGGCCTGGGCGAACGGCTCGACCATCTGCCAGGCGAACTGTCGGGGGGCGAGCAGCAGCGCGTCGCCATCGGCCGGGCGATGGCCAACACGCCACGCCTGCTGCTGGCCGACGAGCCGACGGGCAATCTCGACCCGGTCACCTCGCTGCACGTCTTCTCGACGCTGGTGGCGCTCGCGCGGGCCTCGGGGCTGGCGGCGCTGATCGCGACCCATAATCTCGATCTCGCCCGCCGCATGGACCGGCAGGTGACGATCCGCGACGGGCTGGTGGTGCCGCTGGATTGAGGCGGTGCGGCTCCTCGAATGGTTGTCGCGTTAACCTTCAGCCAACCTTGTTTACCGCCTGTTAACCGCCATCCATTTGTGCAGGATGGAACTGACGCACCGGTATTGACGAGAACAAAACATGAATTAAAGTGAACATAGACAGAACATCAGGAGGCGACGATGGTTGCGATGCGTAAGGTTGCGGCAGGTCTGGCGGAGCTGGCCTCGCTCGGGCTGTTCCTCGGCATGATCTGGCTCTGGGCGGCGTTGTTCTCGGCGGCGCAGCTCTGACGCTTCGGTCCGAGCCATCCACAGCCCGCCTGCGACTGCGGCATCTGGCTGCTGGACGCCGTGCGCGCGGGCACCCCAAATGATCGCGACGTGAAGCGAACGAGTCGCGCTGCGAGGCGAGGGGCGGATGATGGGCCGGGACGACAGCGAAAGGCGCATCCTGTCCGAGATCGGCTTCGTGCATCTGCATGTCCATTCGAGCTATTCGCTGCTCGAAGGCGCCATGACGATCCCGACCATCGCGAAGATGGCGGCCGCCGACGGGCAGCCGGCGCTCGCCCTGACCGACACCAACAACCTGTTCGGCGCGCTGGAATTTTCGGAGAAGCTGGCGGGTGCCGGCATCCAGCCGATCGCCGGGGTGCAGCTCTCGGTCGATTTCGGGGACGAGGCCGAGGGCGGGCGCAAGGGACCGCTGAACCAGACTCCGCCGCATCTGGTGCTGCTGGCGATGAACGAAGCCGGCTACGGCAATCTGATGAAGCTGGTGACCGAGGCGTGTCTGGCGAGCGGCGGCTCGGGCCAGCCGCTCGCGACGGTCGAGCGGTTGGCCGCCCATAATGATGGGCTGATCGCACTGACCGGCGGCCATGGCGGGCCGGTCGATCTCGCCTTGCGCAACGGGCAGGCGGCGCAGGCGAAGGCGCGGCTTTCTACATTGGCAGACATCTTCGGCGACCGGCTTTATGTCGAGATCCAGCGTCATGGCGAGGATGGCGAGGGCGCCATCGAGGCGCAGCTCCTCAAGCTCGCTTACGATGCCGATCTCGCCATCGTCGCGACGAACGAGCCCTTCTTCGCCAAGCCGGCCGATTACGAGGCGCATGACGCGCTGCTGGCGGTCGCGGCCGGGCGGCTGGTCTCGGATGGAGAGCGCCGCCGGGTCACGCCGCAGCACCATTTCGCCAGCCGCGCCGAAATGAAGCGCCGTTTCGCCGACCTGCCCGAGGCGCTGGCCTCGACTGTCGAGATCGCGATGCGCTGCACCTGGCGCGTGGGCCTGCGCAAACCGATCCTGCCGCGCTTCGGCGGGGAGAATGGGCTCGACGAGGCGGTCGAACTGGAGCTGCAGGCGAAGGCCGGGCTCGCGGCGCGCCTCGCCAAGCACGGCCCGTCGCCGGGTTTCGACGTGGCGGCCTATGAGGCGCGGCTCGATTTCGAGCTCTCGGTCATCGCCCGGATGAAGTATCCCGGCTATTTCCTGATCGTCGCCGACTTCATCAAATGGGCCAAGGATCATGACATCCCGGTCGGGCCGGGCCGCGGTTCGGGCGCGGGCTCGCTCGTCGCCTATGCGCTGACGATCACGGATGTCGATCCTTTGCGCTTCGGCCTGCTGTTCGAGCGTTTCCTCAACCCCGACCGCGTCTCGATGCCGGACTTCGACATCGATTTCTGCCAGAACCGGCGCGAAGAGGTGATCGATTACGTCCAGCAGCGCTACGGCAAGGAGCGCGTCGCGCAGATCATCACCTTCGGCACCTTGCTGGCGCGCGGCGTTCTGCGCGATGTCGGGCGCGTGCTGGAGATGCCTTACGGCCAGGTCGACAAGCTGACCAAGCTCGTGCCGCAGAATCCGGCGAAGCCGATCTCGCTGGTCGACGCGATCAAGGGCGAGCCGAAACTGCAGCAGGCTTCGGAGGAAGAACCGATCGTCGCGCGACTTCTGGAAATCGGCCAGAAGCTCGAAGGGTTGCACCGCCACGCCTCGACCCATGCGGCCGGCGTCGTCATCGGCGACCGGCCGCTGGAAGAACTGGTCGCGCTCTCGGTTGATCCGCGCACCGGCATGCGCGTCACCCAGTTCAACATGAAATGGGTCGAGCAGGCCGGGCTGGTGAAGTTCGACTTCCTCGGCCTGAAGACGCTGACGACGCTGACGACAGCCGTCAAGCTGATCAAGCAGCGCGGCATCGACGTCGATCTGGCGAGCCTGCCCTTCGACGACCCCAAGAGCTACGAGATGCTGGCGCGCGGCGAGGTGGTCGGCGTGTTCCAGGTGGAAAGCGCCGGCATGCGGCGCGCGCTGGTCGAGATGAAGGCCGACCGGATCGAGGATCTGATCGCGCTGGTCGCGCTCTACCGGCCGGGCCCGATGGACAATATCCCGAGCTATTGCCGCCGCAAGCTCGGGCAGGAAGCGCCGACCTATCTCCACCCGAAGATGGAACCGATCCTCGCCGAGACGCATGGCATCATCGTCTATCAGGAGCAGGTGATGCAGGTGGCGCAGGCGCTCTCGGGCTATTCGCTCGGCGAGGCGGATTTGCTGCGCCGCGCCATGGGCAAGAAGATCAAGGCCGAGATGGACGCCCAGCGCGACCGCTTCGTGAACGGCGCGGTCGAGGGCGGCATCAGGAAGGACGTCGCCTCGGAAATCTTCGACCTGCTGGCGAAATTCGCCGATTACGGCTTCAACAAAAGCCACGCGGCGGCCTATGCCGTCGTCGCCTTCCAGACCGCCTACCTCAAGGCGAATTTCCCTGTCGAGTTCATGGCGGCGTCGATGACGCTCGACATGGGCAACACCGACAAGCTCTCGGAATTCCGCCGCGACGCCGAGCGCATGGGCATCAAGGTGTTGCCGCCTGCGATCAACCGCTCCGGCGTCGAGTTCGACGTCGCAGACGGCGCGATCCACTACGCGCTGGCCGCGATCAAGGGTGTCGGTGGGGCGGCGGTGGCCTCCATCGTCGCGGCACGGCAGGCGGGCGGGCCGTTCAGGGACCTCGCCGATCTGGCGCGGCGGATCGACACCAGACTGGTCAACCGGCGCACCATCGAGGCGCTGATCGCGGCGGGCGCGCTCGATGCGCTGGAGCCTGAGCGGGCGCGCGCCATGGCGGCGATCGATGGCATGCTGGCGCTCTCGAACCGGACCCGCGAGGCCGCGCTCGGCGGCCAGTCCGAGCTGTTTGGCGGCGGCGGCGTGCAGGAGGCTTTTCGTATTCCCCCGGTCGAGCCCTGGTCGGCGGCCGAGCGTTTGCGCCGCGAGCACGAGGCGGTGGGCTTCTTCCTCTCGGGCCATCCGCTCGACGACTATGCACACGTCCTCAAGCGGCTGCGCGTGCAGCGCTTTTCCGAGTTCGCCCAGACTGTGCGCGCCAACGGCACCGGCGTCGCCAAGGTCGCGGTCTCGGTGATCGACAAATCGGAGCGGCGGACCAAGTCCGGCAACAAGATGGGCATCGTCCAGCTCTCGGATTCGAGCGGGCAGTTCGAGGCGATCCTGTTCTCGGAGGGGCTGCAGCGCCATCGCGACCTGCTGGAGCCGGGCCGTGCGCTGGTCTTGCGGCTCTCGGCCGTGCTCGATGGCGAGGAGGTGCGCCCGCGCATCGAGGAAGTCGAGGTGCTCGACGATCTTGCCGCCCGTCAGAAGCAGGACCTCTTGGTCTATCTGCGCGACGACAAGGCGCTGGCCTCGATCGCCGAGCGGGTGCGCCCGCGCAGCGACGGCATCAGGGCCGAGGGCAAGATCGCGCTCGTCATGATCCTCGACGACGGCGCGCAGGAGGTCGAGATCGAACTGCCGGGGCGTTATCCGGTCAATCAGCAGATCGCCAACGCGGTGCGCGC
This sequence comes from Beijerinckiaceae bacterium, assembly GCA_019745195.1. Classification (GTDB taxonomy): domain Bacteria; phylum Pseudomonadota; class Alphaproteobacteria; order Rhizobiales; family Beijerinckiaceae; genus Allobosea. Next base: position 46,233 of record JAIETL010000046.1, read on the forward strand.
CGCGCCCGGCGTTATCAGCGTGGAACTGCGCTGAACGCGGGAAAAATGACGCGGCAACGGCCCAACCGGCCGTTCACGCACTTGTGCGAACCCGTGAGCAATGATCCTGATGATGCGGGAGCTGCCGCGATCGGGAGCGTGAATTCGTCACGCACTGCGACAAGGGGCGGTGCTCCTCTGCCGGGGGGCCGACGTGAAGCACTACATCGCGCATATTCCGATGAGCCTGACCGTGCCCGATGCGATGCATTGGGCGATAAAGGACGTGCTGGAGGGCGAGTACGAGGCTGGGTTCGACGGCGTCGGCCTCGACATCCTCGATATCGGCGCGAATGTCGGTTCGTTCGCGCTCTGGGCCACCGCGCGCTGGCCGGGCAGCGTCGTGACCTCCTACGAGCCGCATCCCGGCACCTTTGAACTGCTCAGGCAGAATACGCATTTGCGCCGCGACATCGTGCCGGTGAACGCGGCGCTTTTTCCCGGCAGCTCGAAGACGGCGAGCTTCGTCAGCCGCTTCGCCGGCGATGGTGAATCGGGGCTAGCCTCCTATGCGGGGGACACATTCGTGGCGGGCGCGATGGTCGAGCGCTACGAGGTCGCGGTCGTCGATCCCGCCAGCCTGCCCTCGGCCGACGTGGTCAAGATCGACATCGAGGGCGGTGAGGGCGACGTGCTCGACCAGCTCGACCTGTCGCAGACCTCGCTGGTGCTGCTGGAATACCAGAACCGCAAGAACCGCGATCAGCTCGCCGCACGGCTGAAGGCCGATTTCGAGCTGATCGACACCCATGAGCACGCCTGGGACCCGCTGCTGGAGCAACGCTGCTACCGGCCCGATCTTGCCGGCGACGTCTATGGCCGGATGTTCGCGGCCCGCAAGGGCGTGACGCGGATGACGCGGGCGGCCAAGGCGTAGCTACTAAGTCAGATAAAGCGCGGGGAACCCCTCTCGTTACAGGAGAGGGGTTCCCCGCGCCTGCTTCTTCCAGCACAGTGCCTGGAGCACGACCGCGGAGGCATGCCATGACCAACCGCTTCACCATCGACCGCCGCCATCTCATCCTCGGCGCGACCATCCTCACCGCCGCCGCCGCGACCCGTCCCCTGCAGGCCCAGGAGAAACCGATGATCGACGCTGCGACCGCGCTCATCGTCGTCGACGTGCAGAACGATTTCTGTCCCGGCGGCAGCCTCGCCGTGGCGAAGGGCGACGAGGTCGTCGCGGTGATCAACGCGCTGGGCAAGCGCTTTTCAAACATCGTGCTGACGCAGGACTGGCACCCGGCCGGGCACTCCTCCTTCGCTTCGAGCCATCCCGGCAAAAAGCCCTTCGAGCTGATCCAGATGCCCTATGGCCCGCAGGTGCTCTGGCCCGACCACTGCATCCAGGGCACGAATGGCGCGGAGTTCCGCGCCGATCTAGCTTTGCCGACCGCGCAGACCATCATCCGCAAGGGTTATCGCCCGCAGATCGACAGCTATTCCGGATTTCTGGAGGCTGACCGCAAGACGCCGACGGGGCTGGGCGGCTATCTCAAGGAGCGCGGCGTGACGCGCGCCGTGGTCGTCGGGCTCGCGACCGATTTCTGCGTCAACTGGACGGCGCAGGACGCGACCAAGGCCGGCCTGCAGACGCTGGTCGTGGAGGAGGCGTGCCGCGCCATCGATCTCAACGGCTCGCTCGACAAGGCCTGGGCCGATATGGCGGCGCTCGGGGTGAAGCGAGTCAGGGTGGGGGAACTGTCGGGTTAGGATTTTTCGCCTGGAACTACTGCGTCATCCCGGACAAGCGGCGAAGCCGCGCTGATCCGGGATCCATCGTAGGGCATCGACGGCGCTCTATGATGGATCCCGGGGCAAGCCCGGGATGACGGCGTGGCTGGATTCGACGCGCTTTCGCCGCCACGGCCAGTCGATGACTCCGCCGACATAAAGCGCCCACCAGATCAGCACCGGCTGCAGCGCGAGCCTCGGCCCGTGATACCACCAGCTTGTCGGAAGCGAAGGAATCACAATGCCTTCCAGCGCATGCTTGATGTTGGCGGGCCAGACGCAGAGCGCATAGAGCGCGAGCCCGGTGCCGGCGGCGTATCGCACGCGCGGGACCAGAAGTCCGAGCGCGCCCGCCAGCTCGGCGACGCCGGTGAGGATGATGACCTCGCGCGGCGCAGGAACCCATGACGGCACGATCGGCAGAAAAGCGTCGGGCGCGCGCAGATGCGCGATGCCGGCGGCGAGATAGAACGCCGCCATCAGCCAGCGCATGATGGCGCGGCCGTTCACGTCACCTCGAACCAGGTCCACAGGCCAAGGTCGAAGCGCTCCAGCACCGAGGAGGAGATCAGCCATCTGCCGGGATTGTCGGCGATGAAGGCGATATGGAGCTTCCGGTTCTCCGGGATCTGCACCGTGTCGAGGAAATAGGGCTCCCAGCCGTCGTCGAGCGGGTGCAGCAGCCGGAACGCGTGGCCATGGACATGGAGCGGCTGCAGGAAGGCGGTGCGGTTGTCGATGGCGAGCACGATCGGCGTTCCGCGCCTGACGCTGAACAGCGGCTTGCCGAGATCGCCGGCCCCGCCATTGAGCCGCCACGGCCGGGCGAGGTCGAGGCCGGCGAAGTCCAGTTTCGCCTCGGATGTCAGCTTCGCGCCGCCCTCGATCACGATCTGCGGGCGGCGGGCGTCCTGCAGGCGCACGCCGGCGGGCAAGGCGGGATTGGGTTTCAATGCGACAGGCTCGGTCGCGGGTCGCTTCGCCTCGCCCTCCGCGACCAACCTTACCAGAGGCACGCCTGCGCCGATCAGCGCGGTGACGCTCGCGACCGCGCCGGGCTCTTCCGGCATGTCGACGACGAGGTCGTAGCGCGAGCCGGGTGCGAAGGGCAGTTGCGCGCGCACCGGCTCGAAGGTGTCGGTCGGCTGGCCATCCACCGCGATCACATGCGCCTTCACCCCGTCGAAGCGCAGCCGCATGATCCGGGCATTGCAGGCATTGGCGAGGCGCAGGCGGAGGCGAGAACCCGGCCTGACTGCGATGCGCTGCGGCGGCGGCCCACCATTGACGGTGAGCCAGCTGCCGAGGCGGCCGGCGGCGGCGTTGGCCTCGCTATGTGGCGCAAAGGGTCGGATCACGTGGTCGTCGCCGAGCAGCCAGTCGCCGACCAGCACGGGCAGGTCGAGATCGACCGGCAGCGGGGCGGCCTCCTCGACGATGAGCATGCCGGCGACGCCGCGCCCTGCCGGCTCCGACGAGCCGCCCATGACCATGGCGCGATACAGGATGGTTCCGGAATCGGGCGGTGTCAGGTGATAGTCGAAGCTGCCGCCGGGGTTGACGGGCGGCTGGCTGAAGCCGCCGACGCCGTCCTGCGCCGCTGCGCCGCCGCGCAACCCGTGCCAGTGCAACGCGAGCGGCAGGGCGGTCCTGTTCTCCAGCTTCAGCCGCAACGTTTCGCCCTGCCTGATTCGAAGGACCGGGCCGGGGCTGACGCCGTTCAGGGTCAGGATTTCGGTCTCTCCGGCTGGTGCGGGCCGCAGGCGGGCCCTGCCGGGAGCGATAACCAGCGGGCGCGCAGGCGGCTCGGCGGCGAAGCTAAGCGGGGAGGCGGCCGTCTGGGCGGCGGCCTTGCCGGTCAGCGCGCTAGCCGCCGCCGAGCCGAGTCCTGCAAGAGTCGCGCGGCGGGTCGGGCGGGGGGGCATGGCGGGGCGCTTGTCGATCATGGTCGCAGGCATAAGGTCTGCGCCGCGATCTGGCGAGAGATTGCTGGAGCCGGGCGAGGGCGCGCGCCCAGCCGTTCAGACACCCGCTTTCGCAAATCCGTCGCATTTTTTTGCTGCATGCACCGGCGCAAATGCGTATAGCACCGGCGCCCTATGATGCAGGCGTCCGCGTTTTGCGGGTGTGGCGCGGCGGGTCGGCGGGCGTGGCGGAACTGGTAGACGCACTGGTTTTAGGTACCAGCGGCGAAAGTCGTGGGGGTTCGAGTCCCTCCGCCCGCACCACAGGCGTGCGATCGCATCACGACTTGGGCGTGATGCGTGAATCGTTCGCCCCAGACCGGAATTTCGCGAGCGCGGCGGCCGTCACGAGGCGTCGTGCTTTGGACATTTGAAGACGAGACCTTTTGGCGGATCGAAAACGATGAACGTGACCGAAACCCTCTCGCAGGGCCTCAAGCGCGAATTCCAGGTGGTGCTGAACGCCGCCGACCTGAAGACCCGTCTCGATGACGGCCTCCAGGGCCTGCAGGGCAAGGCGAAGATCAACGGTTTCCGCCCCGGCAAGGTGCCGGTCGCGCATCTGCGCCGTCTCTATGGCCGCTCGGTCATGGCCGACGTGCTGCAGAACGCGGTCAACGAGGCCAACCAGAAGATCGTCACCGACAACGGTCTCAAGCTCGCCTTCGAGCCGCAGATCAAGTTCCCTGAGAACAAGGACGAGATCGAGGCCGCGATGGAGGCCAAAGGCGATCTCGCCTTCACCGTCGCGCTCGAAGTGCTGCCCAAGATCGAACTCGCCGATCTGTCGGACGTCTCGCTCGTCAAGCCGGTCGCCGAGGTGCCCGACGCCGATGTCGACGCCGCGCTGGAGCGTATGGCCAGCCAGAATCGCAGCTTCTCCAGCAAGGGCGAGAAGGCCAAGGCGGAAACAGGCGACCGCCTGATGATCTCCTTCGTCGGCACGCTCGACGGCGAGCCCTTCGACGGCGGCACGGGCGAGGGCATCCCGCTCGATCTCGGCGCGGGCCAGTTCATCCCCGGCTTCGAGGAGCAGCTCGAAGGCGCCAAGGCCGGCGACACCCGCACCGTCAAGGTGACGTTCCCGGAAAATTATGCGGCGGCGAACCTCGCCGGCAAGCCGGCCCAGTTCGAGGTCACCGTCACCGAGGTGCAGGCGCCCGAGCCGGTCAAGATCGACGACGAACTCGCCAAGGCCTTCGGCATGGAGTCGCTCGATTCGCTGAAAGGAGCGATCCGCGAGCAGATCGGCCGCGACTTCGGCGCGCAGTCGCGCCGCAAGCTCAAGAAGAGCCTGCTCGACGCGCTCGACGCCAAATACACCTTCGAACTGCCGCCGACGCTGGTCGAGCAGGAGTTCGGCTCGGTCTGGAGCCAGGTCGAGGTCGACATGAAGGAAGCCAAGAAGAGCTTCGAGGACGAGAACACGACCGAGGAGGCCGCCAAGGCGGAATACCGCAAGATCGCCGAGCGCCGCGTGCGTCTTGGTCTCGTCCTGGCCGAGATCGGCGAGCAGGCGAAGGTCCAGATCTCCGACGACGAAGTGACGCAGGCGCTGGTCGAGCGCGCCCGCCAGTTCCCCGGCCAGGAGAAGCAGGTCTGGGAGTTCTATCGCAAGAACCCGCAGGCTTTGGCCGAAATCCGCGCGCCGATCTTTGAGGAGAAGGTCGTCGATCATCTGCTCGAGCAGGTGAAGGTCGCCGACGAGAACGTGAGCCGCGAGGCGCTCTACGCCGACGAGGACAGCGACGAGGCCGCCGCCGAGGCGAAGCCGAAGAAGGCTGCCGCCAAAAAGGCCAAGAAGGCGGACGCCGCCGCTGCCGACGACGCCAGCGCCTGAACGGCGCGGCAACCTTAACCCGAACAATCGCGCCGCCGGCTTTCGGGCCCGGCGGCGTTTCCCTTTTCAGCGGGCTCCGCCGTGCTTATGTGGATGATCTCCACAAGACCGCCTGATTCTCACCCGCTCTCTCTCGCGTCGCGTTTCCGACGCCGCCACCCCAGGGACATCCTCCATGCTTCGCGATCCGATCGAGACCTACAACAATCTCGTCCCGATGGTGGTCGAGCAGTCGAGCAGGGGCGAGCGCGCCTTCGACATCTATTCGCGCCTGCTGCGCGAGCGCATCATCTTCCTGACCGGCCCGGTCGAGGACTACTCCGCCTCGCTGATCGTGGCGCAGCTCCTGTTCCTCGAGGCCGAAAACCCGAAGAAGGAGATTTCCTTCTACATCAACTCGCCCGGCGGCGTCGTGACCTCGGGCATGTCGATCTACGACACGATGCAGTTCATCCGCTGCCCGGTGACGACGCTCTGCGTCGGCCAGGCCGCCTCGATGGGCTCGCTGCTGCTGACCGCCGGCGCCAAGGACATGCGCTTCGCGCTGCCCAACGCCCGCATCATGGTCCACCAGCCCTCTGGCGGCTTCCAGGGCCAGGTCACCGACATCCTGATCCATGCCCGCGAGGTCGAGAGCCTGAAGCGCCGGCTGAACGAGATCTATGTTAAGCACACCGGCCGCAGCTATGAGGATATCGAGGCGGCTCTGGAGCGCGACAACTTCATGACCGCCGAGGCGGCGCGCGACTTCGGCCTGATCGACAAGGTCATCGACAAGCGGCCCGAGGATGCGGTTCCCGGAGCGGCCTGAGGCGGCCGTCGCGCCTGCGACGTCACCACCCGTTGCCTGTGGGTTGGCGTAGGCTTCCGGAAGGGCCATATTGCATGACATCCGGCCCCATGTTTGCATGGGGAATCGAGCGAGCGCAGCGACGCCGCCATCAAGTCCGGTTTTGGGTCAGCCTTGCGGTTCGGATGTGCCGGATCGACGCGTTAACCGAATGATCGCGATCTCGGCGGCTATTATGACGGAGAGACGACGGTTGCATCCGCCAAGGCTGATGTGGACTCCGGCTCCGGGAATGGAGATGGACGATGAGTAAGGTCAGCAGCGGCGATTCCAAGAGCACGCTCTACTGCTCTTTCTGCGGCAAGAGCCAGCACGAGGTCCGCAAGCTGATCGCGGGTCCGACCGTGTTCATCTGCGACGAGTGCGTCGAGCTCTGCATGGACATCATCCGCGAGGAATCGAAGTCCGCGCTCGTGAAGTCCAAGGACGGCGTGCCGACGCCGCGCGAAATCCGCAAGGTGCTCGACGACTACGTCATCGGCCAGGACCACGCCAAGAAGGTGCTCTCGGTCGCGGTCCACAACCATTACAAGCGGCTCAGCCACGCGACCAAGCACAACGACGTCGAGCTGGCGAAGTCCAACATCCTGCTGATCGGTCCCACCGGATCGGGCAAGACGCTGCTCGCGCAGACGCTGGCGCGCATCCTCGACGTGCCCTTCACCATGGCGGACGCGACGACGCTGACCGAGGCCGGCTATGTCGGCGAGGATGTCGAGAACATCATCCTGAAGCTGCTGCAGGCCTCGGACTACAATGTCGAGCGGGCGCAGCGCGGCATCGTCTATATCGACGAGATCGACAAGATTTCCCGCAAGTCGGACAATCCCTCGATCACGCGGGACGTCTCGGGCGAGGGCGTGCAGCAGGCACTGCTGAAGATCATGGAAGGCACCGTCGCTTCCGTGCCGCCACAGGGCGGGCGCAAGCATCCGCAGCAGGAGTTCCTGCAGGTCGACACCACCAACATCCTGTTCATCTGCGGCGGCGCCTTCGCCGGTCTCGACAAGATCATCTCGGGCCGCGGCAAGGGCACCTCGATCGGCTTCGGTGCGACCGTGAAGGCGCCCGACGAGCGCCGCTCCGGCGCGATCTTCCGCGAGGTCGAGCCCGAGGATCTGCTGAAATTCGGCCTGATCCCCGAGTTCGTCGGCCGTCTGCCGGTTCTGGCGACGCTCGAAGATCTCGACGAGGCGGCGCTCAAGACCATCCTGACCGAGCCGAAGAACGCGCTGGTCAAGCAGTATCAGCGCCTGTTCGAGATGGAGGACACCGAGCTCACCTTCACCGACGAGGCAGTCAGCCTGATCGCGCGCAAGGCGATCGACCGCAAGACCGGCGCGCGCGGCCTGCGCTCGATCATGGAAGGCATTTTGCTCGAGACGATGTATGAACTGCCGGGCCTGGAAGGTGTCGAGCAGGTCGTGATCGGGCCGGAAGCCGTCGAATCGAAGTCCCGCCCGCTCTTCATCTATTCGGAGCGCGAGGACGAGGTGAAATCCGCGTCTGCCTGAGACGCGCTCCCTGACCGACGTTTGCAGAACGCGCGCCGATTGGCGCGCGTTTTGCGTTCATCGGACGATGGTGGGACGATGATCGAGGCTGCGACGACACGGCTTGGGGATGCGCTGTGCCGGCTCGCTTGAAAGCGCGGCGTTAAGTCTCCACTTTATCTGCACCTGCGAGAATCGCATGCCTGTCGAGGGTGCGATGCGCGGGGGCGGGCGGGGCGATGGTCGCCCCGGGACGCATACGTCGGAATGCTTGCGCCCATTGCGGGGAGGCGTCCGGCGCAACCACAAAGGACGCATCATGACTGGCTCGGCGCCCCGCGCTCCCTTCGTCTCCGGCGAGACCGGCCTCTACCCGGTGCTGCCGCTGCGCGACATCGTCGTTTTCCCCCATATGATCGTGCCGCTCTTCGTTGGCCGCGAGAAGTCGATCCGCGCGCTCGAGGAGGTCGTCAAGACCGATGGGCTGATCCTTCTTGCCACCCAGAAGAACGCGGGCGATGACGATCCGGACACCGCCGACATCTACGAGATTGGCACGCTCGCGCGCGTATTGCAGCTGCTGAAGCTGCCCGATTCCACCGTGAAGGTGCTGGTCGAGGGCGTCGGCCGCGCCAAGGCGGTCGCCTATGTCGCCGACGAGGCGTTTTATCAGGCCGAGGCCACGGGCCTCTCCGAAGAGGAGGGCAAGAAGGTCGAAATCGAGGCGCTCGGTCGCTCGGTGATCAGCGAGTTCGAGAGCTATGTGAAGCTCAACAAGAAGATTTCGTCCGAGATCGTCGCCGCGGTCTCGCAGATCGACGAGCCCTCCAAGCTCGCCGACACGGTCGCCTCGCATCTGGCGGTCAAGATCGCCGACCGCCAGGCCGTGCTGGAGATCACCCATGTCGCGCATCGTCTGGAGAAGGTGCTCTCGCTGATGGAAAGCGAGATGTCGGTGCTGCAGGTCGAGAAGCGCATCCGTTCGCGCGTCAAGCGCCAGATGGAGAAGACCCAGCGCGAGTATTACCTCAACGAACAGATGAAGGCGATCCAGAAGGAGCTCGGCGACGGCGAGGAGGGCAAGGACGAGCTCGCCGAGCTGGAGGAGCGCATCGCCCGCACCAAGCTCTCCAAGGAGGCCCGCGACAAGGCCATCGCGGAGATGAAGAAGCTGCGCCAGATGTCGCCGATGTCGGCCGAGGCGACGGTGGTTCGCAACTATCTCGACTGGATGCTCGGCATCCCGTGGGGCAAGAAGTCGAAGATCAAGAAGGACCTGACCATCGCGCAGGGCGTGCTCGACGACGATCATTTCGGCCTCGACAAGGTCAAGGACCGGATCGTCGAATATCTCGCCGTTCAGCAGCGCGCCAACCGGCTCGCGGGCCCGATCCTGTGCCTCGTCGGCCCTCCGGGCGTCGGCAAGACCTCGCTCGGCAAGTCGATCGCCAAGGCGACGGGACGCGAATTCGTGCGCATGTCGCTCGGCGGCGTGCGTGACGAGGCCGAGATCCGCGGCCACCGCCGCACCTATATCGGCTCGATGCCCGGCAAGATCATCCAGTCGATGAAGAAGGCCAAGACCGCCAACCCGCTCATCCTGCTCGACGAGATCGACAAGATGGGACAGGACTTCCGTGGCGACCCGTCGGCGGCCCTGCTGGAGGTGCTCGATCCCGAGCAGAACGCGACCTTCAACGACCATTATCTCGAGGTCGACTACGACCTGTCGAATGTCATGTTCGTCACCACGGCCAACACGCTCAACATCCCGCCGGCGCTGCTGGACCGGATGGAGGTGATCCGCATCGCCGGCTACACCGAGGACGAGAAGGTCGAGATTGCGCGCAAGCATCTGATCCCGAACGCGATCAAGAAGCACGGCCTCGAATCGAAGGAATGGTCGATCGACGACGAGGCGCTGATGACGCTGGTGCGGCGCTATACGCGCGAGGCCGGCGTTCGCAATCTCGAGCGCGAGCTTTCCAACACCGTCCGCAAGGCGGTGAAGGACATCGTGCTGGAGAAGGCCAAGAGCGTCGCTGTCACGCCGACCGTGCTGGAAGACTATCTCGGCCCGCCGAAATACCGCTATGGCATGGCCGAGACCGAGGACGGCGTCGGCACCGTCACGGGGCTGGCCTGGACCGAGGTCGGCGGCGAGCTTTTGACGATCGAAGGCGTGATGATGCCCGGCAAGGGCAAGATGACCGTCACCGGCAACCTCAAGGACGTGATGAAGGAATCGATCTCGGCGGCGGCGTCCTATGTCCGCTCGCGCGCCATCGATTTCGGCATCGAGCCGCCTTTGTTCGACCGGCGCGACATCCACGTCCACGTTCCCGAGGGCGCGACGCCCAAGGACGGACCGTCGGCCGGCATCGCTATGGCGACCTCGATCGTCTCGGTGCTGACCGGCATCCCGACGAGGCGCGACGTCGCCATGACCGGCGAGGTGACGCTGCGGGGCAGGGTGCTGCCGATCGGCGGCCTGAAGGAGAAGCTGCTGGCTGCGCTGCGTGGCGGCATCAAGAAGGTGCTGATCCCCGAGGACAACGCCAAGGATCTGGTCGACCTGCCGAAATCCGTGAGGGAGGGCATGGAGATCATCCCGGTCTCGCGGATGGAGCAGGTGCTGGAGCACGCGCTGACGCGCGTTCCGGTCGCGATCGTCTGGGAAGAGGACCTGAAGGCGGTTCCACCCAAAGTCGGCGACGAGGATGCGGCTGGTGTCATCGCGCACTGAGGCCGAGGCGTTTTAACGACATGAGCCGCCGATGCGAAAGCGTTGGCGGCTTTTCGTTTTGCTGCACCGGAGATCGGGATCGCCTGCGGCCTGCCGAGCCGTAGCCCGCAGGGCGAAGGCTGGTGGGCGGTGACGGGCTCGAACCGCCGACCCTCTCCGTGTAAAGGAGACGCTCTACCAACTGAGCTAACCGCCCCGCCAGTCGTTGCCTATCAAATGCCGGCGCGCGAGGCCAGTCCGGTTTCGCATGGACCCGGACCGTGTCGTGTCCCGGCGTGGCTGTCCCGGCAAAAACGTGCCGGCGCGTCGATTTGCCGGCGCTGCGCGCTTGACACTTACCGTGCAGCGCCATAATCCGAACCCCGCTGGGGGCCGAGGCCTTCACTGCCCTGCGCGGGCGTAGCTCAGTTGGTTAGAGTGCCGGCCTGTCACGCCGGAGGTCGCGGGTTCGAGCCCCGTCGCCCGCGCCATTTCAATCAAAAACTTAGCCAAGTTGGCGGGCCTTCGGTTGCACTTTTCCGAACCCCTCGGTTACGCTTTTCGATCCGATTTGTTCTTTCCGAGCTTCGCTTGGCCCTCCCGGCGGCTGGCGTCGATGGCGCGGACTGCAGCGATCAGAGGCTACACCGCGACGTGGGTCACGACGCGCGGGCAGCCGAAGCGCTCATACCCACGGTCAAGCGATCCTGAGCCGGATCGCAGCAAAAGCTGACATCGAGACAAGGCATTCTACCAGCGCAGCGCCGCCGTGTGGACGGGCGCATCCCAGAGACGGTGCAGTTCGTCGTCCAGCGCCGTCACCGTCAGCGAACAGCCAGCCATGTCGAGCGAGGTGACATAGGAGCCGACCAGTCCGCGCGCGACGCTCAGGCCGCGCCCGGCCATGATGCGCCTGGCGGCGTTGGCCATCACATAAAGCTCCATCGCCGGCGTGCCGCCGAAGCCGTTGACCAGAAGCAGGCAAGGCGCTCCGCGTTTCAGGTCGAGATCGTCCAGGATCGCGCCCATCATCTCCTCGGCGATCGCGTCGGCGCTGGCGAGCTTGACACGGCGGCGTCCGGGTTCGCCATGGATGCCCACGCCCATCTCCATCTCGTCCTCGGCCAGTTCGAAGGTCGGCGTCCCGGCGGCGGGCACGGTGCAGGAGGTCAGCGCGACGCCCATCGAGCGGGTGCGCCGGTTGACCTCGTCGCCGAGCGCCTTCAGCGCCGCGAGATCGCGGCCCTGTTCTGCCGCTGCGCCAACCATCTTTTCGACGATCATCGTGCCGGCGACGCCGCGACGCCCGGTCGACCAGGTCGATTTCGGCACGGCTACGTCGTCATCGGTGACGACCGTCGCGACCGGGGCATCCGCCATTTCGGCGGCCATCTCGAAATTCATCACGTCGCCTTCGTAGTTCTTGACGATGAAGAGCACGCCGGCGCCGGTATCGACCGCCTGCACCGCCGCCAGCATCTGGTCGGGAGTTGGCGAGGTGAAGACCTGGCCGGGGCATGCCGCGTCGAGCATGCCCGCGCCGACGAAGCCGGCATGGAGCGGCTCATGGCCGGAGCCGCCGCCCGAGACCAACGCCACCTTGCCCGGCTTCAACGCCTTGCGCCGGACGAATTTCGCGTCCTCGCCGAGGGCGAGGATGTCGCCATGGACGGCGGCAAGCCCATTCAGGCTTTCCGACAGCATCGTATCGGCAGCATTGATCAGCTTCTTCATCGGCTTCCTCCCGGCATCCCATCGTCGTCGTCATCGGCCGCGCCCGGAAGCAGCGCGGCGAGCCCGCGCGCGACGTCGATGACGATCCGCTCGGCCCGCGCGTTCATCTCGGGCGTGCCGAAATCCGGCAACTCGACCACCAGCCGCCGCATCGGCCGGGCCGTCTCGACGACTTCGAGCCGGCCCGGATGAGCGGCGCGATAGGCGCAGAGGAAGGCCTCGCGCTCCGGCGGCGCGAAATGGCAGAGGTGGAAGATCGTCTCCAGATGCTGCACCGGCACGGGCGTGGCATAGGAAGGGCTGATGATCTGGGAGATGAAACTGCGGTTCTTGCCGAGCGCCGCCGCCAGTCTCTGGCGTGTGCCCGACGGGCGGTTTTCGATGACGGCGCGCAGGATCGCCTTGTACTCGGCGAGCGGGGAGGGCTCGGGCGCGACGGCTTCTGGGCTGGTCATGCGGCTGGCCCCGGCGCGGCGAGTTCGACCTCGCGGATCGCGGCCTTCGTCACGGCCAGCAGGCCGGGCGAGACCGACAGCGTGCGCAATCCCGCGCGCAACAAGGCGGCGATCAGGCGTGGGTCGCCGCCAGCGTCGCCGCAGAGGCTGACCTCGCGGCCGCTCGCCGCGCCATGCGCGGCGACACGGGCAATCATGGCGAGCACGCCGGGATGCAGGACATCGGCATAGGGCGCGACCTCGGAGCCGTCGCGGGAGGCGGCCGTGGCATATTGGGTCAGGTCGTTCGAGCCGATCGAGAAAAAGGCCGCATCGAACGCATCGACCGCCATGGCGGCGGCTGGCACCTCGACCATGATGCCGAGCGCGGGCAGGGCGCAGGCTCCGCCTTCGGTCAAGAGTTCTCCCACCACATCCTCGAGCAGCGCCCGCGTCTGTTCCAGCTCATGCGGCGCTGTCACCATCGGGAGCATGATCTTGAGCGGGCCAAGCGCCGCGGCGCGCGCCAGCGCCCGGAGCTGAATGCGAAACACGTCCGGGTGGCGCAGGGACAGCCTGATTCCGCGCAGACCAAGGAAGGGGTTGCTCTCGCCGGCGATCGTGTAGCCCGGGATCGGCTTGTCGCCGCCAGCGTCGAGCGTGCGGATCGTCACAGGGCGGCCGGCGGCCCAGCCCAGCAACTGCGCATAAAGCTCGTACTGGAGCGCTTCATCACGCAGCGCCTGCTCGACCAAAAATTCGGTCCGGGTCAGGCCGATCCCGTCGCAGGCCGCGACCGGGAACCCCGCGACATCGGCCATGCCGGCGACATTGATCATCACCGCGACCGGCGTGCCGTCGCGGGTCAGGGCCGGCTCGCCCATCCGGGCCTCGGCCCTGGCCCGCGCCGCGCCGAGTGCGCCTGCCTGCGACCGCGCTTTTGCAACGCTGTCTGGCGACGGCCCGGTCACAACAGTTCCCGCCGCACCGTCCACGACAATAACGCCGAACACGCTCCGCCAGTCGGGCCCGATGCCGACCACCATCGGCACGCCTCGGCCGCGCGCCAGCATCGCGACATGGCTGGACGGGCTGCCCGCGCCCAGCACGATGCCGCCGCCCTGCGACCAGTCGATGCCAAGAAAGGCCGATGGCGAGAGGTCCTCCCCGACGATGACGGAGCCGGTTTTCGCCTGCGTCAATTCGGGCAGCCCGAGGATGTGACGCAGCACCCGGTCGCGTATATCGGCGAGATCGGCCGAGCGGGCCCGGAAATACGGATCGTCGGAATTCTCATATCCGCCGATCTCCTCGGCCATGGCCTGCCGCCACGCCGTCTCAGCCGGCTCCCCGCGTTCGATCGCGGCGTAGGCGCTTTCGGTCAGGGCGTCGTCATCGAGCAGCGCTATCTGGAAACCGACGATGTCGGCGGCCTCGCCCTCGAGGCTTCCCGCCAGAGCGGTGACGGCTTCCAGCGCGGCGGCCACGGCGTCCGCCAGGGTTTGCCTCTCGCTCGCGACTGGACCCTTCGCTCGCGTCGCCTCGCCGATCGCGCGAAAGATCGCGGCAGGCCCGAAGGCCAGGCCGGGCGAGGCGGGCAGGCCGGACAGGCGTCGTTCCACCACGCCTCACTCCTCACCGAATTTGCGCTCGACGATGTCGATCAGCGCCGCGACAGCGGCGTCGGCATCGGCCCCGCTGGCTTTGAAATGCAGCACCTCGCCCTGCGAGGCCTTCACCCGCATGATCTTCACGGGGCTCTTGGCGTCGGTCCACGGGCCGGCCGCGCTGGTCGCTACCTCGATGCGGGCGGCAAAGCGCTTGGCGAGCTGGGTGAGCTTCACCGACGGGCGGGCATGAAGCCCGACCGTATTGATGAGCCGGGCGCTGGCCGTCACCTCCTGCATGTCCGTCACGTCCTTCCAGATTGTCCCGTCACGTTGTCCCGCCGGCCATTTCAGGCCGACATCAGTTCCTCGGCGGTGGCGCGAACCACCGCAAGCGCCGATCCACCCGAGGCTTCCGTCGCCGCCATCACTGCGCCCTCGACGATCGGCGCGTTGCAGATCACGATCCGCTCGCGCCGCTCCTCCGGCATCATCTCGACCGCCATCTCGCTATTGGTCTCGGCTCCGCCGAGATCGACCAGGATCGCGACGCCGGCCTCCGACCAGGCCCGGTCGATCGCGGCCATGATCGCGGCGACGTCGGTGCCGAGCCCGCCCTCGGCATTGCCGCCGACGCTGGCGAGCGGCACGTTGTCGCCGACCATCTGGCGCACCATGTCGGCCGCCCCCTCGGCGACCTTGGCCGAGTGCGACACGATCACGATTCCCACATTCGGGTTGGCTGGCATGGCTTCAGGCTCCCAGGACGCCGCAGATGGCCCCGACGAGCAGCGCCGACGAGTGCGCCCCGGGGTCGACATGGCCGATCGAGCGCTCGCCCAGGAACGAGGCGCGCCCGCGAATGGCTTTCAGCGGCGCGGTCGCCGCTGCAGCGTCATTGGCGACGCGCGGCAGACGCATACCGAGATCGGTCTCGCCGGCGGCCAGCGCAGCCTGCACGGGGGCGAGCACGTCGAGCATGGTCTTCTGGCCGAGCTCGGACTTGCCGCGCGCCTTCACCGCCTCGATCGCCGCGCCCAACGCCCGCGCCAGATCCGCAATCGTCGGCTCGGCTGGCAGCGCTTTGCCGAGGCTCATGAACAGCGTGCCGTAGAGCGGGCCGGACGCGCCGCCGACCTTCATCACCAGCGTCGTGCCGATCGCCTTCAGCGCCTCGGGCAGCGGCTTGGCTACGATTGTGTCGGCATCGGCCAGCACCGCCTCGAAGCCGCGCTTCATGTTGAGACCGTGATCGCCGTCGCCGATCGCCTGGTCGAGCGCCGTCAGTTCGTCGGCATAGGCGACCACAGTCGCCGTCATCGCCTCGATCAGCCTTCGCTTCAGTGCGTCATCCATCGCTCACCTCGCCCGCTGGCCGTCGGCGTCGAAGAACAAGGGCCGCTGCAAGTTCACAGCCACCTCGTCGCCGACGGAGAGCCCTTCATCGGGATCGATCAGGCTGACGATCTGCTGCCCGCCCATGGCGATGTGCAGATGGTTCTGGTCGCCGAGCCGCTCGATCCAGGTGACCTTGCCTGTGCTCTGGCCAGTGACCGCGCCGTTCTTCGCCCTGGCGATGGCGAGATGCTCGGTGCGCGCGCCGATCACCTCTGCCGTCGCCGGTGCATCGATATGCGCAAACAGCGCGCGCGGCATCAGGTTGATGCCTGGGCTGCCGAGCCGCGTCGCGACATAGGTGTCGGCCGGATCCTCGTAAATGGCGCGCGGGCTGCCGATCTGGACGAGCCGGCCCCGGTCGATCACGCCGATGCGCGAGGCCAGCGTCATCGCCTCGGTCTGGTCGTGGGTGACGTAAAGCATGGTCGCGCCAAGATCCTGCTGGATGCGCTTCAGTTCGACGCGGAGTTCCGAGCGCAGCTTGGCGTCGAGCGAGGACAGCGGCTCGTCCATCAGGGAGATTGCCGGACGCCGCACCAAAGCGCGACCGATCGCGACGCGCTGCATCTGGCCGCCCGACAGTTGCGTCGCGCGGTTGTCGAGCTTGTCTGCGATCCGCAGCAGGCCCGCCACCTCGCCGACGATGCGCTTCACCTCGGGCTCGGGCGTGCGCCGCGTCGGCGAGCGTAGGGGGAAGGCGAGATTGTCGAAAACGCTCAGATGCGGATAGAGCGAGTATTGCTGGAACACGAAAGTCACGTCGCGGGCGGCCGGCGGCAGGGCCGTGACATCGACGCCGTCAATGAGGACGCGTCCGGCATCGGGGCTCTCCAGCCCAGCGATGAGGCGCAGCGCAGTCGTCTTGCCGGCTCCGGTCGGTCCGAGCAGCACGACGAACTCGCCGTCGGCGATGGTCAGCGACAGCTCGGCGATGGCTACATTCGCGCCGAACCGCTTGGTCACCTGCGAGAGCGCGATCTCAGCCATGGTTGCGCCCCGTCGCAGCCGCCTCATGCAGCGCCGAGCGGATCGCCTTGCCCGTCGCGGCGTCGAACAGCGAGAGCCGCTCGGGCTTGAAGGAAAGGCTGACCCGGTCGCCCGCTCTGGCGCCCAGATGGGCCGGCAGGCGCGCCTTCAGCGTCCCGCGCGGCGTGGTCAGCGTGACGATCTGGTTGGTGCCGAGATACTCCGCGCCAAAAATTTCGGCCGGCAGGGCCGCGCTCGTTGCGCCGGGCTCGCCGATGACGATCTGCTCGGGCCGGACTCCGAGCGCCAGCGGGCCGGCTCCGCGTGTCTCTCGCAGCGCCGGCAGGGCGACCGCCGTGCCGTCGATCGTCACCGCGGTAGCCCCCGTCGTCGTCGCTCCGTCGAATCGGACGAAGTTCATCGACGGCGAACCGATGAAATCGCCGACGAACATCGAGTTCGGCCGGTCGTAGATCTCCTGCGGCGATCCGAGTTGCTCGATGACGCCCTCGTTCATCACCGCGATGACGTCGGCCATCGACATCGCTTCGAGCTGGTCATGCGTGACATAGACCGTCGTCGCCTTCAGCCGGTCGTGCAGCGCCCGGAGCTCGCCGCACATCAGATGCCGGAACTCGGCGTCGAGCGCGCCGAGCGGCTCGTCCATCATGAAGGCTTTTGGTTCGCGCACGATCGCGCGGCCGAGTGCGACGCGCTGACGGTCGCCGCCCGAGAGCCCGGAGACCGGCTTGTCGAGCATGTGCTCGATGCGCAGCGTCCTCGCCGCCCCCTCGACGCGCCGTCGGGTCTCGTCCTTGGGCACGCCCATCGAGACCAGCGGGAAGGCGATGTTCTTGCGCACGTTCATATGCGGGTAGAGCGCGAAGAGCTGGAACACCATGGCGATGTCGCGCTCGCGGGCCCGCTTGAAGGTGACGTCCTCTCCGTCGAGCCGGATCGAGCCCGAGGAGGGCAGCTCCAGCCCCGCCACCATGCGCAACGTCGTGGTCTTGCCGCAGCCCGACGGGCCGAGCAGGCAGAAGAAGTCTCCATCCGCGACGGTGAAGCTCGTATCGCGCACGGCGGTGAAACCGCCGAACCGCTTGACCAGATTGTCGACCCGGATCTCCGCCATCGCCTTCAGTCCGGAAACTTGGTGACGAAGGTGAACATCACCACGCCGGTGAGCGTGGTGACGAAGGAGTAGCCGTAGAGCGTCAGCGAGAGCGGCTGCAGCAGCATCAGAACGCCGGCGCCGATCAGCCCGCTCGCCAGCATCTCCATCGGCCGGCGCCGCAGCGCTTTCGGCCAGCGCGAGGGCGGCGCGGCGTCAGGCTCGCGCGGGGAGATCGGATGCAGGCTCATTTGCGCACCGCCCCGAAGGTGATGCCGCGCAGCAGATGCTTCCGCAGCAGCACGGTGAAGACCAGGATTGGGATCAGGAACAGCGTCGTTCCCGCCGCCACGGCCGGCCAGTCCTGCCCGCCCTCACCGATGATGATCGGGATGAAGGGCGGCGCGGTCTGGGCGCTTCCGGAGGTCAGCAGCACGGCGAAGGCATATTCGTTCCAGGCGAAGATCAGGCAAAAGATCGCGGTCGCGACGATGCCGGTCGTCGCCTGCGGCAGCACGACCTTGCGGAAGGCCTGCAGCCGGGTATAGCCGTCGATCATCGCCGCTTCCTCGTATTCGCGCGGAATTTCGTCGATGAAGCCCTTGAGCAGCCAGACCGCCAGCGAGACGTTGACCGAGGTGTAGAGCAGGATCATGCCGAGCCGCGTGTCGGAGAGGCCGAGTTCGCGATACATCAGGTAGATCGGGATCGCGACGGCGATCGGCGGCATCATCCGCGTCGACAGGATGAAGAACATCAGATCGTCCTTCAGCGGCACCTTGAAGCGCGAGAAGGCGTAGGCGGCGCAGGTACCCAGCAGCACCGAGAGCAGCGTCGAGCCAAAGGCGATGATCAGCGAGTTGACGAAGCGCGGCACGTAGTTCGACGCGCCGACGACAACCATGCTGCGCGAGCGCGTGATCGCCTCGCAGGCGCCAGCCGCCGGCGGCAGCGCGGCTATGTAGTCCTGTGTCTGGCGCGAGCGCGCGTTGAACAGGTTGCAATAGCCCTCGATCGAGGGCTCGAAATGCAAATAGGGCACGACCTTGGGCGGATAGGAGATCGAATCCGGCGGCGTCTTGATGCTGGTCAGGCCGATCCAGATGAGTGGCACGAGCGCAACCAGCGCGTAGAGCACGACGATCGCGCCGGCGAGCAGCTTGACGCGGCCGCTCGGCGCGACGACCGAATGGGCGCTGGCGGATGCTCCGCTCATCGCGCCTTCACCGTGTTCAGCGCCTTCACATAGATGTTCGCCAGCCCGAACACGGTGACGAACAGGATGATGGCGAAGGCCGAGGAATAGCCGGTGCGCCAGGCCTCGAAGGCGGCGCGCTTCAGCGTGATCGAGGCGAGCTCGGTGGTCGAGCCCGGCCCGCCCGAGGTCAGCAGGTTGACCATGTCGAACATCTTGAAGTTTTCGATGCCGCGAAACAGCACCGCCAGCATGATGAAGGGCAGGCACATGGGCAGCGTGATCGAGACGAACTGCCGCCAGTTCGAGGCGCGGTCGACCTCGGCGGCCTCGTAGATGTAGTCGGGGATCGAGCGCAGGCCGGCAAGGCAGATCAGCATGACGTAGGGCGTCCACATCCAAGTATCGACGATGATGATCGCCCAGGGGCTGAGCGTCACGTCGCCGAGCATCTGGAAGGAGGAGGGCGGAATGCCGGAGACAAACGAGACGACGTAATTGAACAGCCCGATCTGCGGCTGATAGAGAAACGTCCAGAAATTGCCGACCACGGCCGGCGACAGCATCATCGGGATCAGGATCAGCGTCGTCCAGAAACCGTGGCCGCGGAACTTGCGGTCGATCAGATAGGCCAGCGCGAAGCCGATAACGGTCTGCAGCAGGATCGTCCAGAACACGAAATGCGCGGTCGCCTGCATGCGCTGCCAGATCTCGGGATCCGACAGGATCGTCTGGTAGTGCTCGATCCCGACCTGGCGCAGCGGCGCGAAGGGGCGGTTGGCACGGTAGTTCGTGAAGGAGAGCTGGATCGTCCAGATCAGCGGGAACAGATTGATCGCCAGCAGCAGGAGCATCGTCGGCGCGATGAAGAGCCAGGCGATCGCCCTGTCGGAGAGGCCACGCACACGCCGGACGATCGGGGCATGGGCTGCGTGCATCGCTTGAGCGGTCCTGATGCTGGTGATGTCGCTGGCATTCATGACGCAGCACCGTTCAAAGGCAAAGCCGGGGGGTGGCTGCGCCCGATGAGGGCGCAGCCGACGGTTCGGGACCAGATGAGGCTAGCGCGTCAGAGCTTGCCGTCTTCCTTGAAGACCTTGGTCCAGTCCTGGATCAAGAGGTCGAGCGCCTGCTTGGCCGTGCCCTTGTCGGCGACCACGTAGTCGTGGATGCGGGCCTGGTTGGCCTGCATCAGCTGGGCGTAGGAAGGCTCGGCCCAGAAATCGACGACCTGGCCCATGGCGACGAGAAAATCGGCGGCGAAGGGCGCCGATTTGGCGAAGCCGGGATCGTTCAGCACGCCCTTGTGGCAGGTATAGCCGCCGAGTTCCCACCACTTCTTCTGCACGTCGAGCGAGGCGAACCATTTGATATAGGCCAGCGCCTCGGCCTGATTGGCCGAATAGGACACAACCGAAAGGCCTTGGCCGCCAAGCTGCGAGCCCTTCTCCTTCTCGGCCGGATTGACGAAGAAACCGATCCTGTCGCCGCCGACATTCGGGTCCTTGTGCAGGCCGGGGAAGAAGGCGAACCAGTTCATCTGCAGCGCCGCCTGACCGGATTTGAAGGCGTCGAGCCCCTCCTGCATATAGGCGTTGGAATAGCCCGGCGGGGTGCAGCATTTGTACAGGGACTTGTAGAATTCGAGCCCCTTCACCGCGTCGTCGGAGTTGACGAAGCCGGCCATGCTGTAGGGCTTCTTCGGATCCTGATACTTGAAGCCGAAGGGGTAGAGCGCGTTGGCGACGCCCATGGTGATGCCTTCCGAGCCGCGCTCGGTGAAGATCGCCGCGCCGTAGACCTTCTTGCCGTCGATGTCGCGGCCCTGGAAGAACTCGGCGATCTGCTTCAACTCGGTCTGGGTCTTTGGCGCGGCGAGGTCGCGGCCGTGCTTGGCCTTGAATTCGGCCTGCAGCGCCGGCCGCGAGAACCAGTCCTTGCGGTAGGTCCAGCCGAGCGCATCGCCCATCGCCGGCAGCGCCCAGTAGTTCGGCGTGCCCTTCGGCCATTCGGCGTAGCCGGCGACCGTCGCAGGCATGAAGTCGTCGATCTTGATGCCTTCCTTGGCGAAGAAGTCGTTCAGCTTGACGTAGTGCTTGTTCTCGGCCGAGCCGCCGATCCATTGCGAGTCGCCGATGATCAGGTCGCAGAGTTTGCCCTTGGAGTTGAGCTCGTTGAGCATCCGGTCGGCGAAGTTCGGCCAGGGCACGAACTCGAACTTCATCGCGATGTTGGTCTTCGCGGTGAAATCCTTCGACAATTCGACCAGCGCGTTGGCCGGGTCCCAGGCCGCCCAGCACAGGGTCAGCGACTTGCCCTGCGCCTGCGCCGCATTTGCGCCGAGCAACGCGCTCCCTGCGACGGTCGCGGCGAGCATCCAGGTCCTGATTGTTTTCATGTTTTTACCCTCCCTCGGAATGCCGTCACCAGCCGTCATTGGGGTGACGGATGAACCTGCGCGACCGCGGTTCTCGCCACGGTCAAGCCAGTGATCAAGGCAAACGCCGGCGTCTCCTCGCGCTGTCTTGAAACGAACGCTCAAGTTCAGCGATTTGTTTAGTGAACAGGCTATGACTTAACATGTCAAGCGCCGGCGCGCGGCCGCTAGCTGTTGCAATGCAATAGCTTATATCGCGTCGCAAAAAGTTTAGCGCCTATCGCGACAGAGCCGTCCAGCGCCCGCCGGCTTTCGATGATTTCACCGCCGTCTCGATGAAGGCGACGCCCTTGACCCCGTCGGACACGGTCGGGAAATGGCAGTCCGCCGGCTGCTCTTCCCCGCTGCGGGCGGCGCGGATGGCTTCGGCGATCTCGGAATAAAGCGTCGCAAAACCTTCGAGATAGCCCTCGGGATGGCCGGCCGGGATGCGCGTCACCCGCGCCGCGGCGGCGTTGGCGGCGCCGGTCGCTCGCGAGATCACCCGCGTCGCCTCGCCGAACGGCGACCAGCGGAGCTGGTTGGGCTGCTCCTGGCGCCAGTCGAGGCCGCCCCTCTCGCCATAGACCCGGATGCGCAGGGCGTTCTCGTTGCCCGGCGCGACCTGGCTCGCCCAGAGCTGGCCACGCGCGCCGTTCTCATAGCGCAGCATGATCGCGACATTATCGTCGAGCGCTCGGCCGGGCACGAAGCGCGTCAGCTCGGCGCACAGCGCGGTCGCGGTCAGGCCGGTGACGTAATCGGCGAGGTTGTAGGCATGGGTCCCGATATCGCCGATGCAGCCGCCCGCGCCGGCGCGGGACGGGTCGGTGCGCCAGCCGGCCTGTTTCTGGCCGGTCTCCTCCAGCCGCGAGGTCAGCCAGTCCTGCGCGTACTCGACCTGGACGATCCGGACCTTGCCGATCTCGCCGGCGGCGACCATGGCGCGGGCGTGGCGCACCATCGGGTAGCCGGTGTAGTTGTGCGTCACGGCGAAGATCAGCCCGCTGTCGCGCACCAGGCGCTCCAGCCTCAGCGCGTCCTTCAGCGTCGTCGTCAGCGGCTTGTCGCAGATCACATGGATGCCGGCCTTGAGAAAGGGTTCCGCGACGGCTGCATGCAGGTGGTTGGGCGTCACGATAGCGACGGCCTCGATGCCGTCCTTCAGCCGCGCCTCGCGCCGGGCCATCGCCTTGTAGTCGTCATAGATGCGGGCCGGATCGAGCCCCAGCGCCGCGCCGGAGCGCTGAGCTTTCTCCGGCGTCGCAGCGAGCGCTCCAGCGACCAGAATGTAATGATCGTCGAGCCGCGCCGCGATCCGGTGGACCGCGCCGATGAAAGCGCCTTCGCCGCCGCCGACCATGCCGAGCCGGATGCGGCCCGCGCCGACGCCGTCCCTGCAACCCTCGACCATCGCTCAGCCTCCTCGCGTCAGCCCCAGCAGCCGGTCGATCCGCGCCTGGTCGATCGAGCCGCCGGCGAAATCATCGAACGCCTTCTCCGTGACGCGGATGATGTGGCCTTCGATGAAGGGGGCTCCCTCGCGCGCACCGTCCTCCGGGTGCTTCAGGCAGCATTCCCATTCCAGCACCGCCCAGGAATCATAACCATGGCCGGCGAGTCGCGAGAAGATCGACGAGAAATCGACCTGGCCGTCGCCGAGCGAGCGGAAGCGCCCGGCCCGGTTCAGCCAGGGCTGGTAGCCGGAATAGACGCCTTGGCGGCCATCGGGGTTGAACTCGGCGTCCTTGACGTGGAAGGCCTTGATGCGGCTGTGGTAGATGTCGATGAAGGCGAGATAGTCGAGCTGCATCAGCAGGAAATGGCTCGGATCGTAGTTGATGCAGCAGCGCGGATGCCCCTCGAGCGTGTCGAGGAACAGCTCGAAGCTCGCGCCATCGAAGACGTCTTCGCCGGGATGAATCTCGTAGCAGACGTCGCAACCGGCCGCGTCGAAGGCATCGAGGATCGGCCGCCAGCGCGTTGCGAGTTCGGCGAACGCGGTCTCGATCAGGCCGGCCGGGCGCTGCGGCCAGGGGTAGACGAAGGGCCAGGCGAGCGCGCCGGGGAAGGTCACATGGGCCTCAAGCCCGAGGTTGCCGGAAGCCTTGGCCGCCAGCAACATCTGCGTCACCGCCCAGTCCTGACGCGCCCTCGGATCGCCATGGACCGCCTCTGGCGCGAAGGCGTCGAAGGCTGCGTCATAGGCCGGGTTCACCGCGATGAGCTGCCCCTGCAGATGGGTCGACAGCTCGGTGATGGCCACGCCGTTCTCCGCCGCGACGCCCTTGAGTTCGTCGCAATAGGTCTTGCTCTCGGCGGCTTTGGCGAGATCGAACAGCCTTGCATCCCAGCTTGGAACCTGCACGCCGCGATAGCCGAGGCCACCGGCCCATTTCGTGATCGCGGGCCAGGAGTTGAACGGCGCCGCGTCGCCCGCGAACTGCGCCAGGAAGATGGCCGGTCCCTTCATCGTCGCCGGCATCGGCTTGTTCCCTTCAGCAGTGCATGGAGGTGAAAGCATCCGTGGACGCATGGTCAACGTCAACACCATGACCGCATGATCAACTGCGCGACCGGAAAAGACCGCTACTGCCAGTCGACTGTAGCTTCCGATATGATAGCGATGAATGCCCGCTTATGCCGCTGCCCAGAACGTCCAGCGAGTGCTGGGCCGGCTGCGAGGGGCGATCGAAGCGCGGCTTCGATAGAAGACGCTGGAGATGGCAGGCGCCGCGAGCTTCCGGGCGGCGTCGAGTCCAACTGCCTCGCCGTGCATGTCATGGCGCTTATCCGAGGACTGTCGAGGCTGGCGCGAGACGGGGTGTCGCGGGACATGCTGCTGCGCGTCGCTCACACAGCCCTGTCGGTTTGGCCGCAAGAACCGAACGCCAACTATCCGAAAGACCGATGACGAATGCCGGGCTTGGGGCCTCTCGGGAATCTCAGGAGGCGTGAAGGGTTTCGGATGCCGGCCCATGCGCACGGGTCTGGAGCGGGCTGAGGGCCGGCGTGAACGACAGTAAAGCTGCTCGTCGGTACGTGCCAATACAGTAACGAGGAAAAGCAAGGTCTTTTTCTGGAATAATGAAGCCGTTATACTACGTAGTCGGCAAACACAGATATTTTATGAACCGGCTAATTGATTGTTTCCTGGGCTGTCTGAATGTTTCTGTTTTTCATTGATCTGTCATTTCGAGCCCCTACTGATCCTGGACGATGGTTAACGCTTTATGGCGCATGGTGCGAGCCGGGGTCGTCGGCCTCGTCGCAGCTCGCGTTGTGCAGCCTCCTTTCCTTGCCGCTGCCGACAGCAAGGCCCTGTCGCGTCCTCCCGGGAGCAGACTTCGATGTCCAATGCCTATTTCTCGCTCGCCAGCGGCGATCTCACTCAGAACTGGTCCAATCCCGGCCAGATCATCGCCAATGACGACTGGAGCGGCGTGCCGAGCATCGTCGGCTATCTCGGGGACGTCGACGCAGGAAGCCCCACCTCCGTCGATCCGAGGACGCTGACGAATGCTGCGCTCGGCGCGATCGACGTCATCGCCAACCAGACCAACCCGAACGGCTTGAGCAATGGCGGCGTCGCGGAATTCGCGATTACCGATCCAACTGTGGCGCTGCAAGGCTCCGGCACGGCCGACGCTCCGAGCCTGGTGTTCTATCTCGACGCCACCGGCCGACAGAACGTGACCGTCGCCTTCAACGCGCGGGACATCGACGGCTCCCCGGACAATGCGGCCCAGCAGCTCGCCGTCCAGTATCGCGTCGGCGGCACGGGAAGCTGGACCAATGTTACCGGCGGCTATTTCGCCGATGTCACCACCGGCGGCTCCGCGACGCAGGTCACGCCGGTCTCGCTGGTGCTGCCAGCCGCTGTGAACGGCCAGGCACAGGTCGAGGTCCGAATCCTGACCGTCAATGCCGGCGGCAATGACGAATGGGTCGGCATCGACGACATCGTCGTCTCCAGCGCGCCATCCGGCGGCCCGGCCCCGATCACGATCGCGTCCCTGATGGTCGACGCCACTTCCAAGCCCGAAGGCGACAGCTTCAACTACACGGTGACGCTGAGCGCGCCCGTCGCCGCCGACACCGTTGTCACGCTGGCTGCCACCGGTGCGACGGCCGATCTCGCGGCGGTTCCCGCGACGGTCACCGTGCTCGCCGGCCAGAGCACGGCGAATTTCGTCGTGACGACGGTCGAGGACGCGGTCGCCGAACTCGACGAGAGCTTCACCATCACCGCCACGCTCGGGGCGTCCTCTCAGGCGGCGAGCGCCACCATCGCCAATGACGACGGCGTCGCGCTTACGCTGATCAGCGCGATCCAGGGCTCCGGTCTCGCCAGCACCCGCGTCGGCCAGACCGTGACGGTCGAGGCCATCGTCGTCGGCGACTTCCAGAGCAATGACGCCGATACCGCTCGCAATCTCGGCGGCTTCTGGGTGCAGGAAGAGGCGACCGACTCCGACGGCAACGTGCTGACCTCGGAAGGTATCTTCGTCTCCGCCGCCAGCCTCGGCCTCAACGTGCAGGTCGGCGACAAGGTCCAGGTGACCGGCGTCGTCGCCGAGAGCTTCGGCAATACCGAGCTCAACGCCTCCGCCGTCACCGTCGTCCAGGCCGGCGCCCTCACCATCGCCGAAGTCAACGCGATGGCGGTCGAGATCGACCTGCCGACGCTGGGCGTGCAGACCGCATCGAACGGAACCTACGTCGCCGATCTCGAGCGCTATGAGGGCATGCTGGTCCGCTTCCCCGAGACGCTGACCATCACCGAGCAGTTCAACCTCGACCAGTTCGGCGAGATCAGGCTGACGCAGGGCGAGCGCCCGAACTCCTACACGGTCGACAGCGACGCCAGCGTCGCGGGCTTCGACGCGCATATCCGCGACATCGCCTCGCGCTCGATCGTCTTCGACGACGGCCGCAGCGTCTCGAACCCCAATCTCGACAACACGGTGGTCGACGGCGACTACAACGCCACGACCGCGCCGCGCATGGGCGACACGATCACCGGCCTGACCGGCGTGCTTGACTACGACTTCAACCAGTTCCGCGTGCATGCGGTGGAGAACGGCGTCGGAATCAACGACGTCGTCTCGGCCAATCCGCGCCCGGCGACCTACCCGGACGTCGGCGGCACGCTGAAGATCGCCAGCTTCAACGTGCTGAACTACTTCACCACGCTGGACAACGGCCAGCAGACCGCCAACGGCTTCGAGCCGCGCGGCGCGGAGACGAGCGTCGAGTTCGACCGGCAGACCGCCAAGCTCGTCAACACCATCACCGCGCTCGACGCCGACGTGCTCGGCCTGATGGAGCTCGAGAACAACTTCATCGACAACGCGGCTGGCAACGCCATCGACTATCTGGTCGATCAGCTCAATCTCTCCTATCGGACCACGTTCGAACTGCCGGCCGACTTCGTGAAGTATGACTGGGTCCGTCCCGGCCAGGACTTCGTTGGCGGCGACGCGATCGCGGTCGGCTTCATCTACGACGTCACTTCGATCAGCGTCTCGTTCGGCACGCAGGTCGCGATCCTCGACGACAGCGACGTCTCCGCCGAACTGCTCGAGCAGAGCACGATCGACGCGATCTTCAACGGCGCCAACACCAGCCGCGCCGCGCTCGCCGTGACCTTCGAGGAGATCGCCACCGGCGGCGAGTTCACCGCGGTCGTCAACCATTTCAAGTCCAAGGGCGGCTCCGGCACTGGCCCCGACGCCAACGTCAACGACGGCAATGGCGGTTGGAACAACCAGCGCGAACTCGCCTCCAAGGCGCTGCTCGAATGGCTCGGGACCGATCCGACGGGCTCGACCGACGAGGACATCGTCATCCTCGGCGACATCAACGCCTACGACAAGGAAGACCCGATCGATGTGCTGGTCGAAGCCGGCTACACCGATCAGGGCGCGGGCAGCTACGGCTACGTCTTCGACGGTCAGAAGGGTTCGCTCGACCACATCCTGACCAATGCAAGTCTGACCACGCAGGTCACTGGCGTCGCCGACTGGCACATCAACGCCGACGAGGCGGACGCCACCGACTACCAGCTCAACTTCAACGCGGACCTGACCACCAACGAGCGTGATCCCTCGATCTTTGATCCGGAGGTCATCGCCCGCGTCTCCGACCATGATCCGATCATCATCGGCTTCGACCTGACGGAGGAGCCCGTGTCCACGCCCGCCTTTACGCTCCAGCTCCTGCACCTCTCCGACGGCGAGGCCGGGCTGCTGGCCGGCTCCACCGCCAAAAACCTCGCGGCGCTGGTCGACGCCTTCGACGACGACTACGCCAACACGCTGATCCTGTCGGGCGGCGACACCTTCCTGCCCGGCCCGTTCCTGGCGGCGGGAACCGATCCCTCGGTGATCCCGACGCTCAACGCCGTCAGCGGTTCGACGATCGCGGCCAATGCGACGGTCGCCATCGGCGCGGTCGACACTGCGATCCACAACGCGATCGGCGTCGAGGTCTCGGCCATCGGCAACCATGAATTCGATCTCGGCTCGACCGCATTCGCCGCAAGCTTCACGCCCGGCGGCGGCTTCGTCGGCGCGAACTACGCGCTGGTCAGCGCCAATCTCGACTTCTCCGGCGACAGCGCCCTCAATCCGCGCTTCACCAACACGGTCGGCAACGGCGAGACGCCGACCGCGCTCGCGGGCACGCTGAAGGGCCGCATCGCGCCGGCCGTCGTGGTCGAGAAGGGCGGCGAGAAGATCGGCGTCATCGGCGTGACCACCCAGATCCTGGAGGCGATCTCCTCGCCGACCGGGACCGAGGTGAAGGGCTTCCCCGGCGGCCCCGGCGCCAATGGCGAGCGCGACGACATGGTGCTGCTGGCCGCGCAGCTCCAGCCGATCATCGACGAGCTGCGCTCCGAGGGGATCGATAAGATCATCCTCACCGCGCATCTCCAGAACATCGCCAACGAGAAGCTGCTCGCCACCCTGCTCAACGGCGTCGACATCATCCTGGCGGCGGGCTCCAACACCCGTCTCGGCGACGCCGACGACGAGGCGCAGGCCTTCCCCGGCCATGCGGCCGACTTCGCCGACACCTATCCGCTGGTCATCACCGATGCCGGCGGCGGCGCGACGCTGATCGTCAACACCGATAACGAATACACCTATCTCGGCCGCCTCAAGGTCGATTTCGATGCGCAGGGCAACATCATCGCCGAGAACCTCGCCGCCGACGCCGCCATCAACGGCGCCTACGCCTCGACCGCCGAGAACGTCGCCGAAGCCTGGGGTACGACGGTCGACACTCTCGAGAACACGGCCTTCGCCGACGGCACCAAGGGCGACAAGGTCCGCGACCTCACCGACGCCGTCGGCAATGTGATCGCAGTCAAGGACGGCAACGTCTTCGGCTTCACCGATGTCTATCTCGAAGGCGAGCGCGCCTTCGTGCGCAGCGAGGAGACCAATCTCGGCTCGCTCTCGGCCGACGCCAACGCCTTTGCCCTGCGCGAGGCGCTGGGCGCGTCCGAGGACGCGATCATCGTCTCGTTCAAGAACGGCGGCGGCATCCGCGCCCAGATCGGCACGCTGTCCGCGCCCGATCCGGTCGACGGTTCGGTCGACAAGCTGCCGCCGCCGGCCAATCCGGACGCCGGCAAGCCCGAGGGCGGCGTCTCGCAGCTCGACATCGAAAACTCGCTGCGCTTCAACAACCAGCTCATGGCCTTCGACACGACGGCGGCCGGCCTCAAGGCGCTGCTCGAACACGGCGTCGCGGCGGGCACGCTTCAGGGCCGCTTCCCGCAGATCGGCGGCGTCTCCTTCTCCTGGGACCCGGATCTTCCGGCTGGCAGCCGCGTCAGCGACATCGCGCTGGTCGGCGGCGAAGGCGTCTCCTACGCGCTTTACGACAATGGCGTGCTGCAGGCGGGCGCCCCTTCCACGATCACGGTGGTGACGCTGAACTTCCTCGCCAATGGCGGCGACGGCTACCCGGCGAAGGCCAATGGCCAGAACTTCCGCTATCTGCTCGCCGACGGCAGCCTGTCGGCCCCGGTCAGCGAGGCGCTCAACTTCACCGATCCCGCGGTGATCGCCGCCAACACGCCCGCCGGCAGCACGCTGCTCGGCGAGCAGCAGGCGCTGGCGATGTACATGCAGACCTTCCACGGCACCGAAGCCGAGGCCTTCGACGAGGCCGATACGCCGGTCCAGCTCGACGAGCGCATCCAGAACCTGAACTTCCGCAACGACACGGTGCTCGACGACGCCGTCGACGCGCCGGTCGGCACCGACGGCGACGACGTGCTAGCCGGCCGGCCCTTCGGCGAGACGATCCTAGCGGGCGCGGGCGACGACATCGTGTTCGCCGGTTCCGGCAATGACCGGGTCGAGGGCGGCGAGGGCGACGACCTGCTCGACGGCGAAGCCGGCGACGACATGCTGCTCGGCCAGGGCGGCGACGACGAACTGATCGGCGGGGCGGGCAACGACCGGCTCGAAGGCGGCGAGGGCGACGACACGCTCGACGGCGGCGAGGGCGACGACCTGCTGATCGGCGGCGCGGGCGCGGACACCCTCATCGGCGGCGCGGGCAACGACTCGATCCTCGCGAATGCGGGCGACGAGGTCGATGGCGGCGAGGGCGACGACCTCGTCGTCGTCGATGGCGAGGAGGGCGACGTGACGCGCGTCGCGGTTGGCGACGGCGACGACGAGGTGATCAACACCAGCACCGGCCGGATCGCGGGAGGCGTCGCGATGGGCGCAGGCAACGACAGGCTCGGCAATTCCGGCCTGATCCTGCCGCAGGGCGGCGTCGCTATCGACATGGGCGACGGCGACGACATCGTGAACCTCTTTGTCGGAACCAATCTCTCCGGCGCGATCCTGCTCGGCGTGGGCCATGACCGCCTGACCGTCGATCAATCCATCGGTATCGACCTGACCGTCGAGGCCGGCGACGGCGACGATGACATCACCACCGCGATCGGCGACGATGTGATCCGCGCCGGCGACGGCGAGGACCGTATCTTCGCCGGCGCCGGAAACGACGTGATCGACGCTGGAGCGGGCGACGACACGATCCTGGCCGATCTCGGCGACGACATCATCGACGGTGGGGCGGGCTTCGACACGCTCTTCCTGGCGCAGGCGACCGGACCCGTCACGGTTGATTTCGCGGCGGGCAAGGTGTCCGGCTCGGGCATCGGTTCGGACAGCTTCGTCAATATCGAGAAGCTGCTCTTCGGAGCCGGCAACGACATCGTCACCGGCAACAACGGCGACGACGCGTTCGACGGCGGCCTGGGCAACGACACGCTCAAGGGCGGGGCCGGCAACGACACGCTGTTCGGCGACGAGGGCGACGATGCGATCAACGGCGGCTCGGGCGACGACATCGTCCAGGGCGGCAACGGCGTCGACAGGCTGACGGGCGGCTCGGGTCTCGACCGGATCGACGGCGGCGCCGGCGACGATCTGATCGACGCCGGCTCCGGCAATGACATCGTGCTCGGCGGTGCCGGAAACGACGTCATCGACGGCGGCTCGGGCGACGACCGGATCGAGGGCGGTGCGGGCGCCGACATCCTAACCGGCGGCTCGGGTCGCGACGCCTTCGTGTTCGCGGCGGGTTTTGGTCGGGACACCGTGACCGACTTCCGCAGCACGGGTTCGAGCGCCGACGTGTTGGAATTCGACATCGGCCTCTTTGCCGGTTTCGACGACGCGATGGACGCGGCGACGCAGGTCGGCGGCGACGCGATCTTCACGATCGACGCCAACACCACGCTGACGCTTCAGAACGTACAGCTCACCAGCCTGGCCGCCGACGACTTCCGCTTCGTCTGAGCTGAACAAGAACCTGCAATCACCTCGGGAGGGCGCCTCGCGGCGCCCTCTTTCTTGCGGGTTGGCGCAGGAAAAACGACACGGTGACGGGCTCGCGATCTCGGGCAGTGCATATTTGGGAAGTCCCGATAGGCGGCTCACGGCCGATCGGTCAGTAGAGCGATGCCGAAGCATCGCGACGGCGCACCCGTGCTTTGCATCAGCCTTGCGACCGGCCATCGATCCAGGCAGTCCGTTCCGCAATTCCGTCGAGAGATCAGGTTCGGACGAACGCGCGCCCGCTGCACACGCATCGGCCGGCCTGAAGCCGGGGCCGGATAGGGCACAGATCCACGCGGTTTGGATCGACGGCACCCGGCCGATGGATCGAGAGCTGTGCCGACAGGAGCGTTTGCCGCTGCCAACAAAAAAAAGGGCACGGCGGCTGTTGCCGTCGTGCCCCCGAATGGTCATTGCCCGGGACGACTGGGCGATAGGCGTCAGGCGAAGCGGAAGTCGTCCGCGCCGAGCGTCAGCAGGCTGGCGTCGCGCAGGGTCAGCGAGGTCTGGGCATCGATTTCGATGACGACGTCCCCGCCGACCTGAGTGGAGAACGCCATCACGTCGTCGAAATCGGCGAACAAGCCTTCGAAGCTGATGATGTCGCGGTCGGACGCGCCGAAATCGGAGATCATGTCGCGGCCGAAGCCGGTGGCGAAATGGAAGGTATCGGTTCCAGAACCGCCGGTCAGGTGGTCGTCGCCCGTCCCGCCCTCGAGCCAGTCGTCGCCCGAGCCACCAGAGAGCGTGTCGTGGCCGGCGGCACCGAACAGCACATCGTCCCCGGAGCCGCCTGTCAGCCCGTCGTTGCCTGCGCCGCCATCGAGCTCGTCGTCGCCCGAGCCGCCATTGACGGCGTCGTTGCCAAGCCCGCCGGCGATCAGGTCGTCGCCGGCCCCGCCGTTCAGCGTGTCGTTGCCCGCGCCGCCGTCGAAGGCGTCATCGCCGTTGCCGCCGGTGACGATGTTGTCGCCGTCGCCGAAGAGCAGGTTTTCGATGCTGGTGAAGGACGCGATCTCGATACCGCCGCCCGAAATCCGCCCACCCGGCACGTCGATCAGGACCGGGCCGGTCGCGACGGTGAGGTCGAGCGTATCGAAGCCGTCGCCGCCGTCGATCGTATCGCGACCGGCGCTGGCTCTGATCGTGTCGTCCCCGGCGCCGCCGAGGATATTGTCGCCCCCGTCGCCGCCGTCGATGACGTCGTTGCCTGCGCCGCCACGAATCGTGTCGTTGCCGGCTTCGCCGAAGAGCCTGTCATCTCCGTCGCCGCCATCGATCGTGTCATCGCCGGCCCCGGTGTAGACAGCATCGTTGCCGACGCCGCCGAGAACGAAATCGGCGCCAGAGCCAAGATAGATCTGATCGTCGCCTTCGCCGCCCTCGATGTCGAATCCGCTTGCGGATGTCGAGGTGACGAGGTCGTTGCCCGCGCCGAGCAGGATCTTGCCGACGACCGTTGCCCCGACGAACAGGTTCACGCTGTCGTCGCCCGCGCCCATATCGACGGCCGAGCCACCGGTCGCCGTGATCAGGCCGGAGTTGCCCAGCTTGTCGTTGCCGCCGCCCATCGCCACGCCGCCGACGATACGGCCGCCGCTGGTGTTGATGATCTCGTCGGCGTAGTCGCCGATCAGGTTGATCGCCTCGTTGCCGCGCAGGTCGAAGGCCGCCGCCGCTTCCGGCGTAACATTTTCCGGCCCGTTGCCGTCGCCCTGGATGACGCCGTCATTCACGATCAGCGTCGCACCCAGCGCGTTGGCGTTGCCGGAGTTGTCGACCTGGATGCCGCGGCCGTAGCCGTAAATCCGGCCCGAGGCGTTGTTGACGATGGTGCCGCCGCCCATCGCGATGCCTTCGGAGACGTTCGGCTCGCCGTTATTGGCTCCGCTTGCGCCAAGGCCCTCGACAATGCCGGAATTGCTCAGGAAGAGCAGGCCGTCGATGTCGATGGCGTCGCCGTCGCTGTTGGCCAGCCCGGCCGAACGGCCTTGCATCGTGCCGGTGTTGGCGATGCGGACGATCTCGGCTTCCGTTCCGTCATTGTCGATGTTCACAGCCGAACCGTTCCGGGCGGTCATCGAGCCAGCATTGAACACGGTGACCGCGCGATCGCCGGTGACAACGTGCCGGCTGGC
Organism: Beijerinckiaceae bacterium; assembly: GCA_019745195.1. Lineage (GTDB taxonomy): Bacteria > Pseudomonadota > Alphaproteobacteria > Rhizobiales > Beijerinckiaceae > Allobosea. The sequence goes on from JAIETL010000046.1 coordinate 79,758, forward strand.
TTCCATCAGGCCCGTGGCGAGGTTGTTAACCGAACCGCCGGTGTCGTTCTGGAAATCGATCAGGTCGCCGCCGCCGACAAAGGCCGGATCGGTCGTGATGGTGCCCGCATTGTTGACGACGCCGTCCTGGCCCGGGCGGATTACGTCCGTGTCGGTCCCCGTCTGCCGGATGATGCCGCCGACGAGGTTGTTGACGACGCCGTTGGCGCCGTTGGCGTCGAAGCTGCGGAAGTCGATCACCCGGCCGTTGGCCTCGATCAGTCCGGTATTGTTGAGGGTGATGGAAGCGGTCGCCGTGCCGGCCTGGCTTGGATTAAGCGCGCCGCGCAGCACACCGCCGGCAAGGTTGTCGATCGTCAGAGAGCCGGATGCGCTCGCGCTCGTCTGAAGCAGTCGGCCTGCGCCTTCGACAGAGATGAGCCCGGCATTGGTCAGGACGGTATTGCCGCCGCCGGCCCAGGTCACGGCGTTGGTCGCAACCGCCAGCGTGCCGCCGATGTCGATGCCGAGCCGGTCGTTGTTGTCGATCACCAGCCCGGAGGTGACCGTCGCACCGTTGCGGATTGCGATCTCGTCATAGGCCGCGCTGCCGGCGACAGACCAGCTTCCGCTCTTCACCTCGAGGCGCTCGACCCCTGTGGCGGCTGTCAGCGAGCCTGTGCCGGTTCCGGTCAGCTCGATCGTGTCGCGGCCAATGCCGCCATCGATGCCCGCCGCTGCCCCCGTGCCGGCCACCACCTCGATGATGTCGTCGCCAATGCCGCCCAGTACCGTATCGCCGGCTCCAGCGACGATGCGGTCGTTGCCGGCCCCGCCATCGAGAACGTTGGCGAGGGCGTTGCCGGTCAGGACATCGTTGCCAGACCCGCCGATGACGTTTTCGACGGAGGTCAGCGTATCGCGGCCAATGCTGTCGCCGTTAGCCCTGCCGGCGCCGAGATCGACGGTGACTCCGTCGGATTCGGCCGAGTAATCGGCGGTATCGATATCCTCGCCGCCATCGAGCAGGTCGTTGCCCTGGCCGTCGGCCAGCATGTCGTCTCCAGCGCCGCCGAACAGGAAGTCGTCGCCGAGGCCGCCGATCACGCGGTCGTTCCCGCTGCCCCCTTCCAGCGCGTCGTCGCCTTCGCCGCCGTCCAGCAGATCGTCGCCGTCTCCGCCCCGGAGCAGGTCGTCGCCAGCGCCGGCCAGCACGGTGTCGTGCCCGGCTCCGGCATTGACCACGAGATCCTGTCCGATCTCCGTCGCTGTAAGCCGGTCATCTCCGGTGCCGAGCCGGATTTGGCCGAAATGCTGGGAGTCTTCGAGAAGCGTGACGCGGTCATCGCCCGAGCCCATGTCGATGGCGACGCCGTCGAGGCCGATGATCGTGCTCCCGTTGACCAGCGTATCGTTGCCGCCGAGCATCGAAACGCCACCGGTGAGAAGCTCGGCGTTGGTCAAAGTATCGTCGCCGTCGCTGAAAACCGGCGCACTGGACGCCGCGCTAGGGCCTTCGCCAACCGATCGGGCAGCCAGCATCCGGGGCTCCGCCGGCGCGGAATTCGCCGTCAGGTCCGGGGCCGCCAGAAAGCTCGTCGTGGCAGCCTCGCTGCGCCGGGATTCGCCGCCCGAACCGCCGGCATCGCTAAGGGCGGCCACCCGCGCGAGGGGGGGCGGGCCTGCGGGGGAAGAGGCGCTATCGATAGACGGGTCGATGAACGCGTTGGCCGCGGTCTCGTCGAACAGGTCCGGATTCGTCGAACTGCCCAGCGAGGAGCGGGAGCCGCCAATGCTTCCTGTCGTCTCGGCATCCGCCTCTCCGGAAGGAGCCTCGCCGGCGGCGAGCCCTTCGACGGACAGGATGGTCCCCGCTGGTACGTCGCGATCGGCGGTCCAGGTCCAGCTCGCTGGCTTGCCACCGTTCAGGCCGTCTGCGCCGCCATCGGTGATGGTGATCACGTCGCCAAAGAGAACGGGTTCGAGAACCCGGATCAGAAGGCCGTTGGCCGAACCGGAGCTATAGCCAGCGAAACTGACCGAACCATTTGAGCCTGCCATCACCAAAACCCTTTTAGCCGGTTACGCAAAGGCGAAAGCCAAAGTATCCGCCAGGCATGCTCCGCATGTCGCGGCGCCTAGACTGCGTTAATGCCCTGTTAAGGATGACGGTCTCTTGACGGTTTCCTGACCGGCCCAAAACATCCGTGCCGGATCATCCCTTTTCCAGCTATCGGATTGGTTCGAAGCGTCGTTCTCGAGAACGCAGCAGAAACCGCCTCTGGCTTAGAGCCCGATTCAGAAGTTCATGTGTGTTGGCAGTATCTTGCGATGCGGCGCGTGAGCATGCGGATGCTGGCGA
>JAIETL010000081.1 GCA_019745195.1 Beijerinckiaceae bacterium
CGATCACTACAACCGGCTTCACCCGCACAAGGCGCTGGGATACCGTTCACCGCGAGAGTTCATCGCAGACCGTTCAACCAAGGAGGACGTGTCCGGTCTTTGAGGGGCAACAACACGTCATGAACGAAGACACGTGCAGCCCATCCGAAAGTGAGAGCATAAGCTCAGGCAGACGCCCGAACGTCGCCAAATCGATGACCTGCAATCCCAGAAGTCGGTCGAAGCTCGGTGCCCACAGTTCTTCGTCGCTGAAACTGCCGCACAAAACGGAACGCTCTTCCTCAATCCTCCAACTCCACTCGATCATTAGGCCGATCTCGCCATCCGGGTTTCCGGGGCCGCCATTGCGGCGCGTCGTAGGCGTCAATCGTCCGAGTTCGATGAAGAGGGCTGATCCGTAGCCACACCAGACATGCGAAACGGGCATACCGCGCGCTGCGGCGGCAAAGTGGGCGATTGCGTCAGTCATGCGTCTATGGTGGCCGATCTCGAAAGGTCTGCAATCGGCCCTTTGCGGACCCGAAAGAGCATCAGGGCAACTTCAAGGCCGCTCGTTCAACAGCGATGTCCAACGTGGTGCAGTTGCTGATTTCGACGCCGTCTTCATAGATCAAGTATCCGTGGACGGCACCTTCAGGCACGTCAATTGAGGTAGTAAGCCCGCCGCCGATTTCGGCTGACGTTGGCTTGAGGTCACCCAAACTGGATAGTTCGCGTTCCGCGATGGGCAGCAACGCCATTTGTCCAGCCGCTGACGCCTGTTCAAAGGTCGCAAACTTTCCGATCGTGTTCAGCGGAACTGGTGCCTTCCAAGCTGGGAAGATCGCTAATACGACTGTGTAATTCATTCGTGGATCGTCGCATTCGACCCTTAACGTCGAGTTCCGCTTCCGACCCACAACGGAAACTTGAATCGGCTCACCCAATCAAACCTCCCCCGCCCCCTTCGCCGTCAGCATCACCGTGCCGTTCGGGCCGTCCTCGAACCAGCCCAGCGTCACGCCGTGGCGGAAGCCCTCGTTGACGTCGGTGGTCTGCCAGCCGTTCATCGCGGCGATGGAGAGCAGGTTTCCGGCCGCGAGCTGTTCGCCCGGCTCGGTGTCGAAATGCCGGAAGATATCGAGCACGAGGCGGGCCTTTTCCTGGTCGGTGGATGACATGGGTGGGCTCCTCGTGGCTTCGTCTTGCCCATAACGCCATTGCCGAGTGGTGGAGGCAAGGCTCGACGTTTCAAGTCTCCCTCCTCGTCATCCCGGACAAGCCGCGTAGCGGCGCAGCTCCGGGATCCATCGTAGGGCGCTGTCAGCGCTCGATGATGGATCCCGGAGCTCCGCTTCGCTGCGTCCGGGATGACGGGAGGTTGGTCAGACGGATTCGTGAGCTATCAGCCCCGCCCGGGCGCAGCCGGCGCAGGCGTCGCCGCGCCCTGCGGGGCCGGCGCTGCGGGCGGCGTCTCGCCCGCAGGCTGGTCCGGCTTCCGCTTCTGGCGCACGGCGGTGGAATAGTCCGGGTAGCGCTCGCGATAGGCGCGAATGAAGTCCGACAATGTGTCGGCCCCGACCGCATTGCGGGCCATCTCGCGGATGTCGGAGGCGCGGGCGCGGCTTGCGCCCGTCACGAAGGCGAAGGTGCGCGCATCGGCGCTGTCGACCATCTTCCCGGCGAATTTGCTGCGCAGCCGGTCGAGCGCGAGCGCCTCGCCCGCCATCACATAGGAGATCGCCGCGCGCATCACGTCGGCGCGCTGGGCGTCGGTGAGCGCCGCCTCGCCGCGCCAGCTTTCGGCCAGCATGCGCTCATGCGATTCGCCGGCCTCGCGCCAGCGCCGCCCGGTCCAGTAGATGTCGGCGCGCAGCCGGTCGACCTCCGCGCCGCGCTCGGATTCCAGAAGCTCCAGCGCCTGGTCGGTGCGCGAGAGGTCCGACAGCGCCTTGGTCTCCAGCAGCAGGCGGGCGCGCTTGACGTCGGCAGGCAGCTCGATCAGCCGCGTGCTGTGGATGGCGTCCAGCGCCTCGGCCGGCTTGCCGTTCATCAGCGCGATCATCGCGACCTTGGCTGCGACGGTTGAGCGGGCCGCCCCGGTCAGGCGCTTCTCCATCTGGTAGCGCAGGATTTCGCTCGCCTGGTCGAGCAGATCGAGCTCGACCAGGCGGTCGGCGAGCAGACGGGTGATCTCGTCGCCGCGCCGGCCGATCGGCAGAAACTCCTTGAAGTCGTAGAACAGCGCCAGCGCCTCGATGCGTGGCAGCGCCTCGCTGGCCTTGCCGCTGAACAGCTCGGCGAATTTCTGCGCCGTCTCGTCATGCATGCGCCGCGTCAGCGGGTTGTCGGGGAAGATCTCGTTGGCGCGCCGCGCGATCAGGAAGGCGTCGCGCCAGCGCTGTTTGTCGGTGTAGAGCCGGCCGAGTTCGGCCAGCGCCTCGATTTCGAGATCGCCGCCGCGCCAGGTCACCGAGACGGTTTCCAGCCGGGCGATGGCCTCGTCGGGGGTGATGTCCTGGCGCTTCTCGGTCTGCACGAGGCGCACCGCGCGCAACTGCGCCTCGGCCGCAACCGGCCTGCTGCCTGCGTCGAACAGCGGCTTGTAGCCGTTGAGCGCGGCCTGGGGCCGGCCGCTGGCGTCGTCGAGCATGGCGCGCAGGAGGGCGAGCTGGTCGGCCTCGACCAGGCCTTCGGGAAAATCGGTCAGGCGCGCGATCTCGCGCTCGGCCACGGTCATGTCCTGCTGGGCCAGCGCCGCGCGCGCCTTGGCGATGCGGAACTCGGCCTGCACCTCCTTCGGATAGCGTTCGAGGACCGTCTCGGCGCGGCGGAAGCCGACCAGCGCCTGCGCATTGCGGCCCAGCCGCTGCTCGACAAGCGCGCGCCACAGCCCGGCCTCGGCGTCTTCCCGGATCGGCGCGGCTTCCCAGGCCTTGAGCGCCTCGGCGTTACGGTGCATCCGCGTCGCGATCAGCGCCTTCAGGAACAGCGCCTCGCGATTGCCGCGCATGCCGGGATCGTCGGCGAGCGCCACGGCGAGCGGCCCGGCGGCCTCCGACATCAGGCCGTTGGCGGCATAAAGGCGCGCCAGCGCGAGCCTGACCTCGGATTTGCGCGTGCGCGAGGCGTCGGCGACATCGCGCAGCAGGGCGCGCGAGGCGTCGCGGACCGAGCCCGTCTGCAGTTTTCGCCAGAGTTCGGCGTCGAGCAGAGGCGGCAAGGCGGCGGGCGCGTTGCTTTCATCGGCCGGCGCTTCCATGGCCGCGTCGAGCGTCACGGTCAGGCCGCCGGCGCGGCCGATCAGCGCCTGGTCCGTGCCCGCGCGCACCACGACATCGTCGGCGCGTGGGCTGACGGCCAGGCCGTGCGCGGTCGGCAGCAGCGCGAATTCGACGAACTGGTAGGGCTTGGGCAGAAGCCGCGTCGGCCCCGTCGCGGTCGCGACAGCGACCGGCAATCCGCCCGGCCCGGCCTCCAGCCAGTGGACGCCGGTCATGCCGGACAGGGGGGCGGCGACGATGGTCTGGCCGCGCTCGTCGACGCCCCGGCGTGGCGCGATCGCCTCCGCGGCGCGGGCGCGGTCCTCGCCGAAGGCCAGCGACCAAATATTGCCGTCGTCGGCGAGGCGCGTCAGCGGCTGGCCGGCAAGGCGCAGGCGCACCAGCGTGACCTTGCCCTCGCGCGAGACGGTGGCGTCCTCGACGATCTCCGGCAGCACGCCCTTGAACTCGGCGGGATCGATCGTGTCGCGGGTGTCGAAGACCAGCGTCGCCGTGCCGGCGTCGATGAAGGCGGCGGCCCCCGTCGGCCGGGGGAAGCGGAAATCGATGCGCGCGCCGTCGCCATGCTTGACGACCTGAATCCTGACCGGCTGCGGCGCCGGATCGGGCGGTGGCGCGGCCTTTGCGACAGTCGGCGCGGTGGCGGGCTGGGCAGCCGGCCTGTCGGCGGCAGGCGCGGCGGCGGCAGCACCGGGCGCTGCCGGGGCTGTCGTTTGCGCCTGCGGCGCGGGGCCCGGTAGCGAAGGGGGCGGCGGTTTGCCGGGGCGGACGAGATCGACGACGAGGCCGTCCTCGTCACGGAACGAGCGCATCCGCCAGTCCTGCGGCAGCGTCAGGTCGATCTGGGTCGCCGCGTCGGTGGTGGCGTGGGTCGCAAGCGCGACGCCATTGGGCAGGGCCGAGCGGATGGGGCCGGGCTCGACGGTCATCGCCTTGTCGAAGGTCAGCCGGAGCGTGCCGTCGACGAGTTCCGGCGTCACGGCCGTGTCGGGCGGCGTCTGGAAGATCAGCCGGTCGAGCGTCGGCAGCGTCGCCCCGCGCACCGCAAGCACCGGGCGCGGCGGAGGCGGCTGTCGCGCGACGTCGCGGGCGCGCGCCTCCGCCAGCCGCAGCCGCTCGGCGAGGCTGGCGATGACCTCCTGGGGCGGGCCGGGCATGAGGCCGGTCCAGGTCTCCGGCAGGAGATCGATGAAGACCTTGTCGCCGGCCTCGATCAGATTGGCCTTGTAGGGCCGCGCCAGGGCGAAGCGCAGGCCCTTGCCGTCGGGGTCGTTGCGGGCGACGGAGATATAGGCCGGCAGGTCGCGCGCGACCTTGGCGACATCGACCTTGACCGTGTCGCCGAAGGCGACGACGAGCACGCCATTGGCGACGCGGATCCGGGTCGGGGTGGCCGTGTCGAACGAAAAGGCGAGGCGGCCGAAGCCGGCCGGCATGTCCTCGGCCCGCAAGGTCGCATTGGCGGCCAGTGCAGGCTGGGCCAACCCTGCGGCGACGCCGAGCGCGGCGAGACCGATACCGACGGACAGGGACAGCGGGATACGCAAATCCGGCACTCTCACGCAACGCCACACCAGCGGGACGGCGCGGCGACAGCGCGGCATCCCGACAGGGTGGCACGCTAGCGCGTCAAGGATAATGCCGGGTTAAGGGCCGGGGCCGCTCACCGTCGTGGCGGCGGGGCGATCGCCGGCAGTTCGCCGCCGGGCAGTTGTGCGTTGTCGATCGGCCGGTCGGGGCCGACGCCGCGGCCGCTCGAGGCCAGCGCGACCGTCAGCTTCTCGGCCCGGTCGGGGGCCATCGCGGCCAGAACCTCGGACATCTTGCGCGGGTTCATCTGCTGGACGACGGGCACGAGCACGTCATGGCCGAGCCTGTCGAAGACGCGGGCGGCGTCCTTGGGCTTCATCGCCTCATACATGATGACGAGGTTCTTGATGGCCTTGGCTTCCTCGGCAGCGGCGGCGGCTTTGGGGCCATCGCTCTTGCCCTCCTGCTGCTTGAGATCGCCAACGCGGCCGTCGAGCTTCTTCTCGGCGGTGTCGAGCAGGCGCTCGCGCATCTCGAGCTCGCGCATCCGGGCCTCGATCTCCTCGCGCCGCTCGCCGAGCCGTTCGAGCAGCGCGCGTTCGGCCGGCGAGACCGTGGAGGCCGAACCGTTCAGGATAGCGGCCTTGTTGTTGGGATTGGCTGCCCGGGCGGCTTCGGCCTGGGCGGCTTTCGCGGCCTCCTCCGCTTGTTTCGGGTCGGGCTTGTCGACCGAGCCGGTCGTCTCCGGGTCGAACAGGATGCCGCCGGGTCCGTTGGCGCGAGCGACGGTCCTGGCCGATCCCCCATTGTCGCGCTTGCTCTCGGCGGAGGCGAAGGCCAGCCCGCTCGCGGGCACTTTTCCGGGATAGGGCTCCGCCGTCCAGGCCAGCAGCTTCAGCGCCAGGAGACCCATGGCGCCGAGGATGACCGCTGGAATGAGGCGGGGCCGTTCGATCACGCTGCCTGACCCTCGAGGCGGCGGGCGGCCCGGGCCCGGATCGCGGCGGCCGATTCGGCCGCGCTCGCCATGCGCGAGATCGGAGCGGGAGTGGGTTCTGGCGCTGCCGCCTCGGGCTGGCGCGGCGCGACGAGCGCGGCGGCGCTGACGATCTGGGTGATGCGGTCCATCACGCTCTGGCCGGCCTCGACCTGGGCCGCGAGATCGGCGGCGTAGCGCTCGGCGGTCAGCAGGCGCGCGGCGAGCGTCCGGTCGCAATCGCCCAATGTCAGCTTCAGGCCGGCGATGGCGCGCTCGGCGGTGTCGGTCGCCGAGATCAGCGCGCCGATGGTCTGGCGCATGCCGGCCTCGTCGGCCTTCATGCGCTCGATGCGCTTGGCCAGCACGTAGCAGGTGATGATCGTCGCCACGAGCAGGCAGGCGACGAGCGCATCGGCAATGAGGGTGATCGTCATGGCGGCGTGAACCCGAACGCTAAAGTGGTGAACCGAGATGGCTGGTGGCGCTGTCGAAGGCGGCGATGGTGGTCTTGGAGCGGCGCAGGGGGCTGACGACCTGAACAGCGATCTTGTCGTCGACGCGCCCGATCCGGCCTTCGCTGATGACGAAATCGCCGCAGCGCAGGGCGACGACCGAGTCCGGGCGCGCGTCGAACATCAGCGTGTCGCCGATCTCCAGCTTCATCATGCGCTTCAGCGGCATCTGCGTTTCGTGCAGAACGCAGGTGACATCGACATCGGTCTGCCAGACTTCGGTGGCGAGGTGGTTTTCCCAGATCGGATCGCGCCCGAGCTTCTCACCCATGAAGCTTTCGAGCAGGAGCTCGCGGATGGGCTCGATCGTGGCATAGGGCAGCAGCAGATGCAGCGAGCCGCCGCGCCCTTCCATGTCGAAGCGCAGCTCGACGCGGATCGCGGCGTTGGCGGGCCGCGAGATCGAGACGAAACGCGGGTTCGATTCGATGCGATCGACCGCGAAGGTGACCGGCGAAAGCGGACGGAACGCGGCCTCGGCGTCGCTCAGCACCAGCGCGATGACGCGCTTGATCAGGCTGATCTCGATCGAGGTGAAGGGCCTGCCGTCGATGCGGGGGGCGGGCTGGCCGCGCTTGCCGCCGAACATCGTGTCCAGCACCGAATAGATCAGCGAGGATTCGATCGTGATCAGGCCGAAATTGTCCCATTCCTCGGCTTTGAAGACCGAGAGCATGGCGGGCAGCGAGATCGAGTTGATATAGTCGCCGAAACGCACCGAGCGGATGCTTTCCAGCGTGACCTCGACATTGTCGGTGAAGAAGTTGCGCAGGCTGGTCGAGAGCAGGCGCACCATGCGCTCGAAGATGATCTCGAGCATCGGCAGCCGCTCATAGGCGACCGAGCCCGAATCGACGATGGCCTGGATGCCGTTGCGGGCGTCTTTCTCCTCGGTGGAGAAGCCCAGCATCGTGTCGATTTCGTCCTGCGACATCAGGCGGTCGGTGCCGCCTTCCTGTTCGCCCTCGTCCTCGACGATGTCGGGCATGGTCGCCCATCCGGCCGCCATCCCCTCCGGAGTGAGCGGCTCGTCCTTGGGCTTGCCTGGAGCGTCGCGATCGTCGGTGCTCATCGTGTCATCGTCATCCTGGCTGGTCTGAAGGCGGCGCAGAGGCTCACTGGACCAGCAATTCCTTGAACAGCACGGCGTCGATCTTGGCCGGGTAGAGCGTGACGTTGACGCGGCGCAGGAGTTCCTCCTTCAGCCGGTACATGCCGGCCGAGCCCTCCAGATCGGCGGGCCTGAGTTCGCGCATGAAGACCTGGAAGGCGTCCTCGACGCGCGGCAGCAGCGGCTTGATCTCCTCGGAGACCTTGGGGTCGGAGATTTCGAGCACGACCTTGATCTTGATGATGGGCTGGCGGCTGGATTCGCCGCCGTTCGAGATGCCCATCACCATGTCCTTCATCTCGACGAAGGTGGCCGGCTTCTTCGCGGCCTTGGCCATCTCCGCCGCCGCCATCTGCTCGGCCGAGGGCTTGTTCAGAAAGAAGAACCAGCCGCCGCCGCCGAGCGCGGCGAGCAAGACCACCCCGCCGACGATCATGATCAGCTTCTTCTTGCCGCCGGCCGGGGCCGCCTCGCCGGCGGCGCCCTCTTCCTCGGTTTTTTTCGGCTTCTTCGACATCGACTGACCGCCCGGGACCGGGGCTCGCGGCAGATCCGCATCGCCCCCCATCCCGCACCCTGATCAATCACGGTTAACGCACTGTTAAGGGCGGCAATTTCTGCCGGGTCGATTTTGCCGTTGGACCGGGTTCTGCCGGGCGAGGCGGAGGGCCCAATCTTATACATAATGTAATGAAATCAATAGTTTGAATGACTTTAACCACGCTGGCATGCGGCTTGCGGACCAGACGATGCGGCTGCTGCGCTGGGGAACGTCGTGGCGGTCGCGGGAAATTCGGGAGATCATGCCGTGGAGAACGCGCTTCTCGTCGGCCTGTCGCGCCAGATGGCTCTGGCGCGCGAGCTGGACGTCATCGCCAACAACGTCGCCAATACGGGCACGAACGGCTTCAAGGCCCGCTCGGCGCGCTTCAACGAATTCATCATGCCGATCGCGAGCGCCGAGGCCTTCCAGACGCGCGACCGTCCGCTGTCCTTCGTCATCGACAAGGGCACGCCGATCGACCTGACCCAGGGCGCGGTCGAGCGCACCGGCAATCCGCTCGATGTGGCGCTGCGCGGCGACAACTACCTCGTGGTGCAGACGCCGGGTGGCGAGCGCTATACCCGCGCCGGCTCGCTTGCCGTCAACGCCCAGGGCCAACTCGTGACGCAGACCGGGCTTCCGGTGCTGGGCGAGGGCGGACCGATCCAGTTCGGCCCCGGCGAAACCGATGCGAAGATCGCCGCCGACGGCTCTGTCTCCAGCGACCAGGGCGTGCGCGGCAAGCTGCGGCAGGTCCGGTTCGACAATCCGCGCTCGCTCGTCAGCGACGGCAACAACCTGTTCTCGTCCACCGCCGCCGCGCAGCCCGCAGGCCCGCAGGCGCGGGTCGAGCCGGGCGCCATCGAGAGCTCCAACGTCAAGGCCGTGCTGGAGATGACCCGGCTGATGGAGGTCCAGCGCTCCTATCAGAGCATGACCAGCATGATGGCCAAGGCCGACGAACTGCGGGCCAAGGCGATCACGCGCCTCGCCGACCAGCAAGCCTGATCGCGAAAGGGAGCAAGACCATGCGCGCTCTGCAGACAGCCGCCACCGGCATGATGGCCCAGGAACTCAACGTCCAGGTCATCTCCAACAACATCGCCAACGTGCGCACCACCGGCTACAAGCGCCAGCGCGTGCATTTCCAGGATCTTCTCTACGAGAACTTCCGGCGCGCCGGCTCGGCCACCTCGGACCAGAACACGCAGGTTCCCGCCGGCACCTTCGTCGGCTCCGGCGTCAAGACCGTCTCGACCGGCCGCGTCATGACCCAAGGCAACCTGACACCCACGGAGAAGCAGTTCGACGTCGCCATTCGCGGCGAGGGACTGTTCCGGATCAACCTGCCCGATGGCCGCACCGCCTATTCGCGCGACGGCTCCTTCGATCTCGATTCGCAGGGCCAGCTCGTCACCCGCGACGGCTACCAGGTGCAGCCGGGCATCACGATCCCCAACAACGCCTCCAGCGTCTCGATCAACGCGCAGGGCACGGTCGAGGTCACCGTTCCCGGCCAGACCGCGCCGCAGCAGCTCGGCCAGATCCAGCTCGCCCGCTTCATCAACAAGGTCGGGCTGGAATCGATCGGCGACAACCTCTTCGTCGAGACGGCGGCCTCCGGGCAGGCGATCGACGGGTTCGGCGGCGGCGAAGGCTTCGGCACGCTGCAGCAGAACTATCTCGAAGAGGGCAACGTTCAGGCGGTGACCGAGCTGTCCTCGCTGATCGCGGCGCAGCGCGCCTATGAGATGAACTCGAAGGTGATCACCGCCGCCGACCAGATGATGTCGGCGACGACCCAGATGTTCCGCGGCTGATCTCAAAGGATGAACCCCATGATCCGCCCCTTGATCGCTTTCTCCGCCCTGCTCCTGAGCGGGATGGCAGCCGCCCAGACGGCCCGGGTCGAGCGCGTCTCGGTCCCCGTCGCCGCCCTGCAGACGGGGCCGGCCGCTGTCTCATCCATCGCGCCGCGCCGCCTCCAACTGCGCCCCGAACTGACCCTGACGCGCGATTTCGTCACCTATGGCGACCTGTTTCCCGGCGCGCCGGCCGATCTCAGCCAGGCGCCCGCGTTCCGCGCTCCGGCGCTGGGCGAGACCGGGACGATCCAGGTCGCCCGCATCGTCGAAGCCGCGCGGGCTGCGGGCCTCGTGCGCGAGGCGGGCGATCTCGATACTCAAGGCCTGGCCCAGGTCGTCGTCACCCGCGCCGCCCGCCGGCTGATGGCGTCGGACCTCGATGCCGCGATCAAGACCGGGCTTCAGGAACGCTTCGGCGTCGATGCGCGCGCGCTGGCGCTGTCGGTCGATGGCGGCGCGCCGATCGTCGCGGTGGAGCCGGAACTGACCGGCGACGCCGTCGTGACGGAGCTCAGCTACGATGCGCGCTCGCGCCGCGTCCAGGCCCGGCTGATGGTGCCCGGCAGCACCGCGATGCGGCTGAAGCCGCTGCGCATCTCGGGACAGCTCGTCGATACGGTCGAGGTTGTGGTGCCCAAGCGCGCCATTGCGCGCGGCGAGACGCTCGGCAAGGCGGATGTCACGGTCGAGCGCCGCCCGCGCGACGCGCAGACCGGCGAATTCGTCGGCGATCTGCGCTCGGCGATCGACAAGGTCGCGCGCCGGGCGCTGTTCGCCGGCATGCCGCTGCGCAGCGGCGACGTGCAGCGCGAGGAGATCGTCGCCAAGGGCGACCTCGTCACCATCGTCTACGAGGCGCCGGGCCTGATGATCACCATGCGCGGCCGCGCCAGCGACGCCGGTGCGATGGGCGACGTCGTCTCGGTCAGCAATCCCCAATCGAAGCGCGTGCTGCAGGGCACGGTCAGCGGACCCGGACGGGTTTCCGTCCAGGCCTCGTCGGCCGGCCGCGTCGCCAGCGCCAACTAGCTCCAGTCAGTGCGGAAGCCAGCCCCATGACCACGCATAATCGTTCGAAGCCATCTTGCGTCAAACTATCCGGCGTCCTGCTGCTCGGCGTCTCGCTGTCCGCCTGCGGCGCGGCTGATCGTCTCGCCAATGTCGGCCAGGCTCCGGCGCTGTCGGCGATCGAGGATCCCACCGCCGCGAAGGGCTACAAGCCCGTCCAGATGCCGATGCCCACGATGGAGCACGCCTCCTTCGCGCCGAATTCGCTGTGGCGCACCGGCTCGCGCGCCTTCTTCAAGGACCAGCGCGCACGGCTCGTCGGCGATCTCGTCACCGTCAAGGTCAAGGTTACCGACCGCGCCCAGCTCGACAACACCACGAAGCGCAGCCGCAAGAGCGGCGAGGATGTCGGCGCCGAGAACGTCTTCGGCTTCGAGAACAAGGTCGACAAATTCCTGCCCAACGGGGCCAATCCCGGCTCGCTGCTGAAGCTCGATTCGGAGGGCTCGCATGAGGGCGCAGGATCGGTGCGCCGGGCCGAGCAGCTCACCACCAGCGTGGCGGCTGTCGTCACGCAGACCCTGCCCAACGGCAATCTCGTGATCGAGGGCAAGCAGGAGATCAGGGTGAATTTCGAGGTGCGCGAGCTGATCGTCGCCGGCGTGATCCGCCCCGAGGACATCGAATCCGACAACACGATCGATTCCGCCAAAATCGCCCAGGCCCGTATCGCCTATGGCGGACGTGGCCAGATCACCGATGTCCAGCAGCCGCGCTATGGCCAGCAGGTGATGGATATCCTCCTGCCGTTTTAAGGTCCTCTCAGCCGCATCCCTTTCCCGAAAGTCCCGGCCGGCGCGGAACGCTCCCCGCTTTCTCCGCTCCGGTCGCGCCGGCGGTCTCCTCCCGAGCCGCCATTCCTCCCGGCCGCCCGCCACGCTCCCCAAGCTCGAAGGGCGGCGGCCAAAAAAGAGAAGCCCCGCGTTCTCCCGACGCGGGGCTTCCGTTTCCTTGGTCCGGTTGCGTTGCCCTTTCAGGCATGGCCGCTCAATCGTCGCGAAAGACCTTTTCGTTCCGCTCGTGGCGCTCCTGCGCCTCAAGCGACAGCGTCGCGATCGGGCGCGCCTCGAGGCGCTTCAAGGAGATCGGCTCGCCGGTGTCGCGGCAATAGCCGTAGGAGCCCTCGTCGATCCGGGCGATGGCGGATTCGATCTTGGAGATCAGCTTGCGCTGCCGGTCGCGGGCCCGCAGCTCGATCGCGCGGTCGGTCTCGGAGGAGGCGCGGTCGGCGATATCGGGGTGGTTCTCGCTTTCGCTCTGCAGGGCGACCAGCGTGCCCTTGGCCTCCTTCAGGATCTCGTCCTTCCAGGCCAGCAGCTTGCCGCGGAAATACTCCCGCTGGCGCTCGTTCATGAACGGCTCGTCGTCGGTCGGTTTGTAGTCCGCCTCGAGTGTGATCTGCTTCGACATAGGCGCACTCTTTCGGGTTCGTCGTCTGGCCGCACCCACCGGCATCGCCGCCGAGCCGCCGTCGATTTGGCTGCCTTATAGCGATGGAGTCTGACGGTAACAATCGGCTTGCGCACCGCAGTGAACCGGCATCGCCAAGCTCAAGCGACCAATGGTGAATTTTCATGACACGTCGGCGTGATGGCGGCCGATCCCACGCTGCGCCACCACCCGTCCCGGCGGAGCGCAGACGCCGGGATGCTCCTTCGATTCGCGAAGAGGTCAGGCTGGCATGTGCGAGGCGGGCTCAGTCGCAGAGCAGGGTTGCCGATTTCGCCAGCGGCGCGCGATAATCGACGAGATGCACGCCATCGCGTGTGCTACCCGGGCGGGCGATCACCGGGTTCTCGCTGCGGATGTCGGCGAAGGGGTCGAGGAAGCGGCAGCCGGCCGTGCGGCAGATGCCGTCGAGTTCCTCGGAGTATGCCTTGAGCGCATCGAGATCGTACAGCCGTGCGGCCTCGGCGCCGACCGGGGGTAGGGCGGTGACCACGAGACGCTGCGTGCGCTGCTGCAGCGCCGCGATCAAATCCGACGCGTTGTCGCGAAAGTCGCTGCGGCTGCGTGGCAGCAACTTCTTTCTCGCGCTGTTGACGCCGATGGACAGCAGGCCCGCCTTCGCGCGGCGCGGCATGCGCAATTCCACAAGCAGGTTGAGATAGCCGCGCGCGCTGACCCCGCCGACGCCGGCGTTGATCACGGACCTGCCGCAAAGCGGCGAGGGGTCGCCGATGAATTCGCTGTGGGAATCGCCGAACAGGACGACATCGTCGCCCATCTCTGCAAAAGCGCGGTTGAGACCGGCGATCCGCTCTGGTGTGGCGAGATGCGCGTAGCGACCGCGATCGACGCCCTCCAACCAGAAAACGAGCCACAGGCCCGCCGCCGCCAGCACCGCCAGCGCCACGGCGATGGCGGCCCAGCGCCTTCGCATGGGGTGTCGCTGGAACTGCGCTGTTCTCACAGCGGGATGTTGTCGTGCTTTCGCCAGGGCCGCTCGACGCTCTTGGTCCGCAGCATGGCGAGCGCGCGGGCGATCCGGCGGCGCGTGCCATGCGGCATGATGACCTCGTCGATATAGCCGCGCTCGGCCGCCACGAAGGGCGACATGAAGCGGTCCTCGTACTCCTTGGTCTGGCGCGCGATCGTCTCGGCGTCGCCGCCGCGGAAGATGATCTCGACCGCGCCCTTGGCGCCCATCACCGCGATCTGCGCCGTCGGCCAGGCGTAGTTCACATCCGCGCCGATATGCTTGGACGCCATCACGTCATAGGCGCCGCCGAAGGCCTTGCGCGTGATCACGGTGACCAGCGGCACGGTGCATTCGCTGTAGGCGTAGAGCAGCTTCGCGCCGTGCTTGATCAGGCCGCCATATTCCTGCGCCGTGCCCGGCAGGAAGCCCGGCACGTCGACAAGCGTGACGATCGGGATCTCGAAGGCGTCGCAATAGCGCACGAAGCGGGCGGCCTTGCGGCTGGCGTCGGAATCGAGCACGCCGGCCAGCACCATCGGCTGGTTGGCGACGACGCCGACGGTGCGGCCCTCGATGCGGCCGAAGCCGGTGACGATATTGCCTGCGAAGGCGGCCTGAATCTCGAAGAAATCGCCCTCGTCCAGCGTTTTCCGGATCAGTTCCTTGATGTCGTAGGGCTTGTTGGGATTGTCCGGGACCAGCGTGTCGAGGCTCATGTCGACGCGGTCGGGCACGTCGAAGCTCGGCCATTCGGGAACGCCGGCCGTGTTGTTGGCCGGCAGGAAGTCGATCAGCCGGCGCACCTGCAGCAGCGCCTCGACATCGTTCTCGAAGGAGCCGTCCGCTACCGAGGACTTCGAGGTGTGGACCTTGGCCCCGCCCAGTTCCTCCGAGGTCACGGTCTCGTTGGTGACGGTCTTCACCACGTCGGGGCCGGTGACGAACATGTAGCTCGTGTCGCGGACCATGAAGATGAAGTCGGTCATCGCCGGCGAATAGACGTCGCCGCCGGCGCAGGGGCCCATGATGACGGAAATCTGCGGGATCACGCCCGAGGCCGCGACATTGCGCTTGAAGACCTCGCCATAGCCGCCGAGCGCCGCCACGCCCTCCTGGATACGCGCGCCGCCGGCATCGAACAGGCCGACGATGGGCGCGCGCATCTTCAGCGCCATGTCCTGGATCTTGGTGATCTTCTGGGCGTGCGTCTCCGACAGCGACCCGCCGAACACCGTGAAATCCTTGGAGAAGACGAAGACGGTGCGGCCATTGACCGTGCCCCAGCCGGTGACGACGCCGTCGCCGGGGATTTTTTCGGCCTTGTCCATGCCGAAGTCGACGCAGCGATGCTGAACGAACATGTCGAACTCTTCAAACGAGTCGCGATCGAGCAAAAGTTCGATGCGCTCGCGGGCCGAGAGCTTGCCCTTGCCGTGCTGCGCCGCGACGCGCTTGTCGCCGCCGCCCTTGCGCGCGCCCTCGCGCCGGTCCTCGAGCTCGACGAGAATGTCCTTCATGGCGATCAAAGCCCCGCAGCCGACGAAAGGTTGTGCTTTCCGGATTAAGGGGCGAGAGGCTGCCTGTCCATCGCGAGGCGGCCAAACCTTTGGCTCAGGCGGAGGATGCCGCTGCCAGCGCGGTGCGACAGGCTACGCCATGGGAAGCGCGTCATCGTCCTCGCTGCGATCGCTGCCCTCCCGATCGCGCTCATATCGCCGCTTCAGCGGAAATGGCGGCAGCCAGGCTTCGCGTCGGATGGTCCAGCTCTCATAGGTCGGCATCAACTGGTCGGGCGCGTCGAGCGATCCGAGATTGACCTCGATCTCGTCGCCGGTGCGGGCGAAGACCGGCGAGCCGCAGCGCGGGCAGAAGAACCGGCCGGCATAGCCGCGCGGCTCGCCTTCGATCGTCACCGCATCCTGCGGAAAGATCGCCGACGCATGGAAGAGCGCGCCATGGTGCTTTCGGCAGTCCAGGCAGTGGCACAATCCGACCCGGTAAGGCCGCTCCGAGGCCACGATTCGGATATCGCCGCAGGAGCATCCGCCGGTGAAACGCTCCATTGCCGGGCCTCCCCCCGCTAGCCGTGCAGCAGCAGCAGGGCCGCCGCGTCGAACTCTGCGCGCCGGATGCTGCGACGCTCGGCGGCCTCCTCGTCCTGGCCCCAGATCGCGATCTGGTAGTCCTCGTCGCAATGGGCGGCGGCCCAGATCGTGTCGCGGTCGCGGCGACCATCCGCCAGCGCCAGCATCAGGATGGTCGAACCGGTCAGCGTCATCACATTGTGCGCGCCGGCGAGCGCGACCGGCGCCGGAATCGCCGCGACACGGGCTGCAACCGCATCCAGCGTCGTCTGGGGCTGCTGCGCGTACATCACGCCCTGCGCCAGCATGAAGCGCGCGCCGAGCGCGCCTTCCATCTCGCGCAGGATCGGGTTCCAGAGCTCGTTCTGACGCTCCACCAGCGCCTCGGGTTCACCGGCGCGGTAGCAGAGCGCGTCGCTGCCGGCATAGCGCACGATCTCGACACGCACCGCCTCATGCTGGTCGGCGACGCCGTCCAGCGCCGAGTTGACCAGCCGGGTCAGCGGCATCCTGGCAGGGTCGATGCGTTCCTCCTGCGCCTGCCACTCGGCGGCGAGCGCATCGGCGACTGCGCGCGAGCCCACAGCCAGCGGGTTGCGCGCAGGCGTTCGGGCGGTGCGGCCGTCCAGCGCGACATGGAACAGTCCGTCGCGCTCCAGCACGGCGGCGGCCGCGTAGAAGCGGCTCGGCAGGACGTTGCGCATCGCCTTCTGCGCCGCTGCGACGGGGTCGGGCTGGCGTTGGCCCGCGGCCCCGAAGCGGGCGAGGAATTCATCGGTCGACATGGGCCGGCCTCTAGCACGATGGCGCGCGCCGGTCAGCCGCCATGAACATCGCGCCAGGCCGGTCTGGCATTCGCGAAGGGCAGAGCGGTCGCGGCATGGACGCCGCGCGCTATGGCCCGCGCCAGCACATCGGCCGCCGTGGCGCAGATGTCGGTCAGGGCGAAGGCGTCGGATGGCGCGCCCGCGCGTCCCGTGGCGGCGGAGAAGACGACATCGCCGTCGAGCGGGGCGTGGACGGGCCGGAGCGCCCGCGCCAGCCCGTCATGGGCCGCGAGCGCCAGCCGCTTGCACTGCGCGTTGGTCAGGGCGGCGTCGGTCGTGACCAGCGCGATCGTGGTGTTGCGGCCGGGTCCTCCCTTGTAGCGCAGCGCCAGGTCGTCAGACGTCAGCGCGGCCGGCCAGCCGAGCCCGCCGAACTCGGCGTCGCGCTCGTAGGCGCCGGCCCAGAAATACGGGCTATCGCCGATCGTGGCCGATCCGACCGCGTTGACCGCGACCAGCGCGCCGACGACATGGCCGGTCGCCGCCCGCGCGCTGGCCGAGCCGAGCCCGCCCTTGAGGTTTTGCGTGGTCGCACCAAAGCCTGCGCCTTCCGTGCCCAGCGCAAAGTCCTGCGACGAAGCTGCGACCGCCTGCAGGCCAAGCGTCCGGTATGGCGATTCGCCGCCGCCCGCCGCCCAGGGCTTGTCGCCGCCATTGGCCAGGTCGAACAGGATCGCCTGCGGGACGATCGGCACGCGATAAGCCCCGACCGGGAAACCGCGCTGCTGCGCCGCGAGCCAGGCCATGACGCCGTCGGCCGCGCTCAACCCCCAGGCCGAGCCGCCCGACAGCACGATGGCGTCGATATGCTCGACCGTCATCTCCGGTTCGAGCAGCGCGGTGTCGCGGGTGCCGGGCGCGCCGCCGAGGATCGCGACCGAGGCGATGGTCGGCCGGTCGAACAGCGCGACGCTGACGCCGGTCGCGGCGCTCGCATCCTGCGCATTGCCGACGAGGACGCCGCGGACATCGGTGATCAGATTGCGCATCGTCTCGTATCGGCCGAAGGATGGGAACATCGCGGCAGCCCGCGCGTCCTGTCCACATTACGATCTTTTCATGCTTGCGCCATCGCCGGGTCAGGGCTTGCCCGGCATGGTGGCGACATCGCGAACCGGCGTTTCGAGACCCGCCCAGCGACCGACCCTTTGCCCGACACTCCTTTGGAGATTGCCCCATGAAACGCATCGCCCTGATCGCCGCCTCTTCGGTCGCAGCCATGGCCGCGACCTTCGCGGTCGCCCAGCAGCCGCAGCCGATCCCGCCCGCGGGCGGTGGCGACAGCACACGCCAGGAGCGCTCCGAGAGCCGCACCGAATCGCGCGAGCAGCGCCGCACCGAATGGCGCGAGCGCCGCGCCGAGCGCATGGAGGCGCGCCTCAACGAGCGTCTCGCCAAGCTGCGCACCGACATGAACCTGAAGCCCGATCAGGTGCCCCTGTTCGAGCGTGTCGAGGCCGTGATCAAGAAGAGCGCCGAGCAGCGCCGCGAGCGCTGGGCCTCGATGCGCGAGCAGCGCGAAACCTTCCGCCATGCCGATATCATGGAGCGGCTGGACGCCATGTCCGCCCGCAGCGGGGAACGCGCCCAGCGGATGAAGGAACTCTCCGATACGGTGCGGCCGCTCTGGATCACGCTCAGCGACGAGCAGAAGACGGTCGCCCGTCGCGCGGTGCGCGAGGCGATGTCCGAGGGGCGCGGCCATATGCGCCAGATGCGCGAGCGCTGGGAGGAGCGTCGCGGCGGCCGTGACCGCGACGACGACGATCGCGGCGAGCGCCGCTGGCGCGATCGCGATCGCGGCGGCGACTGGGACCGTCGCGGCTGACCAGCTTTTCAGGGCATGAGTGAAGGGCGGCTCCCGGAGCCGCCCTTTTCGTTGCGGCGGGGACCGCCTGTCAGGTGCCGACCGAGTCCGTGACGCATTTCTTGGTGAAGCTCGTCTTGGCCGCGCCATTGAGCTTCCTGTCGGCGGCCTGCTTGTCGCAGGCGGCGGTGGCGTCCTTCTCGCATTTGCCGAGGAAACTGGTCTTGGCCGCGCCGGCCAGTTTCTTGTCGGTGGCCTGCACCGCGCAGCTTGCTCCCTGCGCGAAGGCCTGGCCGGTCAGGCATCCAAGCGCGAGCGCTGCGATCAACATCGTCTTCATGATCGTCGTCCTTTTCCCGATATGGGTGCGCGACGATAAGCCGAGTCGCAACGGCTTGTCAGCGCGCGGCGGAACGGCAGGCCGTTTGGCCTATATCGCGAGAAACAACCGGTAACCTTTCGTTTACACTAGCTGTTCAAGCTCAATTCAGAGTTTTGCGTTTACTGTTTGGCAGTAAGTTCACCGCGAGTGGTCGCCATGAGCAACAAGACACTGACCTGGTCGATGCGGGGTTTCATCGCCTCCGTGTTCGTGCTGAGCCTGTTTGGCCCCTATGCGATCTCGATCCTGATCGGCTGCCTGGGGCTGGGCTGCTATTTCTTTCGCGACGAGGCCGGCTCGCATCTGTGAGTCGAGAAGCGCAGTTGCACGGATTGATTGAATCGTAACGCATCGGCGGAATGATCCGACCCGCAGCCTGTGCGAGGATCCGATGTCGCTTAATAGATTTGCTACGAATATTGCGTGCTCCGGCTTCTTTTGGGCCATGTTGATCGACATTTTTGCGCGCCGTTATCCAAGCTGGCTCGACTCGTTAGGGTCCTACGGCGAAATTGATGTCGTGAATTCGCTCTTGTACGTCACAGTCTTGGCGCTGGCGGCGTTATCCAATTCATATCACTGCGAGATCAACCATCTGCGACGCGGCTGGGGCAGTCACTTGCTGGTGTCGGTCGCGGCTGTTGGTTTGCTGGTAAGCATCGCGATTATAGCTATCGTCGCTTGGTCGAGCGCCCGCGCTTAGTTTTCACTCAATACTGACTGTGCTTATGCAACGAAAAAGGGCGGCTCCTGCGAGCCGCCCTTTCGTGTTTCCAGCCAACGCCTTGCGGCGCGGCGCTAAGTGTCCGAATCAGCGCGAGTAGAACTCGATGACCAGGTTCGGCTCCATCTGCACCGCATAGGGCACGTCCGTCAGTGTCGGCGTGCGGGTGAAGGTGGCGGTCGACTTGGTGTGGTCGGCGTCGAGATAGTCCGGCACGTCGCGCTCGGCGAGAGCCGCCGATTCGATCACGAGGGCGAGCTGGCGCGAGCTCTCCTTGACCGCGATCACGTCGCCCGGCTTGACCTGGTAGGACGCGATGTTGACGCGCTTGCCGTTCACCGTGACATGGCCGTGGTTGACGAACTGGCGGGCTGCGAAGACCGTCGGCACGAACTTGGCGCGGTAGATCACGGCATCGAGGCGGCGCTCGAGCAGGCCGATCAGGTTCTCGCCCGAATCGCCCTTGAGGCGGATCGCCTCGGCGTAATAGCGGCGGAACTGCTTCTCCGAGATCGAGCCGTAATAGCCCTTGAGCTTCTGCTTGGCGCGCAGCTGCGTGCCGAAGTCGGAGGGCTTGCCCTTGCGGCGCTGGCCGTGCTGGCCGGGGCCGTATTCGCGGCGGTTGACCGGGGACTTGGGACGGCCCCAGATGTTCTGGCCGAGCCGGCGGTCGATCTTGTACTTCGCCTCATGGCGCTTCGACATATCGCGTGTCCTCTTGAGTTCGCGAGTGAGGACCGCGCCCTCCTGCTCCCCATGCCGGCTCGCCTGCGGCGGTCCGTCATGTTTTTTCGAGCATCGAATTGTCCGAAAAGTGCATTCCACTTTTCGGTTCGATGCACCGGGGCGACAGATCCGGCTCAGGCTGAGCGGATCACGGGTGCGGAAAAAGCCACGCGGGCCGTTTCGGGCCCGCGCGACGCCGGTCTAGAACCATGCTGGGGCCGGTTTGTCAAACCGGAACGGCTGGGTTTGCGTCAATTCACCAGCGGCATCGGCTCGATCGCGACATCGGCGAGGCCGTAACCGGCCAGCGCGATGCGCAAGGGCCCGGTCAGGCCGCTTCCGTCAGTGAAGAGCGCGAGCGCGTCGCCTGCGCTGACCGGAGGCGTCGTCGCCACCGGGCCGAGCAGGCCCGCGACGCGCCGCGCGATCGCCGGAGCAGGGTCGATCCAGCCGACAGGCCAGGGCGCGAGCCGCTTCATGCGCTCCAGCAGCAGCGGATAATGCGTGCAGGAGAGCGTGATCACATCGGTGTGCGCGCCGCCTGCCTCGACGAAGCAGGGCGCGATCTCGGCCAGGATCGCCGCGTCCGCGACCGGCTCGCCCTTCAGCGCAGCCTCCGCGAGGCCGGCAAGCGCGGTCGAGCCGACGAGCGAAACAGTACAGCCGCCGGCATAGGTGTCGATCAGCCCGCGCGTGTAGTCGCGCGCGACCGTGCCCGGCGTCGCCAGCACGGTGATCTGCCCCGTCTTCGTCAGTCCGGCGGCCGGCTTGATCGCCGGCACGGTGCCGACGAAAGGGATGGAGAACCGCGCCCGCAGCGCCGGCAGAACCAGCGTCGAGGCGGTGTTGCAGGCGATGACGACGAGGTCGGGGTGGCTGCGCGCCACCAGCCGCTCCATCACGGCGAGCACGCGCGCGACGAGTTCTCCCTCGCCAAGCCGGCCATAGGGAAAGCCGGCGTCGTCGGCCGCGTAGACGATCCTCGCGCCCGGGCAGGCCCGCACCGTCGAATCGAGCACGGTCAGGCCGCCGAGACCGGAATCGAAAACGAGGATGGTCGGCTGGCGCTGCGGCATCGCCAGCGCGGCATAGGCCGTTCCGGCCAGAAGATCGACCTGCATGGACATATCCGGGCAGAGAGGGGCGATCCGGATTGCGCCAGAGCGAGGTTAAGGGACGGTCAAGAACAGCTTGGAAGCGTCCCGCAAATTTAGTTGACAACGTCAACTAAATCGAGAGAGCTTCGCTTTGGAGATTTGCCATGGCACAGCCCGAGACACGGTCGCAGCCCGACGCGCCGGCCGTCGCGGCGATCCGCCGCTTCAACCGTTTTCATACACGCTGGGTCGGCGCGCTCGGCGGCAGCCTGCATGGCTCCGGCTTCGCGCTGACCGAGGCGCGGGTGCTGTACGAACTGGCGCAGCGCGATGGCCTGATGGCGAGCGAACTCGCCCGCGATCTCGGGCTCGACCCCGCCTATCTTTCGCGCATCCTGAAGCGCTTCGCCGCCCAGGGCTGGCTCGGGCGCGAACGCTCGTCGCAGGACGGCCGGGCGCAGCGCCTGTCTTTGACGCCGCTGGGGCGCGCGGCTTTCGCTCCGCTCGACCGGGCCTCGCGGGATCAGGCGCAGGCGATCCTGCGGCGGCTTGCGCCGGAGGAACGTGACAGGCTGGTCGATGCGCTCGGGCAGGCGCAGTCGTTGCTGTCGGGCGAGACGACGGCCGGCGAGGCGCCGCTGATCCGCGAGCACAGGCCCGGCGACATAGGCTGGGTCGTCTCCACACATGGCCGGCTCTATGCGCAGGATTATGGCTGGGACATCTCATTCGAGGCGCTCGTCGCCGAGATCGCGGCGAAATTCCTCCGCGAGTTCCGGCCCGGGCTGGAGCGCTGCTTCATCGCGGAGTGGCGCGGTGAGCCGGTCGGCAGCGCCTTCGTCGTCCGCGAGAGCGACAGCGCCGCCAAGCTCAGGCTGGTCATCGTCGCGCCCGAGGCGAGGGGGCTCGGCCTCGGCAAGCGGCTGGTCGCTGAGGCTGTCGGCTTTGCGCGGGAGGCTGGCTATGCCCGCATGGTGCTCTGGACCAACGACATCCTGCATGCGGCGCGCGCCATCTATGTCGCCCAGGGCTTCAAGCTGGTGGCGGAGGAGCGCCACCATTCGTTCGGGCAGGATCTGGTCGGGCAGAACTGGGAACTGGAGATTTAACCGCAAAAAAGCCCGCCGCATTGCTGCGGCGGGCCTATTCCGACCGAGGTCGGAAACATCAGATCAGTTGATGACCTGGACGATGCGGCGGGTGCGCGGCTCGACCAGAACCGTGCGACCGTTCACGACGGTGTAGCGATACTCGGTGTTGCCGTATTCGCGGGGGATTTCGCGATAGACGACGCCTTCCTGCGGCAGCACGGTGCCGACAGCGACCGGTTCGGCATAGGTGTAGGACTGAACGCGCTGCTCCGTGACATAGGTCTGGAAGCGCGGGGTCTGGTCGCCGATGATGCCGCCGACGACTGCGCCGCCGACACCGCCGACCACCGCGCCGACCGGGCCGCCGACGATGGCGCCGCCGACAGCACCGGCGGTCGCGCCGCCGACAGCGCCGCCCTGGGCGCCCTGCGGGTTCTGGGCATAGGCCGCAGCCGGAACGGTGGCCAGCAGCGCGGCGATAGCGATTGTCTTGATCATGTTCACTCTCCCGTGAGGTGTTCGATGGGCTGACAACGCCGGGAGTTTGAAAACGGTTCCACAAAAACACGTCCGATCCAAGGACCTGCGCCCGCAATCGGTCGCGGTCAGACCTTCAGACGGGCAACCGCCGCCGCTGCGGCACGGCCAGCCAGCGTCGCGCCGCCGACCGTCATCGCGCCGCCGCCGGCCGTCGCCTCGCCGGCGAGCCAGATGCGCTCGCCGATCGGTGAAGCGAGCGCATCGCGCGCCTTTTCCTGACCCGGCAGGCAGACGGAATAGGAGCCGAGCGCGAACGGGTCGGTCCACCAGGCCGGGAAGGAGACACCCGTGACGGCCTTGCGGAAATCCTCGCCGATCATCCGCGCCAGCAGATCGACGATATGGGCGCGCGCTTCTTGCGTTCCTGCCTTCGACAGGTCGCGGGCATAGTCGCCGCCGCAGTACCCGATGACGATGTCCTTGCCGTCCGGAAACAGGTCGAAATTCATCAGCTTCCTGGGCGATCCGGCCTCCATATAGGTGGTGCCCGGCGTGATGCCGAAGCGGTCTCCCTCGACCTTGAGCGCGATCTTGGTCAGCGCGCCCATGCCGATGCCGCCGAGCGCATCGCGATGCCGCGCCGGCAGCTCCGGCGTGAAGCGGATGCCGCCGGCCTTGAGCACGCCGACGGGCACGGTGACGATGACGGCGCTGGCGCGCAGCGTGCCCGAGCGGCTGGTGACCGCGACGCCCGGCCCGTCCCAGCGGATCGCGCCGACAGGCTCGTTCAGCCGGATGTCGAGCCCCTGCGCATGGCGCGCGACGAGAGCGCCATAGCCCGAGGGAACGATGAAATCGTCGCCGGCCCAGAGCCGCTGGTAGTCGCGCGCCGAGATGCGGTCCGATTCCTCGCCGATCGAGAGCAGCAGGCCAGAGGCCGCGATCGGGGCCATGTCGGGCCCGAGATCGCCGAGAAGTTCGGCGATCGACAGGTCGCGCTTGCCGATGTCGACCGTCTCGAGCCGTCTGTCGATCTGCCCGAACGCGCCGCGCCGCTTCATCCGGTCGGTCTCCGGCATCGGCCGGCCATCGGCGAAGACCTGAAAGCCGCCGCCGCCCCAGCGCTCCTCCGGCGTCGGGATGCCAAGATCCCTGGCGATCTCGACCCAGGGGTTGCGTTCGGCCCAGTGGATGAACATCGCGCCGGCATCATAGGAGGCGCCAAGCGAGGCATCGGTGAAGGCCCGCCCGCCGGTACGGTCGCGCGCTTCGAGAATGATCGCCTTGCGGCCGGCGGCCTTGAGGGCATGGGCCGCGGCGATGCCGGCCGCGCCTGCGCCGACGATCACGACGTCGGTGTCAGTGGCGCTGGCCGGTCTTCCGGCCGTGAAGAAGCCCGCCGTCATGGCACCCGATACCATCAGTAACGTCCGGCGATCGAGCATCGGGGATATCCGTGTGGGCAGCATGACGAAAGTGGCGCTGCGATACGCCCCTTCAAGCCATGTGCCATGGCGGAATTTCGACGACCGCGATCACGAGATCGGGAACTGCGCTCAGGGCGCATCGGGCTTGCGGCGACGCGGCCCCTCGCGGAGCGATTTGAAGACGCCGCGCAGGGTCCGCGCCTCCTGCTCGGTCAGGCTCAAACGATGCAGGATGTCGCGCAGATTGGCGGTCATGGAGGGCTTCTTTCCGGGCGGGAAGAAGCCACAGATGTCCAGCTCGGCCTCGACATAGTCGAACATCGACAGCACGGTCTCGCGCGTCGCGGGCGGCGAGAGCACGCTTTCGCGGAAGGGCGGCTCGCCGCCCGTGGCCTTGAACCATTCATAGCCGGTCAGCAGCACGGCCTGGGCGAGGTTCAGCGAGGCGAAGGCCGGATTGACCGGAAAGGTCAGGATCGCATCGGCAAACGAGATCTCCTCGTTCGTCAGGCCGATGCGCTCGCGCCCGAACAGGATGCCGACGCGTTCGCCGCCACCGATCCGGTCCGCCAAGGGCGGCATCGCCTCGGCGGGGGTGACGACCCGCTTCATCTGGCCGCGCTCGCGTGCGGTGGTGGCCAGCACATGGTTCAGGTCCGCGATCGCCTCGGCCGCGCTCGCAAAGAGCCGGGCGTTTTCGAGAATGTAGGTCGCGCCGGACGCCGCCGAGGTCGCGCCCTTCTTCAGGCCGCCGCCTGACGGCCAGCCGTCGCGCGGGGCGACGAGACGCATCTCCGAGAGCCCGAAATTCGCCATGGCGCGAGCGCACATGCCGATGTTCTCGGCCATTTGCGGCTCGACCAGGATGATCACCGGCGCGGCGGCCTGAACGGGAGGGCGGGTGCGGTCGGTGCCGGAGCCGGGCATGTGACGAAGCCGTGGGTGAGGGTGGACGCGCCCCGTTCGACAGGGCAGAGCTTGTCCTGTCGGGCGACAGCGGTTCGCGGTCAAGCGTGCGTCGTCGAGATTTTCGGAGGATGGCGGCGACGATGGCAGGCGACCGCGGCTACCTGATCCTGCTGTTGCTGCTCTGCATCCCGCTCGGGCTGTTCCTCGCGCAGATCTGGGCGCGCTCGCGCTCGCCCGGCGTCGCGCGGCTGGATCAGGCGGCGTCGAAGCCGGAACTCGTGCCGGATTCGACGATGCAGCCGGAATTGCAGCCGAGCCCGGAGCCGGTGAAGCCGGATTAGGCGGCGGTCTTTTCCACCGCCCGCATCAGCCGCAGCATGTTGCCGCCGGCGAGCTTCTCGAGGTTCTCCTCGCTCCAGCCGCGCCGGATCAGCTCGGCGATCAGGGAGGGGAAGACCGAGGTGTCCTCCAGCCCGTCCGGATTGACCCAGCCGAAGAAGTCCGAGCCGATGCCGATATGGTCGTGGCCGATGCGGGCGGCCAGATAGTCGAGATGGTCGCAGTACTCCGGCAGCGTCGCCTTTGGGCGCGGGCCGGCCTTGCGTTCGATCTCGGCCTCGGCCTTTGCGTAATCCGTGCCCTCGGGCGTCTTGCCGTATTTGTCCTTGGCCGGCTTGTGCCAGTCGCGCGAGGCCTGGCTGATGAAGTCCGGCACGAAGGTCGCCATCACGACGCCGCCATTGGCGGCGACCCGGTCGAGCACGTCGTCGGGTACGTTGCGGGGATGGTCGCAGAGCGAAAACGCGTTGGAATGCGACCAGACCACCGGAGCGGTCGTGATGTCGAGCGTGTCATGCATGACCTTGGGCGAGACATGGGCGAGATCGACGACCATGCCGAGCTTGTTCATGCGTCCGATGACCTCCTTACCGAAAGCCGACAGGCCGTTGTGCCTGGGCTCGTCGGTGGCCGAATCGCACCAGTCATGCGTGCCGTTGTGGCAGAGCGTCATCAGCCGCACGCCGAGGCCGAAATAGGCGTCGAGCGCATCGATCTGGTTATCGAGCGCCGAGCCGTTCTCGATCGTCATGAAGAGAGCGATCTTCCCCTCGGCCTTCGCCAACGCGACGTCGGCGGCTGAGAGGCCCGGCCGGAAGACATCGGCATGGAGACGCAGGATGTCGCGCATCAGCGCGATCTGCGCGAGCGCGAAACCGGCGGGGTGCCTGTGATTGGGCGGGACATAGGCCGCGAAGAACTGGCCCGCCAGCATGCCGGCCCGCATGCGCGGAATGTCGGTGTCGACCTCCTCATGCACGCGGGAGAGGTTGTAGGCCGCGACATCGCCTTTGGCGCTGCGGCTCATGCGGATGACGTATGGCAGGTCGTTATGGCCGTCGATCAGCGGGGCGCGCTCCAGCAGTGCGAGCGCGGCCGCATGGGCGTTGTCCTGGACAGGTGGTTTGGCGAGGGCCATGGGGAAGCCTTTGGTCGGAGGATCTTGAGGCGCGATCGTGGCAGGGCCGGGCGGGGGAGGCGAGGGGGCGCGGCGCAGGGCTGTCATCCCGCATCTGCGCTGCGGCATGCAATGCCGTTGCGCAGATGCGGGACCGCCGTCACGCCAAGCATCCTCGTCGCGGTCCCGTGTCTGCGCAGCAGCGTTTCACGCTGCGGCGCGCACGGGATGACAGGTGCTACCCGAACCTTGCCGGTGCGAACGGCGCAGGGTCCACGAAGACCTTCTGCCCCGTCACCATCTCCGCGATCATCCGCCCGGTCACCGCCGCCAGCGTCAGCCCATGATGGGCGTGGCCGAAGGAGAACCACAAGTTCCTGTGCTTCGGAGCCGGGCCGATGATCGGCATCATGTCGGGCGTGCAGGGCCGGTTGCCGAGCCAGGGCTCGGCGTCGAGCCGCTCGCCGAGCGGGAACAGCGTCTTGGCGATCGGCTCGGCGCGGGCGAGTTGCACCGGGGTTTTCGGCGCATCGCGGCTGGCGAACTCCGCGCCGGTGGTGAGGCGCACGCCCTGCCGCATCGGCGCGAGGAAATAGCCGCGCTCGGTGTCGAGCACGGGATGGTTCAGAATGGCGTTGCCGAGCGGCCTGTAATGCATGTGGTAGCCACGCTTGACCGCCAGCGGCAGCCGGTAGCCGAGCCTGTGGTTGACCAGGTCGGCCCAGGGGCCGAGCGCGACGACGGCGTCCTTCGCGGTCGCCTTGACGCCCTCAGTAAGCGTCACGCTCCAGCCTGCGCCGTCCTGCGCCAGCGTGCCGGCATCACCCTGCGCCAGCCGGCCGCCGAGTTTTTCGAAGAGCGCGACGTAGGCCTTCGACAGGCCGAGCGGGTCGATCACCGTCACCGGGTCGGTCCAGTGCAGGCCGCCGATCAGGCTCTGGTCGAGATGGGGTTCCTCGGCACGCAGCGTTGCGACGTCGAGCGCGCGGTGGTTGAGGCCGAAATCGCGCTTCCAGCGGGTGGCTTCGGCAAGGCGCGCATCCTGCTCGCCTTGCGTGCGAAACACCTTCATCCAGCCCTTGCGGCGCAGCAGGTCGGTCGCGCCGGCCTCGGCGGCCAAGGCATCATGCTCGCTGACGCAATGCTCGATCAGCGTGGCGTATTTCCGCGCGATAGCCTCATGTTGCGAGGCGCGCGAATGCATCCAGTACGACCACAGGAAAGGCGCGAGTTTCGGGATCGCGTTCCAGTGGTAATGCGCGTCGATGGTGTTGTTCATCGCGTAGCGGATCAGCGCGCCGAAATCATGGGGAAAGCCGTAAGGGTAGACGCCCTCGCGCTGGATCAGCCCGGCATTGCCGTAGCTCGTTTCGGCTCCGGGCTCGCCGCGATCGACCAGCAGGACCGAGCGGCCGGCCTTCTGCAGGTGAAGCGCGACCGAGATGCCGACGATTCCGGCTCCCAGAACGATCGTATCCGCCTGCATCACTCGCTCCCGTCAGCCGCCTATCCTCGTAGAAATAGCCGTTTCCGGAGCAAAGTCAGCGGGCGGGCACGGTTCCGCGAGACGTTGCGCGAAGTTTCGCAAGATTTGCGCCAGAGCAGCGACTGGCGCCCCGCGCATGGTCGCCCCGCGCGGTTTGCCGCAATTTTCTGTCGGCAGCCGTCTGCGATATGGTAGGCGGTGTCGCGTCGCCGCGACCCTGCGGCCGCGTCCAAGCCCGCCCCCGGATCGAATTGGCCTCATGATCGCGCGCTTTGCCGCTCCTCTCGCCGCCGGCCTCGCCTGGCTCGGCCGCTACGGCACGCAAGGCTTCGCGCTCTCGATCCTGCTCGGTCTCGCCTTGCCGCAGTTCTCCGCCGCCGCGCGCCCGCTGCTGCCGGTCTCGATCTTCTGTTTCACGACGGTCACCTTCATGCGCGCCGATGTCGGCATCATTCTCGGGCTGGTGCGACGGCCCCGGAAGCTGCTGTTGTGCGCGCTCTGGCTCGTCGTTGCCCCGGTCGCGCTGATCGGCGGGGCGCTTTTGCTGACCGGCCGGACAGCGCTCGATCCCGGCCTCGTGCTGGGGCTTGCGCTGCTTGCGGCCGCGCCGCCGATCATGTCGTCGCCGGCCGTCGCGATCATCTATGGCTTCGAGCCCTCGCTGATCATCGCGGGCGTCATCGTGACGACGCTGCTCAGCCCCATCGTCGCGCCGCTTCTGGTCGATCTGCTGGCGGGCTCGGCCGTCCCGCTCGACCGCTGGGTGCTGACGCTGCGGCTGCTGTTCTTCATCGGCGGCGGCATGGCGGTGGCGACACTGCTGCGGCTCTGGCTCGGCATGGCGAAAATCAGGGCGATGAAGGCCAATCTCGATGGCTTCGGCGTGCTGATGTACTTCATCTTCGCGGTGGCGGCGATGGACGGCGTCACCCGCGCGGCGATCGCCGATCCCGGCAAGGTCGGGCTCTTCCTCGCCTGCGCCTTCGCGGTCTCGCTGGTCGGGATCATGGCGAGCTATCTCGTCCTGCGCCCGTTGCGGCCGTCCGACCGGTTCATGGTCGGATACGGCTCGGGGCAGCGCAACATGGGTCTGCTGGTCGCGGCGCTGGGGGCGGGCGTGCCGCAGACGACCTTCCTGTTCTTCGCGCTGGCGCAGTTCCCGATCTATCTGCTGCCCTGGCTGCTGCGCGGCGTGGCAGCGCGGATCAAACGCTCCGAAAGCGCTGCTGACGGGGCCTGACGCCGGGCTTTGCGACGCTTTGCTGCCGTCGTAGCCGGAGCCGCATCATGATCACGCTTTACACGGGCCCGTTGAGCCTGTTCGCCCGCAAGGTCGAGATCGCGCTGGGCGAGAAGGGACTCGCCTTCGAGCGCATCACCGTGCCGTTCAACCAGACCACCGGCTACGATCCAAAGCACCCCGAGGTGATCGCGCTGAATCCGAAGGGGCAGGTGCCGGTGCTGAGCGATGGTGGCCTCGTCGTCTACGATTCCACCATCATCCTTGAATATCTCGACGAGGCCTATCCGCAGCCCGCTCTCTATCCTGCCACGCCGGCCGAGCGGGCGCGCTGCCGCATGGACGAGCTCTTCGCCGACGAGATCCTTCTGGCGGCTCTGAAGCCCCTGATGCACCGCACCGCGCCGCCGGTTCAGGACCGCGAGCGGCGGGCGGCGCAGGACGCCGACGCGCAGATCGCCGAGGCCGCGCTTGCCCGTCACCACGCCGAACTCGACCAACGCCTCGGTGGTCGCGCCTTCTTCGGTCCGGCGCTGTGTGCCGCCGATATCGCCTTGTTCATGGGCGTGCTGTTCGGCCTGCGGTTAGGCGGGCCTTCGCTTGCCTGCCATGCCGGCCTTTCGGCGTGGTTCGCGCGGCTGATGCAGCGGCCTGCCTTCGCCGAGGTCGCGGCGGGAATCGCCGAGGCCGACCGCCGGCTGTCGGTTCCGGTGGAGCGGCGCTGACGAGCGGCGGTTTCGATTGCGGGGCCGGCGTCCGACGTTCTTGATCTGGCATCGGCTTCTGCCGAAAACCGCGTTCCACTTTTCGGGCCGATGCTCTAAACCCGCGCTCATGAGCGCCCCCATCCGCATCGCCCCCTCGATCCTCTCGGCCGATTTCTCCAAGCTCGGCGAGGAGGTGCGCGCGATCGACGAAGCGGGCGCGGACTGGATCCATTGCGACGTGATGGACGGGCATTTCGTGCCCAACATCACCTTTGGACCCGATGTCGTGAAGGCGATCCGGCCGCACACCAAGAAGTTCTTCGACGTGCATCTGATGATCGCACCGGTCGATCCGTATATCGAGCCCTTCGCCAAGGCCGGCGCGGACCTGATCTCGTTCCATGTCGAGGCGGGACCGCACCCGCACCGGACGCTCCAGGCCATCAGGGGCCATGGCAAGAAGGCTGGCATCGTGCTCAATCCGGGCACGCATGAAAGCGCCATCGAGCCGCTCATCGACGACGTCGACCTGATCCTGTTGATGACCGTCAATCCCGGTTTCGGCGGGCAGAGCTTCATTCATTCCGTGGTCGACAAAATCGCTCGCGTGCGGGCCATGATCGGCGAGCGGCCGATCGCGATCGAGATCGACGGCGGCGCGACCCCCGAGACCGCGCCGCTGGCTGCCAGGGCCGGCGCGAATGTGCTCGTCGCTGGCTCGGCCGTTTTCAAGGGCGGGCCGTCGGCCTATGCCGGCAACATCGCCGCGATCCGCAAGGCGGCGGAAGCCGCACGTGGCGACTGGGTTTGAGTTGTTCAACCGCGCCGTCATCCCGGGCGCAGCGAAGCGGAGACCCGGGATCCATTCCTGAGCATGAATCATTGAGGCTCAGGAATGGATCCCGGATCGGCGCGGCTTCGCCGCTTGTCCGGGATGACAGGCGCATTGTGTGAAAGACGAGACGATGATCCCGCGCTATTCCCGCCCCGAAATGGTCGCGATCTGGGAGCCACAGACGCGGTTCAAGATCTGGTTCGAGATCGAGGCGCACGCCACCGACAAGCTCGCCGAACTCGGCGTGGTGCCCAAGGAGGCCGCCGCCGCCATCTGGGCCAAGGCGAAGGACGCCGTCTTCGACGTCGCCCGCATCGACGAGATCGAGCGCGTCACCAAGCACGACGTCATCGCCTTCCTGACGCATCTCGCCGAGATCGTCGGCCCCGAGGCGCGCTTCGTCCATCAGGGCATGACCTCCTCGGACATCCTCGACACCACGCTGTCGGTCCAGCTCGCGCGCGCCACCGACATCCTGATCGCCGATGTCGATGCGTTGCTGGCGGCGATCAAGCGTCGCGCCTTCGAGCACAAGCTGACGCCGACGATCGGCCGCTCGCACGGCATCCATGCCGAGCCGGTGACCTTCGGGCTCAAGCTCGCGCAGGCCTATGCCGAGTTCGACCGCTGCCGGGCGCGGCTCGTGGCGGCCCGCGCAGAAATCGCGACCTGCGCGATTTCCGGGGCCGTCGGCACCTTTGCCAATATCGATCCGGTGGTTGAGGCCCATGTCGCCGATAAAATGGGGCTGACGATCGAGCCCGTCTCGACGCAGGTCATCCCGCGCGACAGGCACGCAATGTATTTCGCCACGCTGGGCGTCGTCGCCTCCAGCGTCGAGCGGCTGGCGACCGAGATCCGGCATCTGCAGCGGACAGAGGTCTACGAGGCCGAGGAGTTCTTCTCGCCGGGGCAGAAGGGCTCGTCCGCGATGCCGCACAAGCGCAACCCGGTGCTGACCGAGAACCTGACCGGCCTTGCCCGCCTTGTGCGAGGGATGGTCGTGCCGGCGCTGGAGAATGTGGCGCTCTGGCACGAGCGCGACATCTCCCATTCGAGCGTCGAGCGCATGATCGGGCCTGATGCCACCGTGACGCTCGATTTCGCCCTAATGCGTCTGACCGGCGTGATCGACAAGCTGCTGATCTATCCCGACAACATGCGCAAGAACCTCGACAGGCTGGGCGGCCTGCACAACTCGCAGCGCGTGCTGCTGGCGCTGACGCAGGCCGGGGCCAGCCGCGAAGAGAGCTATTCGCTGGTCCAGCGCAACGCGATGCGGACCTGGGAGCATGGCGAGGATTTTCTGACGAACCTCAAGAAAGACGCCGAGGTGACGGCGCGGCTGTCAGGGGCCGAACTCGAGGCGATGTTCGACGAGGGCTATCACTTCAAGCATGTCGACACGATTTTTGCGCGGGTGTTTGGTGCTTGAGGTCTGTGGTTCTCTGACATGAAATCCTCCGACGTCGATATCCTCATCGTCCCCGGCTGGTCGGGCTCAGGGCCCGACCATTGGCAGAGCCGTTGGGAAAGCAAGCTCAAGACCGCGAAACGTATCGTCCAGGACGATTGGGAGAAGCCGTCGCGAGAAGGCTGGGCGCGGCGCATCGTCGAGGCTGTGCGCGCCGCGACACGGCCGGTGGTGCTCGTCGCGCATTCCTGCGGCGTCAGCGCGGTCGCGCATGCGGCCGAGCAATTGCAGCCCGGCGAGGTCGCCGGTGCGTTCCTCGTCGCGCCTGCGTCCGAGCAGGCCAAGCTGGGCTTGCCCGGCATGGAGCCCGCGTTTGCTGCGCATCGGCGCGAAAAGCTGCCGTTCCCGGCGACCGTCATCGCGAGTGCGACCGATCAGCATTGCCCGCAGGACGAGGCGAAAGCGCTGGCGCAGGCCTGGGGCGCGGAGTTCGTCGACGCCGGCGACAGCGGCCATCTCAACACCGAGTCCGGGCATGGGCCGTGGCCCGATGGCCTGCTGCAATTCGCCGGGTTTCTCAGGAAGTTGGGCTGAGTCATTGAAAGGGTGATTCACCCGTCATTGCGAGCGCAGCGAAGCAATCCAGTCGTCTCGCGCAAACCTCTGGATTGCTTCGCTGCGCTCGCAATGACGAGTTTGACACCGTCCTTGGCGCCAACGAAAAACCGCTCCGGCTTTCACCGGAGCGGTCTCGTTTCACGCGCGAGCGCGATCAGCCGTCGAGATCAATTCTCGACATAGGTGATCTTGCCGTCGGCACCCTTCTTCCAGGTGTACATGGTGTAGTCCGGACGGGTGATGTCGCCCTTCTTGTCGAAGGCGAGATCGCCGATCACGGTCTTCACCGCCGGGCCGCCGGCGAGCGCCGCCGCGACCTTCTTCGGGTCGAGCGAGTTGGCGCGCTTGGCGCCTTCGGCCATGACCTGAACGGCGGCGTAGCTGTAGAGCGTGTAGGCTTCGGGCTTGAACTTCTTGGCCTCGAACTTCTTGAGGACGGCGGCGGCTTCAGGGCGCTTCTGCGGGTCCGGCGGGAAGGTCATCAGCGTGCCTTCAACGCCGGGGCCGCCGATCGTCGAGAACTCGTCGGTGGTGATGCCGTCGCCCGAGATCATGACCGTCTTGAGGCCCTGGTCGCGCATCTGGCGCACGATCAGGCCGCCTTCGGTGTGCAGGCCACCCCAGTAGAGATAGTCGGCGCCGGTCGACTTGATCTTGGAGATCAGCGCCGAGAAGTCCTTCTCGCCGGCATTGACACCCTCATAGAGCACGTCCTTGACGCCAGCCTTGGTCAGGCCCTTGCGGGTCTCGTCGGCGAGCCCCTGACCATAAGTGGTCTTGTCGTGGACGACGGCGATCTTCTTGTCCTTGAGGTTCTTGGCGATGTAGGTCGCCGCGACGTCACCCTGCTGGTCGTCGCGTCCGCAGGTGCGGAAGACGTTCCAGAGGCCGCGCTCGGTGATCTTCGGGTTTGTGGCCGAAGGCGAGATCATCAGGATGCCGTTCTCGGCATAGACTTCCGAAGCCGGCATGGTGACGCCGGAGTTGAAGTGGCCGACCACAAGTTTGACGCCGTCGCCGACGAACTTGTTGGCGACCGAGACGCCCTGCTTGGGATCGGAGACGTCGTCACCGACGACGACCGTGATCTTCTGGCCGAGAATGCCGCCAGCCGCGTTGATGTCCTCGACCGCCTGCTCGGTGCCGTTCTTCAGCTGGGCGCCGAAGGCGGCGTTGGGGCCGGTGATCGGTCCGGCGACGCCGAGCTTGATCTGCGCATTGGCCACGCCCGAGAAGGCGAGGACCGCGCCGAGCGCGATGCCGCTCAACAGCAGTTTCTTCATGAGATGAGACTCCCCTGCATTGTCACTGTGAACGGGCTTTCATTGTCCGCCCGTCTCGGCGCGTGGTGCTACCGTGGAACGCAGTCTTGCGCTTTTTCAACGGTCTGTCACGCGTCAAGCTTGCTGCCCTTTCAGGCGATTCCGGCCTTGATCGTGACACCCTCGCGCGCTTTCCAGCCGAAAGGGCCGGCGCGCTCGAAGAGCCAGCGATACTGCGTCGTCATCTGCCGCGCGCGGTTGTAGCGCCAGCCGGCAAAGGCGAAGACCATCAGCACGATGGTGTCGACGATGTAGAAATGCAGCGTCAGCAGCGTCGCCTGGAACAGTGCGAAATGGATGAAGCGGACGACGAGGCCGAGCACCAGCACGTAGATCACGAGCTGGTATTGCGGCTTCCAGGTCAGCGCGATGGCGCGCCCCGTCATCCAGGCGAGCCAGCCGCCCATCACCACGGTGACGAGCAGGAACAGCCAGATCGTCGGTTCCTCGTAGAGAATGCCCTGCATCAGTGCCTCCCGCCTTCGAGATAGGCCGCGCGCACCTGCGGGTTGGCCAGCAGGTCCTGGCCCGTGCCGCTCATGGTGACGACGCCGTTGACCATGACATAGCCGCGATGGGCGAGCTTGAGCGCATGGAAGGCGTTCTGCTCGACCAGGAACACCGTCAGCCCCTCGGTCTTGTTCAGCTCACGGATCGCCTCGAAGATCTGCTTCACGATCAGCGGGGCGAGGCCGAGAGAAGGCTCGTCCAGCAGGAGCAGCTTCGGCCGCGCCATCAGCGCGCGCGCGATCGCCACCATCTGCTGCTCGCCGCCCGACAGGGTGCCGCCGCGCTGTTGCAGGCGCTCCCTGATGCGCGGGAACAGCACGCAGATCTTCTCCAGATCCTTGTCGAAATGCTGGAGGCCGCGCACGGCCGCGCCCATCTGCAAGTTCTCGAACACGGTCATGCGGGGGAAGATGCGTCGTCCCTCCGGCGACTGCGCGATCCCAAGGCGGGCGATCTCGTGGCTCGGCATCTTCGTGATGTCGCGGCCCTGATAGGTGATCGTGCCTTCGCGGGCCTGTGGATTGCCGAAGATCGTCATCATCAGCGTCGATTTGCCGGCGCCGTTCGCGCCGATCATGGTGACGATCTCGCCCTCGCTGACGTCGAGATCGACGCCCTTCAGCGCGATGATCTTGCCGTAATAGGTTTTCACTCCGCGCACGGTAAGCATTGGAGCGGCGGTCTCTGCAACGGGCATCCCGGTCATGCGATGCCGACCTCTGCTTCGACGGCGGCGACCTCGTCGTCGTCGACGCCGAGATAGGCCGCGATCACCCTGGGATCGGCCTGCACCTGCGCCGGCGTGCCGTCGGCGATCTTGGTGCCGTAATCCAGCACGACGACATGGTCCGAAATCTCCATCACCACCGACATGTCATGTTCGATCAGCAGCAGCGCCGTGCCGATATCCTTGCGGATCGAGAGCAGCAGCTCGTTGAGATCGGCGCTCTCGCGCGGGTTGAGGCCGGCGGCCGGCTCGTCTAGGCAGAGCAGCACGGGATCGGTACACATGGCGCGCGCGATCTCGAGGCGGCGCTGGTCGCCATAGGGCAGGTCGGCGGCGGGGTCGTCGGCGCGGTCGATCAGATTGATCTTCTCCAGCCAGAACTTGGCCTTCTCGACCGCTTCCGCTTCGCGCGCCTTGTAGCCGCCGATGCCGAGCACGCCGAGAAAGGTGAAGCCCGACGCGATCATCAGCGGGTTGTGCTGGGCGACGAGCAGGTTCTCCAGCACGGTCATGCCGCCGAAGAGCCGGATGTTCTGGAAGGTGCGCGCGACCTTGGCCTTCCAGGATATCTGGAAATCGGGCATGCGCTCCAGCAAGAAGCTTTGTCCGGAGTCCTGGGTGAGGGTCATCATCCCCTCGGTCGGCTTGTAGAAGCCGGTGATGCAGTTGAAGACCGTGGTCTTGCCCGCGCCGTTGGGGCCGATCAGCGCGGTGATGTCGCCCTTGCGGGCCTCGAAGGAGAGGTCGTTGACGGCGGTGAGCCCGCCGAAGCGCATCGTCAGATGCTCGACCTGAAGAAGGGGTGGCGCAGAGGCGATGGGAGGCGTCATCAGCCGTGGCCCTCCTGGACCATGTCGGACGAGATCGCCTTCTTCTCCTTCAGGAACGCGGTCGGCTCGCGCGTCGAGATCAGCCCGCGCGGCTTCCAGATCATGATCACGACCATGGCGAGTCCGAAGATCAGCATGCGGTACTTGGTCGGATCGAAATCGTTGCCGAACACCGCCTTGAGCAGGTCGAGCTCGCGCAGGAGTTCGGTGCCGCCGATCATCACGATCGCGGCGATGGCGCAGCCCCAGAGCGAGCCCATGCCGCCGAGCACGACGATGGCGAGAATGATCGCCGATTCCATGAAGACGAAGGATTCAGGCGAGATGAAGCCCTGCCGCGCCGAGAAGAACGCGCCGGCGAAGCCGCCGAACATCGCGCCGATCGAGAAGGCGGTGAGCTTGGTGTTGGTGGTGTTGATGCCGAGCGAGCGGCAGGCGATCTCGTCCTCGCGCAGTGCTTCCCAGGCGCGTCCCACCGGCAGGCGTCGGAGGCGCAAGGTTACAAAAGCGGTCAGC
This sequence comes from Beijerinckiaceae bacterium, assembly GCA_019745195.1. Classification (GTDB taxonomy): domain Bacteria; phylum Pseudomonadota; class Alphaproteobacteria; order Rhizobiales; family Beijerinckiaceae; genus Allobosea. The sequence continues at coordinate 36,510 of JAIETL010000081.1, forward strand.
AGAGCAAGGCACAGGATCAGATAGTAGAGAAAGATCGTTCGGTAGAGCGGCGAGAATTCGAGCCCGAACACAGCGGCGAAGCCGGTGTCGCTGGCATTGAACGGGATGCCGAAAAAGCTCGGGCGCGGAATGCCCGAGATGCCGGCGTAACCGCCCGAGAAATCGACCCAGTTGATCAGCACGAGGCGGATGATCTCGCCGAAGGCGAGCGTGACGATGGCAAGATAGTCGCCACGCAGTCGCAGCACCGGGAAGCCGAGCAGCATGCCCCAGAAGGCGGCGAGGATGCCCGAGAGCGGCAGCAGGATCCAGAAAGAGAGGCCGAAATTCTTGGCCAGCAGCGCATAGGAATAGGCGCCGACCGCATAAAAGGCGACATAACCGAGGTCGAGCAGGCCGGCGAGGCCGACCACGATGTTCAGCCCCCAGCCCAACATGACGTAGATCAGGATCTGGACGCCGAAATTGTCGATCCATTTCAGCGCGCCGCTCCAGCCCGAAAGCTGGATCGCGATGATCGGGAAGGTGACGAGAAAGCCCAAGCCCACCAGCGAAAATGTGCGCGAATGAGCCTGCAGCCAGGCGAAGGTGCCATGCGGAAGGAACCGCACCAGCGACTGCCGCTCGGATTTGTCCTGCGCGCGCAACGCCACGAGGAAACGGCCGACGAAAACGATCGCCACGGCCCAGGCGACCGCGTCCCAGCGCGGATCGAGCACCAGCACGTTCTCGATGTTCTGACGCGTGCCCCAGGCGATGATCGGGATGCAGAGGCCGAAGGTCACGAGCGCAGAAAAGCCCGCTTCCTTGAGCGCCGCCTTCATGTCGCGCTCGCGTTTGGCCGGAGTGGTTGCGCTCGGAGTTGTCACGCTTGTCATGGCGTCAGACCTTCTCGACTTCGGGTCGGCCGAGAATGCCAGAGGGCATGAAGACCAGCACTATCGCGAGGATGCAGAACGCCGCGACGTCCTTGTAGTCGATCGTGAAATAGGCCGACCACATCACCTCGATCAGCCCGATCAGCAACCCGCCGATGACGGCGCCGGGCAGCGAGCCGATGCCGCCGAGCACCGCCGCTGTGAAGGCCTTCACGCCCGGCACGAAGCCGTCATGGAACGAGACCACGCCGTAGAGCACAAGATACATCACGCCGGCGACGGCCGCGAGCGCCGCCCCCATGATGAAGGTGATCGAGATGGTGCGGTCGACGTCGATGCCGAGCAGCGCCGCCATCTTGCGGTCCTGCTCGCAGGCGCGCTGGGCCCGGCCGAGCGAGGTCTTCTGGACGATCCACCAGAAGGCGGCCAGCAGCACGGCGGTGGTGACGATGATGACGATCTGCTTGTACGAGATCTGGACCGAATAGGTCGCGCTCTCGATCAACGTGATCGACTTGTTCAGCATCGGCGCTGTCGACTTGTTGCGCGGGCCCTGCACGACCTGGACGAAGTTCATCAGGAAGATCGACATGCCGATCGCAGAGATCAGCGGCGCAAGGCGGAAGGAGCCGCGCAAGGGGCGATAGGCGACCCGCTCGATCGCCCAGTTCCAGAGTGAGGTGAAGAACATCGCCAGCACCAGCACGACGATCAGCGCCACGACGATCAGGCCCGCCCCGAACCAGGAGGCGATCAGCATGAAGAAGATCAGCGCGATGAAGGCCGAGAGCATGAAGATGTCGCCATGGGCGAAGTTCACCATGCCGATGATGCCGAACACCATCGTGTAGCCGATGGCGATGAGGCCGTAGATCGACCCGAGGGTCAGCCCGTTGATGAGTTGCTGCAGGAACACTTCCATCGAGACGCGCGACCCCTTGAACCAGCTCCCGTTCTGTTACGCCGGCATGACGCCTGCGCATGCGGGATGCGATTGCCGCGCAGAGCTACCAACGCCGCGCGGGTTCGACAATCGCGCCGCGCCATAAAACTGTCAAAAGCAATCTGGGATCATCTGCCGCTTGATTGTGCAGCCGACTTTGCCGCCGCGAGGCGATTTGGCGCAACATGATTGCGGGGTGGGCAGCGTGAAACGGGCGTTGCTCTGGCGAATGTCGGCCGGCTGCTTCGCAATGTGGCTTTCAGCCGCGATCCGCCACCGTGAACCCGTGCGCCAGCGGGTCGCGGTCATCGATGAAGATGGTGTTGTAGCCGGTCATCCGGGCCCAGCCCTCGATCGAGGGAATGATCGCGTCATGCGGACCGACCTTGGCCGCAGCCTCGACGCGGCCTCTGAACAGGGTGCCGATGATGCTCTCATGGACGAAGTCGTCGCCGACCTTCAGTTTCCCCTGCGCCGCCCATTGCGCCATGCGCGATGAGGTGCCGGTGCCGCAGGGCGAGCGGTCGAGCGCCTTGTCGCCATAGAACACGGCGTTGCGGGCATGCGCCCCTGGCTTGGTCGGCGCGCCCGTCCAGAGAATATGGCTAAGGCCGTTGATCGCCGGGTTTTCCGGGTGGACGAACTGGTACTTCGCGTTCAGCGCGGCGCGCAGTTTCGGGCTCCAGCGCAGCAGGTCGGAAGGGTTCACATCGGCGATGTCGGCGATGGCGCTTTGCGGATCGACGATCGCGTAGAAATTGCCGCCATAGGCGACGTCGACGGTGACCTCGCCCAATCCCTCGATCGTCGCGGTCAGCCCGGTGGCGTGGAGATAAGAGGCGATATTGGTGATGCGGACGCTGTCGACGTAAGGCCCGCTGCGGACATAGCTCGCGGTGACGAGGCCGGCCGGCGTGTCGATCCGGAGCACGCCCTCCTCGCGCGGCGTCACCAGCCCGCGCTCCAGTGCCATGGTGACGGTGCCGATCGTGCCATGGCCGCACATCGGCAGGCAGCCCGAGGTCTCGATGAAGAGGAAGGCGATGTCGGCGTCGGCCCGCGTCGGCGGATAGAGGATCGCGCCCGACATCATGTCATGGCCGCGCGGCTCGAACATCAGCCCGGTGCGGATCCAGTCGAACTCGGCGAGGAAATGCGCCCGCTTCTCGACCATGCTGACGCCCTTCAACGCGGGCCCGCCGCCGGTGACCATGCGCACCGGATTGCCGCAGGTGTGGCCGTCGACGCAAAAGAAGGTGTGGGTCGTCATGGGCTTGGCTCTACCGGTTGAGAGGCTGATTCAGAAGCGGCGCGGGCTGAACGGCGCGAGGTCGATGGCCGGCTCCCGGCCGGCGATGAGGTCTGCGACGAGGCCGGCCGTCGCGGTCGACTGCGTCATGCCGTAATGGCCGTGGCCGAAGGCGTAGAGCACGCTCGGGCTGCGGCTGGCCTGCCCGATCACGGGCAGGGAATCGGGCAATGACGGGCGAAAACCCATCCAGAGCGTGCCGGTCTCGAAGGCCGGGAGCCCGTCGACGAAGCCAGTCGCCTTGTCGTAGAGCGTTTTCGTGCGGGCATGGTTGGGGGCGGCGTCGAGCCCGCCGAACTCGACCGCGCCGCCGATGCGCAGGCCGCTCTCCAGCGGCGTCACCACGAAGCCATGCCCCTCGAAGCCGATCGGCCGCCAGGTCAGCCCGGTGACGCCCGGAAAGCTGACATTGTAGCCGCGCTCGGTGTCGAGCGGCACGCGGTCGCCGAGCGCCGCCGCCAGCGGCTTCGACCATGCGCCGGCCGCCACGACTGCGCGATCGACCACGCGCTGAAAACCGTCGCGACCGATCAGGGCAGGGCGCTCGCCCGTCGAAATGTTGGTGATCTCCGCCTTCTCGAAGGTCGCGCCGCGCATGAGAGCTGCCTCGAACAGGGCCAGCGTCAGGGCGAGCGGGTCGGAGATATGGGCTGTGTCGGGATGGAAGGTCGCACCGACGAACTTGTCCTTCAGTGCAGGCTCGAGCTGGCGCAGTTCCTCGGGGCGCAGCATGTTTACCGTGATGTCGAACTCGGCCTGCCGTCTGGCGATCTCGCCGGCCTCGGCCAGAGCGGCTTGGTCGGTGAAGGCATAGAGCCCGCCCTTGCGATGGATATGGCCGGCAAGACCGAGCGCCTCGGCCCGCGCCAGCCAGGCGGGCAGCGCCAGTTGCTGGAGAGCGGCGATGCCGAGTATCGAGCGCTCATAGGCCTGCGGGCGGGCTGCCAGCACGAAGCGGGCGAGCCAGGGCAGCAGCTTCACGAAATAGCTGGGCCTGATCGAGAGCGGCCCCAGCGGATCGAGCAGAAATTTCGGCACTTGCCGCAGGATTTTAGGGCTCGCGATGGGCAGGATGTCGGTATGGGCCATCCAGCCGGCATTGCCGCGCGAGGGGCCGAAGGCGGGGCCTTCCCTGTCGAGGATCAGGACTTCGTGACCCTCGTCCAGCAGAGCATGCGCCATGGCGCAGCCGACGATGCCAGCCCCGATGATCGCTATCTTCATGGCTTCGGTACCGTCATGGCAGCCTCGAAATCCCCAGCCCAAGGGGCGCGGCACCCGCGCCGACGACGACATATGCCGCCTTGCGTGCGCCATATGCCGCTTGCGCGCAAACCTGTTTCGCCCTCAGACTGCAGGCCCGCAAGGTCGGGCGCGATATCGAATGGGTGATATATCAATGCCTCAAGCAGCGTCAACGCCGGCCCCCGCGCCCCGGAGCGCCGCGTGAACCTCCGGAGCCTGGAAGACCCGCGGCCTCCGAGCGCAACGTCACGACCGGACCATGACATCGCCGGGCTCAGCCTGTCCGAGATCGCCTATCGGAGGCTGGAGGAGGCGATCGTCACCCTGTCGCTGCGTCCGGGCGCGTCGCTGACCGAGGCGCAGCTCATCGACATGGTCGGCGTCGGACGCACGCCGGTGCGCGAGGCGCTGATCCGGTTGGCGCAGCAGGGTCTGGTCGAGGTGCTGCCGCGCAAGGGCGTGCTCGTCGCCGGCATCAATGCCATCGACATCATGGCGGCGCTGGATGCGCGCGAAGTGCTGGAGCGACTGATCGCGGCCGAAGCGTCGCGGCGCGCCAGTCCGCGCGAGCGCATCGCCATCGTCGAGACCGCGCGCGCCATGCGCGCCGCGGCCGAAGACGGCGACGCCAATGCCTATATGCGGCTCGACAAGGAGTTCGACGCGGCCGTCGCGACCGCCGCGCGCAGCCCCTATGCGACACGCGCGGCCGAACCTCTGCAGGCGCTGATCCGGCGCGCCTGGTATCATTTCGAGCGGCAGGACGATCTGGTGCCCGCCGCCCAGCATCACGTCGCCTTCGCCCAGGCGCTGGCGACGGCCGATCCCGGAGCCGCGATGGCGGCCAGCGACCGGCTGATGGCGCATCTGCGCGGCGGCCTGCTGGCGACGCTGGGGCGGGAGTGACCGCCGCGATGATGAAACGTCGCATGCGCGGCAATGGCATGAGCCGTGGCCTTCTCATCTTGGGGGCCGCCTTCGCGGGCTCCAACCGCTCGGCGACTTCGCGTCGGCGGCTCATCTCCTGAAGAGCGCCCATGCCCGACCATTTCCGTATTCCCCGGCCGCCATCGCTGCCCACCCTCCTGTCGATCTCGGACGAGGTTTCGTCCGCGCTGGCGGCAGGGCGCGCCGTCGTCGCCCTGGAATCGACGATCATCACGCATGGGATGCCCTACCCACAGAATCTCGCCATGGCCCGCGAGGTCGAGGCGGTGGTGCGCGAGGCTGGTGCTGTGCCGGCGACGATCGCCCTGATCGACGGCTGCGTCGTGGTCGGCGTCTCCGGAGATGCGCTGGAGCGCCTGGCGCGCGAGGGACATAACGCGGCGAAGGCCTCGCGGCGCGACATGGCCGCGCTGCTGGTGCAAAGGCGGCTTGCAGGGACCACCGTGGCGACCACGATGCAGATCGCGGCGCTGTCGGGGATCGCGGTGTTCGCGACGGGCGGTATCGGCGGCGTGCATCGGGGGGCGGAGTCGACCTTCGACATCTCGGCCGACCTGATCGAGCTCGGCTCCACGCCCGTGGCGGTGGTGTGCGCGGGCGCGAAGTCGATCCTCGACATCGCCAAGACCCTGGAGGTGATCGAGACGTATGGCGTTCCCGTCCTCGGCTACGGCACCGACGAGTTCCCGGCCTTCTTTGCCCGGAGCAGCGGGCACCGCGTCGATCATCGCTTCGACACGGTCGAGGCGATTGCCGAGACCTTTCTGGTGCAGCGTGCGCTCGGCATGCGGGGCGGCGTGCTCGTCGCCAACCCGATCCCCGAGCCCGACGCCCTGGACGCAGGCGAGATCGACGGCCTGATCGACGCCGCTGTCGCGGAGGCGACGGCGGCCGGTATCTTCGGCAAGGCGCTGACGCCCTACCTGCTCAACCGCATCTTCGAGCTGACGGGAGGGCGCAGCCTGCAGGCCAATATCGCGCTGGTGAAGAACAACGCGGCGGTGGCGGGGCGGCTGGCCTGTGCGCTCGCCGCACAGCTCGGCCCGGCGCGTTGAGCCTGCCGGAGCCGCGCCTGCGTCCGCGGGAGGCGAGCGTCCTCGTCGTCGGCGACATCATGACCGACATCATCGTTCGCCCCGAAGGTCCGTTGGTGCGGGGCTCCGACCGCCGGGCCGCAATCCGCTCGCTTCCCGGCGGCTCTGGCGCGAACCAGGCGGCCTGGCTTGCCCATTTCGGCGTGAAAACCCGCTTCGCGGGCCGGGTAGGCGCCGCCGATGCCGGCTGGTTTCGGGACCACCTCGGGTGTCACGGCGTCGATGCCGTCTTGGCAGCGGACCGGATGCGGCAGTCCGGCACACTGATCAGCCTGGTCGATCCCGATGGCGAGCGAAGCTTCCTGACGGATCGCGGTGCGAATGACGGTCTGTCGCTGGAGGATCTGCCCGACCGCCTGCTGGACGGGGTCGGCCTCCTGCATGTCTCGGGCTACGCGCTGTTCACGCCGGGGCCGCGCGCCGCCGTGCTCGACCTGATGCGGCGGGCCCGCGAGAAAGAGCTTGTCGTGACGGTCGATCCGGCTTCGGTTTCCTTTCTCCACGAAGTCGGTCCGAACGCGTTTCTCGATTGGACGCGGGGCGCGGCGATCTGCTTCCCCAACGAGACGGAGGCTGCGGCGCTGACCGGCGCGCACCAGCCGCGCCATCAGCGCGAGGCGCTGCTCCAGTCCTATGACGCGGTCGTGATCAAGCGCGGGGCCGGGGGGGCGGAGTATTGCGCGGCTGGCGTCGAGCCGCTGATCGCGCCCGCCCCCTCTGTGGCGTGCATCGACAGCACGGGTGCGGGCGACGCATTCCTGGCGGGGTTCCTGTCAGGCGTCTGCGACGGAGCGGACGTGGCGGTCTGTCTGGACCGCGGCAACCGGGCGGGCGCTGCCGCGACCACCCATGTCGGCGGCCAGCCCGCCCGCTAGCGTTCGGCCTCGATCTCGGCGAAGACGCTGGCGGCTTCCTTGAAGGCATGGTTAGCCGCCGGAACGCCGGCATAGACGGAGGTCTGCATCAAGACCTCCTTGATCTCGTCGCGGCTCAGGCCGTTGTTGAGCGCGCCGCGGACATGGATGCGGAACTCGCCCCAGGCGCCGAGCGCGGCCGCGATCGAGAGCACGATGATCGAGCGCTCGCGCCGCACCAGACCCGGCCGGTTCCAGATATCGTTCCAGGCGTTTCGGGTGATGAACTCCTGCCATTCGCGGTTGAAGTCGGTCAGGCCCGAGCTCGCCTTGTCGACGTAGGTCTCGCCCAGCACGGCGCGGCGCGTCTTCATGCCCTCGGCATAGCGGGTGGCATCGTCCATGGCAGGCTCCTCGGAACTCGGCAGGTCAGGCGTTCAGAAAATCGAGCACGGCCTTGGTGAAGGCTTCCGGCTGTTCGAGATTGGAGAGATGGGCGGCGTCGAACTCGATCCGCTGTGCGCCATGGATGGCGTCGGCGATCAAATGGCCGGCCGCCGGTGGCGTCGCCGGATCGACCTTGCCGATGATCACGAGGACCGGGTTGGCGATGGCGCGGATCGGCTCGCGCTGGTCCATGTCGCGAATGGCGGCGCAGCAATTGGCGTAGCCCAGCGGCGGCGTGGTGGCGAGCATCTCGCTGACCTTCGCGACGGTCGCGGTTTCGCGCTCACGGAAGGCGGGGCTGAACCAGCGCTCCAGCGTCGGCTGCACGAGTCCCGCCATGCCGTTGGCGCGGACGGCTTTGATGCGCCCGTTCCAAAGCTCGGGCGGACCCATGCGGGCGCCTGTGTTGGCGAGCACGACGCGGTTCAGGCGCTTGCCATGATGTGTCGCGAGCCATTGCCCGACCATGCCGCCCTTGGAGAGACCGCACCAATGCGCGCGCTCGATGCTCAGATGGTCGAGGATGGCGAGCGCGTCCTGTCCGAGCATCGCCATGGAATAGGGCTTGTCCTGCGCGGTCGAATTGCCGTGCCCGCGCGAATCGTACCGCACGACTCGAAAGCTCTTCGCCCATTCCGCGACCTGCGGCTCCCACATCGAGAGGTTGGTGCCGAGCGAGTTCGACAGCAGCAGGACGGGCGCGTCGGGCGCTCCGTCGAGCGCAATGTTGAAGGGCTCGCCCCTGATGGTCTCGATCGGCATCGGCGTTTCTCTCCGTGACAGTTCCGTTGTCTTATTCCGGCGTGATCGTGCCGTCGCCGGTAAGGCGCAGTCTGCGGCCATCGAGCCCGCGTTGTTTGTCTGCGGGAACCTTCAGCGCCTGCGGTACGGCCCAGCCCATCTCGCGCGCCACGATCAAGCCCAGCAGCAGGATGGCGTCGGGCTCGTGCATCAGGATCGCGGCGGGCGCCCTTCCGGCATGGACGAGTTCGAGCAGCACGGCCGACGCCGAGGAGGAGCCGATCGTGCCCGGCAGCGCCAGCACGCAGCCTGCGATGCTCTGGCCCCGCTGCGGATGGCGGGCGTCGATGATCGCGCCGGTGCGCGGATCGACGCCGCCCCAGAAGCTGATCGGAGCGGTCAGGGCCAGGCATGTTGCCGTGACCGCCGGGCCGGGAATCAGGATTTCGGCGTTCAGGCCCATGCGCGCGGCTCCCTGACCAGCCGGCCGGCGACGGCGCTCTCGATGCATTCGGCCAGCGAGCCATAGCTCACCGCATAGCCGGTATTGCCGGGCGCGTAATGGGCGAACTTGCCGGAATTCGTCATCAGCACCGCACCGTCGATATCGGGCAGGATCGGCGTCGCCACGACGCAGGTATCGACGACGAAGACGACGCCCTGCGCCTCCAGCGCGGCGCGGCGGCCGTTTGCGGCCAGCGGGCCGACGACATGTCGGCCGGTGTTGGCGTAGAGCGGAACCGCCAGCTTGCGACCGGCCAGCCGCTGCTCGACCTCCTCGATCTCGGCCAGCGAGAGATGCGGCGAGCCGATCGCAACCGCGTCGACGCGATCTGCGCCGCCGCTTGTTGAAAGCCGGGCCAGAGTGTCCCCCAGCGCGGCTTGCGTGAAGGCGATGCGTTCGGCCGGCGGGCGATGCCCGAGCGCAGTATCGAGATCGGGCGCTTCCGGCGTGACGCCTGCGACATGAAACAGCCCGACGCCGCCGGCCGAGGCGGCCGATGCGCCGAGCGCCTTGAGCCGGTCTTCCGTCGTGCAACCCTGCAGTCCGTCGATGACGGCGACGGAGGTTCCCGCGCTGCGGCCCAGATAGGCCCCGAGCACGGGGTAGAACACGTCCGAGGCGCGAAGTTCCCGCGAGAGGCCGGAGGCGTCGATCACCAGCGTCGCCCGCCGGTTCTCCGGGCGATGCAGGCCGTAATCGGGCGCGACGCCCGCGATCGCGCAGGCGATGTCGAGGAAGTCGCCATAGCGGTTGGTGCGCGCGCCCAGCACCGAGTTGCAGAACACGACGGCGTTGGATTCGCCCCAAGCGACGTCGGTTCCCGCCTTGGGCCGGTGGCCGGCCTGATAGGGCGCGCAGGTCCAGGAGGGCTCGCAGCCCATCGCCTCATAGGCCCGCATCATGCGGGCGGCCATATCGCGCTCATGCGGCGGGAGCCGGATTTTCGCGCAGCCGGCCGGCGTCAGCGCGCCGACATTCAGCGTCGCGCGGATGGCGACCTTCGCGCCGCCCTCGACCAGTTTCTCCGCGAAGAGCGTGCCGGAATCGCCATGGTAGAGCGCGCCGTCGATATGGGCGGACGCCACTGATATGAGGCGCGGGGCGCCCATCAGCCGCGCGGATTCGGCGACGATGCGCATCGCCATGGCTGCGGCGGGGCCGTCGGAGCCGGAGGCGATGGCGCGCTGCTGGTCGCTGAGATCAACCATGGGGCCTCATGTGTTCGCGTTCGGCCTCGTAGCGGGCGAGGATCCGGTCGATGATGGCGTCGCTCGCGCCGCGATAGGTGGCAGGGTCGAACAGCGCATCGAGCGCGGCGGCGTCGAGCGCGCCCGCTATCGCAGGGTCGTCGGCCAGCACCTCGCGGAGATGGCGCGCCTGCGCGATGCAGGCCCTGCTAGCCTGCTCCAGCAGGTGATGCGCCGGTTCGCGGCCGAGGCTTGCGGCGAGCGCAAGCGAGACCCGCTCGGCCATGACGAGGCCGTTGGTCAGGTCGAGATTGCGGCGCATCGCGTCCGGGAAGACCTGTAGCCCTTCGATCAGCGTCAGCGTCTGGCAGAGCGCCGAGCCGGCCGTGAGGTATAGCTCGCGCATGGTCGGCCATTCGGCGTGCCAGCCGCCGATTGCCCGCTCATGCTCCTGAGGCATCGCCGACAGCATGGTCGCGACCAAGCCGGGCGTGCGTTTGGAGGCCGCGAGGATCAAGGTGCAGAGCACGGGATTGCGCTTGTGCGGCATTGCCGAGGAGCCGCCCTTGCCGGGAGCCTCGGGTTCGGCGAGTTCGCCGATCTCCGTCTGCGCCATCAGCGCGACGTCGAGCGCGATCTTGCCGAGATGGCCGGTCAGGATGCCGAGCTGGCAGGCGAGAAGGGCGATGCGGTCGCGCATTGTATGCCACGGCGTTTTTGTGGCGTTGATCGCGGGCATAGCATCGGCGAAGGCGTCGAGTACGGCGGTGGCTTTGTCGCCCATTGAAGCCAGCGTGCCCGCTGCGCCGCCGAGTTGATGCGCGGGCTCCCCCCATAACTGGCAGCGATCATGGAACATCACCAATGGATCGAGCCAGTGCGCAACCTTGACGCCGAAGGAGATGGGCACGGCGTGTTGCAGGAAGGTTCGCCCGATCATCGGCGTGTCGCGATGCGCGCTAGCGAGCGCTGCCAGCGCGGCAGAGAGGCGTGCGGTGCGGCCGAGCAGCAGATTCCGCGCCGCGCCATATTGCTGGGCGTGACCTGAATCGATCACATCCTGGCTGGTCGCGCCGTAATGGACCCATTTCGCGGCTTCGGAATCACGCGCGGCGACGCGGGCGGTCAGCGCCTTCACCAGCGGGATCGCGGGGTTGCCGGCGAGCGTCGTGGCCTTGCCGATGGCGGAGATGTCGTAGAAATCGGCGCGGCATTCGCTGGCGATCGCCGTCGCCACAGGCTCCGTGACGACGCCGGCCGCAGCCTGCGCGCGGGCAAGCGCGGCCTCGAAATCGAGCATGCCCTGCAGCGCGGCCCGATCCGAGAACAGCGCCGCCATCTCGCTGTCGGCGAAGAGTTCGCCAAGGAGGCCCGTCGCCGTCCCGCTCATGCCGATTGATGTCCGGGGCCGGGCGCGGCGTCGCAAACCATCTTCACGCTTGGTCCCCTTGTGCGCATCGGGGATTTCCGCTCATGGATAGCGCACCCCGCCGTCTTGGATAGACCCGGGGCAGGGCCGGCCGCAACAGGGTCGCGTCCCCGGGCCGGCTTGCGAGGGAGAGACGCCATGGCGATGACGATGAATGGCGAGGTGACGTTGCCGGCGTCCAAGGACGTGGTCTGGCACAAGCTCAATGATCCAGACGTGCTGAAAGCCTGCATTCCCGGCTGCGAGCAACTCGTCAAATCCGACGACACGCATTTCTCGGCGGTGGTGAAGGTGAAGCTCGGCCCGGTCAAGGCGACCTTCAAGGGCAAGGTCGAACTGGTCGACCTCGATCCGCCAAACGGCTACCGCATCCAGGGCGAGGGCGAGGGTGGCATCGCCGGCTTCGCCAAGGGCGGCGCGAAGGTCACGCTGAGCGAGGCCGAGGGCGGGCAGACGCTGCTGCGCTACGATGTCGAGGCGCAGGTCGGCGGCAAGCTGATGCAGATGGGCTCGCGGCTGATCGATTCGGTCTCGAAGAAGCTCGCCGACGAGTTCTTCGCCAATTTCGCCAAAGCGGTCAGCGAAGGCTGACCACTCCCAAGCAAACCAGCCTTCAAACCCCTCATCCTGAGGAGCAAGCGCAGCTTGCGTCTCGAAGGATGCTCCAGATGTCTCGGGAGCAAACTGGAGCATCCTTCGAGACACGCCTGCGGCGCTCCTCAGGATGAGGCGTTGGGGATCGGGCCGAGCGTTGTCACGACGCCCGCCGCAGCGCCGCCAGCGCCTCGGCGACGGAGGCTTCCGCCGCGCCGACCTGACGGGCGATGTCGGCGGCGGCCTCGTTGGCGCGTGCCAGTGCCTTGGCCGTGGTCGCAAGACTGTCGTTGACGGCGTTGGCGCTGACGATGGCCTCGTCGGAGCTCCCGACGACGGCCGCCGCGTCGCGCGCGATGCCGGCCGTGACCGCGCCCTGCTGAAGCACGGCATCCGAGATCGCGCCCGAATCCAGCCTGATCTCGCCGATCGTCTCACCGATCGAGGCGGCGTGCGCGCTACAGGTCTGCGCGCTTGCGGCGAGTTCGGCTATCTTGCCGGCGATGTCCTGCGTCGCGCTCGCGGTCTGCGTCGCCAGCGACTTCACCTCGGAGGCGACGACCGCGAAGCCCCGGCCCGCTTCGCCGGCGCGCGCGGCCTCGATCGTGGCATTGAGCGCCAGCAGGTTCGTCTGCGCGGCGATGTCGGCGATCATGCCGACGACGGCGCCGATGGAATCGGTGACGCCGCGCAGGTGCAAGATCGCCTGGTTCATCTGTTCTGCGTCGCTGACGGCGCGGTTGGCGATCGAGAGGCTCTGGCGCGCGCGCTGGCCGATCTCGGTGATGTTGGCCGACATCTCCTCGGTCGCGGCGGCGGTCTGCAGCGAGCGCTCACGGACCTGCGCCGAGGCCTGCGCGACCGAGCCGACCCGATCCCTGATGAAGGCGGTCGCGGTTGTCGTCTCGGAGGCGGTCGCGACGAACTGTTCGACGGCGTGCGCAATCGAGGCGTCGAGACCGCCGATACGCGACCTCAGCATGAGGGCTGCTTCGTCGAGCGCGGACTGGCGCTTCCTCGCCTCGCCCGCCTCGATCTGCTGGTCGATCGTGATCGCGGTGTTGACGTCATAGGTGAGGATGCGTTCGACGATGTAGAGGTCGCGGGCACCGCGCCTCGGCTGGGTTAGGACGCTGAGCCGGCTCTCGACCAGAATCTCGCGGAACAGCGTGAAGGCGATCGAGACGCGCGGACGCGGCCCGACGCCCGCGACGCGTTCTAGGTTGCAAAGTTCGTCGACGGACATGGTGTAGCGTTCGTCGAAGACGCCCTCGAAAAGCAGGCGGAAATGGTTCGCCTCCATCGCATAGAGCCGCTCGGCCACCGGCCCGACCGTCTCGCGCAGGACCGGATGAATGGCGAAGGCCCGCTCGAAATCGGCTGCGACGATGCGGTCGATGACCCGGTCGACGACGGCGCGATAGGTCAGGAGCCGCGCGCGCTGCGCGTCTCCATAACCGATCGCCCGCAGGCGACGCTGGATCTGGTCCTGGATTGGCGACACGGCTGATCCAATGCGCGACGGCGTTTTGCATAAGTCGCTGTGGCAGCTTGGGCTCGCGCCGATTAACAATCCGCAAATTTCATCCTCACGGCGGCATAGGCCAGTTCGCCTACGCCATGGCTCCGGCCGACCGGGGGCCTTCGCTTTCTGCGCAAAAACGTGACCAAACGCGCATTTGTCTCGGCGTGCTATCCGCTTGACCGCGCAAAATCGCGGGTCCACATTCCGTTTCGAGCTGTTCCAAGGAAAAGCTGCCCTGCGGTGCGCCATCTGCGACACGCATGGATTCCAAGGAGCGACGGCCGACGAGTTTAGTCTCAAAGCCGGGCGCGAGACCCGGATTTCAGGAGGAATGCCCATGGCCACCGTTTCCATGACGGTGAACGGCAAAGCCGTCACCGCCACCGTCGATCCGCGCACGCTCCTGGTGCAGCTCTTGCGCGAGAACCTGCGCCTGACAGGGACGCATGTCGGCTGCGACACCAGCCAGTGCGGGGCCTGCGTCGTCCATGTCGACGGCAAGGCCGTGAAATCCTGCACCGCTCTGGCGGTTTCGCTGGACGGCGCTTCGGTGACGACGATCGAGGGTCTGGCGACGAACGGCGCGCTGCACCCGATGCAGGAGGCGTTTCGCGAACATCACGGCCTACAGTGCGGCTATTGCACGCCCGGCATGATCATGGCCGCCGTGGACATGGTGAACCGGCGCGGCAACGACCTCGACGAGAAGACGATCCGCGAGGATCTCGACGGCAACATCTGCCGCTGCACGGGCTACCACAACATCGTCAAGGCGATCGCCGCTGGCGCGGAGGCCATGGGCGGCAAGGTTCAGGTCCGCCAGGCGGCCGAGTAAGGCGTTCCGGCCCGCGCTATCCCGCGCGGGCTTTTTCTCAGGTCATGACGCGCCCGTCAGAGGCGCGCTGCGAGGAGGGAAGAGCATGTCCGCAACGGGTATCGGCGCATCGGTTCGCCGCAAGGAAGACCACCGCTACATCACCGGCCAGGGCCGCTACACCGACGACATCAACCGGCCGGGCCAGGCCCACGCCTGGTTCCTGCGCTCGCCGCATGCGCATGCCACGCTCAAGTCGATCGACGCAAAGGCCGCGGCCGCGATGCCCGGCGTGCTCGGCATTTTCACCGGAGACGATCTCGCGGCCGACAAGGTCGGCGGGCTGATCTGCGGCTGGATGATCCACAACAAGGACGGTACGCCGATGCGCGCCGGGGCGCATCCGGCGCTGGCTCAGCGCAAGGTCCGTTATGTCGGCGACCATGTCGCGGTGATCGTCGCCGAGACGCTGGCGCAGGCGCGCGATGCGTCGGAGGCGATCGTCGTCGATTACGGCGTGCTGCCGGCGGTGGTCGACACCGCCAGCGCCGCCGGAGCCAAGACCGTGGTCCATGCGGAAGCGCCCGACAACACCGTGTTCAACTGGCATCTCGGCAACAAGGCCGAGACCGAGGCCGCCTTCAAGGCGGCCAAGCACGTGACGAAGCTCGACATCGTCAACAACCGGCTGGTGCCCAACCCGATGGAGCCGCGCGCGGCGGTCGGCGACTATGATCAGGGCGAGGGCGCATTCACCCTCTACACAACGAGCCAGAACCCGCATGTCGCCCGCCTCGTGCTCTCGGCCTTCATCGGCATCGCGCCGGAGAACAAACTGCGCGTGATCGCGCCGGATGTCGGCGGCGGTTTTGGCTCAAAGATCTTCATCTATGCCGAGGAGACGGTCTGCGTCTGGGCGGCGAAGAAGGTTGGCCGACCGGTCAAGTGGACCTCGGACCGCACCGAGGCGTTCCTGTCGGACGCGCATGGCCGCGACCACGTCACCCATGCCGAACTCGCGACCGACGCGGACGGCAAGATCACGGCGCTGCGCGTCAAGACCACGGCCAATCTCGGCGCCTATCTCTCGACCTTTTCGTCGTCTGTGCCGACCTATCTCTATGCGCCGCTGCTGTCGGGCTCCTACGACATCCCGGCGATCTACGCCGAGGTCGATGCGGTCTACACCAACACCGCCCCGGTCGACGCCTATCGCGGCGCGGGCCGGCCGGAAGCCACCTTCGTGGTCGAGCGGCTGGTCGAGGTCGCGGCGCGCCAACTCGGCAAGGACCCGGCCAAGTTCCGGATGCAGAACTACGTCAAGAAGTTCCCGCACCAGACGCCGGTGATCATGATGTATGACGCCGGCAATTACGGCGCGTCGATGAAGAAAGCGCTGGAGATCATCGACTACAAGGGCATCGGCAAGCGCAAGCGCGACTCCGCCCGCAACGGCAAGCTGCGCGGCATCGGCTTCTCATCTTACATCGAGGCCTGCGGCATCGCGCCCTCGGCTGCCGTCGGTTCGCTCGGCGCGGGCGTGGGCCTGTGGGAATCGGCCGAGGTGCGGGTCAATCCGGTTGGAACCGTCGAGGTGCTGACCGGCTCGCACAGCCACGGCCAGGGCCATGAGACCACCTTCGCCCAGCTCGTCTCGGGCAAGCTCGGCATCCCGATCGAGAACGTCTCGATCGTCCATGGCGACACCGACAAGGTGCAGATGGGCATGGGCACCTATGGCTCGCGTTCCGGTGCGGTCGGCATGTCGGCCATCTTCAAGGCGCTCGACAAGGTCATCGCCAAGGGCAAGAAGGTCGCGGCTTACGTGCTGGAGGCCGACGAGGCCGACATCGACTTCGCCGACGGGCACTTCAAGGTGAAGGGGACCGACAAGACGCTCGATTTCGGCTCCTGCGCCCTGCAGGCCTATATCGCGCACAAGTTCAACGGGCAGGATCTCGAACCGGGGCTGAAGGAGGGCGCGTTCTACGACCCGACCAACTTCACCTTCCCCGCCGGCGTCCATATCTGCGAGGTCGAGATCGATCCCGATACCGGCGTCACCGCGATCGAGCGCTGGGCGGCGGTGGATGATTTCGGCGTCGTCATCAACCCGATGATCGTCGAGGGCCAGGTCCATGGCGGCATCGCCCAGGGCGTCGGCCAAGCGCTGCTCGAAGGCGCGAAATACAATGCCGACGGCCAGCTCGTGACCGCGAGCTTCATGGACTACTGCATGCCGCGCGCCGACGACCTGCCGTCCTTCGACGTCGGCATGACTGTGACGCCATGCCCGTCCAACCCGCTCGGCATCAAGGGCTGCGGCGAGGCCGGCGCGATCGCCGCCCCGCCGGCCGTGATCAACGCCATCACCGATGCGCTCGGCCATGAGGACATCGCCATGCCGGCGACGCCGCAGGCGGTCTGGCGCGCCGCGCAGAAAACCGTGAAGCGTATGGCTGCCGAATAAACCTCACCCGTCGTCCGGGACAAGCGGCGAAGCCGCGCCGATCCGGGATCCATGCCTGAACCGTTCAGGATTGGATCCCGGCTCTCCGCTTCGCTCCGGCCGGGATGACCCGTTTGAATTCTGACAAGGGATCAAGCCCATGTACGCCTTCGCCTATCACCGACCCGCAACCGCTCGCCAGGCCGCCGGCCTCCTCGCCAAGAAGGAGGACGCCAAGCTGCTCGCCGGCGGGCACACGTTGCTGCCGACGATGAAGCAGCGGCTCGCCTCGCCGGCGCATCTCGTCGATCTTGGAGCCTGCGCCGATCTCAAGGGCATCGAGCGCAAGGGCCGCAACCTCGTCATCGGCGCGATGTCGACCCATGCCGAGGTCGCGGCCTCGCCGGTCGTGCAGGAGGCCATTCCGGGCCTCGCCTATCTCGCCTCGCATATCGGCGACCCGCATGTGCGCCATCGCGGCACGATCGGCGGCTCCGTCGCCAACAACGACCCGGCTGCGGATTATCCGTCCGCCTGCCTCGCGCTCGGCGCGACCATCGTCACCAACAAACGCAAGATCGAGGCGGACGCCTTCTTCACCGGGCTCTACGAGACCGCGCTGGAAGAGGGCGAGATCATCACGAAGATCGCCTTCCCGGTCGCCTCCAAGGCTGCTTACGCCAAATTCCGCAATCCGGCCTCGCGCTACGCGCTGGTCGGCGTCTTCGTCGCCAAGCGCGGCTCGGATGTGCGCGTCGCGGTCATCGGCGCGGGCGAGGGCGGCGTGTTTCGCTGGTCTGAAGGGGAGGCCGCGCTGAAAGCCCGCTTCGCGCCGAAATCGCTCGACGGCGTCAAGGCCTCGGCCAAGGGCATCAATGCAGACATGCATGCGGACGCGGAGTATCGCGCCCATCTGATCGGCGTGATGGCGAAGGAGGCCGTGGCGCGGGCGGTGGGGAAGTAACAGCAGGCCCGCAGGCGACACGGTGCGGTTCTGGGAGTTCGTGCTGACGGCGATCGTCGCCGAGCTGACGCCCGGGCCGAACATGGGCTATCTCGTCGCGCTCAGCCTCGCGAGAGGCTGGCGCGCGGGGATGGCCGCCGTCGCGGGCGTCGCGCTTGGCCTGACGCTGCTCGGCGCGGCAGCCGCGCTCGGTTTCGGCTTCGCCGCTCAGGCCTTTCCGGCCGCTGCCGGGCTGCTGCGATGGGCCGGCGTCGCCTATCTGCTCTGGCTCGCCTTCGATGCCTGGCGCGAGCCGGCGGCCGGCGCGGACGAGGACATGGCGCTCTCGTTCCGGCGCGGTCTCGTCACCAATCTGCTCAACCCCAAGGCGGCGTTCTTCTATGTCGCCGTGATCCCGCTGTTCCTGCCGGTGCCGCCGCGGCAGGATCAGTTGCTCTTTCTGACGGCGGTCTTCGTCGTAATCGCGACAGGGATTCACGCGGCACTCGTGCTGGGCGCGGGAGGTGCGCGCGAACTGCTCTTTCATCGCTCGCGCGAGCGTGCGATCCGTCGCGGAGCGGCGGTGAGCATGGCCGCGGTCGCGCTCTGGTTTGCCTGGTCGACGCGCTGACCGCCTCGATGCCCCGTGTCGCTTGCGCTGAATTGCCTCTAGACTGGTTGCCGATGTCCCAGAGTTCTTCTCTCCCCGCCTCAATTGACGCCACGCTTGCTCTGCTGCAGGGCCGGGGCTACGTCGCCGACCGCGCGCTCGCGACGGTGCTGTTCCTCGCCTTGCGCATGAAGCGGCCGCTGCTGCTGGAGGGCGAGGCCGGCACCGGCAAGACCGAGATCGCCAAGACGCTGGCCTCAGCGCTCGGCCGCAAGCTGATCCGGCTGCAATGCTACGAGGGGCTCGATCTGGCGTCGGCTGTCTACGAATGGAACTATGCCGGGCAGATGATGGCGATCAGGCTTGCCGAGGCGGGCGGCGCGACCGGCGATCGCGACAAGCTCGAAGCCGACATCTTCTCGGAGAAATACCTGGTCAAGCGGCCGCTGCTGCAGGCGCTGGAGCCGCAGGAAGGCGGGCCGCCGATCCTGCTGATCGACGAACTGGACCGCACCGACGAGGCTTTCGAGGCGTTCCTGCTCGAGGTGCTGGCGGATGCGCAGGTGACGATTCCCGAGCTTGGAACGATCAAGGCGGCCGAGCCGCCGATCGTCATCCTGACCTCCAACCGCACGCGAGAGATTCACGACGCCCTCAAGCGCCGCTGCCTCTATCACTGGGTCGGCTATCCAGACGCAGCCCGCGAACTCGCCATCCTGAAGGCGCGTGCGCCCAATGCCCCGGCCAAGCTCGCAAAGCAGGTCGTCGCCTTCGTGCAGGCGATCCGCAAGGAGGAATTGTTCAAGGCGCCGGGCGTCGCCGAGACGCTGGACTGGGCGAGCGCGCTGGTCGAGCTCGATGCGGTGGCGCTCGATCCGGCGCTGGTCTCCGATACGCTGGGCGCGCTGCTGAAGTATCAGGACGACATCCAGGCGATGCAGGGCTCGAAGGTGAAGGAGTTGCTCGACCGGGTGAAGACCGAGGCGGGGCGGTAGCAAGTTATAGTGCTTCCTCGTCATGGTCGGGCTTGTCCCGACCATCCACGTCTTTCCATTCATCCGCGTCGCAAGACGTGGATGCTCGGCACAAGGCCGAGCACGACGGAGGTGACCATGAACAGCGATATCAAGGCGATCGAGGCCGCGACCTGGACCTATCTCAACGGTCTCTACGAGGGCGATGTCGGCAAGCTCGAACTCGTCTTCCATCCGACGAGCGCGCTGACCTCGGCGCAGGATGACGGACACATCAAGATCGTGCCGCGCGACGAATGGTTCGCGGCCGTGCGCAACCGGCCCTCTCCCAAATCGGCCGGGCTGGCGCGCGGCGACCATATCCTGACCATCGACCTCGTCGGGCCGACGCTGGCGCTGGTCAAGGTCAAGTGCCAGATGCCGCCGCGCTACTTCACCGACCTGCTCTCCTTCCTCAAGATAGACAGCAAATGGGTGATCGCGCAGAAGGTCTTCATGACGGAGACGCAGGGGTGAGCACCTCTCTGCGGCTGCCGGCGGAGACTCCTCCCTTCCCCCTTGTGGGGAAGGGTATGGGGATGGGGGGCGTCCGACCGGGCGAGCGCTCACCAAGCGGAACGCCCCCCGCCCCTGCCCCTCCCCACAAGGGGGAGGGGTTCTCGCGCCTCGCCGCCCCATGACCGGCCGCCTCCCCGAAAACGTCGCCTATTTCGCCCGCGCGCTGCGGATCGCCGGCGTGCCTGTCGGCCCCGGCGCGGTGGTCGAGGCGGTCGAGGCTCTGGCCGATGGCGCGCTTGGCGGGCGCGAGGACGTCTACTGGGCGCTGCATGCGATCTTCGTGAAGAAGCATGAGGACAGCGTCGTCTACGATCAGGCCTTTCGGCTGTTCTGGCGCAGGCGGGCGCTGATCGAGAAGCTGATGGCGCAGATGTCACCGGTTTCGCCGGGCGCGGATTTGCAACCCGAGACGGCCGAGGCCGGCGCGCTGCGCGTCGCCGAGGCCTTTGCGCCGCCCAGGGACGAAGACGAACGGCCGCCGGCGGAACTCACCGAGCTTTCGGCGCGGATGACGCTGTCGGATACCGAGACGCTGAAATCGCGCGACTTCGCCCAGATGAGCGCCAGCGAGATCGCCCGCGCCAAGCAGTTGATCGCGGCTTTGCGTCTACCCGACGACACCGTGCCGACGCGGCGTTTCCAACCGACGCATCGCGGCCTGAAGATCGACCCGCGCCGCACCTTCCGGCAGTCGCTGCGCGGCGGCGGAGCGTCGATCGAACTCGCCTTCCGCGAACGGGCGCAGGTTCATCCGCCGGTCGTGGCGCTGGTCGATATCTCCGGCTCGATGGCGGAGTATTCGCGCATCTTCCTGCATTTCCTGCACGCAGTCACCGAGAAGCGCAGGCGGGTGCATTCCTTCGTCTTCGGCACGCGGCTGACCAACATCACGCGGTCCTTACGCGCCCGCGATCCTGACGAGGCGCTGGCGCTGGCGGGCCGGGCCGCGCCCGATTGGGAGGGCGGCACGCGCATCTCGACGGCGCTGCACAGCTTCAACCGGGTCTGGTCGCGCCGGGTGCTTTCGGGAGGCGCGGTGGTGCTGCTTTTCACCGACGGGTTGGAGCGCCATCTCGACGGCGAGCTTTCGTTCGAGATGGACCGGCTGCATCGCTCCTGCCGGCAGCTTGTCTGGCTGAATCCGCTGCTGCGCTTCGACGCCTTCGAAGCCCGCGCCAGCGGCATCCGCGCGATGCTGCCCCATGTCGATTCGTTCCGGCCGATCCACAACCTCGCGGCCATGGCCGATCTCTGCGCCGCGCTTTCGCCGGACGCAGACCGGAACAGCGATCCGCGCCAGTGGTTGAAGAAGGCGGGTTGAGGCATGATGTGACTTCCTTCTCCCCTTGCGGGAGAAGGTGGCTCGGCGAAGCCGAGACGGATGAGGGGTGGCACTGCGCTTTCCGAAGTCCGTCGGTCTTGGAGGGCACGACCACCCCTCATCCGGCGCTGCGCGCCACCTCCTCCCGCAGGGGGAGAAGGGGTGCGCGCGGGTCGAAGGGTTAGACGAGGAAACGCGATGATCACCACCGACACCGACATCCTCTCCACCGCCGAAGCGTGGGCGCGCGCCGGGCGCGGCGTGGCGCTCGCCACCGTGGTCGAGACCTGGGGCTCGGCTCCGCGCCCGGTCGGCTCTCATCTCGTCATCGATGCGGAGGGCAATTTCCAGGGCTCGGTCTCGGGCGGCTGCGTCGAGGGCGCGGTGGTCGAGGAGGCGGCCGAGGTCATCGGAGACGGAAAGGCGCGCATGCTGGAGTTCGGCGTCGCCGACGACACCGCGTGGAAGGTCGGCCTGTCCTGCGGCGGGCGGATCAAAGTTTATGTCGAGCCAGTCCGGCCTGAGGAAAACAACTGATGGCCTCCTGGGAGACGCTTGCCGCCTTCGCGACGCTGACGCTGCTCGTCGCCTATTTTCCCGGTCCCGCGTTGCTCTATACGGCGGCGCAGACCATCGCGCATGGCCGCAAGGCCGGACTGATGGCGATGCTCGGCATCCATATCGGCTGCTATGTCCATGTCGCGGCCGCCGCCTTCGGGCTGTCGGCCGTGTTCAAGCATGTGCCGGAACTCTATGTCGCGGTGAAGCTGGCGGGCGCCTTGTATCTCGTCTGGCTCGGCATCGGCATGATCCGCGCCAAGCTGGTGCAGGCGGACGGGCCAGTCGCGCCGCCTAAGACCGTGAAACGGGCGCTGACTGACAGCTTCATCGTCGAGATCCTGAATCCGAAGGTCGCGCTGTTCTTCATCGCGCTGCTGCCGCAATTCGTCGATCCGGCAGCGTCGCTGCCGGTCTGGGTCCAGTTCCTCATCCTCGGCACGATCGTCAACTTCGCCTTCTCCTCGGCCGATCTGGTCACGGTGCTGGGCGCATCGGCCGTGGTCAGCCGGATGAAGCAGACAAGAGCCGGTTTCGCCTTCGGGCGCTGGCTCGGGGGTTCGCTGATGATCGGGCTCGGCGTCAAGCTGGCGACGGACAAGGGCTGAGCGCATGGACCTCGCCATCCTGGCTGCGATGAACGCCGAGCGCGCCGCCCGCCGGCCCGCGGTTCTCGTTACCGCGATCGAAGGCGGCGCTCAGCGGCTCGTTACGACGGACGAAATCGAGGCCGACCCGCTGGCCACGCAGATCGACAGGCAGTTGCGCATGGGCAAGAGCGGCCTCGTCGAGGCCGGGGGCGTGCAGTATTTCCTCACCGTGCAGGCGCCGCATCCGCGCATCGTCGTCACCGGCGCGGTGCATATCTCGCAGGCCATGGTGCCGATGGCGAGGCTGCTCGATCTCGACCTCGTCATCATCGACCCGCGCACCGCCTTCGCCACGCCCGAGCGATTTCCGGACGTGACCCTGCTGACGGAATGGCCGGACGTGGCGCTGGCGGGCCTCGGGCTCGACGCCTACACAGCTTTCGTGGCGCTGACGCATGACCCCAAGATCGATGATCCGGGGCTGGAGGCGGCCCTGCGCTCGGAGTGTTTCTATGTCGGCGCGCTCGGCAGCCGGAAGACGCATGGCCGGCGCGTCGAGCGGCTGACCGCCGCAGGCTTCGACCAGGCCGCCATCGCCCGCATTCATGCGCCGATCGGGCTCGATATCGGGGCGGTTTCGCCAGCCGAGATCGCGCTGTCGATCCTCGGCGAGATCGTCTCCACCCTGCGCGGCCCGCGCCGGCTGGCACCATGAGACGGATACGATGAAATTCGGGTCGGTGCCTGTCGCGCAGGCGCAAGGCTGTGTCGCGGCCCATAGCGTGCGTGCCGGCGATCTCGTCATCCGCAAGGGCGCCACGATCACGGCTGGGGACATTGCGCGGCTGAGCGCGGCTGGCATCGGCGAACTCGTCGCGGTCCGGTTCGAGCCGGGCGACATCGACGAGAACGCGGCCGCCACCCGGCTCGCGGCGGCGCTGGCGGGGCAGGGTGTTACGCTGGAAAAGGCCTTCACCGGCCGGGTCAACCTGTTCGCGCAGGCCGCCGGCGTGCTGCGGCTCGATGTGGCGGCGATAGACGCGCTCAACCGGATCGACGAGGCGATCACGGTCGCGACCCTGCCGGCGATGAAGGCGGTGGTGGCGGGCGAGATGGTCGGCACCGTCAAGATCATTCCCTACGGTCTGCCCGAAGCGCTGGTCGCGTCGGCGTTGGATGCCCTGTCGGGCGTGGCTCCGATCTCGGTTTCGGCCTACCGGCCGATGTCCGCGGGCGTCATCTCGACGCTGCTGCCCGGCCTGAAACCCTCCGTCATCGACAAGACGCTGCGCGTGATGGCAGAGCGGCTTGCGCCGGCAGGGGCGGCGCTCCTTGCCGACCGGCGGGTTGCGCATGCGAGCGCGCCTCTGGCCGAGGCCATCGCGGCCATGGCGAAAGGCCCGTCCGACATCGTCGTTGTCTTCGGCGCTTCCGCCATCACCGACCGGCGCGATGTGATCCCGCAGGCGCTGCTGGCGGCCGGCGGGCGCATCGAGCATCTCGGCATGCCGGTCGATCCGGGCAACCTGCTGCTGATCGGCGAACTTGCCGGCAAGCCGGTGATCGGCGCGCCAGGCTGCGCCCGTTCGCCCAAGGAGAACGGGTTCGACTGGGTGCTGCAGCGCTGCCTCGCCGGCATTCCCGTCACCCGCGCCGATATCCAGGCGATGGGCGTCGGCGGTCTCCTGATGGAAATCGTCTCGCGGCCGCAGCCGCGCGCGCCTTCGCTGCTGCAGGCCGCGCCCGTCGCCGGTCTCGTGCTGGCGGCCGGCCGCTCGACCCGGATGGGGGCCGCCAACAAATTGCTGCAGATCGTGCGCGGCAAACCCATGGTCCGCCACGCCGTCGAGGCGCAACTGGCCTCGTGCGCCGCGCCGGTGCTCGTCGTGACGGGGCACCAGCGCGCCGAGGTCGAAGCCGCGCTTGAGGGGCTCGACGTCCGCTTCGTCCACAACCCCGACTTCGCCACTGGCCTCTCCGGCTCGGTCAAAATGGGGCTCGCGGCGTTGCCGGAGGCGGCTGCTGGCGTCGTCGTATCGCTCGGCGACATGCCGAATGTGACCGCCGCCGTGATCGACCGTTTGGCGCAGGTCTTCGCGGAGCACTCCGAAGCACTGGCCGTCGTGCCGACGCTGTTTGGCCAGCGCGGCAACCCGGTGCTGCTGGCGCGGGGACTGTTTGCGGCGGTGGCAGGGCTGACGGGCGACCAGGGCGCGCGACGCCTGCTCGACGAAGCCGGCGACGCGATCGTCGAGGTGCCGCTGGACGACCCGGCGATCGCGCTTGATGTCGATACGCCGGAGGCGCTGAGGGCGTTGACGGGCGGTCGTTGAATTGGACCAGAGAGTGGTCTAATATGAAATGTCTGTGGAGGAAGGATGCGTCTGATGAATGTTCCCGTCAGTGAAGCCAAGGGGCAACTCACCGAACTCGTCAGGCGCGCTCAGGCTGGCGAGGACGTGGTGTTGACGCGTCATGGCCTTCCCGTCGTTCGGTTGGAGCCGGTCGAGCGCCGACTCTCGGCGACCGAGAAGCGTAGGATCATCGAAGAGGCAAAGCGCATGGTTCCGCCCGAAGCGCTGAATGGGCCCGATGCGGCCAGCAGCCAGGACTTTCTCTACGATGAAGACGGCCTTCCGAGGTGATCGTCGTCGATACCTCGGCGCTGCTGGCTATCCTGCTCGGCGACGAGCGCGGTCTCGACTGCGAAGAGGCGCTGATCTCCGCGTCCCGTATCCTGATATCAGCAGGCACCCTTTCGGAAGCTGTGCTGGTGGCCGAACGCCGCCATATGACGCGTGCGCTTGACGCCTTGTTGCAGCGTCTTGCGATGACGGTCGTCATCGTCGATGAGCCGGAAGCGCGCCGTGCTGCGGCGGCTCATGCGGTGTGGGGTCGTGGTGTCCATCCGGCAGGTCTGAACTTCGGTGATTGTTTCGCTTATGCGGTAGCCAAGCGTCATGATTACCCGCTGCTTTTCGTGGGCAAGGATTTCGGCCAGACCGACATCGTCTCCGCGCTTCAGGAATAGCGGCTTCCTTCCCTCACCTCCCGCCGGCACCGCTCGGAGCAATACTTCACCTCGTCCCAGACCCGCTCCCATTTCTTGCGCCAGGTGAAGGGGCGGGCGCAGTGCAGGCAGGTCTTCTGCGGCAGATCGCCCTTGCGCACCATCTTGCCCATCGCATGTCTCGCCCTTCGCGATTGCCGCCCTAGGTTTTGGATGTGGGCGCAGGCCGACAGATAGCGCTGAAAAGGCATCGGTGAATGGCCGGAACGATTTTGATCTATGGCGGCAGCGGCGGGATCGGGGCCGCAACCGCGCGGGCGCTGACGGCGCGCGGCCACGGCGTCCATCTCGTGGGGCGAGACGTCGGCCGGCTCGAAACGCTTGCCGGCGAGTTTGGAGCAGGCTTCACGGCCGGAGACGTGTCCGATGACGCGTTGTTCGCGCGGGCGGCAGATGCCGCGTCCGCAGGCGGCGCGCTGGCCGGGCTCGTCTACGCCGTCGGCACCATCAATCTGAAGCCGGTCGCCCGCCTGAGCGGCGAGGACTTCCTGAGGGATTTCAGCGTCAACGCGCTGGGAGCCGCGAAAGCGGTTCAAGCGGCGCTGCCTGCGTTGAAGCAGGCCGACGGTACAGCCGGGATCGTGCTGTTCTCCACGGTCGCGGTCGCTCAGGGCTTCGCGGCCCATGCGTCGGTGGCCATGGCCAAGGGTGCGGTCGAGGGGCTGACGCTGGCTCTCGCGGCCGAGCTTGCGCCCAAGATCAGGGTCAACTGCATCGCGCCATCGCTGACGAAGACGCCGCTCGCCAAGGCGCTGACCGGCAACGAGGCCATGGCCAAGGCGATCGCCGAACTGCATCCGCTGCAGCGGCTGGGCGAGCCCGAGGACATCGCCCCGCTCGCGGCCTTGCTCGTCTCGCAAGAAGCCTCCTGGATCACCGGCCAGATCATCGGCGTCGATGGCGGCCGCTCCTCCTTGCGCACCAAGGGCTGACTGATGCGTTGTTGCATGGCCTCTGCGAAAAACCGGTTCCCACTTTTTCGCGCCATGCTCTGATGGGCGCGCTGCGCTTCATCCTCGGCGACCAGCTCACACGCTCGCTTTCGGCGCTCGGCGACCTCGATGCCGAGCACGACACCGTGCTGATGGTCGAGGTGGCGGAGGAGACCTCCTATGTCGGCCATCACAAGCAGAAGATCGCGCTGATCCTCTCGGCGATGCGCCATTTCGCGCAGGAACTGCGGGATGAGGGCGTCCGTATCGACTATGTCGCGCTCGACGACCCGGCCAACACAGGCTCGTTCGGCGGCGAACTCATGCGCGCTGTCGCGCGCCACAAGCCCGACGCCATCATCGTCACCGAGCCCGGCGAGTGGCGGATCTGGGAGATGATGCAGGACTGGCGCGAGGAACTCGGCGTGCCGCTGCACATCTTCCCGGACACGCGTTTCCTTTGCTCGCGCACCCAATTTGCCGCCTGGGCGCATGGCCGCAAGAGCTACCGGATGGAATTCTTCTATCGCGAGATGCGCAGGAAGACCGGCCTTCTGATGGATGGCGACAAGCCCGAGGGTGGGCAGTGGAATTTCGATCCCGAGAACCGCAAGGCGCTGCCCAAGGGCGTTGCGCCGCCGGAGCGGGGCGGCTTCTCGCCGGACGGGACGACGCGCGAGGTGCTGGCTCTGGTGGCCAAACGCTTCCCCGACAATTTCGGCGATCTCGAACCGTTCCGGTGGGGCGTGACGCGGGCTGACGCGCTGGCCGCCTTGCAGAGCTTCGTTACGGAGGCGCTGCCGCGCTTCGGCGATTATCAGGATGCGATGAAGACGGGCGAGCCGTTCCTGTTTCACAGCCTGATCTCGCCTTATCTGAACTGTGGCCTGCTGGAGGCGCTTGAGGTCTGCCGCGCGGCGGAAGCGGCTTGGCAGGAGGGGATGGCCCCGCTCAACGCAGTGGAAGGCTTCATCCGCCAGATCATCGGTTGGCGCGAATATGTGCGCGGCATCTACTGGCTGGAAATGCCGGGCTATGCGCAGAGCAATGCGCTGTCTGCGACGCGAAAGCTGCCCTGGTTCTACTGGAGCGGCGAGACGGAGATGAACTGCCTGGCGCAGTGCCTCAGTGACACCCGCCGCCACGCTTATGCGCATCACATCCAACGCCTGATGGTGACGGGCAACTTCGCGCTGCTGGCCGGCATCGCTCCGGCGCAGATCGAGGACTGGTATCTCGCCGTCTATGCCGACGCCTATGACTGGGTCGAACTGCCCAACACCCATGGCATGGTGATGTGGGCCGATGGTGGCCTGCTCGGCTCGAAGCCTTATGCCGCGTCGGGAGCCTATATCGACCGCATGTCGGATTATTGCGGGTCTTGCGCCTACGACGTGAAGGCCAAGGCCGGCGCACGCGCCTGTCCGTTCAACTATCTCTACTGGAACTTCCTGATCGGGAACGAAAGAAAGCTCGGGCGCAATCCGCGCATGGCGATGCCCTATCGCACGCTGGCGAAGATGACGGCTGAGCGGCGGGCCGAGATCGTAGCGGATGCCGAGCGGTTTCTCGACGCGCTGGAGTAGGTTTCAGCGCCGCCAATGCACGCCCAGCGTCGCATAGGCCTCGCCCGGACGGTCGCTGGTCGTCTGCCAGCCGCCCGACAGCCGCCAGTTCAGCCCCAGAAACCTGAAGCCCGTCGCATGCAGGCCGAACCTGAGCTTGTGGTATCCGGTCTGCCGATAGGCCTCGATCTCGGGTCCGACATAAAGGCCGAGCAGAACGGCCCACCCGCCAGCCAGGCGGCCCCAGAGCCGACGGTCCATCGTGGACAGATAGGCGCTGGCCTGCAGCATGGTCTCGCGTGTCGGCGTCGCCCAAAGGTCGCCCTGCAGCCGCGCGCCGAAGCGCGTGGTGACCGAGACGGCGCAGCCGCAGACGCGGAACTCCTCCTCGTAGTCCGGGCCTGCATAGAGCGAGACGAACGTGTCGCCCAAGCGCCATTCATAACCGAGCAGCGCCTGACCTTCGGCCTTGTAGAGATCACCGCGCGGCCGGGGCCCGTTCGGCGTCTCGTGGGCGCCGCCGAGCTTGACCAGGGCGCGGAAGCCGCTGGCGTCCAGTCCACCGGTGATCGCCCGCTTCAGCCCGAATGCGGCGAAGCGCTTGGCGGGGCCTGCCTCGAGCGAGGCGAAGAGCACGGTCGAAACCGGGTCGCGCTCGCCGAGTTCGTCCTCGGCGCGCGTTTGAGTCGCGGTCAGGGCGCACGCCAGAATGGCGAGCGGAACCGATACACCCCATGCGCGACGCCACCCCACACGCGCTCCCGCCGACTCTGCGCGGTGGCGGAACAGCCGGCGCGCACGCTCAGATTGCAGCAGCTTGGCAGGAGGCTTGCAAGTCCTCTGGCAAGTCTTTGTTAACCAGTCGAGCGCAGCCTCGACCTATCTGGCTAAGCATCATTCCTGTTCGCAAGAGGGGAGAGTGACGATGGCATCGGCGGATTTCATCCGGCAACTGGCAGGCTACGGGCTGACGACGGCGACGATCCTCTACCGCATGCCGGATCATCCGAGCCTGCTCCAGACCTTCATCTGGCAGAAATACGACCTCGCCCCGCGCTTTCCCGAGCTGCATGGTTTCCTCGACTTCTGGAAGCGCGAGCTCGAAGGGCCGCTGCACTCCGTCACGGTGGCGCATTCGCGCCTCATCCGCCCGGCCGAGATCGTGAATGTGAACGGCGTGCTCACGCTGCATTGAGTGGCAGCGCCGCGCGCCCTTGTTGCGCGCGTCGCGCGCGTGCTAGGCCGCTGGTCCCGCCCCGACCCGGCCGACCGCGCGTGCCCATCCAGCTTCGTACTTCCGGCCTGCTGACGGCGTTGGCGGCGCTGCCCGGCCAGCGCATCAGCGTCGCGACCATTATCGGCGCGCTGCAGGACCGGGCCTATGCGCTGCTCGTCGTGCTGCTCGGGCTGCCGAACTGCCTGCCGATGCCGCCGCCGATCCCGCTGGTCTGCGGCCTCGTGCTGGCCTTCGTCGCCGTGCAGATGCTGGCGGGCCGCGCCACGCCCTGGCTGCCGCAGGCGCTGCTGTCGAAGAGCATCGGCCAGGCCGAACTCGCCAGAGCCGTCGCGCGCGCTTTGCCTGCATTGACGCGTCTGGAGCGGATTTCGCGGCCGCGGCTGACGATGCTGGGCGGCGCTGCCGCCATCCCCGTGCTCGGGCTGCTCATTCTCGTGCTGGCGCTGGGGCTGGTCGTGGCCGCGCCCTTCATCGGGCAGATTCCGCTCGGGCTGGCGGTCTGCCTGGTGGGCCTGGGGCTCGTCGAACGCGACGGGCTGTTCATCATCGCCGGCGCGCTGATCGGCGCTGTCGGGCTGATGCTGAGCGCGGGCTTCGCCTATGCGATCGTCAGCGGCATTTCCGGCCTGTTCTGAGGCTCAGGCGGCCGCCAGAACGCCCGCGAACGGTGCGTCGAGCGCCAGCAGACGGTCGATCTCGGCGGCAGGCACGCCCTTCGAGAACAGGAAGCCCTGCAGTTCGTGGCAGCCGATCGCCTGCAGGAAGCGGTGCTGCTCGGCGGTTTCGACGCCCTCGGCGCAGACGCGCAGGCCGAGAGCGCGGCCAAGATGCGCGATCGAATGCACCAGAATGGCAGATTCGCCGGTCGTTTCCATGTATTCGAGGAAGGAACGGTCGATCTTGATCTTGTCGAAGGCGAAGCGGCGCAGATAGATCAGGCTCGAATAGCCGGTGCCGAAATCGTCGAGCGCCAGCCCGATGCCGTGGCCGCGCAGATCCATCATCGCGGTTTCTGCGGCGTCGGCATCCGCGACGACGACGCCTTCGGTCAGTTCGAGTTCAAGCCGCCCCGGATCGAAGCCGGTCTCGTCGAGGATGCGGATAACGTTGGCGACGAAGTCCTTGTGACGGAACTGGATCGGCGAGACGTTGACCGCGAGCCGCAGGCCCGGCCAGCGCCCGGCCTCGGTACAGGCGCGGCGCAGCACCCATTCGCTGAGCGGCACGATCAGCCCGCGCTCCTCGGCGATGCCGATGAACTCCGAAGGCGGCACCATGCCATGGACAGGGTGGGGCCAACGGACCAGCGCCTCGACGCCGACCACGGTCGAGCCGTCGATCGAGACCTGTGGCTGGTAGTGCAGCACGAGTTCGTCCCTGGCGATGGCGCGGCGCAAATCCTCCTCGACCATGCGCTTGACCTGCAGCGCGCGGTTCATGCCCGATTCGAAGAAGGAATAGCGATTGCGGCCGTTGTTCTTCGACTCATAGAGGGCGGTGTCGGCGAGCTTGAGCAGAGATTCGCGATCGACGCCGTCCTGCGGCGCGAGCGCGATGCCGATCGAACAGCCGACCGTGGTCTCCACTCCCATGATCTCGAAGGGCTGCGTCAGGCTTTCCAGGATGCGCTCGCCCAGCGCCGCGCAGCCGGACGGATCGACCATGTTGGTCTGGATGATACCGAATTCGTCGCCGCCGAGCCGCGCGACCGTGTCACCGAGCCGCATCATGCCCGAGAGCCGCTCCGCGACCTGGCGGATCAGCTCGTCGCCGGCGGTGTGGCCGTAGGTGTCGTTGACGGCCTTGAAGCGGTCGAGATCGAGCAGGAGGATAGCGAGCTTCGCGCCGGTCCGGCCGAGCTGTGCGAGTTCCTGATCGAGCCTGAGATCGAAGGTGCGGCGGTTCGGCAGCAGTGAAAGTTCGTCCTGGCCGGCGAGGCGCTGGATCTGGCGTTCGCGCAGAGCGATCTCGGCCGCCGCGCCGCGCAGGCGCTGCATGACGTAGATGAAGATGCCGCAGAACAGCAGACCGACCGCGATCAGCGCCCCGAGGAACTGGTGTAGCATGGCGTCACCGGGCCGTTCGGGGGTCCATGCCAGCCAGGCCCGGGGCGTCCCGTCGGGGCCGAGCACGGGCAGGCTGCTGAGCTCGTCGGCCGGCTTTTCGCCGACGAGCCGGACATCGGCGACGCGATAGCGCTCCGAAAGATCGATCAGCATGGCGCTCGTCATGCGGCGATAGCCGACGAGGTGGATCGACCCGACGCGGGCCGCGATCACCGGATTGACGACCGTTTTCAGTTCGCTGACGAAGAGCACCAGCGCTTCGTGCCCGTCAAAGACGACGGTCGCCGCGCCTTCAGGCGGCCCGCCTTCGGCAGCATTCCGCGACGGCTTGGCGTGCATGGGCGCGCCGGGAATCCTGTGGTGATAGTGCTTCAGCCCTTCATACCCGGCCTGTCCGGCGTGCTGCCCACCTTCGACGCCGGCGAAGACGCGGCCTGAAGCGGACACGATATAGGCGCCGTCGAACTCGAGAAAACGGCTGCTCAGGGCCACGAATGCGCTCTGCAGCGCGGCGAGCGGCGCGGGCTGGCTGAGGGCGGTCTGCAATTCTCCGGTGGCGGTGAGGTTGTCGAGCCTGAGCTGGCGCAGCCGCGTCTGGCTGTCGAAGGCGGCGCCGACGCGGTCGCGCTGGCGCGCCGCCTCGAGGCGGTTGGCGTCGTTTGTGATGGCGACGACGATCGCGGCGGCGGCGGCCAGCGCAAGCAGGAATGCGCAGCCCAGCGTCGCAAGCGTGCCCCTGAGCATCCGCGCGGAGGGATCAGCGTTGCCGAACTTCGCGGCCAAAGGCGAATGCATCAGAGATTCCAGACGTCACCGTTCACGCACTCTGGCACCGGAACGTTGACATCCCGTTGCCAGAAAGCAGACGGAAGACGCAAAAATTGACCCGCAGGCGCGCCCTCAACCGGAAGATGGTCCATAGGGCGGGCGCGGGATCGCCGTATGCGCCGCCCGCAGCGCGGCCGACCAGCGCTCGCGCAGATCGTGGAAATACGGCTCGCCGGCCTCGATCCGGCGGTTCAGCTCGGGCTCGTCGCCGTCGCGGCGCAGCACCATCAGGTCGATCGGCAGGCCGACGCCGAGATTGGAGCGCATGGTCGAATCCATCGAGATCAGCGCCACCTTCAACGCATCGTAGAGATGGGTCCTGTAGGTGACCGCGCGGTCGAGGATCGGCTTGCCGTATTTATGCTCGCCGATCTGCAGGAACGGCGCGTCCATGCCGCATTCGATGAAGTTCCCGGCGCCGTAGATATGGAACAGCCGCATGGTCTGGCCCTTGATCTGGCCGCCGAACAGCATCGAGACGTCGAATTTGACGCCGGCCTCGCGCAGCGCCGGGCCGTCGAGTTCGCGCACGGTGCGGATGGCGCGGCCGACGAGCTGGGCCGCGCGGAACATGGTCGGGGCGTTCTGGAGCGTATCCTGCTCGCCGGTCTCCGGGTTGGGGACGCCTTCATGCAGCAGGCTGACGACCGACTGCGTCACCGAGAGGTTGCCGGCTGTCATCAGGCCGAAGGTGCGGTCGCCCGGCCAGGAGAAGACATGCAGCTTGCGGAAGGTCGAGACGTCGTCGAGCCCGGCATTGGTGCGGGTGTCGGCGATCATCACCAGCCCGTCCTGGACGAGGACTCCGGCGCAGTAGGTCACGGGCTCAATGTCCTTGTCTGGGAAACCCGGCCGCCCTCGCGGCCCGGGGTTCACTGATTGGCGGTTCTGCCATCGGCCTGGCGCGCGCTGACGAGCACGGCGAGATTTTCCCCGTCGCCGCCCTTGCGCGCGCCGCGAACCGGCGCGGCGTCGGCATAGTCGAGTCCGGCCGCGACGCGGATATGGGTGTCGATCGGGCACAGGCCGTTGGCGCAGTCGAAACCGATCCAGCCATAGTCGGCGAGGTAGGCCTCGGCCCAGGCATGCGCCCCGCTGGCATGGGGCAGGGCGTCGCTCTGCGCGACATAGCCCGAGACATAGCGCGCCGGCACGCCGAGATGGCGGGCGCAGGTGATGAAGACATGGGCGACATCCTGCGCTATGCCCTCGCGCGCCACAAAGGCCGCCGCGGCGCCGACGCCTGACCGCTTCCCGGTCGGGTGGCAGGTCATCTCCGCATGCAGCGCATCCATCAGCGCATGCATCCTTGAGAGATCGCTGTCGCTGCTGCCGGTGGCCTCCTCGGCGAAGCCAAGCAGGGCCTCGTCGGGCGTCGTCAGCAGCGTGTCGCGGTGAAAGACCTCGGGCGGCACGCGCTCGAGCCCGCCACGCACGATTCCGGCGAGATCGGTGGTCTCGATCAGGCCGCTGACCTGAATGGCGAGGCTGGAGATCGGGCCGTCGGCGGAGAAGGTGTGGGTCAAGTTGCCGAAGGGGTCCTGTCCGGCGCGGATGCGGCCGTCGATCGTCGGCTCGATGCGCCACGACATGACGTGCTGTCCGTCATGGTCGCGCGGCGTCAGCCGCAGGATCTGCGTGATCTGCCGCGCCGGCTCGGCATAGGCGTAACTGATCGAATGTGAAATCCGGATCCGCATGGACGTCGATGGGTCTCGGCAGGGCGCGGTGATGGGTCTTCTCGGGTCTGTTTAGCGGCGCGAGAGACCGGAAGCGAGCCCGCAGCCGGCCGTCATCGCGAAAATCGGCTCATTGCAGGTACTGCTCGATGATCGTGCCGCCGAGCCGGTTGTTCTCCGTGATGAAGTCGGAAATGAACTCGTGCAGCCCGTGCTGGAAGATGTCGTCGATGCTGGTGCTCGACAGATTGGCGAGCGTTTTTCGCGCCTGCCGTTGAGCGGGCCCCTGGCGGCCGTAGGAATCGCCCAGCAGGTCGAGGAAGCGCGAGATGTTCTCGTAGCATGCGGCCAGCGAGCGCGGCATGCGCCGGTTCAGGATCAGGAGATCGGCGATCAGCAGCGGCTTTACCGCCTCGCGATAGACCCAGTGATAGGCGGTCAGCGCAGAGACCTCGCGTAGCACCGTGGTCCATTGGAAATAGTCGAGCGAGCCGCCGACCTGTTCGTTGGCCGGCAGCAGGACGTGGTATTTCACGTCGAGAATACGGGCCGTGTTGTCGGCGCGCTCGACATAGACTCCCAGCCGCGAGAACCAGTAGCCGTCGTCGCGCAGCATCGTGCGGTAGGCCGAGCCGTCGAAGACCAGCGAGACGTTCTTCACCCAGTCGAGGAAGCGGGCGAACTCCTCGCGGTCCATGCGCTTCTTCTCGAAGCGCTGCAGTTCGAGCCAGGCGCCGTTCAGCGCATCCCACATCTCCGAGGTCAGCGCTGTGCGGACCGCGCGCGCATTCGAGCGGGCGAGCGCGAAGCAGTTGCGGATCGAGGAGGGGTTGTCGGGGTTGAAGGTCAGGAAGTCGCAGACATTGCGCTCGTTGGCCTCGTCATAGACCTTGGCGAAGGTGTCGTCGCAGCCGGCGGTCGAGACCGCGCTCTGCCATTCGCTGCCCGCGCCGCCATAGGAGGAGGGCAGGTTGGTCAGGCGCATCGTGGCGTCGAGGATGCGGGCGAGATACTCCGCGCGCTCGACATAGCGGGAGACCCAGTAGAGGCTGTCGGCGGTGCGCGAGAGCATGATCAGATCGGGCCTTTTGGCGATGAGGCGCGGTGCGTCGGATGGGGTGTCGCGGACGATTTCATGCATCGAGAACCCAGGTGTCCTTGGTGCCGCCGCCCTGGCTCGAATTGACCACGAGCGAGCCTTCCTTGAGGGCGACGCGGGTGAGGCCGCCGGGCACGCAGGAGATGCCGTTCGCGCCCGAGAGCACATAGGGCCGTAAATCCACATGGCGCGGCGCGACGCCGGACGCCACGAAGGTCGGGCAGGTCGAGAGCGCCAGCGTCGGCTGGGCGATGAAGCCTTCGGGCGCCGCCTTCAGCTTCTTGCGGAAGGTCTCGATCTGCGCCTTGCTGGCATGCGGGCCGACCAGCATGCCGTAGCCGCCCGAGCCGTTGACCTCCTTGACGACGAGCTTGTCGAGATTGTCGAGGACATAGGCGTTGGCCTGCGGCTCGCGGCAGCGGAAGGTCGGGACGTTCTTCAGGATCGGCTCCTCGCCGGTGAAGAATTTCACGATCTCGGGCATGTAGCTGTAGACCGCCTTGTCGTCGGCGACGCCGGTGCCGACGGCATTGGCCAGCGTGACGTTGCCGGCCTTGTAGGCCCCGATGATGCCGGGAACGCCGAGCACCGAATCGCCGCGAAAGACGAGCGGGTCGATGAAATCATCGTCGATGCGCCGGTAGATCACGTCGACGCGCTTGGGACCTTGCGTCGTGCGCATATAGACGACGTCGTCCTTGACCAGCAGGTCCGAGCCTTCCACCAGTTCGACGCCGAGTTTGTCGGCCAGGAAAGAGTGCTCGTAAAAGGCCGAATTGAACTGGCCGGGCGTCAGCAGGCAGATCGTCGGGTCGCTCGGGGCCGAACGCGGCGCGACGGAGCGCAGGGTTGCCAGCAACTGGTCGGGATAGTTGTCGACGGGGGCGACGCGGTGCGTGGCGAACAGCTCCGGGAAGAGCCGCAGCATCACCTCGCGGTTCTCCATCATGTAGGAGACGCCCGACGGCGTGCGGGCATTGTCCTCCAGCACGTAGAAGGTGTCGGCGTCGACGCGGACGATATCGATGCCGGCGATGTGGCAGTAGATGCCGTGCGGCACCTGGAAATCGACCATTTCGAGCTGGTAGCAGGCGTTGCGGTAGACCAGGTCGGCGGGGATGATGCCGGCCTTGAGGCACTCCTTGGGTCCGTAGACATCGGCCAGGAACATGTTGAGCGCGGTGACGCGCTGGCGCAGGCCCTTCTCCAGCTTGGTCCATTCCGGCTTGGTCAGCACGCGTGGGATGATGTCGAAGGGGATCAGCCGCTCGGTCGATTCCTCGTCGCCATAGACCGCGAAGGTGATGCCGATGCGCCGGAAGAAGAGTTCGGCCTGGCTGCGCCTGAGTGCCAGCGTCTCGGGCGGGGCCTCCTTCAGCCAGCGATCCAGCGCGGCATAGGCCGGCCGAAGCTCGCTGCCGCTGCCCAACATCTCATCGAACGCCGTCATGCCAGGCCGTTTCCCCGTTTGGGTCAGCCTATGCCTATTCGCAAGCGTTCGGAAAGAGGTCTGTTGCCAAGCCCTTCGGCTGAGTCTGCCTTATTCTTGGGCACGGTTCGTCAGATTAGCCCCAACCCCTTGAAGCTGGCGTGTCCGTCGCGGCCGACGATGATGTGATCGTGGATCGCGATGCCGAGCGGCTTTGCGATTTCAACGAGTTCGCGCGTCATCCTCATGTCCGCGCCCGATGGCGTCGGATCGCCCGAGGGATGGTTGTGGACGAGGATCAGCGCGGTGGCGGAGAGTTCGAGCGCGCGCCGCATCACCTCGCGCGGATAGACCGGCGTGTGATCGACCGTGCCGGTCTGCTGCACCTCGTCGGCGATCAGCGCGTTCTTCTTGTCGAGGAACAGGATGCGGAACTGCTCGCGCTCGGCAAACGCCATCGCCATGCGGCAATAGTCGATCACCGCCGTCCAGGAGGAGAGCACCGGCCGCTTGCCGACCGCGCCCTTAGCCATGCGCCGCAAGGCGGCTTCGACGACCTTCAGGTCGAGCGCGACACTGTCACCCACGCCCTTGACCTCGGTGAGGCGCGCGAGCGGCGCGCCCAGCACCTCGGCGAATGAGCCGAAATGCTGGACCAGCGCCTTGGCGAGCGGCTTGACGTCGCGCTGCGGAATCGAGCGGAACAGCAGGAGTTCCAGAAGCTCGTAATCGGGCAGGGCGTCGCCGCCGACCTCCTGAAACCGCTGCCGCAGCCGGTCGCGATGCCCGTGGTAATGCGGCGCGGCGGCGTCGGCGAAGGCTCCCGGCACGGCAGTCCCCGACGCAGCCTTGCCGGGGGGCGGGCTCATGCAGGTCGGGCAGGGGTTGCAGGCCGCGCGGGCGCGAGCGGGTTGTCGCGGCCGGCCGGCGAGAGCGTGAAGATCTCGCAGCCCTGCTCGGTGACGCCGATCGTGTGCTCGAACTGCGCCGAGAGCGAGCGGTCCCGCGTCACGGCGGTCCAGCCGTCCGACAGCACCTTCACTCCCGCCTTGCCGAGATTGATCATCGGCTCGATGGTGAAGATCATCCCCGCCTTCAGCTCGGGCCCCTCGCCGGGCGAGCCGTAATGCAGGATATTGGGCGCGTCGTGGAAGAGCTGGCCGACGCCATGGCCGCAAAAGTCGCGCACCACCGAGCAGCGCTCGGCTTCGGCATAGCGCTGGATCGCGAAGCCGATATCGCCGGTCGTCGCGCCAGCGCGCACCGCCCTGATGCCGCGCAGCAGGCTTTCATAGGTGATCTCGATCAGGCGCTCGGCCTTCCGGGAAATCTCGCCGACGCCGTACATCCGGCTGGAATCGCCGTGCCAGCCATCGACGATCAGCGTGTAGTCGATGTTGAGGACATCGCCCTCGCGCAGCGGCTTGTCGTCGGGAATGCCGTGGCAGACGACGTGGTTGATCGAGGTGCAGATCGACTTAGTGTAGCCGCGGTAGAACAGGGTCGCCGGATAGGCGCCGTTGTCCATGGCGAACTGATAGGCCAGGTCGTCGAGACGCTGCGTGGTGACGCCGGGCCTGACATAATCGCCGAGCATGTCGAGCCCGGCAGCAGTCAGCCGGCCGGCCTTGTGCATGGCGGCGAAGGCCTCCGCGCCATGGATCTTGATCACGGGATCGCGTTTGCGCGAACGCCCGATACTGTCGTCGAAGGTCATCTGGCCGCGCCGCTCCCTGGCCGATCATATCTATTGCGTTTGGCGTAGGGTGCAAGGCGGTTGCGGCGGATCAGGGTTCGCGCCGTCGATGGAGCGCGGGCGAGATCATGGGTGGATTGCTGGACATGGAGGAATTGCTGGAGCTGGCGGGCCGGGTCGGCGAGCGACTGAAAGCGCGCGGCGAGACGGTGGCCGTCGCCGAATCCTCGGCCGGGGGGCTGATCTCGGCCGCATTGCTCGCTCACGCGGGCGCATCCGCCTATTTCGTCAGCGGCGCGGTCGTCTACACCATGCAGGCGCGCGAGGGCTTGATGGGCATCTCGGCCGCTGACATGGCGGGCATGCGCTCGTCCAGCGAACCTTACGCATTGCTGCTCGCGCGGCGCTTGCGCGAACGCTTCGGCGTGGTCTGGGGCTTGGCGGAAACCGGCGCGGCAGGGCCGTCCGGCAATCGCTACGGCGACGCGGCGGGCCATAGCTGCCTCGCCGTCTCCGGCCCGGTGGAGATCGTCAGGACGATCGAGACCGGCGCGGCGGATCGGCAGATGAACATGCGCGTCTTCGCCTGTTCGGCGCTGACGCTGCTGCAGGAAAACCTCTAGGCGGGGCGTCCGGACCGGTACAAGCTCGCCGGAACTGGCGCGCGCCGCCGGGGGAGTGTATCACGCGCCCCCATGGCCATCACCGAACCGACATCGCCGGAAGACCTGCCCTTCGGCGCGTTTGCGCCAAAGGGCTATCTCGCCCGCATCATCGCCTGGACGCGGGCTGCGCCCGACTCGTTCATCGGACGCAAGTTCGCCTATGCGCTGCGCCGGCTCGGGCTGCGCTCGCTCGACGGCCGGCCTGCCGACGTCGAATCGCTGGGCGCGCGGATGCGGCTCTATCCGGACGGCAATGTCTGCGAAAAGCGCGTGCTGTTCACGCCGCAGTTCTTTGACCTGATCGAGCGCGATCTTCTGGCCGAGCGCGTCCGCGAAGGGTTCCGCTTCATCGATATCGGCGCGAACATCGGGGCCTATTCGCTGTTCGTCGCCGCGAAAGCTGGCCCAGGTGCGCGCATTCTGGCGGTCGAACCCCAGCCCGAGGTGTTCGCGCGGCTCGCTTTCAACATCGCGCAGAACCCGTTCGGCACGGTCAAGGCGATCGCGTGCGCGCTCGCCGACAAGCCGGGCGAACTCACGCTGTTCCTCGACGCCGCCAATCGCGGCGAATCGAGCGTGCGTATCCTTCGCTCCAGCTCGGGCAGCACCGTCAGGGTGCCGGCGACGACCCTGCTTTCTCTGGTTGAAAGCGAGGGCTATGAGCGGCTCGACGCGATCAAGCTCGATGTCGAAGGGGCCGAGGACCTGATCCTGGAGCCGTTCCTGCGCGATGCCCCGGCGGCGCTCTGGCCGGGCTTCGTCATCATCGAGGATTCGCGCGAGCGCTGGCAGATCGATCTGATCGCGCTGCTCGGGCAGAAGGGCTACAGTCTGATCGCGCAGACGCGCCTGAATCTGGTGTTCGAGCGGAAAGCCTGACGCGGTTTTCACGGCCCCCGGCCGCTTTGCTTGAGCCGCGTGCCGCGAAGCCCTAGCTGTAGTCGCACCGACCGGTTGCACACCGGCTTTTCGCGACGACCAGGGATGCCGGCCATGACCGCAAGCGATGCAATGCTTTCCGCCGAGCCGGTGACCGCCGCTATCCTCGTGATCGGCGACGAGATTTTGTCGGGCCGGACCAAGGACAAGAATATTGGCTACATCGCCGAATACCTCACCAATATCGGCATAGACCTGCGCGAGGTCCGCGTCGTTCCCGATATCGAGGACGAGATCGTGGCGGCGCTGAACGCGCTGCGGGCCAAGGTCAGCTATGTTTTCACCACTGGCGGCATCGGCCCGACCCATGACGACATCACGGCCGACGCGGTGGCCAAGGCCTTCGGCGTCACGATCGACCATGACCCCCGCGCCATTGCCATGCTGGCCGAGCGCTTTCCGCCCGACCAGCTCAACGAGGCGCGGCTGCGCATGGCGCGCATTCCTGCCGGGGCCGACCTGATCGCCAATTCGGTCTCCAAGGCCCCGGGTTTCATCATCGGCAACGTCCATGTCATGGCCGGCGTGCCCTCGATCATGCAGGCGATGCTCGACGTCGTCGCGCCGACGCTGAAAACGGGTGTCAGGATGCTGTCGGAGACGATGCGCGCCGGGCTGAAGGAGGGCGATATCGGCACGCCGCTGGCGGCTATCGCAAAGGCGCATCCCGAAACCTCGATCGGCTCCTACCCGTTCTTTTCCGACACCGGGCCCGACACCAATATCGTCGTGCGCTCGCGCGATCCGGAGAGACTGGCCGAGGCGTCGGCGGCGGTGGCCGCGATGATCGCGACGGAGCGCGCGCGGCTCGCAGGGTAGACGCCCGCGATTGCCGAACGAAACGCTGTCAGCAACCTATCCGAGCATTGACCCGGCTCCGCGCTTTCGCGGACTCGCGTCGCGGCGGTTAGCGGTTCGGCACGCGGCCGTCGCCATAACCACTTGAAATGACGTTAGGTAACTGGTTTCGGTCGATCGACGCCGGCCGGAAAATGAGCTGGCTAATTGATATATTTTAAGTCGTTAATTTATCGGAAATAATTTCTGGCGCATGATTGCTCATGGATTAACCATGGCTATGCGCGCATAGCGTGCAGCGATCCGCGCGCCGCTGCGACGGGACGACCCGTCGCGACGAGGCCGGTCATGCTCCGGGGGCGGAGCGAGGGGGCGCCGATGTCTGGCCTGTTCAACCTGTTCAATCGCGGCAACTCGGCCGGCCAACTCGCGGCGCTGCAGCGTTCGCAGGCCGTGATCGAGTTCGACATGTCGGGCACAATTCTCGACGCGAACGAGAATTTTCTCACGGCGGTGGGCTATGCGCTCGATGAGATCAAGGGCCGGCACCACAGCATGTTCGTCCCGCCCGATCAGCGCGAAAGCCAGGCCTACAAACAGTTCTGGACCGGTCTCGGCCGGGGCGAGTTCTCGTCGGGCCAGTATCTGCGCGTCGGCAAGGGCGGGCGCGAAATCTGGATCCAGGCGAGCTACAACCCGATCCTCGGCGCTGGCGGCAAGCCCGTCGGCGTCGTCAAGTTCGCGACCGACATCACGCAGCAAAAGAACCGGCTTGCCGATCTCGAGGGGCAGCAGCGGGCGATCAACAAGGCGCAGGCCGTGATCGAGTTCGATCTCGCCGGCCAGGTTCTCCACGCCAACGAGAATTTCCTGGCGGTGCTGGGCTATGGCCTGCCGGAGATCGTCGGCCGGCATCACAGCATGTTCGTCGATCCCTTGGAGCGCGAGAGCGAAGCATACAGGCGTTTTTGGCAGCGGCTCGGGCAGGGCGAGTTCGACGCCGGGCAATATCGCCGCATCGGCAAGGGCGGCAACGAGGTCTGGATCCAGGCGAGCTACAACCCGATCATGGACGCCAAGGGCACGCCCTACAAGGTCGTCAAATTCGCCACCGACATCACCGCGAGCTTCAAGGGCAAGCAGCTAGAAGCCGCTGTCCGCGAGACAGGAGAGGTCATTGCGCAGGCGAAGAACAAGGACCTGACCGGGCGCATTCCTCTCGACGGCAAGAGCGGAGAGATCGCACAGCTTTGCGTCGGCGTGAACGACCTGATCGACACGATGGCGACGATCGTCGGTTCCGTGAGGGATATCTCGGGCCGGATCGACGAAGCCTCCGTGAAAATCTCCTCAGACAGCGCGCAACTGGCCGAACGCACCGAGTCCAATGCGGCGAGCCTGCAGGAAACCGCAGCCACGACGGAAGAGCTCGCGGCCTCGGTCAAGCACAGCGCCGGCAATTCGAAGGCTGCCGTCGAACTCGGCCGTGAAGCGAGCAAGGTCGCCACGCGCGGCGGCGAGATCGTCACCGAGGCGGTCGGCGCGATGGAGCGGATCGAGAAGGCCTCGTCCAGCATCTCCGAGATCATCGCGATGATCGACGAGATCGCGTTCCAGACCAATTTGCTGGCGCTCAATGCGGCGGTTGAGGCCGCCCGCGCCGGCGACGCCGGACGCGGCTTCGCCGTGGTCGCCTCCGAAGTGCGGGCCCTGGCGGCGCGCTGCAGCGAATCCGCCAATGGCGTCAAGGCGCTGATCGCCAACTCGACCCAGCAGATCCAGGCCGGCGTGCAACTGGTCAAGCAGGCCGGAACGACCTTGCAGGAGATCGTGTCGGCCGCCTCCAGGGTGGCGTCGACCGTCGATGAGATTTCACAGGCGACGGCGGAGCAGGCCAACGGCATCGACGAGATGGCGCGCACCGTCGCCCATATGGACGAGATGACCCAGCAGAACTCGCTGCTCGCCGACCAGAGCGCCAAGGTGGCCAACGCGTTGCGGGCCGATACCGCCGAACTCAGCGAGATGGTGGCATCCTTCACGCTCACGGGAGGGACCGAGCGTCCGGCGCGCGCGGCGACGCCGGTGCGCGACGCTGGTGCGCGGGTGCGGCGCGTCGCCTGAAGGCTCCGTCCCGCGCCGCCTGACGGCGAGGCCTCGTTGTCCCAGTTCTGGGGATGGCGGGGCCTGAGCTCTTGCCATGTCGGAGCCGATACGCTTTGCGGTGATGCGGGCGCTCTTGCGCGCCGCCACAAGCCCGGAGCCGCCGCCATGGCCGAACCCTCATCCAACAAGGCCTTCCCGGTGTCCTGGGACCAGTTCCACCGCGATGCGCGCGCGCTCGCCTGGCGGCTCTCTGACAAGGGGCCTTTCGAGGCGATCGTCTGCATCACGCGCGGTGGGCTGGTTCCGGCGGCGATCATCTGCCGTGAGCTGGGGCTGCGCCTGATCGAGACCGTCTGCGTCGCGAGCTATCACGACTACAAGAACCAGACCGAACTCAAGGTGCTGAAGGACGTCGCGCCCTCGATCAAGGCGATCGGCGACGGTCAGGGCAAGGGCGTGCTGGTCGTCGACGACCTGACCGACACCGGCAAGACCGCCCGCGTGGTGCGCGAGATGCTGCCCAACGCGCATTTCGCCACTGTCTACGCAAAACCCGCCGGCGTGCCGACCGTCGACACCTTCGTCACCGAGGTCAGCCAGGACACCTGGATCTACTTCCCCTGGGACATGGGGCTGTCCTATGTCGAGCCGATCGCGCGAGACCACAAGGGCTGAGGCGGGACGCCCGGAGGTCCGAAACTTGCCTTCCAGATCGAGATGGAGGCGACGCGACGATGGACATCACCGAAGGATCGATCGCGCCCGGGGCGCTCGCCGCTCAATTGCAGGCCGCGATCGTCGAGGCGCGGCGGGACGCGCAGGAGGACCCGTTCGGCAACCCCGTGCTGAGCGTGGCGCTCTGGCTGACGCGGCGGATGGACCGGGCCGAGATCTCCACCGACAGCGCTCTCGGGCTGGTGCGCCATCTCGGCCGGCAGGCTCTGGCCGCGCGTGCCGGCCGCACGGCAGCCTATGTCGGGCTGACCTCCGACCCGGACGCCGCGCTGGGCGCCATCGCCCATCGCCTCGCCAATGCCGCCTTCTCGCGCGAAAAATCCTTCGCGCATTTCGCCGCCTCGGTTCAGCGCGTGCGGTTCGCGGCCGTCTTCACCGCCCATCCGACCTTTGGCATGAGCCGAAGCTTGAGCCTCGCGTTGGCGGCGCTGGCCTCGGGCGATGCG
Source organism: Beijerinckiaceae bacterium (assembly GCA_019745195.1). Taxonomy (GTDB): domain Bacteria; phylum Pseudomonadota; class Alphaproteobacteria; order Rhizobiales; family Beijerinckiaceae; genus Allobosea. The sequence goes on from JAIETL010000081.1 coordinate 80,316, forward strand.
GGGGCGACGGCTGCGCTCGATGACGAGGGGCTGTCGTTCCGGCCCGACGGCGCGATCACGCTGCAGGACGAGTTCGAGCAGGCGCGCTATTCCGTCCGCAACGCCCGCGATGCGCTCGACCGGCTCAACGCCGCGCTGCTGAGCGAGGCGCGCGAGCACTGGCCGGCCCGCTGGCGCGAATTGTCGCCGCGCCCGCTGATCCTCGCCTCCTGGGTCGGCTGCGACACCGACGGGCGCACCGATATCGGCTGGTGGGACACGCTGCGCTACCGGCTGGAATCGAAGCGCGGCCAGTTCACCCGCATCCTCGAGAAGCTGCCGGCGGTCGCGGCGGTCGAGGCCGTGCGCGGCATGGTTTCCGAGGCGCTTGGCGCCGTCGAGCGCCAGCTCGCGCTCGCCCCGCCGATCTCGAGCCAGCCGACGCTGGCCGCGCTGCAGGCGTTTTCATTGGCGCTGATCGGCGAACGCGAGGCGGCGCTGCCGGACGCGACCATGCTGCTGGCGGCGCTGGATGCGGCGATCGCCGCCGCGCCCGACGATGAAGCCGCTTTGGCGCTGTGCCTGATCCGGGCCGGCTGCGTGGCGCATGGCGTTTCGATCGCGCTGCCGCATTTCAGGCTCAACGCGTCGCAGCTCCACAACGCCATGCGCGGCGTCATCCCGATGGAGGAGGAGCCGAGCCTGCCGGCGCAAAGGCGCGCGTTCCTGAGCGCGGCCAACGCCGAGCTCGCGAAGGTCGAGGCGACGCCGGTCGATTTCGGCGCGCTGGCGGCCGAGCGCGCCTCGGCGACGCGGATGATGATGACGATCGCCCAGATCGTGAAACATCTCGATGGCTCGCGGCCGGTGCGGTTCCTGATCGCCGAAACGGAGACTGGATATACGCTGCTCAGCGCGCTCTGGCTGGCGAAGCGTTTCGGCATCGGCGACAAGATCGAGATATCGCCGCTGTTCGAGACAGCCGAGGCGCTGGAGCAGGGACCGCGCATCATCGACGAGGCGCTGCGCAGCCCGCATTTCCGCGATTATCTGCGTCGCATCGGGCGCTTTTGCGTGCAGTTCGGCTATTCCGACTCCGGCCGCTATATCGGACAGGTCGCCGCCTCCTTCTGGGTCGAGCGGCTGCGCCTACGCATCGCCGACCTGCTGGCGCGCTACGGGCTCGCCGACATCGAACTCGTGATCTTCGACACCCATGGCGAATCGGCCGGGCGCGGGGCGCATCCCGAGAGCCTGAAAGACCGGCTCGCCTATCTCGACCCGGCGTTTCCGCGCCGCTCCTTCCAGCAGGCTGGCATCGCCACGGTGCGGGAAACCTCGTTTCAGGGCAGCGATGGCTACCTCCTGTTCGGCTCGGGCGCCTTGGCCGCCGGAAGCGTCGGGCGCATCGCGGAAGCGGTCTTCGCCGACGATGGGCCGGCCTATGACCCGATCTACGACGAGCCCGATTTCGCCTCGGAGTTCTTCCAGACGGTGCGCGAGGAGATGACGGCGCTGGTCGATGATCCGGGCTATGCCGCGCTGATCGGCACGTTCGGCCCCTCGCTGCTCGACAAGACCGGCTCGCGCCCGGCCGCGCGCCAGAGCGACGCCGGCGGGCCCACCACGATCCGCCACCCGCGCGAACTGCGCGCCATCCCCAACAACGCCATCCTCCAGCAGCTCGGCTGGCTCGCCAA
>JAIETL010000011.1 GCA_019745195.1 Beijerinckiaceae bacterium
TTTGCGTTCGCAACCCAAACCTAACCGGCAATCGCCGATGACCACCCCTCAGCTACACCACGCTATGGGACACGACCCATACAATGGTAAGCGCATGCCGTAGGCGACCCGGTAGCGTAGCAGTTACCTGCTAAGCGGATTTCGCCCGCAGCTATAGGAAACGCGGCCTTTGTCGCGTCGGAAAGCAATAAGTTGCTTTCATAAAATTCTGAGCGGTGGGCGGGGACATACAGGAATAGACGCCCGTTAAGTTCATTATACAAGCATTCCATTAAAAGTTCATATTCGCTTTCAGTCTGAGGTAATTTGTCTAGCCTTGGCTCAATAAGTTGAGCCGAATTAGAAAGGCCTAACTCTTTCGCAAGCTGAAATACCTTACTCAAATCCGCTTTTAATTCGCGTTCGTGACGTGATTTTTCTTCTTCCGTCTTGCTGTTTTTATGGAGGTCGAAATAACCGCTCATGTCAGCGATAAGCGCGCCTAAATTGAGATAACGGGTCGCGTTAAATTTGAGCATGTCCAACAAGCTCCAGAGCTTGCCGGGCGCGAATCGGTCCTCCCGGTCAGCCTGCATCATAGCTGTCCTCCCGGTGGGTACGCAAAGTATAATATCGCGTATATTTTCCTATAAATTACTCTGATCGATGTAGCGTCGAATTCGCGAAGGGCCTGTCCAGACCCATCGATCTGCAAGGATCAGATCTATAACGTCGGCATCCAGCCAGCCATCTTCTGCATCGGGCAGCGTGAACGGCATCTCGTCGGCTGTGATCCAACCCATGCCACGCGGGTAACGATCTCCCTCGAAGCGGCAGCCCACTCCTTCGAGAAACCGCAGAACGTCAGCCTCGCGATAGAACGCCATCAGGCGCTTATAGCGATCCGTTTTTTGACACGGCGCTTCTCTGCGAGCCGTTGCTCCATGGCGCGTAACATCTCGATCGCGGCGGGCACATCGGCTTCGGCCGTATCGCGATCACGGTGAGCGACGAACAGACCCGGCAGGTCGGGCGACGTGAAGACATGCTGCGTCCCGACGACGCGATGCTCGATCTTGAGACCCATGACCGTCATAGACGTTGACCTCGTTGGACGCCGCAATAATGCGCTTCTTCATACTCAAGTGCAAATATCGGCGTTGCCGGTCCCATTATCTGTGTTTCGGCAGGTCTAGGCGCAAGCACACCTCAAACCTCCTCCTTCTCCACCCATTTGATCGTCGCCGCCGGCACATACTGCTCCATCCGGTCGAGCAGCGTCTCGGGCTGGGTGTCGGTCATCGCCATGGCGCGGTGGGTCTGCTTCAGGAAGCCGGCCTCAACTGTCCGGTCCAGAAACACCGCCAGCGGATCGTAGAACCCTGCCACGTTGAGCAATCCGAGCGGCTTGGAATGAATCCCGAGCTGGCCCCAGGTCCAGATCTCGAACAGCTCCTCGAAGGTGCCGATACCGCCCGGCATGGCGATGAAGCCGTCCGAGAGCTCGGCCATGCGCGCCTTGCGGATATGCATGGTGTCGACGATCTCGAGCCGGGTCAGGTGATGGTGGCCGACCTCCTTCTCGCGCAGCGCGCGGGGGATCACGCCATGGACCTCGCCGCCGGCTTCCAGCGCCGCATCGGCGACGATGCCCATCAGCCCGACAGCGCCGCCGCCATAGACCAGGATCAGCCCGCGCCGGGCGATCTCCCGCCCCATGGCGCGCGCGCCCTCGGCATAGACGGGGTCGTTGCCGGGATTGGAGCCGCAGAAGACACAGACGGATTTCATGACGCAAGCGCCTGCAAGATGCGCGCCCAGGAGCGCTGGCCTTTGTGGAAGGAGGAGAGATCGTATTTTTCGTTGGGCGAATGCACCCGGTCGTCCTCCAGCCCGAAGCCGACGAACAGCGTGTCGAGGCCGAGCGTCTTCTTGAAATCGCCGCCGACCGGAATCGAACCGCCGGTGCCGATGGTGACGACCCTTCCGCCCCATTCGTCGGCCAGCGCCTGCCGCGCCTTGACCAGCGCGGGCGAATCGACTGGCACCGCGATCGCGGGCGAAGCGCCATGCGCGATGAACTCCGCCGTGCAGTCGCCCGGTAGCCGCTCGCGCACAAAGGCCTGGAAGGCGGCGGCAACCTTGACCGGGTCCTGCTTGCCGACGAGCCGGAACGAGATCTTGGCCGAGGCCTTGCCCGCGATCACCGTCTTGGTGCCCTCGCCGGTATAGCCGCCCCAGATGCCGTTGACGTCGCAGGTCGGGCGCGACTGGATCTGCTCGATCAGCATGCGCCCCCGCTCGCCGATCGAGTGCTTAAGGCCGACACCGCCGAGAAATTCCTCCTCGGTCAGGTCGAGATCGGCCCAGTCGGCCTTCTGCTGGTTGGTCGGCTCTTCGACGCCGTCATAGAAGCCCGGCAGCGTGATCCGCCCCGTCTCGTCGTGGAGCGCGGCGACGATCTTGGCCAGCACATGGATCGGATTGGCGGCCGCGCCGCCGAACAGGCCCGAATGCAGATCGCGGTCGGCGCAGGTGATCGTCACCTCCTGATAGACCATGCCGCGCAGCGAGGATGTGATCGCCGGCGTCTCCCGGTCCCACATGCCGGTGTCGCAGACCAGCGCGAAATCGGCCTTCAGCGCACCGGCGTTCTCGCGAATGAAGGGCGGTAGATTGGCCGAGCCTGATTCCTCCTCGCCCTCGACCAGGATCGTCACGCCGACCGGCAAATCGCCGGTTTCGGCGATCGTGGCCCGCATCGCCTCGACGAAGGTCATCACCTGGCCCTTGTCGTCGCAGGCCCCGCGCGCCACGATCACCCGGCGGCCGGGCTCGATCTCCCTCACCACCGGCTTGAACGGGTCGCTCTCCCAGAGGTTCAGCGGATCGACCGGCTGCACGTCGTAATGCCCGTAGAACAGCACATGCGGCGCGCCGGGCTTGGGCCGATGCGCCAGCACGACCGGCTGGCCCGGCGTGTCGCGGACCTCGGCCGCGAAGCCGAGCGTCGCGAGGTCGTCGCTCAACCATTGCGCCGCCCGGCGGGTGTCGGCGTCGAAAGCCGGATCGGTGCCGATCGAGGGGATTTCGAGCCAGGTCGAAAGCCGCGTCAGCGCGGTTTCAAGGTCGGCGTCGAGGCGGGAGAGGATGGCGGGAAGCTGTGACATGGCGCTCGTCTTTCAGGCCTTCGCAATGGAAAGCCGATTCTGATGCGCCATCATGACAAGGCTTCTGCCTGCCGTCAGCCGCCCGCCAAGCATGGCGACCCTGCTCAGCGCCGCCCGCCCATCATGCTCCCCAGCACGCCGCGCAGGATCGCGGTGCCGACCTGCCGGCCGATCGAGGTCGCCGCCGAGCGCGCCGCCGAGGTGATGATCTTCTCGGTCATGCTCTGTGGCATCGCGCCGCCGCGGCTGCCCGGCCCGGTCTTGGGACGCGGGGCGTTGGAATTGCCGCCGAGCCAGCCGCCGATCGTGTCCATGATGCCGCCGCCGCCAGCCGTCCCGGCCTCGACCGACTCGTCTTCGGCAGCAGCCAGGTTCTTGCGTTTCGCCAGTTCCTCATAGGCCGATTCACGATCAACCATCGTGTCGTATTTGCCCTTGTAGCCGGACTCGTTCAGCGCCTGCTGGCGCAGTTGCGGCGAGCAGGGGCCGACCTGCGCCATGGCGGGCGCGATCAGCGTGCGCTCGACCATGGTCGGCGTACCCTTGCCCTCCAGCGTCGAGGTCAGCGCCTCGCCGACCGCAAGCTGGGTGATCGCCTCCTCCGTCTTGAACTTGGGGTTCTGGCGGAAGGTTTCGGCCGCCGCGCGCACCGCCTTCTGGTCGCGCGGGGTAAAGGCCCGCAACGCATGCTGGACACGGTTGCCGAGCTGCGCCAGCACGGTATCGGGAATATCGAGCGGGTTCTGCGTCACGAAATAGACGCCGACGCCCTTGGAGCGGATCAGCCGCACCACCTGCTCCACCGCCGTCAGCAGCACCTTTGGCGCGCCGTTGAACAGCAGATGCGCCTCGTCGAAGAAGAAGACGAGCTTGGGCTTCTCCAGATCGCCGACCTCGGGCAACTGCTCGAACAGCTCCGAGAGCAGCCAGAGCAGGAACGTCGCGTAGAGCCGCGGATTGGCCATCAGCTTGTCGGCCGACAGAATGTTGACGATGCCGCGGCCATAGCGATCGGTCTTCATCAGGTCGTTGATGTCGAGCGCCGGCTCGCCGAAGAACTTTTCGCCCTTCTGGTTTTCCAGCACCAGCAGCGCGCGCTGGATCGTGCCGACGGTCTGGGCGCTGACATTGCCGTATTTCGTCGTCAGCTCCTTGGCGTTGTCGGCGATGAAGGAGAGGATCGCGCGCAGATCCTTCAGGTCCAGCAGCAGCAGCTTCTGCTCGTCGGCGATACGGAAGGCGATGTTGAGCACGCCCTCCTGCGTGTCGTTGAGATCGAGCAGCCGCGCCAGCAGTAGCGGGCCCATCTCCGAGATGGTGGCGCGGACCGGGTGCCCCTGCTCGCCGAACACGTCCCAGAATACGGTGGTGAACTGGTCGGGCTCATATTTGACGCCGATCTCCTCGGCGCGCTTGACGAAAGGCGGCTTGGAATCGCCCGGAGCGGCGATGCCGGACAGGTCGCCCTTGATGTCGGCAGCGAAGACAGGCACGCCGTTGCGCGCGAAGCCCTCGGCCATCACCTGCAGCGTCACGGTCTTGCCGGTGCCGGTCGCGCCCGTGACGAGGCCATGGCGGTTGGCGAGCTTGAGCAGGAGGTTTTCCTCCTTCCAGCTCTTGCCGATCAGGATGGCTCCGTTGCCGGTATCCGCTTGCGCCATGATGTCGCCCTGTCATGTTATCGAAACGTCAGCAGGGTGTAGCGAAACGCAGGCGAGGGCGGAAGCCCGCACAGAAAGCCATGGCGGGGTTGATTAGATCGTTAATATGTGAACTATCGCGCGACATCTCACGAAGAAGGAAGAACACCATGGATGAACTGATCTCCCGCATCATTGCGGTCTCCGGCCTCAACGAGGAGCTCGCGCGCAAGGCGATCGGCATCATCCTCGCCTTCCTGCAGAAGGAAGGCCCCCCGGCCGAGATCGGCCAGCTCATGACCTCGCTGCCGGGCGCGCAGGAACTGGCGGACGCCGAGGGCGGCGCCAAGGGCGGCCTGATGGGCATGGTCGGCGGCCTGATGGGCGGCGGCGGCGGCGTCATGGCGCTCGGCGGCCAGTTGATGGGCGCGGGGCTCTCGATGGGCCAGATCCAGTCGGTCTCCAAGGAGATGTTCGCGGTCGGCCGCGAGAAGGCGGGCGAGGATACGATGGGCGCGATCGTCGGCGCGATCCCGGGGCTCGGCCAGTTCGTCTGAACTCCCCCCTAGCCCCGACAGGTTTTGCAGCGCCGCCCTCTCCGGGCGGCGTTGTCGTTTGCGACGGCCCTTTGCGCATTCGGCTTGCGACGAAGTAGGCATGGCGGCGCGACGACCCCCATGGCAATCACGGCTTCGCGGTTGCACAATGGCGGCGAACAAGGAGCACGGCGCAGATGAACTCGGCCCCAGCATCCGATCTCGCCTTCATGGACGCCTTTCCGACACCGGCGATCGAGCAATGGCGCGCCGCCGTCGACAAGGTGCTGAAAGGGTCCGATTTCGAGAAGCGTCTTGTCGGCCGCACGGCCGACGGCATCCGCATCGAGCCGCTCTACCCCGCCGCCACGCCCGCGCTCAGACCGATGCGCGCCGAGGCCGGCCGCTGGCAGGTCGTCGCGCGCGTCGATCATCCTGAGCCGGAACAGGCCCGAACGCTGGCGCTCGCCGATCTGGAGGGCGGGGCCGACTCCCTCGTCCTGAGCTTCGCCGGAGCCCGAGCCGCACGGAACTACGGGCTTGTCGCGGATGATGTCGCGACGCTCGATGATGCGCTGGACGGCGTCATGCTCGACCTGATCCGCCTGCGCCTCGACCCCGCGCCGCAGGGCCGCGTCAATGCACTGATGCTGGCGGCGCTGGTCGAGACCCGTGGACTCGCGCCGAGCGCCGCGGCGATCGATTTCGGGCTCGATCCGATTGGCGTTCTGGCGACGCAGGGCCGCTTCGCCGCGTCCTGGCCCGAGATCGGCCGCCGACTTGCCGAGACCATCGGGGCGCTCAAGACGCGCGGCTTTGCCGGCCCCTTCGTCACCGCCGACTCCCGGCCCTATCACGAGGCCGGCGCGACCGAGGCGCAGGAGCTCGGCGGCGCGCTGGCCACCGCCATCGCGTATCTGCGCGCGCTCGACGCGGAAGGGCTGCCGCTTAACGAAGCGCGCGACGCCATCTCCTTCGTGCTGGTCGCGGACACCGACGAGTTCCTGACCATCGCCAAGTTCCGGGCGGCGCGGCTGCTCTGGGACCGTGTCCAGAGCGCCTGCGGCCTGACGCCGAAGCCGATGGTTCTGCATGCCGAAACCGCGTGGCGCTCGCTGACGAGGCGCGACCCCTGGGTCAATCTGCTGCGCGCCACGGTTGCGACCTTCTCGGCCGGCGTCGGCGGTGCGGACACCCTGACCGTGCTACCCTTCACTGCCGCGCTCGGCCTGCCCGACGGCTTCGCGCGTCGTATCGCCCGCAACACCCAACTCGTGCTGCTGGAGGAGGCCAATCTCTGGCGCGTTGCCGATCCGGCCGCCGGCGCAGGCGGTTTCGAGGCGCTGACGAAGGCGCTTTGCGAACAGGCCTGGGGCAAGCTGCAGGATCTGGAGCGCGAAAGCAGCGGGGGCATGCCCGGCATCGTCGCGGCGCTGGCGAACGGCCATATCCAAAAGGGCCTCGCCCGAGAGCGCGAAACCCGCAGACAAGCGATCGCGACGCGGCGCGAGCCGATCACCGGCACGAGCGAGTATCCCAACCTGGCCGAGGCGGCCGTCACGGTGCTGGCCGTGGAGCCCGTCAAACAGGCGAAACCGAAATTGCCTCCGGCCAAGGCGTCGGTGCAGAAAGCGGAGAACCTGATCGCGCAACTCGCCAAAGGCGCTGCGCGCTCGCAGGTTCTCGCCGCTCCGGAAGCCGGCCTAGAGGTAGAGCCCCTGCCCTCGCCCCGCCTGGCCGAGCCTTTTGAGGCGCTGCGCGATCGCGCCGACGCTGCGCCGGCCCGCCCCCGCATCTTCCTCGCGACATTGGGCAGCGTCGCCGACTTCACTGCCCGCGCAGGCTTCGCCCGCAACCTCTTTGAGGCGGGCGGTATCGACGCGCCCGGCCATGACGGCTTCGCGAGCGACACGGGCACGGACATCGCGGCGCTGGTCGCCGGCTACCGCAACTCAGGCGCACGGCTCGCCTGCCTTTGCGGCTCGGATGCGGCCTATGAGGCTGAAGGTCGGGCGGCCGCCCATGCCTTGAAGGCTGAAGGGGCGATCGTCTGGCTCGCAGGCAGACCCGGTCCAGCGGAAAACGCGCTGAACCAGGCCGGCGTCGAGGCGTTCATCTTCGCGGGCTGCGACGTTCTCGCCATGCTGGAGAGTGCGCATGCCGCCTGATGCTGAGATGTTGGAAATCACATGAGCTTCCCCATCGCGCTGACCATCGCCGGCTCGGATTCGAGCGGCGGCGCAGGCATCCAGGCAGATCTGAAGACCTTCGCGGCCCATCAGGTCTATGGCGCGAGCGTCATCGTGGCGCTGACGGCGCAGAACACGACGGGCGTGACTGCGATCCATGCCGTTCCGGCAGAGTTCGTCACGGCGCAGATCGACGCCGTCTTCTCCGACCTCGACGTCGCCGCTGTGAAGATCGGTATGCTTGCCACCACTGAGCTGATCGAGACGGTCGCCGCCGGGCTCGTCCGCCACAAAGCCCGCAACATTGTGCTCGATCCGGTCATGGTCGCGGCCTCGGGGGCGAAACTGCTCCGCGACGATGCTATCGACGCGATCCGCCGTCACCTCTTCCCATTGGCGACGCTGATCACGCCGAACCTGCCCGAGGCGGCCGCCTTGCTCGGCTCGGCGCCGGCCATGACCGAAGCCGAAATCGACGAGCAGGCCGACAGTCTCTTGGCGCTTGGCGCGTCCAACGCCCTGATCAAGGGCGGCCATGGCGCAGGCGAGACCAGCACCGATCTTCTGTTGCTCGCGGGCGGAGTCCGCCAGCGCTTCACCGCGCCGCGCCACCCGACGCGAAACACGCATGGCACCGGCTGCACGCTCTCTTCGGCGATCACGGCCAATCTCGCCAAGGGGCTCGCCCTGCCCGAGGCGATCGGCCATGCCAAGACCTACATCTCCGCCGCGATTGCAGCCTCCGATACCGTACCTGTGGGCCGCGGCCATGGCCCGGTGCATCACTTCCATCACTGGTGGGACAAGGCATCGGTGGCATGACGACCGAGCCTGAAGCGCCCTCCCGGCTTCGGATGCGGCGCGTCGAGCGCCTGCGCCGCGAGATCGCGTTGCTGGAACGGATGGACGGACGGCTCTGGCGCAAGGCCGCGCTCGCCTCGGTCATCGGCGTCGTCTTCATCGCCCTTCTGCTGATGGCCGTGGCAGCCAAGCTGCAGTACTTCATGTATCATCCGCTTGCCGTGGCGATGGTCGCGCTCGCTGTCGCGGCGCTTGTCTGGTGGCTTGGTCGCTATACGCTATGGGTCCCGGTGATCCTTGTCGTCCTGCTGCTCGCCATCCTGTTCGAGGGCGATGTCGGCGGTTGGGATTTCGGCGGCGACGGCGGCAAAGCCAAGGTCAAGCCGGACCGGCAAGGCAAGCTCAATGCTGCCCTGTCGAGACGCCGAACGGCGTTGGCCAAACTGGAGAGGCGGGCATGAGCGCGATCCCCGATTTCACAACGCTGGCCTTCGGCGGCAACGAGGCGACGCCTCCGACCGCGCCGGCTTCGGGCGAGCCGTGGTTCACGCCCGAGGGTATCCCGGTCAAGCCGATCTATACGTCCGAAGACCGCGCAGGGCTTTCCTTCGTCGACACGCTGCCCGGCCTGCCGCCCTATCTGCGCGGCCCCTACCCGACCATGTACGTCAACCAGCCCTGGACGATCCGGCAATATGCCGGCTTCTCCACGGCCGAGGATTCCAACGCCTTCTATCGGCGCAATCTCGCGGCGGGACAGAAGGGCCTGTCGGTCGCTTTCGATCTCGCTACCCATCGCGGCTATGACAGCGATCATCCCCGCGTCGGCGGCGATGTCGGCATGGCCGGCGTCGCGATCGATTCGATCTACGACATGCGCACGCTGTTCTCCGGCATCCCGCTCGACCAGATGAGCGTGTCGATGACGATGAACGGTGCGGTCCTGCCGGTGCTGGCGCTGTTCATCGTCGCGGCGGAAGAACAGGGCGTGCCGGCGGCGAAGCTCTCAGGCACGATCCAGAACGACATCCTCAAGGAGTTCATGGTCCGCAACACCTATATCTACCCGCCCTCGCCCTCGATGCGGATCATCGGCGACATTTTCTCCTACACCTCGGCCAACATGCCGAAGTTCAACTCCATTTCGATCTCCGGCTATCACATGCAGGAGGCCGGTGCGACGCAGGACCTCGAGCTCGGCTACACGCTCGCCGACGGCGTCGAATACATCCGCGCCGGCCAGCGCGCGGGCCTCTCGGTGGATGCCTTCGCGCCGCGCCTGTCGTTCTTCTGGGCGATTGGCATGAACTTCTTCATGGAGGTCGCCAAGCTGCGGGCAGCGCGGCTGATCTGGGCCAAGCTCGTCAAGGATTTCGGCGCGACGAACGAGAAGTCGCTGCCGCTGCGGACGCATTGCCAGACCTCGGGTTGGTCGCTCACGGCGCAGGACGTGTTCAACAACGTGCCGCGCACGATGATCGAGGCGATGGCGGCGACGCAGGGGCATACCCAGTCGCTTCACACCAACGCGCTCGACGAGGCTTTGGCCCTTCCGACCGATTTTTCCGCCCGCATCGCCCGCAACACCCAGATCCTGCTGCAGCAGGAGAGCGGCACCAGCCGGATCATCGATCCCTGGGGCGGCTCCTATTATGTCGAGCGCCTGACCGCCGATCTCGCCGCCAAGGCCTGGTCGCACATCACCGAGGTCGAGGCGCTCGGCGGCATGGCCAAGGCGATCGAGGCCGGCATCCCCAAGCTGCGCATCGAGGAGGCCGCCGCCAAGACGCAGGCGCGCATCGACGGGAAGCAGCAGGGCATCATCGGCGTCAACATGTTCAAGCCCGAGAACGAGGCGAAAATCGATGTGCTCGTCGTCAACAATGCCTCGGTGCGGGCGCAACAACTCGAGAAGCTGCGCAGACTCAAGGCGGAACGCGTCGAGGCCGATGTTCAGTCCGCCCTGAGCGCGCTGACCAACGGCGCGGCAAGCGACGCCAACCTGCTTGACCTCGCCGTCAAGGCCGCGCGCGCCAAGGCGACGGTCGGCGAAATCTCGATGGCGATGGAACAGGCGTTCGGGCGTCACAGGGCCGAGATCAAGTCGATCGCGGGCGTCTACAAGCGGGAGGTCGGCGACATGAACCCTGCGGTTGCGCGCGTGCAGATGATGACGGAAGCCTTTGCCGAAGCGGATGGCCGCCGCCCGCGCATCCTCGTCGCCAAGATGGGCCAGGACGGGCACGACAGGGGCCAGAAGGTCATCGCCTCGGCCTTCGCCGATCTCGGCTTCGATGTCGATATCGGGCCGCTCTTCGCCACGCCCGACGAGGCGGCGCGGCAGGGCGTCGAGAACGACGTCCATATCATCGGCGTATCCTCGCTGGCGGCAGGGCATCTCACATTGGTGCCGGAACTGAAGACCGCTCTCGCTCAGGCCGGACGGCCCGACATCATGATCGTGGTCGGCGGCGTCATCCCTCCGCAGGATTTCGAGGCGTTGATGCAAGCAGGCGCAAGTGCGATCTTCCCGCCGGGCACCGTGATCGCCGATGCCGCAGAGAAGCTGCTGGAGGAGCTGAACGGGCGGCTGGGCTATGCGCAGCGCGACGCGGCGGAATAGCTAGGCAGACAGGCGCGGCCCTTCCGGGCCGCGCTGTTCTTTACGCCCGATTACCTCCAGCCGTAGCCATAGGGCCGTGGCGGGCCGCGGAAGTCGCGGCCCTCATGCCAGCGCTGCCAGCGGCGATGGCCCCAGTAGCCATGGACGACAGGGGGCGGTGCGCGCCAGCCATGGGGGCGGTCATAGCCGCCGCGCCCGTAGCGGCCATCCCAGGCCTGCGCGTCGGAGGGGGCGGCGAGGCTCGCCCCCGCCAGCGCGGCTGCGCCGATGGCGAGAGTGGCGAGGCTGGTCGAGGCGAGTGTGCGGAACATGGTTCCTGATCCTGTGCGACGGCGCGGGAGAAGCCCCTCGCCTGATGCGCACAATCGCAAAACCCGTCTGAACGGGGGTTGAGGCCGGCGTTCACCCGCCATTTATCCGCGCGCGAAGCGTTCCCGCTTCAGCAGCAGCGAGGCACAGATCACGACGAGCGCGACGGCTCCGATCAGCAGCGTGCAGGCGGCGTTGATCTCGGGCGAGACACCAAGCCTGACCGCCGAATAGAGCCGCATCGGCAGCGTCGTCGCGCCTGGCCCCGTGGTGAAGCTCGCGATCACGAGGTCGTCGAGCGAGAGCGTGAAGGCGAGCATCCAGGCCGCCGCGACGCCGGGCGCGATCAACGGCAGCGTGACGGTGAAGAAGGTCACGAGCGGCGTCGCGCCGAGATCGCGCGCGGCCTCCTCCAGTGATGTGTCGAAACGTGCCAGCCGCGCCTGCACGACGATGGCCGCGAAACCGAGACCCAGCGTCGCGTGCGCGATCGTCACGGTCCAGAAGCCGCGCCCGATATCGAGCGAGACGAAAAGCAGCAGCAGCGACAGCCCGGTGATCACCTCCGGCATCACCAGCGGCGCCAGCACCATGCCGGAAAACAGCGTGCGCCCGGCAAAGCGGCCATGGCGCGCGAGCGCCAGCGCCGCCAGCGTACCCAACACCGACGCCAGCGTCGCCGAGACGAAGGCCAGCCGGAGGCTCAGCCAGGCGGCGTCGAGCAGCGGCTGGTTCGACAAAAGCGCGCCATACCAGCGCGTCGAGAACCCGCCCCAGACCGTGACGAGCCGTGACCCATTGAAGGAATAGGCGACCAGCGCCACGATCGGCAAATAGAGGAAGGCGAAGCCGGCGACGAGCGCCAGCACGAGACCGGGGCCGAGCCGCTTCATGCTGCGGCTCCCCGCGCGCGCTGGAGCAGCATCAGCGGGAGAACCAGCACGACGAGCAGCACGACCGCCACGGCAGAAGCCAGCGGCCAGTCGCGGTTGGAGAAGAACTCGGTCCAGAGCGCCTTGCCGATCATGGTGGTGTCGGGGCCGCCGAGCAGGTCTGGAATGACGAACTCGCCGATCGCCGGGATGAAGACGAGCGCCGAGCCCGCGAGGATGCCGGGCAGCGACAGGGGCAGCGTCACCGAAAGGAAGGCCCGCGACGGCGTGGCGCCGAGATCGGCGGCGGCCTCCAGCAGCGTGCGATCGAGTTTTTGCAGGCTCGCGAAAAGCGGCAGCACCATGAAGGGCAGATACGAATAGACCATGCCGATCAGCACGGCGGCCTCGGTGTTGAGCAGGCGCAGAGGCTCAGCCGTCAGGCCAAGCCAGAGCAGCGCTGAATCGAGCAGCCCGTCGGGCCGCAATATGCCGATCCAGGCGTAGACGCGGATCAGAAAGGACGTCCAGAACGGCAGGATGACGAGCACGATCAGCACGCCCTGCCAGCGGCGCGGAGCGGCGGCCATCGCATAGGCAAGCGGGTAACCGATCGCGAGCGCCGCCAGCGTGGTCAGGGCCGCGATGCGCAGCGAGGTCAGGTAGCTTCGCCAGTAGAGATCGTCGCTGGCGATCAGCCGGAAATTCTCGAGATCGAGCGCCGAGAGGAAAGCGCCGAGTTCCGAGACGCCCTGAAAATGCGGTGAATAAGGCGGGATCGCCGTGTCCGCGTCGGAGAGCGCCATGCGCAGCACGATGGCGAAGGGGATCAGGAAGAACAGGATGAGCCAAAGATAGGGGATTGCCGGGAAAAGGCGGGCGAAACGCGAACCCGGTTTCATGGTCGAACCTCTGAAACGGGTTCGAAAATTCCAATTTCCTCATCCTGAGGAGCCGCGCATGCGGTGTCTCGAAGGATGCTCCAGTTCGCACGGGAGACGCTTGCTGGAGCATCCTTCGAGACGGCCCTTTGGGCCTCCTCAGGGTGAGGGGTGTTAGGATGGGCGACTGTCACGGCGCCAACACCATGCCAGCCTCTACGTCCCATGACAGCCAGACCTCGTCCTCCCAGGCGAAAGGGCGCGCAATCTGGCGCGTGCGGTTGGCCAGCGAGACCTTGAGCAACGCCTCTCCGACCTTGACCTGCACCATGGTGATGTCGCCGAGATAGCCGATGTCCCAGATGACGCCACGAGCCTTGTTGGCGGCTTGCTCCGGTTCGTCATGCGAAAGCGCGATCTTCTCCGGCCTCAGCCCGACCGTGACCGCATCGCCGGCAGCCAGAGCGGGCGCGTCCTCGTCCAGTTCCACCATGCCGGCCAGTGTCGTCTCGATGCTGACGAGATCACCCTCGACGGCCGTGACGCGGCCCTCCAGCAGATTGATGTCGCCGACGAACTCTGCGACCTGCCGGTTGACCGGGGCCTCGTAGATCACGTCCGGCGGGCCGATCTGGACGAGCCGGCCGCGATCCATCACCGCCATCCGGTCGGCCATGGTCATGGCCTCATCCTGGTCGTGCGTCACGACCATGAAGGTGGTGCCGAGTTCGTGCTGGATGTTGACCAACTCGAACTGCGTCTCCTCGCGCAGCTTGCGGTCGAGCGCCGCCAGCGGCTCGTCGAGCAGCAGCAGGCGCGGCCGCCGCGCCAGCGCCCTCGCGAGCGCGACGCGCTGGCGCTGGCCGCCGGACAACTGGTCCGGCCGGCGCGCGCCGAGCCCATCGAGCTTCACCAGCGTCAGCATCTGCGCGACGCGCCGGGCGATCTCGGGTTTCGGCAGCCCCTGCCGCTTCAGGCCAAAGGCGATGTTGTCGGAGACGCAGAGATGAGGAAACAGCGCATAGGACTGGAACATCATGTTGACCGGCCGCAGATGAGGCGGAGCATGCGTGATCTCGACGCCGTCGAGCAGGATTTCACCTTTGTCGGGCTGTTCGAATCCCGCCAGCATCCGCATCAGCGTAGTCTTGCCGCAGCCGGAGGGGCCCAGCAGCGCGAAGAATTCGCGCGGATAGAGTTTCAGCGACAGGTTATCGACTGCCGTGACAGCGCCGAACCGCTTGGTCACGCTCCTGAACTCGACCAGAGGTTGAGCGGCAGGGTCGTTCCAGGGCTGGAAGGACCGGCGCAGACCACCGAACGAGGCCTTGCGCACTCCTCCAGCCGAAACAGAATTCGTGCTCACTTGCCGGTCTTGACGCGCGTCCACAGCCGGTTGACCGTCCTCTGCGCCTTCTGGTCATAGGGCGTGATCGTATAGAGCCGGCCCATCACGGCGTCTGGCGGATAAATGCCAGGATTGTCGCGCACGGCGGCCGAGAGCAGCGGCTTCGAGGCGAGGTTGCCGTTGGCGTACTGGATGAAGTCGGAATTCTTCGCCGCCATCGCCGGGCGGTTGACGAAATCGATGAATGTCAGCGCGGCGTCCGCATTGGCGGCGTCCTTCGGGATGACGAAGGAGTCGAACCACATCAGCGCCCCCTCCTTCGGGATGGAATAGGCAATCTGGACGTTGTTCTTGGCTTCCTCCGCGCGCTTCTTGGCCTGCAGCACGTCGCCGGAGTAACCAACCGCAAGGCAGATGTCGCCGTTCGCCAGCGCGTTGATGTATTCCGATGAATGGAACTTCTGGATATGCGGGCGCATCTTGCGCAGCAATTCACCCGCCTTGTTCAGGTCGGCCTCGACCTTGGAATCGGGGTTGAGCCCGAGATAGCGCAAGGCGGCCGGAAACATCTCCTCGACGGCATCGAGCACATGAACCCCGCAGTTGGAGAGCTTCTTCAACTGGTCGGGATCGAACAGGATCTTCCAACTGTCGATGACCGCATCAGCGCCCAGCCGCTCCTTGATCTTGGCGGTGTTGTAGCCGATCCCGGTCGTGCCCCACATGTAGTTCACGGCGAACTTGTTGCCGGGGTCGTATTTCGCCAGCCGGCCCTGAATCTCCGGCCAGGCGTTCTTGAGGTTCGGCACTTTGGCCGCGTCGATCGGCGCGTAGAGCCCGAGCGGAATATGGCGCGGCAGGAAGGAGGCCGTGACCACGATCAGGTCGTAGCCGGTCTTGCCCGCAAGCAATTTGGTCTCGACCGTCTCCATCTGGTCGAAGGTGTCATAGACGACGGTGATCCCGGTCTCCTTCTTGAAGGCGTCGAGCACCTCGGGATCGACATAGTCGGACCAGTTGTAGATGCGCAGTTCCTTGTTCTGCGCCAAGACCGGCGCTGCGGCCGTCAGCGCCATTGCCGCGCCTGCCAGAAAGCCCTTCAGCCAACCCTGCCCTGCCATCGTCGTGTCGCTCCCGGCGAGTCGCCTCGCCCTCTCGAGTGGTCGCCAAAGCTAGCAGCTTGGCCGCGCGCCTCAACGGGTTTTGATCGGCCTGCGACCACGGCGCCGCGCGCGCCGTCTTGCGATGCAACAAGCCCGCCACATATCGTCAACTATGCGCTTCTTCCGCCGCTTCCTGCTCGTCTTCGCCGTGTTGTTCCTGATCCCGGTGGCCACCCATGCCGCATGGTGGTCATGGCAACCGCTCGCCGGCGACTGGCGGCGCGCCGACTGGTCCAGCGCAAAGCTCCTGCCGGCCGCCGCGATCGAGCCCGAGGCGACGGTGCATGTCTTCGCCGCCCGCGTCGGGCGCTGGCGCGGCGTCTTCGCGCATCATTCATGGGTGGTGGTGAAGGAGAAGGGCGCGCGCGCCTATACCCGCTTCGACGTCGTCGGCTGGGGCACGCCGGTGCGCGTCAACCATCGCGAGGCCGATGGGCGCTGGTACGGCAACACGCCCGAACTCGTGACCGAGGTGCGCGGCGAGGCGGCCGAGCGCCTGATCCCGCGCATCCGCGCCGCCGTCGCAAGCTATTCCTACAACGCGCCGGGCAGCTACCTCGCCTGGCCGGGGCCGAACTCGAACAGCTTCGTCCAGCATGTTCTCGCCGAGGTGCCCGAACTCGGCCAGGCCCTGCCGCCGACCGCGATCGGCAAGGATTTTCGCGATGACGGCCTCTTCGCAGGGCTAACACCGAGCCGAACCGGCGTGCAGGCTTCGCTCTACGGGCTTGCAGGCGTCACGCTGGGCTGGGTCGAGGGCGTCGAGATCAACCTGCTCGGGCTGGTGGCGGGTTTCGATCTGCGCAGCCCGGCGATCAAGCTGCCGGGCTGGGGACGGGTCGGGGTTTAGGTTTTCTTCCGCGAGCCCTCGTTCGTCTTTGCGAGCGCAGCGAAGCAATCCAGAGCCGTAGAGCGCGACCCTGGATTGCTTCGCTGCGCTCGCAAAGACGGGTTGGCTCACACCGCCTCCAGCGCCTGCGCCAGATCCGAGATCAGATCCTCGATGTTCTCGATGCCGACCGAGATGCGGATCAGCGCGTCGGTCAGGCCGATCTCCTCGCGCAACTCGCGCGCGACGCCCGAATGCGTCATCGCGGCGGGGTGCGAGACCAGCGTCTCGGTGCCGCCGAGCGAGACCGCGAGCTTCATGATCTGGAGATTGTCGAGCACCGCGAAGGCCTCCTTCTCGCCTCCCTTGACATCGAAGGCGAAGGTCGAGCCCGGCGCGCTGCACTGCCGGTCGAACACCGCCTTGCGCGGGTCGCCGTCCTTCAGGTCGCCGAGATAGTGCACCTTTGCGATCCTGGGGTGGCTGGCGAGATACTCCGCCACCAGCTTGGCGTTCTCGTTGGCGCGGCTCATGCGGATGTCGAGCGTCTCCAGCGAGCGCATCAGCATCCAGCAGGAGTTTGGGTCCGCCTGGGTGCCGAGCGAGCCGCGCCAGCCCTTGACCTGCCGGACCAGCGCCTCGGAACCAGAGATCGAGCCGCCGACGAGATCGGAATGGCCGCCGACATATTTTGTCAGCGAGAGCAGGGTCAGATCCGCGCCGTGCTTCAGCGGCTTCTGGTACTTCGGGCCTAGCATTGTGTTGTCGACCACGACGGGCGGGCGATGGCCTTGGGTTTTCTCCAGCTCGGCGGCGATAGTCGCGCAGGCTTCGAGGTCGACCAGCCCGTTGGTCGGGTTCGCCGGCGTCTCGACCAGGATCATGCCAACGCGGCCCTTGGCGGCGGCGGCCTTCGCGGTCTCGCGCATCTGCGCGATGTCGAGCCCGTCGGTGAAGCCGAAGGGCGTGACGCCGAAGGCACCCATCTGGTTCTTCAGCAGGGTCTCGGTGCCGCCATAGAGCGGGCGCGAATGGATGATGGTGTCGCCGGGACGCAGGAAGGCGAAGCAGGTCGTCGCGATCGCGGCCATGCCGCTGGCGAAGACGGCGCACTTTTCCGCCTCGTCCCAGATCGCAAGCCGATCCTCGAGGATTTCCATGTTGGGGTGGTTGAAGCGCGAATAGACGAGGCCCGATTTCTCGCCGGGCTTGGGCAACCGCCTGCCCGAGGTCAGGTCGAAGAAATCCTTGCCCTGCTGCGCATTCTCGAAAACGAAGGTCGAGGTCAGGAAGACCGGCGGCTTCAACGCGCCCTCCGACATCGCCGGCGAATAGCCGAAGCCCATCATCAGCGTCTCGGGATGGAGCTTGCGGTTGGCGATGCGGTCCTTGTGGTAATTGTCCTGGCTCATCACGCATCTCCTCGTCGCATCACGGCGTCGCGACAGTCATAGCGGCAAACCCGGCCGGCCGCGTTGCGAATTTGCGCGCCGATGCGACAGAATCTAACACCCGAACACCGCCTGCGCCGCCGCATCCGCCATTTTCGTCTGCTCATGGCCGACGCCCGGCACGATGATCTCCCGCCAGCGGCTCTCGACGCCGAGCCGTTTCGCCTCGGCCGCCGCGACGGCGACGAAGTTCCGGCCGCGCGCGAGACGGTTCGGCCCTTGTGCCTGCGCGCCCCTGGATCTGTTGAGCTGATGGTGGTCGGGGTCGTCGTCCCGATCGCCCAGCATGATCAGCAGCGGCTTGGCGAAGGCCGCCTTCAGGGTCGCCCCGGTCGAAGGCGTTTCTTCCAGCGAAAAGGGATAGCTGAAGCCGCCTGCCGCCTGTCGTCCGACCGGCAGCGTGTAGTAGCCGGCATTGGCCGTGATCGCCGTCGAGAAGCGCGCCTGCGGCATCAGGATCGCCATGCGGTGGACGAACTGCGCGCCGGCGGAGTGGCCGAACAGCACATAGCTCTGTCCTTCGACGCGCCCGCTTTTCAGGGCTCGGTCGAAGATGCGTTCGATCACCGCATAAATCCAGTTGGCCGGGTCGGGCTCGTCGCGCGCGCCGCCCTGCTGGTAGAGCCGCGTCGGAAAGCGTTCCCTGTCGAAGTGCGGGGCTGCGACCAGCAGGCCATGGCGCTCGGCGGCGTTCACCCAATTGTCGCGGGCGGCCCCGGCGTTGCGCGTCAGCCCGTGCATCGAAATGACCAGCGGGCAGGGTTTGGCGACGCAGACGGCAGGGACATAGGTTTCGATCGCGATCGACCTGCTCCCGGTCGGCGCATGGTCCTCGTGCAGCACATGCCCGCGCCCGGGCGTCTGGAACGGCGTCGTCTCGTCTGCGCGCACGCACGGCGTCACCGCGAGGACGACAGCCAGCGACAGGACCAGCCGAAAGAAGGGCATCGCGCCTCCGGTTGACTCAGGATGCCTGCAACCCTGCACGCGACGGCCCGCTGCCTGCAAGCCTGCTCAGGCTCCGGCGCGGTCCATCGCCCGGCGCACCACCTGCGTCACCTCGCCATCGGAGAGGAAGAGGTCGTGCCGCAGCATGCTCCAGCCGCGCCCCGAGGTGTCGGCCACGCGCACGCCCAGCGCCTCCAGACGAGAGCGGTCGGCCGCGCCGGCGCGCGCCACTCCGCCGGCGATGCGGGCGGAGACGGCCAGCGCCCGGTCACCGGGGTCGATGATCAGCGTCATCCGGCGGGCGAGCGGGCCGAGCTTCGAGACGGTCTGCTCGAAGGCGTCGATGTCGATATCGGGCGAGGCGAAGACGACCGAGCCGATCCGGGCCGAAACATCGCTTTCGAGGCGCAGTTCGCGCAAGGCCTCCAGCGTCAGGAAGGTGCCCATCGAATGCGCGACAATGTGAATGCGGCCGACCGTCGGGTTGTTGACCAGCGCCCGCAGCGACTGGACGAAACCGTCGCGCGACCACAGCGCGCTTTCACGGTCATAGGCGTAGTCGAGCAGCCCGCCGCCCGACGGCCAGGCGAACAGCGCGGTCCTGCCCTGAAACTCCAACGCGTGCGAGAGCTGGCCGGCGCTACGCGCCGCCGATTCAAAGGTCTCGTTATAGCCATGGACGTAGAGCAACACGTCGCGGCCCGTCGCCGCTTCGGCAAAGCGCAGCGCGGGGGCCGATGACGTGCGTCTCTCCAGCCCCAGCACGGCCCAGTCGCCGCTGACCGCCGAGGACACCCGCCCCGAAATACCGCGCCCGGGCGGAGACAGCCTCGCCTCCGCGAAGCTCAAGCCTTCGCCGCGCTCGCGTCCGAAGAAGGGCGGCCTGCCGTCGCCCGCGGGCTTGCGGGTCGTTGCGACGAGCAGCGCCGGCTCCTTGCCGAGGGCCGAGGCGTCGGCGCGCGTCGGCTCTGAGAAGGGCGAGACGGCAGCTTCCGTCTGCGCGCAGGCAGCGAGCGTGGTCGACAGCAGCGCGAGCAGAACCGAGCGACGGCAAAGAGAAGCGTGCCGGGAATCTGGCATGGGCGAAACCTGTCGCGAGCTATGGGGACGGCCGAATTGGCCAGCGCCGCCTTAACGACAGGCTAACGCGGCCAGATTGCGGCGCCGGTTCTACCGTCCGATGGCGGCGCCCGGCGCGCTGACGACGAGATCGACCGTCGAGCCGACGGTTCCGACCAGTCCGCTGGCGATGTCGCCGAGCTTGTCGCCGACGCCGGGGCCGGCGGTGGCGATGCCGCCATCCGCCTGCAGCCTGCGGCCGATCAGTTGCACCACCTTCGGCGAGGCCGCGAATTTGGCGTGGTTGAGGCTGTCGCTGCTGGTCGTCTCGGACAGGTCGATGATCCGCGCCCCGCCCTTCTCGAGGTCGGCGACGATCTGCGTGTCCTTTGCCGAGATCGCGCCGAGCCGCGTCTTGTCGCCGGCGAAGCGGCGGGAAAAGGCGAGCGCGCGGTCGTCGGCCGAGACGAAGACCGTAACCGGCCGCCTGATCTGGCGCAGTTGCGTCCTGAACACGTCGAGATCGACATCGGGCGCGGCCAGCATGACGTCGCGCAGCTTGCCGCCGAAATTGCCGTCGCCCCGGATCGAGGCCTGCCGCAGCGTCTCCAGCGTCAGCAGGGTCCCCATCGAATGGGCCAGGATGTCGATGCGGGTCGTGCCGAGATCGCGGGCGATGGCGCGCAGGTTGAGCTCGAGGAAATCGCGCGAATACATCGCGCTCTCGCGGTCATAGGGATACTGCAGGAGCTGGCCGCGCGAGGGCCAGGTGAACAGCACCGCCACACCCTTGAAGCCGGCGTCATGGACGATCTGCGCGAAGCGATAGGCCGCATCCGCGAAGCTCGTATTGTAGCCATGGACGAAGACGAGCACGTCCCGCTCGGCGGCCGGGCGGCTCTGGATTTCGCGGCGGACCGCGACCAGCGTCTCGGGCAGCGCGAGAGGCTGAACCGAGGCGACGGCGAAATGCTGCGCCGGAACGGCCTGTCCGCCGCTGCCCGGCAATTCGAGCTCGCCCGGCTTGTGGGCGCGAGGAACGGTGATGTCGAGCTTGGCGAAGGCGAGCCTCGGCCCGCGCTCGCCGGTGAAGTATTGCGGCTGGTCGGCCGCCTCGCGTGTCGTGGCCACGAAAACCCTGACGGTTCCGGCGATCTCGTCGGGCTTGGCGGCGGACAGGACGAGCGTTCGCGGCGGTCCGCCGCAGGCTGCCAGCAGAAGCGGGGCCAACAACGCCAACACGACAAAACGAAACCGGACGGATTTGCCCATGCAGGACTTGCGCATCATGCCGAAACTGGTCTCACCAAACCCGCCGATCATCAAGATGCAAGCATGACACAGTGACGACGGCAGGTTGCGCTTGTCGGAGCGGCTGACGGCTTGCTACTGGCCAGTGATGTCAGCGCCAGCCGCCTCGCCCGCAAGCCTTGCCGACGCCGTCCTCGCCGGCGAGCGGGCGGCGCTGGCGCGCGCCATAACGCTTTCGGAATCGCGTCGCGGCGACCATCGCGAGCAGGCGCGTGCGCTGATCCAGACGCTGCTCCCGCACACCGGCGGCGCGGTCCGCGTCGGCATCACCGGCGTGCCCGGCGTCGGCAAATCGACCACGATCGACGCGCTCGGCAGCCATCTCACGGCACAAGGACACAAGGTCGCGGTGCTCGCCGTCGATCCGTCCTCGACCCGCACCGGAGGCTCGATCCTCGGCGACAAGACGCGGATGGCGCGGCTCGCGGTCGATCCAAACGCCTATATCCGGCCCTCCCCGTCATCGGGCACGCTCGGCGGCGTCGCGGCCCGGACGCGCGAGACCATGCTGCTCTGCGAGGCGGCGGGCTTCGACGTCATCCTCGTCGAGACGGTCGGCGTCGGCCAGTCCGAGACGGCCGTGGCCGATCTGACCGACTTTTTCCTCGTGCTGATGCTGCCCAATGCCGGCGACGAGTTGCAGGGCATCAAGAAGGGCATCATCGAACTCGCCGACATGATCGCGGTCAACAAGGCCGATGGCGCAGGCGCGACGGCTGCACGCGCGGCGGCCACGCAGTATCAGGCGGCGCTCCATATCCTGAGCCCCGCCTCGCCCCTCTGGACGACGCCGGCCATAACGATCTCGGGCTTGACCGGCGATGGGCTCGACGCGCTTTGGGCCATGATCGAGGACCACCGCGCGCGCCACGAAGTCAAGGGCCTGATCGTGGAGAAGCGCCGCAGGCAGGATGTGAAATGGATGTGGGCGATGGTCGAGGACAGGCTGCAGACGAAGCTGCGCCACGACCCGGTGCTGAGAGCGCGCATGCCGGCGCTGGAAGCGGCGGTGGCGAAGGGCGAACTGGCCGCAACGGTCGCCGCCGACGAGATCGCGAAGGCCTTGGGGTTGTGAGGTAATGATGGACGACCGGCCTGACATCCTGATCACCGGGTTCGGCCCCTTTCCGCATGTCAGGGTCAATCCCACGACCGCACTCGCACGAATGGTCGCCGATCGACTGAAGCGCTCAGGGCTGGAAACCGATCTGCTGGTGATGGAGACGAGCTACGCCGTCGGCCTGCCGGCAATGAAGAACCATCTGGAGAAGACCAGGCCCAGGGCAGTCCTGATGCTCGGGCTCGCCGCGCGCGCCCGCTTTGTCCGGGTCGAGCTGTTCGGGCGTGGGAACGCCAGCCGGCTTCATCCCGATGCGACCGGCGCGACGCCGACGGACCCGACCGGCAGCCGCAGCGCCCTGCCCCTGCGCACGAGCGGCAACCCGGCCGGCGCGCTGGCGGCGCTCAGGCATGTCGGCATCAGCGCCCGCCTCTCGGCGTCGGCAGGCCGCTATCTCTGCGACGCCTGCTACGCCGCGGCGCTGCGCCATGCGGAGCGAAGCGGCGTGCCTGTGATCTTCATCCATGTGCCGTGGTTGCGGCCCGCGCCGGGCTTGCGGCCGCTTATGCGGACCCGCCCGTTTCGGCCGGGCCCGGCCAGTCTGGGCAGCGCTCTCGCCGCCATCGGTCGCGATCTCGCCCGGATCGGCCGGCAGCGCGCCTGATCAATCGCTGCGCGACTGACCGGTTTCACCGAGATCGCGTCGGCCATGCAGCACGCGCAGGATTTCGATGTGGTCGGCGTGGACGCGGTAGAGCGTCAGATAGGAGCCAATGACGAGGTGCCGGATGGCGGGCCCGATATCCGGCCGTGCGGGGCCGGAATAGGGCTGGGTCGTCAGGAGACGCCAACGCCGCCGGAAACGTTCGACCAGTTCATCGGCGGCTCGCGGACTGTCGAGCGCGATGTAATCGCCAATCGCGCCGAGATCGCGCTCGGCCTGAGGCGCAAGCCTCCATTTCACTTGGCGAGACTGCCTGCGTCAGCACGAAATTTTGCCTTGATCCTGTCAAGCGCCGCCTCGCCATCGACAGCCGGCCCGCTATCAATCCCCGCCTGCGCCAGCGCCCGCAACTCCTCGATCGTGTAACCGAACAGCTCGCGCTCGTCCTTCCAGCGGGCGAGCGCCTCGCCGACGACGGCATCGATCGAGGGATACTCGCCAGAGGCGACAGCCTCCTCGACCGCCGTCGAAAGCTCGGCCGACAATGTGACGTTGTGCTTGGCGACGTGACCCATGTCCTGCCTCTTCGCTGGAAGGTTCTCTCCAAGACTAGCATCGCAGCCTCGCCCCAGCCACAGCGGCCTTGCTCCAGAACGGCACAGAAGCGCTGGCATGCGGTTTGAAGCCCGGCGGGCCGGAGGAAATCACTATGCCACTATCGAGGCGCGCCTTGCTGGCGACGGCCGTTTTCGGGACAGGTTCGCTTCTGACCTCGCACGCCAGCGCGCAGATTGCGCCGCGCCCAGCCTCCCCTGTGCCGCTCGGGCAGTTCGGCCTCGACGCGACGACGCTGGGTCTGCGACCGGGCTCCGCCGACGACCAGTCGCGCGCGCTCCAGAACGCGCTGGCCGAAGCCGCGAAACGCAACGCGCCGCTCATGGTGCCGCCGGGCCGCTATCGCATCGCCAACGTCGTGCTGCCCGAGGGCGCGCGGCTCATCGGCGTTCCCGGCGCAAGCCAGTTCATCGCCGCCCAAGTCGGGCCGCTGCTGGTCGCCAGGCGGATCAGGCGCGCGGCGCTTTCGGGGCTGGTGCTGGACGGGCTCGACATCCGCTCATCACAGCGCAGCGGCCTGCTTGTCGCGGACGAGGTTCTGGATTTCACCCTGCAGGATTGCGAGTTCGGCAATGCCGGCTCGGTCGGCCTGACGCTCAACCGCGCCGCCGGGAGCATCCGGCAAAACCGCTTCCGCAGCATGCGTGATTCGGCGTTGTTCTCGCTCGATTCGCGCGGGCTCTCGATCGAGGCCAACCAGATCGAGGATTGCGGCAACAACGGCATCCAGCTCTGGCGCAGCCAGCCCGGCGACGACCAGTCGATCGTGCGCGGCAACCGGATCAACCGCATTCGCTCGGACGCCGGCGGCGACGGGCCCAACGGCAACGGCATCAGTCTCTACAAGGCCGGCGGCGTCATCATCGAGGGCAACTCCTTGCGCGACTGCGCGCTGACCTTCATCCGCAACAATTCGGGTTCCGGCGTGCAGATCATCGGCAATCAGGGGCGGCGCTGCGGCGAGGTCGGGCTTTATTCGGAGTTTGCCTTCGAGGGCGCGATCATCACCGGCAACCTGGTCGAGGATTGCGCGCAAGGCGCCAACATCACCAATCTCGACCACGGCGGCAGGCTCAGCGTCTTCGCCAACAACATCATCCGCAACGCCCAGAGGGGTTTTGCGCCCAAGGGCACGGAGCTGATCGGCGGCATGGGCGTGCATGTCGAGGCGGAAGCGACCGTCACCGGCAACGTCATCGAGAACGCGAGCGAGATCGGCATCTCGCTCGGCTGGTCCTGGGGCATGCGCAACCTCGTCGCCACCGGCAACATGGTGCGCAAGACCGGCATCGGCGTCTCGGTCTCGCTGGTGCCGAAGGAGCGCAACTGCCTGATCGCCAACAACGTCATCTCCGAGGCGAGCAGGGGCGCGGTCGTCGGGACGGAATACGGGAAGGTCGTGACCGGAGACCTGACGAAGGCGGCCGATCAACGCGCGGCAGGCGTCCGGGTCGAGAACAACGCAGTGGGATGAGGTTCAGCGGGCGAGGCCGAGGATGAAGGCGAGGCGGGTGTCGATTTTGGCCATCTGACCGGGGGTGAGCCAACCGACAACATCGCGACATTTGCGACGCAGAACCATCGTCGTCTTGTCGAGCATGATATAGCTTGGCTCGCGCAAACCGTTGCCGGTGGTCGGCATGATCATCAGTCGAAAATCGGCGTCGATATGGGTGCTGGTCGTTATGAGACAAACCAACGTCGTGTCTATTCCGATCACAAGATCGTTTTGAACGACCAGAACAGGCCGCGGCTTGCCGTGATCGCCTTGAGCCGCAGCGATGACGATGTCGCCTCGCTTCATCGGTCGTCGTCAGGCCAATCCGTCAAAGCCTCGACGAATGCGATGTCCTCGGCTTCGCCGGGGCTCTGGCGGATCGCCCGCATATCCCGTTCCAATTTTGCGAGGAATGCAGGGCTGCTGGTGTCGAACGTCCACAGCCGCACTTCTTTCAGCCCCGCAGCCTTCTTTGCGGCGCGGTAGCGGGCCTGCTTGCTGAGACCGTCCTTAAAGGCGGGCCGAGGCATGACAAACTTCCTTTCCTGAAAGGTAACGCGTGACCTTTCAGCCGTCAAATCCGCGCCACCCTCACCCGCCCGACCTCGATGCCGTTCCAGTTCGTCAGCACGCTCTCGCGCAATGGCGCGAAGGCTGCGCCTTGCGCCTCGTCCAGCGGCAGGAAGCGCGCGATCAGCGCTGCCATGACGACCTCCGCCGCTCGACCCGCGCCGTCGTCGCATTTCAGTGCGATGCCGTAGCCGAGTTCTGGAAGCGAGCCGCAATAGACGCCCTCCGCGCCGGTCTTGATGAAGGCGCGGGCGCCCAGCAGGTCCATAGCGCGGGTGTCGAAGCGGCCGGTGCCGGCCACCATGAAGGGATGGGCCGCGACCGCCTTGCGGATGCGGGCGGCGGCCCTGGCGCGTTCGGGCCCAAAGCCATGGCCGGTCCCGAAGCGCGCGAAGCCGAGAGCCATCGCCTGCAAGGGGACGGCATAGGTCGGGATCGAACAGCCGTCGATGCCGGAGCGCTCCGCGAGATGGGCCGCGCCGGTGACGTCCTCGAGCGCGCCGCGCACCGCCTGCTGCACGGCATGGCCGGCCTTGACGTAGCCGGCGGGATCCTCGTCCAGCCCGCAGGCGAGGCAGACGAAGCCCGCATGCTTGCCCGAGCAGTTGTTGTTGAGGGCACTGGGCTCGCGGCCCTCTTTCGCCATGGCGCGCGCTGCAGCCTCGTTCATCGGCCAATGCGCGCCGCATTCGAGGCAGCCGGCGTCGCGGCCGGCCTTTCTGAGCATCGACAGCGAGGCCTCGGCATGGGCCGGCTCGCCCGAATGCGAGGCGACGGCGAGCGCGATCTCAGGCTCGCTCAGACCGTAGCGGTCGGCCGCGCCGCTCTCGAACAGCGGCAGAGCCTGCAGCGCCTTCACGGCCGAGCGCGGAAACACCGGCCGCGCGACATCGCCGAGCGACAGCACCACGCCGCCATCGGCATCGACGACGATGGCCGCGCCGCGATGGCGCGATTCGACCACCTCGCCGCGCAGAACCTCGGCCAGAACGGGGTTGTCCATCGTCATCTCCAGGGGCTCGGGTCCAGGCTCGGGCGGCGTCGCCGGAATGGCCGCCTTGTGGCGTTTGACGCTCGACCTGTCAAAAGCGATGGCGCAAACTGTCGCCGCCTGCGATGGACAGGTCGGTTCGCCCGCCTCCATCCGCCCAATCCGAAAGAACCGATGCCGCCAGAATCGCAGTCCTCGCCCGATTACGAGACCGAGTACAACAACCGGGCCCGCGTGCCGGAGCATCCGGCGATCATTGCCGGGTGGGCCGCCGACGCCGCCGCCTATCGCGAGGCTGCGTTCTGCGAACTCGGCGTGAGCTATGGCGAGAGCGAGCGGCAGCGCTACGATCTGTTCAAGCCGGACGCGATCACGGGCGACGCCATCGTCCTGTTCATCCATGGCGGCTACTGGCAGGGGCTCGACCGGAGCTTCTTCTCGCATATGGCGCGCGGCGTGAACCGGCGCGGCCTGCCCGTCGCGGTGGTCGGCTACGACCTGTGCCCGCAGGTCGAACTCGGCCACATCGTCTGGGAACTGCAGCAGGCGGCCGCCGCCCTGTGGCATCGCTTCAAGCTGCCCGTCGTCGCAGCCGGGCATTCCGCCGGCGGCCATCTTGCCGCCTGCCTGCTGGCGACCGACTGGAAGAACGTCGATCCCGAGCTGCCCGACCAGCTCGTGCCGGCCGCCTACGGCATCTCGGGCATCTACAACCTCAAGCCGCTGACCGAAACGAGCGTCAACAAGGCGCTGGGCTTGTCCTTCGAGGCCGCCGAGCGCGAGAGCCCGCTGTTCTGGCCCGCGCCCTCGCGCCTGATCATGGACGCCGTTGTCGGAGCGCGGGAGAGCGAGGAATATCTCAAGCAGAGTCGGCGGATCGTCGATGTCTGGGGGCTGGAGGGCGTCCAGACGCGCTATGAGGAGATCGCCGGCGCGGACCATTTCACCGTGATCGCCGGCCTCGCCGATCCCGACAGCGCGATGACCGCAAGGCTGGCAGCGCTCGCGGGCGCTTGATCTTCGGGCTGGAGGCTCTATCCAGAGTCGGACTGATATTCGGAGCCCGCGATGCAGACCTTCTTCGTCGAGATCAAATGCAAGCTCGGCAAGACCTACGAGGTCGCCAGCGAACTCGCCGACCGCGAGATCGCCTCGGAAATCTACTCGACCGCCGGCAATTACGACATCCTCGCCAAGTTCCATGTCGGAACGGACGTCGATATCGGGCATTTCGTGGCGCAGAAGGTCCAGTCGATCCCGGAGATCGCGGATACGCACACGATCATCACGTTCAAGGCGTTCTGAGCCGCGTCAGATCGCCGACAGCACCCAAGCATACTGGTAGCGCCCATAGGGCGTGCTGGTGACGCCGTTGCGCTCGCTGCCCGGGAACTCCTCCGGCGGGGTCACGACCCTGACCCGGAAGACGTCGCTCTGCCCCGGTTTGAGCAGGCCCATATGCACCGCAGCCGCGCCGAGGATCGAATCGCCGCTATAGATGTCGGTGCCCCAGATCTGGCCCTCGGCCACGCCCGTGATGCGGAAGTAATAGGTCGCGCCGACCTTCTCGCAGAGCCCGTGCATGTTGGGCGGCGCGTCGGACGCGATGGCGTTCTTGTCGAGCAGCCGCCTGAGCTGCCGGCGCGAAAGCTGTCCGCCCTTGTCGAAATAGGCGACGAGATCCTGGACGACTTTCATGACGCTGCCCCCGGCTGCATGGAAACGACCCGCCCATAGGACGGCTGGAAGGACGCCGACGGCTTGGGCAGCGCCCAGAGCACCGCATAGGGAACCGGTTCCGCCGGGTAGCCGATGTCGCCGTCGGTGATGACGATGGCGGCGCTCACGCGCGCATCCTCGGCCAAAGCCAGCAAAGCCGGCGTCAGGTCGCTGCCGCCATAGCCGCTGATCCTGTAGTCGGCGAGGGCTGAGGGCGAGACCATCTCGTCGCTGGTGACGACGCTGTCGCATTGCACGACGCGAATGTCGTCCACGCCGGCGGCGTCGCAGAAATCGGCGATGGCGCCGAGCGCGTGGGGGATGTCGTCGGTCATCGAGGCGCTGGTGTCGAGCACGATGGTCAGCATCCAGGAATGGCGCTTGCGGCCCGGCGTCACGAGGTCGGTGCGCTCCGCTCCACGACGCGAGGCGCGCATATAGGTGCGCTCCCCGGCCGCCGCGCCCTCGAGCCAGGTCTGGAGCGCGACATGCCACGGCGTCGCATGGTGCCCGCGCTGCGCCCTGACATCCTGCTGCGTGTCGCCTGTCCCGACGCCGCGCCCGCGCATGGCCCCCATCGCCCTGGCGAGCGCCATGCCGCGTGCCGCGAGATCGGCGATCGCGCGGGCGCGCTCAGCCTGCCCGGCCGCGTCGTCCGGAAAGAGCTCTCGCTCGCGGGCGGCGTCGAGCGCGTCGCCCATCGCGCCCGAAGGGGCCTGCCTGCCCGCGCCCAGCACCTTGTCGACGCTGACGAGCACGCCCTCCCACACCTGCGTCCGCGTGGCCATGAACTGGCCGGAGCGGCGCATCTCCAGCACGATCTCCTCGGCCCCCTTGTTCCGCGCCCCAGCCATGTCGAGCCCGCCGGCCGGGATCGTGGTCCGGCCAAGCGCATGCCGCAGCATGTCGTTGATGATGTAGTCATGGGCGTAGTTGAACTCGATGGCGGCGCTGCCGCGCGCCCGGTCATGCGTCCGCAAAGCGAGATGCAGGAGTTCGTGAGCGAGCACGAAAACGAGATCGTCGGCCGACAGCCTCGCCGTAAAATCCGGATTCGCCAGCAGCCGGCCGGACGCAAAGACGCCCATCGTCGGCACCCGGTCGTCGATCTCGACGCGCACCGCCGCCGCCAGCCCCGCCAGATGCGGAAACGGGGCCGTCAGCAGCCGCAGGCCGTTTAGGATGCGCGCGCGGGTGGCGCGGTCGTCTCTTGCGCGATCGGGAACGGCGCTCATGCTGCTGCGACCTTGCGCAACAGTGCGAGCATGGCGCGGTCTGCTCCCAGCGCGCCCCAGATCTCGACCATGTCGTTCAGGACCAGCAACTGATGTTCCGACGAAAGGCTGCGCAGGAAGCGGTTCACCACAGCGGCCTTCAGGCCCTGCGCCTTGCCATCGCGTACGAACTGGCGGATGCAGTCGAGGATGAACCAGCGCGCGGCATCGCCCTTGGGCAGGTGCTCGGGCTTGCGCAGATACTCGTCCAGAGGGCGGATCGCGCCGATCGAATCCTCCGCGAGCGCGCAGAACACCACCGCATCCTCGGGCGAGAGCCGGCCAAAGGCGAGCGCGCGCCTTGTCTCGGCCGTCAGCACGCCGGCCTTCTGCGCCATATCCAGCGCGCGCGACAGCAAGGCCCAGGCGCGCGGCGTCGAGAAGGGCTGGGGCTCGGCCGGCACGGGCCGCATCAGCGCGTCTGGCATCGTCGCGATGAAGCTGCGGATTTCGGCCCTGACGCCGGCGCGCTGGGCCCAGGCGAGCCAGTCGCCGGCATCGACGCGCAATT
Source organism: Beijerinckiaceae bacterium (assembly GCA_019745195.1). Classification (GTDB taxonomy): domain Bacteria; phylum Pseudomonadota; class Alphaproteobacteria; order Rhizobiales; family Beijerinckiaceae; genus Allobosea. The sequence continues at coordinate 30,012 of JAIETL010000011.1, forward strand.
GCAGGATGGTGACGCGGTTGACCAGCGCCGAACTCATGGCGCGCACCAGGGCGCGGTCCTGCAGGCGGTTGCCGGCCGCCACGACCCAGGTGCCCTTCGGCAAGGCGTGCTCGCCCAGTCTGCGCTCCAGCAGCAGCGAGTAGAACGCCTTCTGGACATCGGGCGAGCAGGCCGGCAATTCGTCGAGGAACAGGCAGAACGGCTCCGGCCTCTCCGGCAGCAGGATGCGCGGCGGGCAGAACACCGAGCGTTCGCCGATGATGCGCGGAATGCCGCTGACATCCTCCGGCGCGATCTGCGTGCCGAGCAGCGAACGGCAGGGCAGACCGGCCTCGCGCGCCGCCTCGTAGACCAGCTCGGACTTGCCGAGACCCGGAGCGGAGAGCAGCAGGAAGCTCTGCTCATGGGCCATGCACTGGATCAGTTGCTTGGCCTGTCGCAGGGAGACGACTTCGTCGAATGCGGAGCGCGCTGATTCCATAACCTCCTCCCAGCCGTCGCACGGGCCGACGGCACAACGACGAATACTGTGAGAGGGCGCGATCAAACTCGCCATAGCGTATTGAAATCATTATTTTTTTGAGGTCGCTCGCCGGTTAATCGGCCGTTCATGTTGCGTGTTTACGCCGGCTTTTCCCGCCGATCGAAGCGCTTTCCCGACGCGCGCAAGACCTTCACTGCCGGCGCGTCTTGACGCACGGCCCCGAACGCGCGACCTCGTTGCTTCGGATTGACGCGAAGGAAGCGTGGGGATGGCTAAGAGCACCTTGTCGGCGGACCTGCGCTCGGGCGCGCTGGTCTACCACCGCGTTCCGCGCCCCGGCAAAATCGAGATCCAGGCGACCAAGCCGCTCGGCAACCAGCGCGACCTCGCGCTCGCCTATTCGCCCGGCGTCGCGGCCGCCTGCGAGGCGATCGTCGACGATCCCTCCCAGGCCGCCGAGCTGACCTCGCGCCAGAACCTCGTCGCCGTCATCACCAACGGCACAGCCGTGCTGGGGCTGGGCGACATCGGCCCGCTCGCCTCCAAGCCGGTGATGGAGGGCAAGGCGGTCCTGTTCAAGAAGTTCGCCGGGATCGACTGCTTCGACATCGAGGTCGAGCAGAAGAACATCGAGAAATTCGTCGAGGTGGTCGCAGCGCTGGAGCCGACCTTCGGCGGCATCAATCTCGAGGATATCAAGGGTCCCGAATGCTTCGAGATCGAGGAGCAGTTGAAGGCCCGGATGAAGATCCCGGTCTTCCATGACGACCAGCACGGCACCGCGATCATCGTCTCGGCGGCGATCCTGAACGGGCTCGACCTCGCCGGCAAGCACATCGGCGACGTCAAGATCGTCGTCTCCGGCGCGGGCGCGGCAGCGCTCGCCTGCCTCAACCTGCTGGTCGAACTCGGTGCGCAGCGGAAAAACATCTGGGTCACCGACCTCGAAGGCGTCGTCCACAAGGGCCGCAACACCCTGATGGACCGCTGGAAGGAGATTTATGCGCAGGACACCGACGCCCGTACGCTCTCCGAAGTCATCGGCGGCGCGGATGTCTTTCTCGGCCTTTCGGCGGCGGGCGTGCTGAAGCCCGAGATGGCCAGGAGCATGGCGGAAAAGCCGCTGATCCTGGCGCTGGCCAACCCCAATCCCGAGATCACGCCCGAGGATGCGCTCGCCGTCCGCCCCGACGCGATGATCTGCACCGGGCGCTCGGATTATCCCAATCAGGTCAACAACGTCCTGTGCTTTCCCTACATCTTCCGCGGCGCGCTCGACGTGCAGGCGACGACGATCAACGAGGCGATGAAGCTCGCAGCCGTCCGTGCTATCGCCGCGCTCGCCCGCGAGGCGACATCCGACATCGCGGCGCGCGCCTATGGCGGCGAGGCCTCGACCTTCGGTGCGACCTCGCTGATCCCCAACCCGTTCGATCCGCGCCTGATCCTGCGCATCGCGCCCGCCGTCGCCGAGGCCGCGATGGCGACCGGCGTGGCGCGCAAGCCGCTGCCCGATATCGAAGCCTATCGAGAGGATCTGTCGCGCTTCATCTTCCGCTCCGGCTTCATCATGAAGCCGCTCTTCGCCAAGGCGAAGGCCGACCCCAAGCGCGTGATCTATGCCGAAGGCGAGGATGAGCGCGTGCTGCGCGCCGCCCAGGTCGCGCTGGAGGAGGGTCTCGCAATCCCGATCCTGATCGGCCGGCCGAGCGTGATCGAGACGCGCGTCAAGCGCTACGGCCTGTCGATCCGTCCGGGCGTCGATTGCGAGCTTGTCAACCCGGAAGACGATCCGCGCTACCGAGACTATGTCCAGACCTATCTCGACATCGCGGGCCGGCGCGGCGTCACCCCCGAGGCCGCGCGCTCGCTGGTGCGCACCAACACGACCGTGATCGCGGCGCTGGCCGTGGCGCGCGGTGAGGCCGATGCGATGATCGCGGGCCTGGAAGGCCGCTTCCTCTCGCGGCTGCGGCACATCAAGGACATCATCGGGCTCCAGCCCGGCGTCCGCGACATTTCGGCGATGACGCTGATCGTCACCAACAAGGGCGCGTTCTTCCTCGCCGATACGCATGTCCGGCACGACCCGTCCGCCGAGGAGATCGCCGACATGACGGTGCTGGCGGCGCACCATGTCCAGCGCTTCGGCATCGAGCCCAAGATCGCGCTGCTCTCGCATTCGGATTTCGGCGCGGCCGACACGCCCTCCTCGCTGAAGATGCGCAAGGCGCTCGGGCTGATCCGCGAGCGCGCGCCGGAGCTCGAATGCGACGGCGAGATGGAGGCCGACACGGCGCTCGTCGCGATGGTTCGCGAGCGTGTGCTGCCGTCCTCGCGGCTCAAGGGCGTCGCCAACGTGCTGGTCTTCCCCAATCTCGACGCCGCCAACATCGCCTATCAGTTCGCCAAGGTGCTGGCGGACGCGCTGCCCGTCGGGCCGATCCTGATCGGCGCGGCCAAGCCCGCCCATATCCTGACCGGATCGGTCACGGCGCGCGGCGTCGTCAACATGACGGCGGTGGCGGTGGTGGAGGCGCAGGAGCGTGCGGCGGCGACTGGCTGAGCCACCGCACGCGCCTCCCAGGTCTCTCCAATGGACACTGACAACCCGCCGAATCGATGCCCTTGCGTCAACTGCGGCGGCATGTCACAGTTTGTCAGAGGTGTTGTGAGTCGGGTCCGTGCGGCGCTCTGCCTAGCCTAACCTGGCCTTAGCCTAAAAATCAGACATACCGGCATCCGGGGGGAGGCCCGCCCATGATTGTATCGCTCGTCTATGCGAGCAGGAGCGTCGTGCCATGCGACGACGCCCGCTTCGCGCCCAATATCAGGGCGATCCGCGAATGCACGGAGTTACAGAACATCCGCACCGGCATCACCGGGTTCCTGTTCTACTTCGACAACAAGTTCGTCCAGATCATCGAGGGCGATTTCGACAATGTCGCCGATCTCTACAAGCGGATCCGCCGTGACGAACGCCATACGGCGTGCCGGATCATCGAATTCCGCGAGATCGACCATCGCAATTTCGACGAGCATGCGATGGAGAACTCGATGGACTTCATCGTGCGCAACCATGCCGAACTGCACGTCAAGATGAGCTTCCTGAACAAGTTCATCGGCGAATCGGTGCCCGGCGCGATCCGCCTGTCGGACCTGCTCTATTCCGTCGCGCAGGAAATCCAGATGAAGCCGAGTTTCCCGCGCCTGCCCGCGGCCGGACGGCTCCTCGCCGGCGAGACGGCGCCGCTGATCTGACGGGACTGGCGTCGATTTCGGCTTGGCAGTGCTGCGCTGCCTTGCCCATACTCGCCTGCATGAGCGGCCTTGCCCGCATCGTCAGGGAGCCTCGCCATGTCCCGCGTGACACGCCGCGCCATCGCCGCGCTCGTCGCCGCCATGCTCACTCTGGGGGTCGCTGGCTCAGCCTTCGCGCAGATCGTCTTCCATCGCGGCAATGATGGCGATCCCGAGACGCTCGACCCGCACAAGACCTCGACGGTGACCGAGGCGCATCTGATGCGCGACCTGTTCGAGGGCCTCGTCATCCACTCGATGAAAGGCGAGATCATGCCCGGCGCGGCCGAAAGCTGGACCACGAGCCCCGACGGCAAGACCTATACGTTCAAGCTGCGCCCCACCGCGAAATGGTCGAATGGCGACGCGGTCGGGGCGTCGGACTTCGTGTTCTCGCTGCGCCGGATGATCAACCCCGAAACCGGCGCGAAATACGCCAACATCCTCTATCCGATCCTCAACGCCGAGGCGATCAACAAGGCCGGCGCGGGCGCGAAACTCGAGGATCTCGGCGTCAGAGCGCTGGACGAGCGCACGCTGGAAATCACGCTGGAGCGGCCGACGCCCTATTTCCTCGAACTGCTGACGCACCAGACCGGGCTGCCGGTGCATCCGCCCTCCGTCGCCAAAGCGGGCCGTGATTTCGTCAAGCCGGAGAACTGGGTCTCGAACGGGGCCTATGTGCTGAAGGAGAGCGTGCCCAACTCGCATATCAGGCTCGACCGGAATGCCGCCTTTCACGACGCGGCCAATGTGAAGATCGACACGGTCATCTACTATCCGGCGTCCGACCTCGCTGCCGCCGCCCGGCGCTTCCAGGCCGGCGAACTGCATATGACGACCGATATCCCGGCGGACCAGATCAAGCAGTTGCGCCAGAAGCTCGGCGACCAGGTCAAGGTCGCGCCCTATCTCGGCACCTATTTCCTGATCATCAATTCGGCCAAGCAGCCCTTCGACGATGTCCGCGTGCGCCGGGCGCTCTCGCTGGCGATCGACCGCGAATTTATCGCCGACGAGATCTGGGCCGGGACGATGCTGCCGGCCTATGGCGTGATTCCGCCCAATATCGGCAATTACGGCGCCCGCGCGGAGGCCGACTTCAAGCTCGCCTCCCCGCTCGACCGCGAGGACGAGGCGAAGACGCTGCTGGCGGCGGCGGGCTTCGGGCCGGGATCTCCGCTCCGGCTGCAGCTCCGATACAATACGACCGACAACAACCGCCGCACGGTCATCGCCATCGCCGAGCAGTGGAAGGCGATCGGCGTCGAGACCTCCTTCATCAACACCGACGGCAAGACCCATTTCGCCTTCCTGCGCGACGGCGGCGATTTCGACGTCGCCCGCTATGGCTGGATCGGCGACTATTCGGACCCGCAGAACTTCCTGTTCCTGTTCCTGAGCGACAACACCGGTTTCAACTCGGGCAAATACGTCAACCCGCAATTCGACGCGCTGATGAAGGCGGCAGCCGAGGAGACCGACCTCGCCAGACGCGCCGCGATCCTGCGCGAGGCCGACAGCATCGTCGTGGCGGATGTGCCTTGGATCCCGATCCTTTACTACTCGTCCAAGAATCTCGTCTCGCCCAAGCTCGCCGGTTTCGAGCAGAATCTGCGCGGGGCGCTGCCGACGCGGTTCATGAGTTTGAGGCCTTGACCCCGCTGTCATTCCAGGGCGCTGCACAGCAGCGAACCCGGAATGACAAGGGTTCGCGCCTTTGGCGCGCCTGAGCATGACAGCAGAGTAGCCGCCCTTGCTCCCCTTCATCCTGCGCCGTCTCGCCATCGCGATCCCGACGCTGTTTATCGTCGTCAGCCTGTCATTCGTGCTGATGCGGCTGGCGCCGGGCGGGCCGTTCGATCTCGAACAGCCGCTGGAAGCCGCCGTGATGGCCAATCTGCGCCGGATCTACCAGCTCGACCAGCCGCTGCATGCCCAGTACCTGACCTATCTCGGAGCGCTGCTGCGCGGCGATTTCGGCCCCTCCTTCTACTTTCGCGACTTTTCGATCGCCGAGCTTTTTGCTCAAGGGCTGCCGGTCTCGATGAAGCTCGGGGCGTCCGCGCTGGGTCTTGCCATCGCGATCGGCGGGCCGCTCGGCGCGCTCGCCGCCTTCCGCCAGAACGGCGCGGCAGACCATGCCGTGATCGGCTTCACGACCGCCGGCATCACCATCCCCAATTTCGTCGTCGCGCCGGTCCTGCAGATCGTCTTCGGGCTGACTTTAGCCTGGCTGCCGGTCGGCGGCTGGAATGGCGGGGCGGCGCGGAACATGGTGCTGCCGGTGCTGACGCTGGCGCTGCCGCAGATCGCCGTGATGGCGCGGATGACGCGCGCCGCGATGATCGAGACGCTGCGCGCCAACCATATCCGCACCTTGCGGGCACAGGGGCTATCGGGCGCTACCATCGCGCTGCACGCCGCGCGCGGCGCGGCGCTGCCGGTCGTCTCCTATCTCGGACCGGCTGCTGCGGCGCTACTGACCGGCTCGGTGGTGGTCGAGACGATCTTCGCCATTCCCGGCATCGGACGCTACTTCGTCGAGGGCGCGCTCAACCGAGACTACACGCTGGTGATGGGCACGGTCGTCGTGGTCGCCGTCTTCGTCCTCGTCTTCAACCTCGCCGTCGATCTGCTCTACGCCCTGCTCGATCCGCGCGTCAGGCTGGAGTGAGCGATGAGCGACGTTCTCCTCACGCCGGTGACCGCCAGCCGCTCGCTCTGGCAGGATGCAGGCCTTCGCCTGCGACACAACCGGGCCGCCATGGCGAGCCTCGTCCTGCTCGGCCTGATCTCGCTGGCCTGCCTCGTCGGGCCGTATCTGACCGGCCACCCTTACGACCGCGTCTACCCCGACCATGTCCGCGCCCCGGCGAGCCTTGATTCCCACCCAAAGGCCGAGGCCATTCCCGCCGCGATCCAGCGCGTCGCGTCGCGGATGCGCGCAGCGGCGGCCGACATCGTGATCGCCGGCGACCGCGTGACACTGACGCTGTCGGCCGCGCGCCCCGTCGACACGCGGCTGCTGGTCTATTTCGAACGCTCCGATTCCTTCGGCCCGGCCCGCGTCGTCGCCACCGGCGAGGACGGCCGCAATATCCAGATCGAGGTTCCGCTCAAGCGACTGCGCTTCCTGTTCGGAACCGACGGCAACGGCCGCGACCTCCTGACCCGCACGCTGGTAGCCGGCCGCGTTTCGCTGGCCATCGGCCTGCTCGCGACAGGCGTGGCGCTGGTCATCGGCGTGGCCTATGGCGCGACGGCGGGCTATCTCGGCGGCCGCATCGACATGCTGATGATGCGCATCGTCGATGTGCTCTATGCCCTGCCCTTCATCTTCTTCGTCATCCTGCTGGTGGTGTTCTTCGGCCGGAACTTCATCCTGATGTTCCTGGCCGTCGGCGCGATCGAATGGCTCGACATGGCGCGCATCGTCCGGGGCCAGACGCTCTCCATCAAGCGGCAGGATTATGTGCTGGCGGCGCAGGCGCTTGGCGTCTCGTCCGGCGGCATCATCAGGCGGCACGTCATCCCCAACACGCTGGGGCCGGTCATCGTCTATGTCACGCTGCTGGTGCCGAAAGTCATTTTGCTGGAGAGCTTTCTCTCCTTCCTCGGGCTCGGCGTACAGGAGCCGATGACGAGCTGGGGCGTGCTGATCTCGGACGGCGCGCGCTCCATCCAGAGCGCATGGTGGCTGCTCGTCTTCCCCGCCGCTTTCCTCGTGACGACCCTGTTCGCGCTCAACTTCCTCGGCGACGGCCTGCGCGACGCGCTCGATCCGAAGGATCGGTGAGGTGCCCCCTCCCCCCATCCTCTCCATCCGCGACCTCCGCGTTCGCTTCCGAACGAATGACGGCCCTGTCGAAGCCGTGCGCGGCGTCGATCTCGACGTGGCTCCCGGCGACTTCGTCGCGATCGTCGGCGAATCCGGCTCCGGCAAGAGCCAGACCGCGATGGCCGTGATGGGGCTGCTCGCCGCCAATGGCGAGGCGACGGGCTCGGTCTCCTATCGCGGCAAGGCGTTGCTGGGCCTGAAGCCCGCCGCGCTCAACGCCTATCGCGGCAAGACGCTCGCGATGATCTTTCAGGAGCCGATGACCTCGCTCGATCCGCTGTTCAGGATCGGCGCGCAGATCGCAGCCCCTTTGCGTCGCCACCAGAAGCTGTCGCGGAAAGCAGCCCGCGCGCGGGCGCTCGAGCTACTCAAGCTTGTCCGCATTCCGCATGCCGAGGCGCGGCTGGACGCCTATCCGCACGAACTTTCCGGCGGCCAGCGCCAGCGCGTCATGATCGCGATGGCGCTCGCCAACGATCCCGACATCCTGATCGCCGACGAGCCGACCACCGCGCTCGACGTCACGATCGAAGCCGAAATCCTGAGCCTGATCGCGGAGCTGCGGCAGCGGCTCGGCATGGCGGTGATCCTGATCAGCCACGATCTCGGACTGGTGCGGCGCTATGCCGGGCATGTCCATGTGATGAAGGACGGCGAGATCGTCGAGAGCGGGCCGACGCAGGCGATTTTCGAGACTCCGACGCACCCCTACACCTGCGCGCTGCTGGCGGCCGAGCCGCATGGGACCAAGGCGCCGCCGCCAGACGACGCGCCGGTGCTTCTGGAAGCGAGAGACCTGCGCGTCAGCTACGACCTGTCACGCGGCCTGTTCAGACGCGACAAGACCATTCTCCACGCCGTCGATGGCGTCAGCCTGGCACTCCAGCGCGGCCAGACCATCGGCATCGTCGGCGAGTCGGGCTCCGGCAAATCGACGCTCGGCCGGGCGGTGCTGCGGCTCATGCCGTCGTCGGGCAGCATCCGCTTCGAAGATCGCGCCCTGCAGCCGCTCGACCGCGCCGTGATGCGGCCCCTGCGGAAAAGCCTGCAGGCGGTGTTTCAAGACCCCTATGGCTCGCTGTCGCCGCGCATGACGGTCGGCGAGATCGTCAGCGAGGGCCTGCTCGTCCATGCGCCGCAGCTCAACCGCACTGAGCGCGACCGACGCGCCTGCGCGGCGCTCACCGAGGTCTCGCTCGATCCGGCCCTGCGCAACCGCTACCCGCACGAATTCTCCGGCGGCCAGCGCCAACGCATCGCGATCGCCCGCGCGATGATCCTGCATCCGGCTGTGGTGGTGCTGGACGAGCCGACATCGGCGCTGGACCGGACGGTGCAGGCCAGCATCGTCGCGCTGCTGAAGTCGCTGCAGGCGCGGCATGCTCTGTCCTACCTCTTCATCAGCCACGACCTCGCCGTTGTCCGTGCGATGGCCGACTGGATCATGGTGATGAAGGACGGACGCGTGGTCGAGGAAGGGCCTGCTGAGGCGATTTTCGCCAGCCCACGCGAGGTCTATACGCGAAGGCTGCTGACGGCTGCGATCAAGCATCAGCCCTCATCCTGAGGAGCCGCGAAGCGGCGTCTCGAAGGATCGTCCAGTCCGCGAGGTCAGCACCTTCGGGAGCATCCTTCGAGACGCGCCTGCGGCGCTCCTCAGGATAAGGGCGGTGGGGATCAGCCCGCGAGCTTGTCCAGCACCTCCGGATTCATCACCCGGATCGGCTTGCCGTCGAGGAAGGCGAGCACGTTCTCGATGCTCTCGCCGTAATACTCGGCGAAGACCGGAGCCGCCGCGTAGCCCAGATGCGGCGTCAGCACCGCATTGGGCAGGCTGCGCAGCGGATGGTCGGCCGGCAGCGGCTCCGTGCCATAGACGTCGAGCGCGGCCCGGATCGCGCCACTCTTCAGGTGAGCCAGCAAAGCCACCTCATCGACCAGCGGCCCGCGCGCCGTATTGACGAGGCACGCGCCCGGTTTCATCGCCGCAAGCTCGGCCGCGCCGACGACGCCGCGCGTCCGGTCGGACAGGACGAGATGCAGCGAGATCACGTCGGAAGTGGCGAAAAGCTCCTCCTTCGGGACACGCCTGACACCTGCGCCAGCCGCCGTCTCGTCGGTCAGGTTCTGGCTCCAGGCGACAACGTCCATGTCGAAGGCTTTCGCATAGCGAGCGACGCGCTGGCCGAGCTTGCCCAAGCCCACGAGGCCGAGGCGCTGTCCGGCGACGACCTGGCCGAGCGGCAAGCCGTCATGCCAACGGCCGGCCTTCATCATCGCGTCGGCCATCGCGAGATCGCGCGCGCTCGACAGGATCAGTCCGAAAGCGAGTTCCGCCGTGGACGCGCCGACCTGCGTGCCGCCGGTATTGGTGCAGAGGATGCCGCGCGCCGTGCAGGCGGCCGTGTCGAGCGTCAGCGTGCGCGGCCCGGTCGAGGCGATCATCCTCAGCTTCGGGAGCTTCCCGATCAGCGAAGCTGAAAACACCGTTCGCTCGCGCATCGGGATGACGACATCGGCATCGGCCAGCGCAGCCGCAACGGCCTTCTCGCTTTCAAAGGCCTCGCTGAGAAAACGCAATTCGGCGCGCGCCTCCAGCTTCGACCAGTCGGCCGAGGCGCGCGCCACATTCTGGCTGTCGTCGAGGACGACGACGATGGGACGGCTCATCCGGGTATCCTTCACTCGGCCTTGCGAGACTTCAATCGGCCTTGATGGCGTTGTCGCGCACCACCGCACCCCAGATCTTCATCTGCTCGGCGAAGAACGTCCGGAATCCGTCCGGCCCGGTCAGCGCCAGCGTGACCTGCTGCTGCTCGACCAGGCGCTGGTTGACGGCCGGATCGCGAATGGTCTCGACGAGGGCGGCGCGGAACTTGTCGACGACCGGCTTTGGCGTCCCGGCAGGAGCGAACACGCCCCACCACGCATCGGCGACGAAGCCCTCATAGCCGCTTTCGAGCACGGTCGGCACATCGGGCATGGTGCTGATGCGCTTGGCCGCCGTCTGGACCAGCGGCCGGATCAGGCCGCCCGCGACCTGCGGGGCGACCAGCGCGGCCGAGCCAATGATCAGGTCGACATGGCCGCCGACCGCGTCGTTCATGGCCGGCCCGCCGCCGCGATAGGGCACATGCGTCAGCTCGACGCCGGCGCGTTTGCCCAGCAGCACCATGGCGAGATGCCCCAGGCTGCCATTGCCGATCGTCGCATAGGTCAGCTTGCCGGGCGTGGCCTTGGCGGCGGCCAGCACGTCGGCCAGCGTCTTGAACGGGCGCGACGGGTGGCAGGCCAGAACCATCGGCGCGGTGCCGATCAGCTCGACAGGATCGAGATCCTTGACCGAGTCGAACGGCATGTTCGGCAAAAGCGTCGGGTTCACGGCGTGCGTGTCGAAGACGACGAGCCAGCTCATGCCGTCAGGCGCTGATTTCGCCACCGCGTTGGCGCCGATCGAGCCCGAACCGCCCGGCCGGTTCTCGACGATGACACTTGTTCCCAGCCGCTGCTGCAGCCCCGGCTGGACCAGACGCGAGATCGCATCGACCGAACCGCCGGGCGGAAACGGCGCGATCAGCTTGACCGGGCCGGCCTGTGCGAAGGCCATCTTCGGCATGGCCGCAACGAGGCCGAGGCCGGCCACGATGTCGCGCCGGCGAAACCCTTTTGTCGTCATGATGCAAAATCCTCCTGCAGTCCGGACATGGCGCGCTGATGCGGCTCTGGCGGTCCGGCGTCGTTTCCCGCGCCGAAACTAGGGGCGTCTACCTCGCTTGACCAGCCCATGGCGGGAACAGGAATTGTCTCTCAGCGCACGGGCGGCAGCGCGGGACCGGGAGGGGCGGCCGTGCGGGCGCAGTTCATCACCGTCGCCAGCAACTGATAGTATCCCATCAGGGCAGCCAGCTCGACGACGCCCTGCTCGCCGAAGCGGTTGCTGAGCGCGGCATAGCTCGCGTCAGAGAGCCGGCGGCTGCGGTCGATCTCGGCGACGCAGGACCAGATCAGCGCCTCGTCTTCCGTCATGTCCGGCGGCTGGCGGTCCTCCGCCAGCGCGGCGATGACATGGACCGGCAAGCCTGCCTTGGCCGCGATCTCGGCGTGGATCGCATATTCGACCGGCTGGTCGTAACGCCGCGCCGTGAACAGGATCGCGATCTCGGCGAGCCTGACGCCGAAGCAGAGCTCCTTGCGCATGAAATCGCCGACCGGCGCGAGCCGCAGCATCAGGTCCGGGCTGCGATGCAGCGGCACGAAGGGGCCGAAGACCGGCTGGTCGCGGATCGTCTTGAACACCTCCGCCGCGTCGCGCTGTGCCTGCGTCCGGTCGGCCTCCGCCAGCGGCGGCATACGGTCGGGTTTTGTCATGGTGAAGCCTTGGCGGTCATGGGCGAATCCTCGTTTGCCGGGCGACAGTGTTGCGCAAGACGCCGATCCGCAAGCCGACGGCGGGGCTCGCCTCGCCTGCGCGGCTCGGCTACGAGAGATTCATCGCAAATCCTGCAAACGAGTCAGCTATGAGCCGCACCGTCTACGTCAACGGCGAGTTTCTCCCCGAGGCCGAGGCCAAAATCTCGATCTTCGACCGCGGCTTCATTTTCGGCGACGGCATTTACGAGGTCTCGGCCGTACTCGGCGGCAAGCTCGTCGATTGCGAGGCGCATCTGGCGCGGCTCGAGCGCTCCTGCGGCGAGATCAGCCTGTCCCTGCCGTGGTCGAAGGCCGAACTCGTCGCCATCCACGAACAGCTGATCGCGCGCAATTCCATGAAGGAGGGCGGCATCTACCTTCAGGTCTCGCGCGGCGCAGCCGACCGCGACTTCGCCTTCCCGAAGGATGTGACGCCGACGCTGGTGATGTTCACGCAGGAGCGCAACCTGAGCGAGGCGCCGGCGGCCAGGACGGGGATCAAGGTCGTGACCTGCCCCGACATCCGCTGGGCCCGGCGCGATATCAAAAGCGTCAACCTGCTTGCGCCGGTGCTCGCCAAGCAACTCGCCGCCGAGAACGGCGCACAGGAGGCCTGGATGCTGGAGGGCGACGTCGTGACGGAAGGCGCGTCCTCGACCGCCTGGATCGTCAAGGGCAAGACGCTGATCTCGCGCCCGCTCTCGGAGAAGGTGCTACCCGGCATCACGCGCAAGGCCGTTCTCGCCTTCCTCGCCGAGACCGGCTTCACCTTCGAGGAGCGCGAATTCACGCTGACCGAGGCGCTGGATGCGGAAGAAGCCTTCATCACCTCGGCCAACAGCTTCGTCATGCCGGTGGTGCAGATCGACGGGCACACGATCCATAACGGGGCGCCGGGGCCCTCTTCGCTTCGACTTAGGGAAATCTATCTCGACTTTGCGAGGAAGGGCGGCGTGCTGGGGTGAGCGGGTTCCGTCACGGCCCAATCGGCCAAAAAGGGCTGGATGCCTGGCCAACGAAGAACGCGTGATCGAATTGGCGAGCGCTCCGGGCTCACGCCTTTCCGATCAAGGCGTCCGGTCGGCCACGAAACGCGCGCCCTCCGCGCTGGGCGTCGCCTTCTCGCCGAGCTTCAGATAGTCGCCGATCCGGTAGATCGGTCCCTTATGCGTCGGCTGCACGAATGCGTTGTAGTCGAGCTGGTTGACATAGAGTTGCAGGAACTGGCGCATGTTGCCGGCCGTCGGCCGGTAATGTCCGCTCGCGGCGTTCAGAAATTTGAGCTTGCCTCGGGTCACGACCCAGTCTCCCCCGGCGATGATCGGCTCGCCGCGCAGGAAGCTCGAATGATGCACCACGCCGCGCTCGCTCCGGCCGGAGTAGATTTTTCGCGTCCGTGCCGAGCAGACATAGATGAAGCTGTCGCTGAGCCCGGAAAATGCCCCTTCGCTGTCCGTGGTCAGCAACTCGCCATCATGGGTCAGGATCGTCTTCCCCTCGAAATGGATTTCGTGTTTGTCGCGGTTGAGGTCGGTGAAATACTGCAATTCGCTGGTCGCGTCGGCCATGAACTCGCCGAAGGGCTGCTTTGCCGGATTATTGGTCACCCAGCCGAGGAATTCGTTGAAGATCTCCTCACCCATCAGCCTCTGGTCATGGCGTTCGAGCCAGTAGTTCATCCCGCCCGCCTTGTCGGGGTCGAGATCCCCGCGCAGGAACCGGATGTCGAAGAACTTCGCGTGCTTCCTCAGCGCGAGCGTCAGATTGGCGCAGGCCATCACGCGCGCTTCACCCCGCGCGCTGCGAGACGACATCGGCCGCATCAGCAAATAGGCGATGCAGTGAACGTAGATGCTGTCCAGCAAACCGACCATCCGGCCATCGAGGACGAAATGGCGGTCGCGTTCCCGCTGGTTGGCGACGGTGGGAAAGGTCAGGTTATAGCGTCGAATTGCCTCGTTGATGGCTATGAGAGCGGCGTTCCTGGTCGGCTTCTCGCCAATTCCGATTGGCTGGAGTGGTTCAGGCCTAGCCATCGTCTGCTTGGACCTCCGGTTTCAGCCGATGATGCCGCGACGTTAGCCGATCTCCTGAAATTGTCATCCAGCGGTCATTGCACACTCCCCCATCACATAGGTCGCGACCACATTGCGCTCGTCGCCGAGCGTAACCAGCACGAACAACTCCTCGACCAGCGTCCGGACTGTCTCCAGCCGGTGCGCCATGGCGCGCTGGGCCTCGGGATCGAGCACCACGACATCCGCCTCGCGGCCGGGCTCGAAGGAGCCGATCAGGTGGTCGAGCCCGAGCGCGCTGGCATTGCCGAGCGTGATCGCATGCAGCGCCGCGAAGGCCGAGAGCGACTGGCCCTGCAGCTGCAGCACCTTGTAGGCCTCCGACATCGTCCGCAGCATCGAATAGGACGTGCCGCCGCCGATATCGGTCGCCACCGCGACGGGGACACCCTCAGCCCGCGCACGTGCCCAGTCGAACAGCCCCGAGCCGAGGAACAGGTTCGAGGTCGGGCAGAACACGGCCACCGTGCCGGTCGCGGCAAAGCGCCGCCATTCGCGGTCGGTCATGTGAATGCAGTGCCCGAGAAGACTTTTGGGGCCGAGCAGGCCGTAATGCTGGTAGATGCCGGCATAGTCGCCGGGCTTGGGATAGAGTTCGTTGGCGAGCGCGATCTCGGCCTTGTTCTCGTTGATATGGGTCTGGACATGGCAGTCGGGATGCTCGGCGGCAAGCCGTCCCGCTGCCTCCATCTGCTCCGGGGTCGAGGTCACGACAAAACGGGGGCTGATGACATAAAGCTGGCGGCTCCGGCCATGCCAGCGCGCGATCAGCGCCTTCGAGTCCGCATAACTGCTCTCGGCGGTATCCGTCAGCGCGTCTGGCGCGTTGCGATCCATCATCACCTTGCCGGCGAGCATGCGCGTATTGCGCCGCTCCGACTCCGAAAACAGCGCCTCGGCCGATTGCGGATGGACCGAGCAGTAGATCACCGCCGTGGTTGTGCCGTTGGCCAGCAACTCGTCGAGCAGGAAAAGCGCCAGCTTTTCGGCATGTCCCTGTTGGGCCAGCTTCTGCTCCTCGACGAAGGTGTAGGTGTTGAGCCAGTCCATCAGTTGCGCGCCATAGGAGGCGATAACCTGAGTCTGCGGCATGTGCAGATGCGCGTCGATGAAGCCGGGCATGATCAGATGCGGGCGGTGGTCGACGATCTCGGCGTCCAGCGGGAGCATGCGCAGAAGGTCGGCAGCCTCGCCCGCCGCCTTGACCAGCCCGTTTTCGATGACCAGCAGCCCGTCCGCGATGTAACGATGCGCCGCGTCGCCTTGCGTCCATGGATCACCGACGAACCAGAGCAATCTGCCGCGCAGCGCCTTGATCGAGGTGGTCTTGCTCATCGCGTGAAAATCCCGGCCCAAATCCGCGTCATCTCTGCATCAAATCAGCGCTTCCGGCCAAGGGTGGAACATGCCTAATCTGCGGGCATGATCCGGATTCTGCAGCGGCGACGCCGCCATGCGTGAGAGCTTGCGCTTCTATCTTGGCGACCGGCTGGTCGAGATCGCTTCCTGCGATCCGACGCTGACCGTGCTCGACTGGCTGCGCCTCGACCGGCGCATGACCGGCAGCAAGGAGGGCTGCGCCGAGGGCGATTGCGGGGCCTGCACCGTCGTCGTCGGCCGGCTCGATGGCGGCGTGCTGCGCTATGAGGCGATCAATGCCTGCATCCGCTTTCTGCCGACGCTGGATGGCTGCCATCTGCTCACAGTCGAGCATCTGAAGGGCGGGAATGGGGCGCTGCACCCCGTCCAGCAGGCGCTGGTCGATTGCCATGGCTCGCAATGCGGCTTCTGCACGCCGGGCTTCGTGATGTCGCTCTTCGCGCTCTGGCTGAACGAGGATGCTCCAAACGTCGCACGGATCGAGGACGCGCTGGCCGGCAATCTCTGCCGTTGCACCGGCTACCAGCCGATCATCGCGGCAGCGCAGGCGATGTATCGCGATGCCGACAGGTCGCTAGATCGCTTCGCGCTGGCGCGTGGCGACATCACGGCGAAGCTCGGGGCGCTGGCTGATGCGGAGACGCTGTCGCTCGCTGGCGAAGGCCGACGCTTTCTCGCGCCGGCGACCACGGATGCGGTGGCTGAGCTCATGGCCGCCCATCCGGACGCCATGCTCGTCGCTGGCGCGACAGATGTCGGCTTATGGGTCACCAAGGGCCTGCGCCGCCTCGATCCCGTCATCTCGCTCGGCCGGATCGAGGCCCTGCGCGCGATCAAAGACGAAGGCGACCACCTGCGCATCGGCGCGATGGCCAACCATGTCGATGTTCGGCGCGCGCTGGCGGCGATCTCGCCGCAGCTCGACGAATTGATGCGGCGTTTCGGCGGCGAGCAGGTCCGCAACGCCGGCACGATCGGCGGCAACATCGCCAACGGCTCGCCGATCGGAGACCTGCCGCCGGCGCTGATCGCGCTGGGGGCGCGGCTGGTGCTGGCGCGTGCCGCTCAACCCCATAGACCTCATCCTGAGGAGGCCGCGTCAGCGGCCGTCTCGAAGGATCATCCAGCGCACAGTGAAGGCTCCTTCGAGACGCGGACTGCGTCCGCTCCTCAGGATGAGGGATCGAGTGGGATCAGCCGTCGCATCATACCGCTCGAAAATTTCTTCCTCGACTACCGCAAGCAGGACCGACAGCCGGGCGAGTTCGTCGAGGTCGTGCTCGTGCCGAAGCTCGAGGCCAGCGTCCTTTTTCACGTCTCCAAAATCAGCAAGCGCTTCGACGAGGATATCTCCGCCCTGTGCGGCGCCTTCCTGATCCGGCGCGACGCTGCCGGAGCCATCGCCGAGGCGCGACTCGCCTATGGCGGCATGGCAGGCATTCCCAAGCGCGCGAGAGCGGCGGAAGCGGCCCTTCTCGGGCAGCCATGGAACGCGAGTACAGTCTCAGCCGCCATCGCCGCGCTTGGCGAGGATTTCACTCCCCTCTCCGACATGCGCGCCTCGGCGAGCTATCGCCTCGAAGTCGCGGGCGCCCTGCTGAGGCGTTTCCTGATCGAGACCACGGAGGCGCAGACAGCGACGCGCGTCGCCGGCCTGCTGGCGGAGGCCACTCATGGCTGATGCGCGCAAGCGGCTCGACCTCGCACCGCCAGAACCGCTTGTCGGCGCAGCTATCTCGCATGATTCCGCGCGAAAGCATGTCGCGGGCGAAGCGCTCTATATCGACGATCTCGCCGAACCGGTCGGGCTTGCCCATGCCTATCTCGGCCTGAGCACCATCGCCCATGGCCGGCTGCTGGCGCTCGATCTCGATGCGGTGCGCGCAGCGCCGGGCGTTTTGGCGGTGCTGACGGCGGCCGACATCCCCGGCGTTAACGACATTTCCTCGACGCACAGGCACGACGAGCCGGTCTTTGCGACCGACGCCATCCTGCATCACGGCCAGCCGCTGTTCGCGGTGGTGGCGGGCACGCGCGATGAGGCGCGTCGCGCCGCTTTGCTGGCGAAACCGACCTATGACGAAAAGCCGCCGATCCTCGACGTCGCCTCCGCCCGCGCCGCCGGGGGCGACCTTGTCACCGAGCCGCTGAAGCTGGAGCGCGGCGACGTCGCCGCCGCCATGGCCGCCAGCCCGCGCCGGCTGACAGGCTCCATGGAGATCGGCGGGCAGGACCATTTCTACCTCGAAAGCCAGATCGCGCTCGCCGTGCCCGGCGAGGACGAAGACATGCAGGTGTTCTCCTCGACGCAGCACCCGACCGAGGTCCAGCACATGGTCGCGGCCGTGCTCGGCGTCGGCTCGCATGCAGTCACGGTCGAGATCCGGCGCATGGGCGGCGGATTCGGCGGCAAGGAGACGCAGTCGAACCTCTTCGCCTGCGTGGCGGCGCTGTGCGCCCGCAAGCTGAAGCGCCCGGTGAAGCTCAGGCCAGATCGCGACGACGACATGGCCATCACCGGAAAGCGCCACGACTTCGTCTGCGACTACGAGATCGGCTTCGACGATGACGGCCATATCCTGGCGCTAGACGCCGTCTATGGCGCGCGCTGCGGCTGGAACGCCGATCTGTCGGGGCCCGTGACCGACCGCGCCCTGTTCCACGCCGACAACTGCTATTTCTACCCTGCGGTGCGCGCTCGCTCACAGCCGCTGCGCACCAACACCGTGTCCAATACCGCCTTTCGAGGCTTCGGCGGGCCGCAGGGCATGGTCGGGGCCGAGCGCTTCATCGAGGAGGTCGCCTTCGCGACCGGGCTCGACGCGCTCGAGGTGCGCCGGCGCAACCTCTATGGCGGCGATGGGCGGGCGCTGACGCCCTATCACCAGCCGGTGGAGGACATGATCGCCGGCGAGGTCATGGCCGAACTCGAGCGCCGCTGCGACTACAAGGCGAGGCAGGCGGCGATCGCCGCCTTCAACGCGACGAGCTCGGTCATCAAGCGGGGCATCGCGCTGACGCCGGTCAAGTTCGGCATCTCCTTCACCGCGACCTGGTACAATCAGGCCGGCGCGCTGGTGCATGTCTACACCGACGGCACCGTGATGCTGAACCATGGCGGCACGGAGATGGGCCAGGGGCTCTACGTCAAGGTGGCGCAGGTCGTAGCGCAGGCGTTCGGCATCGGGCTCGGCCAAGTGAAGATAACGGCGACCACGACCGGAAAAGTGCCCAACACCTCCGCCACGGCCGCCTCCTCCGGGTCCGACCTGAACGGGATGGCGGCGCTCGACGCCTGCGAGACGATCAAGGCGCGGCTCGTGGCATTCGCGGCGCGGCACTGGCAGGAGAAACCCGAGGCGATCCTGTTCAAGCCCGGCCATGTCGCGGTCGGCGGCCGGGAGATCACCTTCGCGGAGCTGGTCCGGCTCGCCTACCTGTCCCGCGTCCAGCTCTCGGCGACGGGCTTTTACGCCACGCCGAAGATCCACTGGGACCGCAAGACCGGGCGTGGCCACCCGTTCTATTACTTCGCCTATGGCGCAGCGGCGGCCGAGGTTTCGATCGATACGCTGACAGGCGAATACAAGGTCGAGCGCGTCGACATCCTGCATGATTGCGGCACCTCGCTGAACCCGGCGATCGATATCGGCCAGATCGAGGGCGGCTTCATCCAGGGCATGGGCTGGCTCACCACGGAAGAACTGGTCTGGGACGAAAGGGGCGTGCTGAGGACGCATGCGCCCTCGACCTACAAGATCCCGGTTGCGTCCGACCGGCCGCGCATCTTCAACGTCGAGTTGCTGGAGAACGCGCCCAATCGCGAACCGACGATCCACCGCTCGAAGGCGGTCGGAGAGCCGCCGCTGATGCTGGCGATTTCGGTGCTTCATGCGCTGTCGGATGCGGTGGCGAGCGTGGGTGGGCATCGGGCGTTCCCGGCGCTCGACGCGCCCGCGACGCCCGAGCGGGTTCTGGCGGCGGTGGAGCGGGTTCGGGCGCAGGTGGGGCTATGATCAGCGCTCGTCCAGTTCGCACAGCCGCTGCTCCCGCGCGCGGGGAACCCTCTCCCGGAGGGAGAGGGCAGGGTGAGGGGTCGGCCCTTCGACACCGCTGCCGTGACCTCACCGCTGCTGCGCTGGACAATCGCCCAACTGGTCACACGTCCGTCACCTCACCCCTGCCCCTCTTCTTACAGGAGAGGGGTTCCCCGTGCTTCACCGGCTCCGGTGGACGCCGATGACAACCCTCTCCCCCTTCCTCGCCCGCCATCTCACCGAGGGCGTCATCCTCGCCCGCATAGCCCGCGCGGAAGGCTCAACCCCTCGCGAGGCCGGCGCGACCATGGCGGTCTCCGCAACGGCCATCGCCGGCACCATCGGCGGCGGGCAGCTCGAATTTCATTGCGTCGACATCGCACGCGCGATGCTGGCGAGCGGAGAGGAGCAGCGCCGTATCGAGATACCTCTCGGCCCCCAGATGGGGCAGTGCTGCGGCGGGCGGGTCGTCGTCGCACTGCACCGGGCCGATGTCGTCGATCTCGCCATGCTGGCGGCGCGCGAGAAGGCCGAAGCCGCCTCCCGCCCGGCCGTCCTTATCTTCGGCGCGGGCCATACCGGCCGGGCTCTGGCGCTGGCTCTCGCCCCCCTGCCCTTTGCGACGAGCCTGATCGACGATCGCGACAGCGTCTCGGACGGGTTGCCGCCGGCGATCACCTGCATCCGTATGGCCGACCCGGTGGAGGCGGTCGAGCACGCGCCGGCCGGAGCGGCTTTCGTGATCCTCAGCCATAGCCATGCGCTCGACTATCGGCTGGCGGAAGCCGCGGTCCAGCGCGGCGATGCGTCTTACATCGGAATGATCGGCTCGGCCACCAAGCGCGCCCGCTTCGAGGCGGGCTTTCTGCGCTCTGGCGGTCGGCGCGAGGCGCTTTCCCTGCTCACCTGCCCAATCGGCGGCGCGGATGTGGACGACAAGCGGCCGGAGGTGATCGCGGCATTGACTGCCGCCGAACTGGTGCGGAGCTTGCTTGGCGGCAAGGAGCCGGCTGCCTCAGCCGCGCACGCAACCGGACGGGGAGAGACAATCCGATCATGACTCCGTCCCGCCTCGCGCTCGCCCATATCTCCAAGAGCTTTCCGGGCGTGAAGGCCAACGAGGACATATCGCTCAGCGTCCGGCCGGGCGAGATCCATGCCCTGCTCGGCGAGAACGGGGCCGGCAAATCGACGCTGGTCAAGATCATCTATGGCGTGCAGCAGGCCGACGAGGGCGCGATCCAGTGGGACGGCTCGCCCGTGGCGATCCCCTCGCCCAAGGCCGCGCGGAAGCTCGGCATCGGCATGGTGTTCCAGCATTTCTCGCTGTTCGACGCGATGAGCGTGATCGAGAACATCGCGCTCGGCCTCGACGAGGCGGTCGATCGCGACGTGCTGAAAGCCCGCGTGGCGGCGATCCTCGACAGCTATTCGCTGCCGCTCGATCCCGAGCGCGCAGTCCACACGCTGTCCGTCGGCGAGCGCCAGCGCATCGAGATCGTGCGCTGCCTGCTGCAGAAGCCCAAGCTCCTGATCATGGACGAGCCGACCTCGGTGCTGACGCCGCAGGAGGTCGAGAGGCTGTTTCTCACGCTGCGCCAGATCGCAATGGGCGGCTGCGCCATCCTCTACATCTCGCACAAGCTGCATGAGATCAAAGCGCTCTGCGAGGCGGCGACGATCCTGCGCGGGGGCAAGGTCGTCGCGACCTGCGATCCGAAGGTCGAGAGCACGAAGCGTATGGCAGAGCTGATGATCGGCGCGGAACTTCGCCAGATCGAGCGCAAGCCTGGCGGCGAGGCTGGCGCTGCCAGGCTCAGCGTCAAGGCGCTCTCGCTCGATGGCGAGCCGCCTTTCGGCACCGACCTCGAGGCAGTCACATTCGAGGCCCGCGCCGGAGAGATCCTTGGGATCGCAGGCGTCGCGGGCAACGGCCAGTCGGAGCTGCTGACGGCGCTGTCGGGAGAGCGGCTCGCCGGCTCGGCAAACGCCATCGCGCTCGACGGCAGGCCGATCGGCCGCGAAGGCGCCGGCCCGCGCCGGGCGCTCGGACTCGCCTGCGTGCCGGAAGAGCGCAACGGCCACGCCGCCGTGCCGGATTTCTCGCTCGCCGACAATGCGGTGCTGACGGCGCGCCACCGCCTGCCGCTGGCGCCGCTCGGCGTGATCAGCCGAGGTGATGTGGCGCGCTTCGCGACGGCGGTGATCCAGCGTTTCGACGTCCGCACGACGGGGCCTGCAGCGCTAGCGCGCTCGCTTTCGGGCGGAAACCTGCAGAAGTTCATCATGGGCCGCGAGATCGGCCAGACGCCGTCAGTGCTGGTCGTCTGCCAGCCGACCTGGGGGGTGGATGCGGGCGCGGCCGCCGCGATCCGGCAGGAGCTGGTCGATCTCGCCGCCAAGGGCTCGGCGGTCGTCGTGATTTCACAGGACCTCGACGAACTGCTGGAGCTCGCCGACCGGCTCTGCGTCATCAACGAGGGCCGGCTTTCTGCCGCGCGCGACGTCGCCACGCTCGGCATCGACGAGATCGGCCTGATGATGGGCGGCGTGCATGGCGCGGATGCTCCGCATGGAGCCGACGCCCATGCGTGATGTTCAGTCTCAGCTAGCGCTGCGCGAAACCCCTCCCCCTTGTGGGGAGGGGAAGGGGTGGGGGGCGCAAAGTCAAAGCGATTCGATGACCGCCTTTGTCGCACCGCTACTACAAGCAGCCGCTCGCCCGGTCGGTCGCCCCCCATCCCCATACCCTTCCCCGCGAGGGGGAAGGGAGGAGCCCAGATTACCCACCGTTCGCGAGCCCGCCCATGCTTGAATGGCGACGCCGACGCGAGCCCAGCACCACGATGCTCTATGCCAGCCCGCTGATCGCGGTTGGGCTGACCATGCTGATCGGCACCTTCGTGTTCACGGCGATGGGCTATGATGGCCTGCACGCCGTGCGCGACATCTTCCTGACGCCGTTTCTGGAGCCGCAGCGCTGGCCCGATCTCGGCGTCAAGGCCGCGCCGCTGGTGATGATCGCGCTCGGGCTGGCGATCGGCTTCCGCGCCAATGTCTGGAACATCGGCGCGGAGGGGCAATACGTCATGGGCGCGATCGCCGGCACCGGCGTGGCGCTGGCGACCCACGGCCTGACAGGCTGGTGGATTTTGCCGGCCATGGCGCTGGCCGGCGTGATCGGCGGCATGGCCTGGGCGGCGATTCCAGCCTTCCTGCGCGTAAAGCTGCAGGTCAGCGAAATCCTGACCAGCCTGATGCTGACCTATGTCGCGGTGCAGGCGCTCTACTACCTCGTGCGCGGCCCGTGGAAGGATCCCGACGGCTTCAATTTCCCGCAGACGAAGATGTTTTCGGCTGCTCAGACCCTGCCTGCGATGGCCGAGGGCTCGCTCGTCCATCTCGGCATTCCCGTCGCCCTGGTCATTGCGCTTGTCGCATGGCTCGTGATGGAGAAAACGACCGCAGGCTACGCGGTCAAGGTCGTCGGCCTCGCGCCCGCCGCCGCCCGCCATGGCGGTTTCAGCGCCGACAAGGTCACATGGGCGTCGCTGCTGGCCGGTGGCGGGCTGGCGGGCCTCGCCGGCCTGTTCGAGGCGGCCGGCCCGTTCGGCCAGCTCACCCCGCAATTTCCGACCGGCTACGGCTTCACCGCGATCATCGTGGCGTTCCTCGGCCGGCTGAACCCGCTCGGCATCGTCTTCGGCGGGGTCGTGCTGGCAGGAACTTACGTCGGCGGCGAGATCGCGCAGACGACGGTGCGACTGCCGCAGGCCGCGACGGGGATGTTCCAGGCGCTGCTGCTGTTTGTACTTCTGGCGACGGATGTGCTGGTGCGGTATCGGATCGGCTGGAAGGCGCGTGCGGCATGAGGCGCGGTGCGGGAACCCACTTCTGTCATTCCGGGGCTTCGCACAGCGAAGAACCCGGAACCCGAGACCGGGTGAGCGTGATCGGCCGGGTTGAGGTGGTTCACCCGGTCGTGGGTTCCGGGCTCGGCTCTTTGGGCCGCCCCGGAATGACAAGGGGTAGCGCATGACAAGCGCCATCCTCGTCTCCATCCTGATGACCCTCGTCGCGGCGTCCACCCCGATCCTGCTGGCGGCGCTGGGCGAACTCGTCGTAGAAAAGGCCGGCGTGCTCAATCTCGGCGTCGAGGGGGTGATGCTCACCGGCGCGGTCGCGGGCTTCGCCGTCGCCTACAGCACGGGCAGCACCGGCGCAGGCCTCGTCGCGGCGTTGGTCGCCGGCGTCGCGACCGCCATGGTCTTCGCCGTGCTGACGCTGTCGCTCACCGCCAATCAGGTCGCGACGGGCCTGGCGCTGACGATTTTCGGCATCGGCGCGTCCTCGCTGATCGGGGCTGGCTTCGTCGGGCGCACGATCACGCGGCTCGGGCCGGCGTTTCCCGAGGCTTTGTCTGGCCATCCTCTCCTTCGCGCCGTCTTGGGCCACGATATCGTGGTCTATCTCTCGCTGGCGCTGGTGCTGGCGGTCTCGTTCTTCCTCAACCGGACGCGGCCCGGCCTGATCCTGCGCGCGGTCGGCGAGAACGACGCCTCGGCCCACGCCATCGGCTATCGCGTCATCGCCATCCGCTATGCCGCGATCACGTTCGGCGGGGCATTGGCAGGATTGGCGGGGGCGTATTTTTCGCTGGCCCTGACGCCGATGTGGGCCGACAGCCTGACCGCCGGACGCGGCTGGATCGCACTCGCGCTCGTCGTCTTCGCGGCCTGGCGGCCGGCGCGACTTTTGCTGGGGGCCTATCTGTTCGGCGCGGTGATGACGGCGGAGCTCCAGTTCAAGGCCGCGGGCGTCACCGTGCTGCCACCGGAGGCGCTGGCGATGGCCCCCTATCTTGCGACGATCGCAGTTCTGACCATGATGTCGCTTGGACCCAAAAGTGGGCGGGCGAACGCGCCAGCCTGCCTCGGCAAACCCTTCTCGGCGTCCTGACGCCGCCAACCATAACGGGGAGACTTAAGACCATGACCTCCATCATCACCCGCCGCAGGTTCAATTTCGGCGCAGGCGCGAGCGCCGCCGCCCTGCCCTTCACTGCCGGCCGCGCGCTGGCGCAGGCTCCGCTCGGCGTCGGCTTCATCTATGTCGGGCCGGTGGGCGACCATGGCTGGACCTGGACGCATGATCAGGGCCGGCTCGCGGTCGAGAAGGAGTTCGGCGCGAAGGTGAAGACCAGCTTCATCGAGAAGGTGGCGGAAGGGCCTGACGCCGCCCGCGCCATCCGGCAGCTCGCGCAGGCCAACAACCAGATCATCTTCACGACGTCCTTCGGCTTCATGAACCCGACCATCCAGGTCGCCAAGCAGTTCCCGAAGCTCTTCTTCGAGCACGCCACCGGTTATCAGCGTGCCGACAACGTCGCGACCTACAATGCCCGCTTCTACGAGGGCCGGGCGGTGATCGGCACGATCGCCGGGCATATGTCGAAATCCGGGCAGGCCGGCTACATCGCCTCCTTCCCGATCCCCGAGGTGGTGATGGGCATCAACGCCTTCCATCTCGCTGCCAAGAAGGTGAACCCCAATTTCAGGACCAAGGTGATCTGGGCCTCGACCTGGTACGACCCCGCCAAGGAGGCCGACGCCGCCAAGGCGCTGATCGACCAGGGTTGCGACATCATCACCCAGCACACCGACTCGGCGGCTGCCCTGCAGGCGGCCGAGCAGCGCGGCGTCTTCGCCTTCGGCCAGGCCTCGGACATGAAGGCGTTCGCGCCGAAGGCCCATCTCTCCGCGATCATCGACGACTGGTCTGGCTACTACGTCAAGCGCGTGCGCGAGGCGATGGACGGCACCTGGAAGACCGGCGACGTCTGGGGCGGCATCAAGGACGGCATGGTCAAGATCGCGCCCTACAATGACGCAGTGACGCCGGCCGCGCGCGCTGCGGCCGACGCGGTCCAGAAGGGCATCGTCGATGGAACGCTCCACCCCTTCACCGGCGAACTCAAGGACCAGAAGGGCGTCGTGCGGCTGAAGGCGGGCGAGAAGGCCAGCGACGAGCTGATGTCCAAGATGGACTGGTATGTCGACGGCGTGCAGGCGTGACGCACGGCAGTCATTCCGGGGCTCGGCGTAGCCGAGAACCCGGAATGACAAGGAGGGAGTGAGCCTGAAAATTCTTCGCGCCGAACCCCTTGCAGATATTTTAAGCTTGAAACAATATGCCGTCGTCGCGTGGTTTCAGGAGGTTGAGGGACCCCTGCCGCGCTCGCTGCTTTCTCGCTCGTCCCGGGAGGACCTGACATGATATCGAAATTCGCGCTTTGCCTCGGAGCCGGCCTGTTCGCGCTGGCCGCGGCCACCGCCGCACAGGCCCAGGAGCCGATGAAGATCGGCGTCGTCAGCGTGCTGACGGGGCCGGGCGCGGCGCTCGGCCAGCAGCTCCGCGACGGCTTCCAGCTCGCGGTCGACAAGAACGGCGGCAAACTCGGCGGCGTGCCGGTGCAGATCACCGTGATCGACGACGAACTCAAGCCCGACGTCGCGGTCGGCAAGGTTCGGGGCTTCGTCGAGGGCGGCAAGGTCGATTTCGTCGTCGGCCCGATCTTCTCGAATATTCTGGGCGCGATTGCCAAGCCGGTGCTCGATTCCGGTGCGATCCTGATCTCCCCCAATGCCGGCCCTTCGACCATGGCCGGCAAGGCCTGCCACGAGAACTTCTTCGTGACGTCCTATCAGAACGATCAGGTCCACGAGGTTCTGGGCAAATACGCGCAGGATCAGGGCTTCAAGCGCGCTTACATCATCGCGCCGAACTATCAGGCCGGGAAGGATTCGCTCGCCGGGTTCAAGAACCACTACAAGGGCGAGATCGTCGACGAGGTCTATGCGCCGCTGACCTCGATGGATTTCGCCTCCGACCTCGCCAAGATCGCCTCGACCAAGCCAGACGTGGTCTTCGCCTTCCTGCCTGGCGGGCTTGGCGTCAATTTCGTCAAGCAATGGTCGCAGGCCGGCCTGCAGGGCAAGATACCCTTCCTCTCGGCGTTCACCGTCGATGAGTCGACGCTGCCGGCGCAGCAGGACGCGGCGGTCGGGCTCTTCGGCGGCATGACCTGGGCGCCGAACATGGACAATCCCCAGTCCAAGGCGTTTGTCGCGGCCTATGAGGCGGCCTACAAGATCGTGCCGGGCTCCTATGCCATGCAGGCCTACGACGCCGCGATGCTGATCGATTCCGCCGTCAAGGCGGCCGGCGGCGCGGGCGACAAGGCCAAGGTCAGGGCCGAGCTGAAGAAGGCGAACTTCACCTCGCTGCGCGGCAAGTTCAAGTTCAACACCAACGGCTACCCGATCCAGGACTTCTACCTGGTCAAGGTCGCCAAGCGCCCGGACGGCAAGTTCCAGACCGAGATCGCCCAGAAGGTGTTCACGGACTATGCCGATCCGCACGCGAAGGACTGCGCGCTGAAGTGAGACAAAGGAAGCGCCGCCCCTTCCTTCTCCCCTCGGGGGAGAAGGTGGCCCGGCGTAGCCGGGGCGGATGAGGGCCGTCTCGGCGAAGCCGAGACGGACGCAGGCCGTGCCGCGGCTTTCCGTCAATGGAACGCCAAACGTCGTCATCCGACCCGGCTCTGCCGAGTCGGCCCTCATCCGTCAGCGCTGCGCGCTGCCACCTTCTTCCCGGAGGGGAGAAGGGGAGCCGCACCTAGCAGGCGATCGCCAGACTCATGACCACCAGCCTCCTCATCGTCCAGATCCTGAACGGGCTGCAGCTCGGCATCCTGCTGTTTCTGGTGGCGGCCGGGCTGACGCTGGTCTTCGGCGTGATGGACTTCATCAACCTGGCCCATGGCGTGCAGTACATGCTCGGCGCCTATCTCGCCGTCACCTTCGTCGCGCTGACGGGAAGCTTCGTGCTGGGCCTAGTTCTGGCGCTGGCGGCGGCGCTCGTCATCGGGCTCGCGCTCGAATTCCTCGTCTTCCGGCACCTGTACGAACGAGACCATCTCGACCAGGTGCTGGCGACCTTCGGGCTGATCCTGCTGCTCAACCAGGGCGTCAAGATCGTCTGGGGCGCCGCCCCACTTTCCGTGCCGGTCCCCGAGTTCCTGACCGGCTCGGTCCGGCTGATGGACGGCATCCTCTACCCGACCTACCGCTTCGCGCTGATCGGCTCGGGGCTGGCGGTCGCGGGGCTGCTCTGGTTCATCGTCGAGAAGACCCGCACCGGCATGCTGCTGCGGGCGGGCGCGTCGAACGCGTCCATGGTTTCGGCGCTCGGCGTCGACATCCGCAAGCTGTTCATGATCGTCTTCGCCTTCGGGACCATGCTGGCGGGCTTTGCCGGCGCGATGGCGGCGCCCATCCTCTCGGTCGAGCCCGGCATGGGCGATTCCATTTTGATCCTCGCCTTCGTCGTCATCGTCGTCGGCGGCATCGGCTCGATCCGAGGCGCTTTCGTGGGCGCGCTGATCGTCGGCCTCGTCGATACGCTCGGCCGCTCCTTCATGAACGACCTGCTGCGCCTGTTCATGAGCGCGCCCTCGGCGCGCGCGACGGGGGCGGCGCTCTCCTCGATGCTGATCTACCTCGTGATGGCGATGGTGCTGTTCGTGCGGCCCGAAGGCCTGCTGCCGGCCAAAGGCCGGTCATGAGCGCGACGCCAGCCCTACCCGACGCCGCGCCGGGCGAGCCGCAGGCTTTCGCCCTGCCCGCTCGCAAGCGCCGGCCTCTCATCGCGATCATCCTGTTCCTCGCGCTGGCGGCGGTTCCGCTCGTCGTCTCGCTCGGCCTGCCGGCGCATTGGCTGACCCTGGTGACGCGGGCGATGATCTTCGCCATCGCGGCGCTCTCGCTCGACCTGATCCTCGGCGTCGGCGGACTCGTTTCCTTCGGCCACGCCGCCTTCATCGGCATCGGGGCCTATGTCACCGGGATCATGATCACCGAGGGGCGCACCGAGGCTCTGCTGATCCTGCCGGTGATCTTCGTCCTGTGCGGCCTGTTCGCCGCCGTCACCGGCGCGGTCTCCCTGCGCACCAAGGGCGTCGCCTTCATCATGATCACGCTGGCTTTCGGCCAGATGGCGTTCTTCCTGGCGCAGGCGCTCTCGGCCTATGGCGGCGATGACGGGCTGACCTTGTCGGACCGCAGCACGCTTCTCGGCTTCAAGCCCTTCGCGAGCCGGACCTCGTTCTACTATGTCGTGCTCGCCGCGCTAGCGGGCTGCTACCTCCTGATCAGCGTCATCGTCGCCTCGCGCTTCGGCCGCATCCTGCGTGCGGCGCGCGAGAACGCGACGCGCGTCACGGTCACGGGCTTCGACGTGTCGCGCATCCGTCTGATCGCCTATGTCATCTCCGGCATGATCGCGGGGCTGTCGGGCTTCCTGCTCGCCAACCAGACCGAGTTCGTCAGCCCCGCGTACATGTCCTGGGCGCGCTCGGGCGAACTCATCTTCATGGTCGTGCTCGGCGGCGTCGGGTCGCTGCATGGCGCGATCATCGGGGCGCTGGCCTTCCTCTTCGCGGAAGATGCCCTGTCCAGGCTGACCGAGCACTGGAAGGTGATCTTCGGGCCGATGATCGTGCTGTTCGTGCTGTTCACCCGCGGCGGCCTCGTCGGCATCATCGGCAGGCTGGGTCGCCGCCATGACTGAGCCGGTGCTGTCGCTGTCGGGTGTGCGAAAATCCTTCGGAGCGCTGAAAGTGACCGACGGCGTCAGCCTCGATGTCGCGGCCGGCGAACTGCACGCCCTGATCGGCCCCAACGGCGCGGGCAAGACCACGCTCGTCCACCAGATTTCTGGCATGCTGCGGCCCGACGCCGGCAGCATCCATTTTCGCGGCAGCGACATCACGGGGTTCTCGCCCGAGAGGCGTTCGCGCGCCGGGCTCGCCCGCACCTTCCAGATCACCTCGACGATTCCCTCGCTGTCGGTGCTGGAGAACGTCGCGCTGGGGGTGCAGGCGCGCGGCCCCTCCCCGCTGGCGCTGCTGCGCCACGCAGCCAGCGATGAGAGCCTGAACGGGCCGGCGCGGGCCGCGATCGAAGCGGTGGGCCTTGCCGAACGCGCCGACGTGCTGGCCGGCTGGCTCTCGCATGGCGAGAAGCGCGCCCTCGAGATCGCCATGGCGCTGACGCTTGAGCCGGCCGCGATCCTGCTCGACGAGCCTCTGGCCGGCGTCGGCCGCGAAGAGGGCGAGCGCCTGATCGCGCTCCTGAAGAGCCTGAAGGGTCGCTACGCCATGCTGCTGGTCGAGCACGACATGGAGGCCGTCTTCGCGCTGGCGGATCGGGTCACCGTGCTGGTCTATGGCCGGGTCATCGCGTCCGGCGACCCCGCGAGCGTGCGCGCCGACCCGGCCGTCCGCGAAGCCTATCTCGGCGAGGAGGGGTGATGGCGAGGTGCGAACCCACCTCTGTCATTCCGGGGCTTCGCACAGCGAAGAACCCGGAACCCGCGACCGGGCGAGCGCTTCATGACGGCTTTGCAAGGGCTCACACGGTCGTGGGTTCCGGGTTCGCATCGCGCCCCGGAATGACAACAGCGGAGCACGCGCCATGCTGACCGTCGAAGCCCTCGACGCCGGCTATGGCGAGGCGCAGATCCTGTTCGGCGTCGATCTCACCGTCGCCGAGGGCGAGGTGGTGACGCTGCTCGGCCGCAACGGCATGGGCAAGACCACCACGATCCGCGCCATCATGGGTCTGATCAGGCCCAAGGCCGGCCGCGTCACAGTTGCCGGGCGCGACCTCACCGGGGCCGCGCCCTTCCGCATCGCGCAGGCCGGCATCGGGCTCGTCCCCGAGGGGCGGATGATCTTCCCGACGCTCTCGGTCGAGGAGAACCTGATCGCCACCGCCGCCAGCCGCTTCGGCAAACCGCGCTGGGACATCGAACGCATCTACGGCTTCTTCCCGCGCCTGAAGGAGCGCCGCGCCAATCGCGGCAACCAGCTTTCCGGCGGCGAGCAGCAGATGCTGGCGATCGGCCGCGCGCTGATGACCAATCCGCGCCTGATCATCCTCGACGAGGCGACCGAGGGGCTGGCGCCGATCATCCGCCAGGAGATCTGGGCCTGCCTTGCGGCGCTGAAACGTGAGGGTGAATCCATCCTCGTCATCGACAAGAACGTCGACGCGCTGGCGAAGATCGCCGACCGACATATCGTTCTGGAAAAGGGCCGCGTCGTCTGGCGCGGCACGAGCGATGATTTGCGCAGCGACGCGGCGGTCAAGGACCGCTTCCTGCATCTTTGAGGGAGAACCACCATGAAGCCGCTGACCGCAGGCGTGACCAAGGCCAATGAGGGCGTTGAGGCGATCTCCTGGAACATCCTCGGGCAGACCTATGTGCCGAAGTCACTGAGCGCGGATTCGTTCTCGTGGCACGCGACCCTCCCGCCGGGGACGTTCGTGCCGCCGCATATCCATCCGACGCAGGACGAGTTCATCTACATGCTGGAGGGCCGGCTCGATCTCGTCCTCGACGGGCAGGAAAGCTTTGCCTCGCCGGGCGATCTGGTCCGGCTGCCGCGCGGCGTGCCGCATGGCCTGTTCAACAAGTCGGACGCGACGGTGAAGTGCCTGTTCTGGGTCGCGCCGACGGGGCGGCTCTACGACCTGTTCTGGGGCATCCATTCGATGACGCAGCAGAACCCGGCCGAGGTCGTGGCGCTCTCGGCGAAACACGAGGTCGATTTCCTGCCGCCGCCGCCCGAAGGGTCATGAGCGCCGGCAGGACGAGAGGTCAGCGCGAACGGCAGCGCCCCGTGGTGGTGCGCTCCTTGTCGCCGTCGTCATAGTCGATCGACAGCGAGCTGCCGCCCAGCGAGGTGATGCGCCCGGCATACCAGGCTCCCGCACCGCGGAAATTGCACTCGACGCGGCTGCCGATCGTCCAGTTGTAGGGACGCACGGCGCTGACATGCAGGGTCTCGCGGTCGCCATCATCGTACTGGATGGTCAGGCGATCGCCGGAGACGCGCTCCAGCACGCCCGGAAACCAGAAATTGCCGTTCTTGAAGCGCGCCAGAACCCAGTCACCCGGGCTTTGCGCGTTCGCCATGGTCGCACTGCCAAGCAGCGCGCCGATCACCAGCCAGGTCTTCATTCTGTTCCCCCTCCGCATAACTTTGCGTGATGCGCCATAACAGAGGTCGGCTTCCGCTGCGATAGCCATCCGCCAATGACCGATCATGATCTGAGATGACATCGCCAGCCAGCGCCGGATCGCCCGCGATTAAGATTAAACCGAGTGTGACCGTGCATCGCGGGCGCGTTGGCGGCATGATGCCGTTCGTCAGCACCCGAACGGAGCCGCGCCATGAAACCCGAGCGTCGCCAGACCACGCGCACCCGCCTGCACCAGCGCGCCAGCGTGGTGTTCAACGGCGGCCAGTCGATGTTCGGCTGCTCGGTCCGTAACCAGTCCGAGACGGGCGCACTGCTGCGGATGACGGACTGGATCGCGCTGCCTGCGACTTTCGAGATCGAGACGGCCGGCGGGACCGAAGGCAGACGCGTACGTCAGTGCTGGCGGCGCGGCGACGATGTCGGCGTCGCTTTCCTTTCGGCGCAGGAGTGCCGGCCCGACGCCCCGCTCGACCTTGCCGCCTTCCGCGCCAGACGCGCCAGAGGGGGGCAGCCTCCGAAGCTGAAAGGCGATCCCGTTTTGCCTTGAACCGAGCCCGGTTAATCTTAACAAAAGCTAACTTCCGCAACCCGGTTCACGCCGGGTGCCAACGACGCTAGGTTGCATAATGCAACGCTGACGGCATGAAAGCGCGGCATATGCTTCCCGAACGACGAAATACTCCTCGCTCGCGTACGCTTCTTGGCGGCCGCGTCGCCTTCAACAACCAGCACTCGACGCTGGATTGCACGGTGCGCAACCTCTCCAGCGACGGTGCGCTGCTGCTGCTATCGGAGATGATCGCGCTGCCCGCGGCCTTCGATCTCGAGGTGCCGCACCGCCAGCGTTCATACACAGCGCACGTTCGCTGGCGCGCCAGGGGCCGTGTCGGCGTTGCGTTCGAGACCCAGCCCGAAGCCGAGATCGTGCCGCTCGACATGGCGCGGCGGCTCAAGAACTGCGAGCAGGACAACGCAAGGCTGAAAACGCGCATCCGGCAACTTACCGAGGCTGGCTGAAGTCGGCGGTCAAGCCCGTTTCGCCAGTTGCTCGGCCGAGAACCCGGCCTTGCCGGCATAGGATTTCACGATCTGCTCCCGCCTGGCGTAGCTCAGCACGCGCTCGACATCCTCGAAGCCGTTGGGCGCCAGCGCCTCGACCGCGTCGATGACCCGCTCGGGACCGCCGACGCGGTTCATCGCAACGACCTCGGCCGTCGCCGGCAGGCGGATGGCTTCATAGGCCGCCAGCGCATGGCGCGGATGCTCGGCCGTGAGCAG
Organism: Beijerinckiaceae bacterium; assembly: GCA_019745195.1. GTDB lineage: Bacteria > Pseudomonadota > Alphaproteobacteria > Rhizobiales > Beijerinckiaceae > Allobosea. The sequence continues at coordinate 62,927 of JAIETL010000011.1, forward strand.
CCAGTCTGCGAGGCAACGCGCATCGAGGATCGCCTGCGAGGCTCCGTTGGAACCGACCGGATACATCGGATGGGCGGCGTCGCCGAGCAGCGTGACCCGCCCATGGCTCCAGCGCGGCAGCGGGTCGCGGTCGCACATCGGATAGTCCCAGAAGCCGGGCGAGGCCTCGATCAGCGCCAGGATGTCGATGCCCGGCACGGTGAAGCGGCGCGCGAAGGGAAGCACGTCCTCGAGCCGGCCGGGTTTCGACCAGGCCTCCTTCGGCGGCGGCTTTTCGGGGTCGCCGGTGCGGATGTTGACGACCCAGTTGGTCAGCCGCGTGCCGGGCGCAGCGCCCGGCGCGATCGGGTAGAGCACGAGCTTGCCGGCCATGCCGCCGGCGATGATCATGCTCTCCCCATCGAGGAAAGCCGGCCAGTCGCAGGCGCCGCGCCACATCTGCACGCCGTTCCAGCGCGGCGGACCCTGATCGGGGAAGTAATGGGCGCGGACCGTCGAGTGGATGCCGTCGGCGGCGATCAGGATGTCGCCACGCGCTGTTTCGCCGGCCTCGCCCCGGCGCGAATCGACGAAATGGGCGGTGACGCCGCCCTCGTCCTGAATGAACCCCTGCAGCCGGCGGCCGGTGCGCAGCGCATCGGGGCCGAGCCGCGCGACCACCGCGTCGCGGATCACGCCCTGCAGCCGACCCCGATGGATCGAGAATTGCGGCACGGGGGCACCCGCATGGATGCCGCGCGGCTCGCGCCAGACGGTCTGGCCGAAGCGGTTCATATAGATCAGCTCGCGGGTGCGGATCGCGACCGCGTCGAGCGCCGGCAGCAGCCCGAGTTCCGCGAGTTGCGCGATCGCGTGCGGCAGAGTGTTGATCCCGACCCCGACCTCGCGGATTTCGCCCGATTGCTCGTAGACGGTGGCTGCTATTCCGCGCGCATGCAGCATAAGGGCCAGCGTCAGCCCCCCGATTCCGCCCCCGACGATGATGACCTTCATATCCGTCCCCGCAGCCGTATTATTTTAAACTTGAAATAATGAATCGGCGCTTGTCAATCGCGCCGGCCGCGCCCGAAACCACCATATGCCTGCCAGATTACCCGCGGTTGCAGGGGAACGAAGCGGTTTCCTGTGCGTATCTAGCGCCGTGGCGGTCGCGTTTTTGCGGTCGCTGTGCCAACTGGCAGATCACGCGCTGAACCATTGCGGCGCTGGCTTCCCATGGAGCCATGGAGAGCCGAGCACCATTCCGCCCGCAGCGCGGCCAACACCTTCTCAAGGAGGATTTCATGACCAAGAACGAATTGATCGCCGCCATCGCCGACGAGACCGGCAAGACCAAGACCGACGTCTCCGCCATCCTGACGTCGCTCGGCGCCATCGTCGCCAAGACGCTGAAGTCGGGCGACGACGTCACGCTCGGCGGCGTCGGCAAGCTCTCGGCGGCCAAGCGCGAGGCCCGCGAGGCCCGCAACCCCTCGACCGGCGCGATGATCAAGGTTCCGGCCAAGACCGTCGTCAAGTTCAAGGTGACCAAGGATCTCGCCGACGCCGTGGCCTGACCTGCCCCTTCAGACAGCAGACCCCATCAAGCAGCACATGGCCTTTGCGCCGGTGCTGCTTGACCGGCCGGCCCGGGCCGGCACAGTAGCGCGATGTTCCTGCGCCTGTTCACCGATCTCCGCGCCGCCAAGGTGCCCGTCACGCTGCGGGAGTACCTCGCGCTGCTGGAAGGCGTCGAGGCCGACCTCGCCGAGCATCGCGTCGATGAGTTCTATTATCTCGCGCGCACCTGTCTGGTGAAGGACGAGCGCCATCTCGACCGCTTCGACCGCGTCTTCGCCCAGGTCTTCAAGGGCATGGAGACGCTTGGCGAGGCCTTCGAGAAGGCCGGCGTTCCAGAAGAATGGCTGCGCAAGCTCGCCGAGAAATACCTGACGGACGAGGAAAAGGCGCAGCTTCAGGGGCTGGGCTGGGACAAGCTCTGGGAGACGCTGAAACAGCGCCTCGAAGAGCAGAAGGGCCGCCATCAGGGCGGCTCGAAATGGATCGGCACCGCCGGCACGTCGCCTTACGGGGCCTATGGCTACAATCCCGAGGGCGTTCGCATCGGGCAGGACAAGAACCGCAATTTCCGCGCGGTGAAGGTCTGGGACCAGCGCGAATTTAAGGATTTCGACGACACGCGCGAACTCGGCGTGCGAAACCTGCGCATCGCGCTGCGCCGCCTGCGCAAATTCGCCCGCACCGGCGCGGCCGAGGAACTCGACCTCGACACCACGATCTCCGAGACGGCGCGGCACGGCTATCTCGACGTGAAGCTGCGCCCCGAGCGCCGCAACGCCGTCAAGGTGCTGCTGTTCCTGGATGTCGGCGGCTCGATGGACTGGCATGTCGAACTCGCCGAGGAGCTGTTCTCGGCGGCGCGGGCCGAGTTCAAGCATTTCGAACATTTCTACTTCCACAACTGCCCCTATGAGCGGGTCTGGAAGGAGAATCGCCGCCGCCACGACCAGGTGATCCCGACCTTCGAGCTGTTGCGGACCTATCCGGCCGACTACCGCTGCGTCTTCGTCGGCGACGCGTCGATGAGTCCCTACGAGATCGCGATGCCGGGCGGCTCGGTCGAGCACTGGAACGAGGAGGCGGGCTCGGTTTGGATGGAGCGGCTGACCGGGCGCTTCCAGAAATCAGTCTGGCTCAACCCGGTCCAGCAGCATCTATGGAGCTACACCCAGTCGATCCGGCAGATTTCGAGCCTGATGGGCGGGCGGATGTTCCCCCTGACGCTGGACGGGCTGGACGGCGCGATGAAGGTGCTGGCGCGGTAGCGACGGAAGCCTGATCCGAGTTATGCTGCTCGACTTTGGGCCTCACCTATCGTCATTGCGAGCGTAGCGAAGCAATCCAGCAGCGCCAGCACTCGACGTCGCCTGGATTGCTTCGCTACGCTCGCAATGACGGCGAGGGTTTTGAGAGCGAAAGGAGCGCAAGCATTATGGGCGAGACGCTTAAGCCGATCCCGATCTTTCAGAGAGAGGCTGAAGAACGGAGCTTCTGGGAGACCCACGACTCCTCCGACTATGTCGATTGGAGCCGGGCGAAACGTGTTCGTTTTCCTAATCTCGGGACGGCGTGCCTTGATGAAACCGCATCCGCCAGCGTCCCTGCTTCCGAACCCAGATCGAACTCCTCAGCGAGTACTCTTCCTCAAGGTCCGAGTTCGATCGACGGGCGGACCGATAGGTGAGAAGCGCAACCGCTTCGCCAAGCAAGGTCACTCGGAAATCAAATGCTCGCCTTAAAAGCACGGATCTCTCACTCGCGAGAGCAGCGATCGTTTCGTTGCGATCACAGACGTGCCCCGATCTTGTGAACTCGATGAAACCGTCTGCGAGAAGGTCGCTGACTTTGTCGGGAGAAGCACGATAATCCGCAGCGAGAAGCGCTTCCTCCTGCTCTTTCAACAAGGTCAGTAAGTCGCGCTCATCGACGCCACCATCATTCGCGTCCCGCATTGTCATTCCGTCTATGTCGACGATCCTGACGGAATCAATCCCAGCTTTCATGCCCCGCGACAAGCGCCGCTCAAGCCGCTAAGGCTCGCCGCATGCAGCCCCATCACCCCGACGACGTCCCTGCCCCATCCTGGCGTCAGCGCCCGAAGCCCATCGGCTTCGAGATCGCCTATCGCCTCGATGGCGGCGTCATGGAGATCGACACCACGCGCAAGATCGACCGGGTCCAGCTCGGCGCTGTCGAGCAGGTGCGCTTTCTCTATGCGCCCAGCAACGTCACCTCGAAGGGCTACAAGACGCAGCTCAGGCTGACCGACGGAAAAACGATCACCTTCGGCAACCTGTCCTGGCGTTCGCTGACCGACATCGACCGGGATGACGAAGGCTACCACGCGTTCGTCTCGGCGCTGTCGGCGGCGATCGCCAGGGCCAATCCGAAGGCTCGTTTCGTCGCCGGAAAACCCTGGCCGATGTGGGCGGCGCTTGCGCTGGTCGGCGGGCTCTCCATCGTGATGCTCGCCTTCTTCACCCTGCGCGCTTTCAGCCAGGGCGCGACAGCCGCCGGGTTCCTCGGCATCGGGCTCGCGGCCGCATCGTTCTGGCAGGTCTGGCCGATGGTGAAGCTCAACAAGCCGAGGGAGCTGGCGACCGGCGAGGTGCCCGACGAGCTGGTGCCGGGGCGAACGGCGCTTTAACGATCCAGCTTGCGCTGGCGCTCGCGCCTATTCATCGCGTCGGACGGGCCTGGCCCGACCTTCGCGCACATTCCTGCGGATCGCGAGAACTAGGTCGATCATCAACGCCTTCGGCAAAGCCCCATAGGCAAACCCGCGATCTTCGCCGCCGCCGACGAAACGGATATCAGGTCCAGGCCACGTGAACGCGTTTAGATCGTTGGTGATGATCCACGATCTCTCATCGTCGAGGCCAAGGCGCTTCTTCGTCCCAAGCGGAATTTCGATGGCGTGGCGGCTGTCGGACGGGGGCCGATGCGTGATCGGCGCGACGTAGACCGTCGTCTTGCCATCGCCGTGGATTGTCGTGACCACGACGGCGCAGGGCCGATCCTTCGAACTCTCGATCCGCCCTTCCTCCGCTTCGGAACGCCACAGATAGGCGTAGCGGATGACAAGGCCGGGCTCTGGCCGCGTCGTCACTTGTACTCGTGGTCGAATTGCGCCGACGCTTCAGAAATCTCGACGGAGTCCAACGCCTTCACGGCATCGTCCGGCAATTCCCAAGGATAATAGGCCTTCCTGTCGTCGAACGATTTCAGCCGGGCATATTCCTCGGCGGAGAGGAGAACGAGGCTTTCGCGGCCGTGATGCGTCACCGCAACCGGCTGCCTGATGGCGGCATCGCGATAGCGACCGAACTTCTTCTGCAGTTCGGCAGCCGTGATCGTCAACATGGCCGGCCTCCTTTTGCTGAATTATCCGGATAATATCATATTTCCGGATAACCCGCAACGCAACGCGGCAATGCCAGCCCTACCGCACCACCAGCACCGAGCACTTCGCCCGGCGCACGATGGTCGAGGCGTTGGAGCCGATGACATAGGCCAGCATGCCGGGTTCGTGGGAGCCGATCACGATCAGGTCCGCCCCGCTGGCCTCGGCCTCGGCCAGGACCTCGCCATGGACCGATCCGACGAGAACTCTGGCCGAGACCCGCTCGGTCGGCAGCGCGACGGCCGCCGCGATGGCGGCGAGCTTCGCCTCGGCGTCGGTCTGCTGCTCGGCGTCGAAATCGGCCGGGACGAACTCCATATAGGTGATCGGCACCAGCGAGCGGACATAGACGAGGCGCACCGTGCCGCCGGACGTCTCGGCGAAGGTGACCGCGGCAGCGATGGCGGGCTCGGCAAGATCGGCCTCGGCGAGATCGACGGGGACCAGAATCGACTTGTACATCGCATCCTCCCGGCTGTTGGCGAGGTCCATCCTAGCAAGTTCGACGCTCAGCGCCATCGGCGCGCATGGTCGCCATGCCGCCCCGGAATTGACGCGTGTCGTCGGCGGACTCAGAGTGGCGCCGCCCGCAGCCTGACGCTGCCGAGCGCGACGCCGATGCGCCGCTTCTCCCGCCGGGTCGCCTCATGACCGACGAAGCCCCGACCGCGCGACGCCCGCACGCCCTGCTCCATTCGCCGGCCGTGTTCCTGATGGCTCTCGCCTTCCTGAACTGGCTCGGCTTTGCCAGTTGGAGCGCGCTGATCAACAATTTCGCCAAGGAGGCCGCCGGCTTCAATGGCCAGGACATCGGCATCCTGCAATCGGTCCGCGAGATCCCAGGATTCCTCGCCTTCACCGCGATCGTGCTGTTCTGGTTCATGCGCGAGCAGTTGCTCGCCTATGTCAGCCTGGTCGCGCTCGGCGTCGGCGTCGCCATCACCGGCTACTATCCGACGCTGGGCGGGCTCCTGCTGACGACGACGATCATGTCGCTCGGCTTCCACTATTACGAGACGGCCCAGCAATCGCTGCAGTTGCAGCTCCTGCCCAAGGCGGAAGCGCCCCGGTTGCTCGGCCGCATCGCTGGTGCATCGGCCATGGCGCAGTTGCTGGCCTTCGGGTCGATCGCGGTGATCTGGCGGGTCTTCCAGCCAACCTATGTCTCGGTCTTCCTCGCCGCCGGCCTGCTGACCGTGGCGCTGACGCTTCTGGTCTGGCTCGCCTTTCCACGCTTTCAGGGTGTGGTTCCGCAAAACAAGGGATTCGTGCTGCGGCGGCGCTACTGGCTCTATTATGCGCTCACCTTCATGTCGGGCGCGCGCCGGCAGATCTTCATGGCCTTTGGCGGGTTCCTGCTGGTCGAGCGCTTCGGCTACGATGTTTCGGCGACTGCGACGCTGCTGCTGGCGACATACGGCATCAACACCTTCATGGGGCCGATGCTGGGCAACCTCGTCGGGCGCTTCGGCGAGCGCGCCACGATCCAGCTCGAGAACGTCTCGCTGATCGCGGTCTTCGTCGGCTACGCGCTGGCGAGCCAGGGCCATTTCGCCGGCTGGGGAGTCTATGTCGCTGGCGCGCTCTTCATCGTCGACGGCGTATTCTTCACGCTGACGCTGGCGCAGCGGACCTATTTCCAGAAGATCGCTGACCCGGCCGACATCGCGCCGACCTCGGCGGTCGCCTTCACGATCAACCACATCGCTGCTGTGTTCCTGCCGGTGACCTTCGGCCTGCTCTGGATCCGCGACCCGGCGATCGTCTTCTATATCGGGGCGGCGGTCGCGACGGTGTCGCTCTCGCTCGCTTTCCTCGTGCCGCGCCATCCCGTGCCGGGGCAGGAGACGACGCTGGCGCCGGCCGTTCCGGCCGCGGCGGAGTAACCGGGCGTCCGGCGATCGCTCAGCCCTGCCGGGCCGGCGTCCTCACGACAAGGCCGTCGAGCTCGTCTCGGACCCTGATCTGGCAGGACAGCCGCGAGGTCGGGCGGACGTCGAAGGCGAAATCGAGCATGTCCTCCTCCATCGACTCCGGGCTGCCGGTCTTCGTGGCCCAGGCGTCGTCGACATAGACATGGCAGGTGGCGCAGGCGCAGGCCCCGCCGCATTCGGCCTCGATGCCGGGCACGCCGTTGCGGACGGCGACCTCCATCACGGTCGAGCCGGCCTCGCCCTCGACGGTGCGGCTCTCTCCCTTTGCGTCGATGAAGGTGATCTTCGGCATCATGGTCTCCGGCGGGCGCGACACCGGCTCCGCTTAGAGCATTTCAAAGGCGGGAGGAAAGCGCTTTTTCCAATGCGTTCCGCGATTACGCAGCGCAGTCGAGCCGCGAGATCACGGCGCGGACCTCGGCCGCCGCCAGCGCCAGCGCATCCATCGCTGTCTCGGCCCGGCGGGCGTCGGTCGCAGCGAGATGCTGCTCGATGGCGTCGGCCGCGTCGGCGACATGCCACGCGCCGATGGCGCGGGCCGCGCCCTTCAAGGTGTGGGCCGCGTCCATCTTCGCCTGCGCATCCTCGGTGGCGTGGATGGTGCGCAGATGGCGGACGCATTGCTGGGCGAACAGGGCCAGAAGCTCCCGTTCGAGTTCCTGGTCGCCGCCGGTCTGGCGGGCGAGATGGACGAGGTCGATGGCGTTTTGGGGCATAACGGGCTCTGGAGGATGACTTTCTGGACGGCTTGGGTGCGGACAGGACGATCTCCAAGAAGCGCCATCATGGTGAACGAGGCGTTAACGACGTTTGTGAATCGGCCGGTCAAATGGGTTTCCATCACTTTGCCGCTCCACTACCCTTCCAATTGGTAAATGATGGGCGCAGAGTCCGTCGCGTCACGCGTGCCAGAGGCGGCATGCCCCGCGCGACCCCTGCAAAATGCCCATCGCGTAGCGTGGCGAGGCGGCACCAATGACCCGGCAGAAAAAGCTCCAGGATCCGACGGAGGCCGCAATGTCGGCGATCGAGGAGGCCCTGCGGCTCGACCAGCCCAAGGCCGAGACCGACGGCCAGCCCTCCGGGTCCGAGCCGAAACTGCCCTCGACCACCGATAACGACCTCAAGCTCGACCTGCCCAGGATCGATCAACCCAGGCTTGACCAGCCCAGGCTCGATCTGCCCCGGATCGAGCCGGTGCAGCTCGCCGAGTCGGCGGCCTCGGCGCCGCAGCAGCGGCCACGGCCCGCGATCGCGCCCGACACCAGCCGCGTCGCCAATGACGACCGCCGCGATTCCAGTTCGCTGGTGCAGGCGTTTTCGGTGCGCCCGTCGGCGCGCCCGCTGTGGTTCGCCTTCGCCGCCTCTCTCGCCTGGCTTGGCGGCGCGGCCTTCCTGATGATCAGCCGGTTCGGCTCCTTCTCCGCCGGCCTGCCCGAGGGGCTCGCCGCCTTCGGCATCGGCGAATGGACCCTGCTTGCGCTCGCCGTCGGCGCACCGGTGATCTTCTTCTTCGTGCTGGCGGCGCTCTATCGCCGTACGCAGGAGATGCGGCTGGTCTCGCGCGCGATGACCGAGGTCGCGCTGCGGCTGGCCGAGCCCGAGGTCGTCGGCTCCGACGCCGTGCTCTCGCTGAGCCAGACCATCCGCCGCGAGGTCGCGGCGATGGGCGACGGCATCGAACGCGCGGTGGCCCGCGCCGGCGAACTGGAGACCATCGTACGCGGCGAGATCGCGACGCTGGAGCGCGCCTATGCCGACAACGAGATCCGCCTGCGCGCCTTGATCGACGAGTTGGTGACGCAGCGCGAGGCCGTGGTCGGCAATGCCGAACGCGTCAAGTTCGCCATCAGCGGCGCCCATGAAGGCCTGTCCAAGGATCTCGAAAACGCCAGCCGCGTGATTTCGGAGGCGGTGAACGCCGCCGGCGACCGCGTCAGCGGCTCGCTCGGCGAGAAGGGCGACCAGATCACGCTGGCGCTCGGCCGTGCCGGCGAGCGCATGGTCGACGAAATCACGGGTCGCGGCAACGACCTCGTCGAGCGGCTGCAGACCACGTCGGGCGACGTCGGCGCGAGACTGTCGGGCGCGAGCCAGGATCTGGCCGTGCTGCTGGATGGCCGCGCCGCCGAGATCGCGGCTTCGCTCGAGCGCACCGGCGCGGTGCTGACGGAGGGCCTGACGACCGGCGCGCGCGACGTCACCCGGGCGATCAGCGAGACCGGCATGCAGGTCGCCGATACGCTGACCGCGCGCGTCGAGAGCGTCAACGAGACGCTGCGCCAGACCGGCGAGAACCTGGCGCAGGAAATCTCGCTGCGCGGCGGCGAGGCGGCCGAGCGCTTCGAGACCAGCAGCCGCGACATGGTCGCGCTGATCGACGGGCAGAGCGAAAGCCTGCGCACGCGCCTGTCGGAGACCGGCGAGAGCCTGCGCAGCGCGCTGGCCAATGAGGGCGAGAGCGTCACCACCCGCCTCGCCGAGGTCGGCCGCGGCGTCAACGGACTGCTCAACCGCCAGAACGAGGCGATCGCGACGCGACTGCTCGAAGTCGGCGAGAGTCTCAACAGCACGATCGGCGCACAGGGCGACAGCCTGCTGACGCGCCTCAACGAGACGGCGCGCACCGTCGACGACGTGCTGCGCGAGCGCAGTGACGCGATCCTCCTACGCGCCGACGAGGCGGGCAAGGCGATCGGCGAGACGGTTTCGCGCCATGGAGAGGAGCTGACCACGCGGATCACCGAGGTCGGCGCCAGCGTCCATGGGCTGTTCACGGAACAGGGCGGCAGCCTCGTGACGCGGCTCTCCGAGACCGGCGAGACCGTGCATGCGCTGCTCGACCGGCAGGCCGAGACGCTCGTCACGCGCGTCACCGGCGCGGGCTCCGATGTCGGCTCGCTGCTCGATCAGCAGCGCGAGAAGCTGGTCGGCGGTCTGTCTGAAACCGGCGACAGCGTCCATGCGCTGCTCGACCAGCAGGCGCAGAACCTGGTGTCGCGCGTCACCAGCGCTGGAACCGATCTTGGCGACGTGCTCGACCGCCAGTCGGAGGCGCTGGTTTCCCGCCTCAATGGAGCGGGCGGCGACGTGAACATCCTGCTCGATCAACAGCGCGAGAAGCTGGTCGCGAGCCTGTCGGAGACCGGGGCCAAGGTCGGCGCGCTGCTGGAAGAACAGGCCGGCGCGATGACGGTCACGGTTTCGCAGGCCGGTTTCGAGGTCAAGGATCTGCTGGCCAACGAAAGCCAGGCAATCGCGGCCCGCATCGCCGATGTCGGCCGTTCGGTCCACACGGTCCTGTCCGAGCGCAGCGGCGCGCTGATCACACGCCTTGCCGAGACCGGCGATGCGGTGACGCAGCGCCTCGACGAGCAGGGGACGACGGTCTCCGCCCGGGTGGCGGAGGCAGCCGATGCCGCACGCTCCGCGCTGGAGCTGCAGCAGAGCGGTTTCCTGAGCCGCCTCGACGAGACCGGCCAGGAGGTCGGCGCGCTGCTCGACAAGCAGCGCGAAAGCATGATCGGCGATCTCGTCAGCACCGGCCGCGAGGTCCACACGCTGCTCGGCGAGCAGAGCGAGGAACTGGCGCGCCGCATGACCGAGGCGACGAAGGCGCTGACCGAGACGATCAATGTCGATGGCCGCCATGTCGCCGAACGCGTCACCGAAGCAACGCAAGGGTTGCGCGAGACGTTCACCGTCCATGCCGAAGAGGCCCGCACGGCGCTTGCCGGCACGGGCAAGGAGATCGTGCTGGCGCTGACCCAGCAGGGTGGCCGCGTCAACGAGGCGCTCGCCGCCAACGCCGAATCGATGCTGCGGCTGGTCGAGGGCCGCTCGCAGGCGCTGACCGAGGCGCTGACCACCCGGCACGACGCGCTGGCCGAGCTGTTCGACCGGCAGGGCCTCGCCATCGAGACCGGGCTGGGCGACCGGCTTGCCGCCTTCGAGGCGATCCTGGTCGGCCAGGGCGGCGCGCTTGCGACACGCCTGTCGGACGACGCACGCGGCCTCAGCGACACGATCACCAGCCGTCTGGCGCAGGTCGAGCGGCTCTTCGCCGAGGAAGGCCACCAGCTGGCCGACCGGGTCGGCGCAGTCTCGCAGCAGGCCGCCGAACTCATGGCGAGCCGGACCGGCGAAGCCGCGGAGGCGATGGAAAACCAGATCCGCGTCTTCGAGGAGCGCTCCGGGGCCAAGAGCGCCGAGATCGGCAAGTCGCTGGACGGGCTGATCGCCCGCATCGACGGCAATCTCGGCTCGCGCGCCACGGCGCTCAACGAGGCGCTGGTCGAGCGCACCGTCGATATCGCCCGCGTGCTGGCCGAGGGCGGCCGCGAGGTCACCCGCGCGCTGGCGGCCAAGGCCGACGAGATCGGCGAGGTCGTCACCTCCAAGAGCGAGTCCCTCACCCGCACGCTCAGCGAGAAGGCCGACGCGATCAATGCGACGCTCGGCGGCCGCGCCCTCCAGATCGCCGATACGCTCGACCAGAGCGTCGGCCGCTTCGAGGAGCGCGTCGTCAACCGGCTCGACACCGTCTCGGGCACGCTCGATTCGCGCGGCAAGGAGATTGCCGAGACGCTACAGAGCAAGTCGGATTCGATCTCGCTGGCGCTCGGCGCCCGCGCCGAGGAGTTGCGGACCCTGTTCGACGACAAGGGTGGTGGCATGGTCTCGGCGCTGAGCCAGCGCGGCGAAGCCATCGCCAGCGAGGTCGCCAGCGTCGGCGAGACCGTGGTGCGCGCCATCGAGAACCGCGGCACCTCCATCATCGAGGGGCTGCGCGAGCGCGGCGCAGAAATCACCACAGCGCTCGACGCCTCCTCCACAGGCCTGCGCGAGACGCTTGAGAGCGGAACGCGGGGCTCCGTCGATGCGCTGGTCAAGACCAATGAGCAGCTCCGCGACGAGCTCGGCGGCATGCTTGGCCGCCTCGCCGACGCCAACAAGCTGATGCAGCAGATCGTCGGCGGCGCGTCGCGCAATCTCGGCTCCATCGAGACCGGCCTGACGGAAAGGGTCGGCGAGCTGCAGGCGATCGTCGCCACGGTGATGGACGAGACAGGGAAAGCCGCCCATCAGGTCGCGGCGCAGGTCGAGGAGCTGAAGGGCTTCTCGGAAGGCACGCTGCGCGACACCACCGCGCTGGTCGGGCAGATCGACGGCAAGAGCGCCGCCCTCACCGAAGTGACGCAAGCGAGCACCGCCGCGCTGCATGCGGCCGCGACCCGCCTCGAGCAGGTCGAGGGCCGCGTCGGCCGCGCGCTCGCCGGCCGCAAGGAGACGCTGGAGGAGTTGCACGGCCTGATCGCGAGCCGGACCGACGACGTCGAGTCGATCACGCGCTCCTTCGCCGCCCTGATCGACGAGTCGCTCAGCACGGCCGAGGCCCGCGCCCGCCAGATCGGCGGCGTGCTCAGCGACTCGGCCGAGGCGACCGCCAGCGCGATCTCGCAGCAGTTCGAGATGATCCGCTCGACCACCGGCAAGGAGCGCGAGCGCACGGCGCATGCCCTGCGGCAGGCCTACGAGCAGGTCGCCAACGAGGTCGGCGGCGAGCTCGCCAAGGTCACCGAGCGCTTCCAGGGCACCGCCGACGAGATGCGCACCGTCACGGCCGAGATCCAGCGCGAGCTGGAGGCGACGCGGGCCGAACTGCGCCGCGGCGTGCTCGACCTGCCGCGCGAGACGCAGGAATCGACCTCGGCCATGCGCCGCGTCGTCGCCGAGCAGATCAAGGCGCTGAACGAACTGACGGAGATCGTCACCCGCTCGGGCCGGCGCAGCGACGTCGCCATGGCGAGCGACGGCCCGGCCCGCCGCGCGCCCGCGCCGCCCGGACCTTCACGGCAAGGCTCGATCACTCGGCCGTCGCCGACGCCGACGATGTCGCCAAGGCGCTGGCCGGCGGCTCCGTGCAGGTCGTCGATGCGCGCCCAGCCGACCGGTTTCGCGGCGAAGCGCCCGAACCCCGCGCCGGCGTGCGCTCAGGCCATATCCCCGGCTCGCTCAACCTGCCCTTCCCGGCGATCATGCAGGAC
>JAIETL010000062.1 GCA_019745195.1 Beijerinckiaceae bacterium
CGCCCGCCCCCGCGCCGCACGGCCCGCAACCGCCGCGCCCGGTCCCGCCGAACCAGCACCGGCCGTCGCAGCGCCCGGCGCAAACCCCTATGCCGACCCCGCCGCGCCCTACAAGGTCGATCGTTCGGCCTCCGGCAAGCTGACAGAACCGCTGCTCAACACGCCGCGCACGGTCACGACCATCCCCAAGGAGGTCATCGCCGACAAGGGCGCGACCTCGTTCCGCGATCTCGTCCGGACCACGCCCGGCCTGACGCTCGGCACCGGCGAAGGCGGCAACGCCTATGGCGACCGCGTCACCATCCGCGGTTTCGACGCGCGCAACGACGTCTATGTCGATGGCGTGCGCGACGCAGGCGTCAGCATCCGCGAGAACTTCAACACCGAGCAGGTCGAGGTGCTGAAAGGCCCGTCCGGCACGGTCGGCGGGCGCGGCTCGGCCGGCGGCGCGATCAATGTCGTGACCAAGGCCCCCTCGTTCGTCAACTTCATGGAAGCCGGCGTGCAGTTCGGCACCGATGCGACGAAGCGCGCCACGGTCGATGGCAACTATGTCGTCCATCCCGACATCGCGGTCCGCGTGAACGGCATGGGCCAGCTTGCGGATGTCGCCGGCCGCGACGAGGTGTTCGACAACCGCTGGGGCGGCGCGATCGCCGTGACGTATCGGCCGCTGCAGAACTTCAAGATGACGCTGAGCTATTCGCACACAGACATCGACCAGTTGCCGGACTGGGGCGTGCCCTTCAACACGCGTACGCTGCGGCCCTTCACCGAGAACGGCTTGCGCCGCTCGAACTATTACGGGCTGCCCAACCGCGACTTCCAGAAGGCGACGCAGGATATCGCCTCGGCCAAGCTCGACTGGGACGTCAACCACTGGCTGAACATCACCAACACGACGCGCTACGGCTTCTCGGTGCTCGACTATGTCGCCGGCGCACCCGGCACGCCGGTCACCACCGCCGCCAACCCGGCCCTGTGGACCGTGCCATCCACCGCCAAGAGCCGCTACCAGGACGTCGAGACCTACGCCAACCAGACGCAGGCGACGATGAAATTCGACACTTTCGGCTGGAAGCACACGCTGGTCGTCGGCGCGGAATTCAGCCGCGAGGACCTGTCGCGCGACACCTATCTGGCGCTCGCCACCGAAGCCTTCGGTGCGGTCAACATTCCCGGCACCACGCTGAACCTGTGGAATCCGCGCGGCGTCGACATCCCGTTCACCGGAACCTTCGTCAAGACGGGCCGGCCGACCAACGTCATCGTCGACACGGCGAGCCTCTATGCGCTCGACACGATCAACATCCAGGACAAGCTGTTCCTGACCGGCGGCATCCGGATGGAGCACTACGACACCAAAGCGTCCTCGACGGCGGCCAACGGCGTCACGACCGTGCTCGGGCGCGACGACACGCTGGTCAACTTCAACCTCGGCGCGACCTACAAGCTGCTGCCGGAGCTGGCGATCTACGCCGCCTACGGCACCTCGTCGAACCCGTCGGGCGCCGAGCTCGACGGCGGCGGCAACGACTATGGCGGCCTGACCGCGCAGAACGCCACAGTCGGCCCCGAGAAGAACAAGTCCTATGAGATCGGCGCGAAATGGGAGGCGTTCGACCGCAAGCTGCTGCTGACCGCCGCGCTGTTCCGCACCGAGAAGACCAACGCCCGCGAAACGCTGGGAGCCAGCATCGTCGGCGGCGGCGAGTACACGGTCGAGGGCGTCGAGTTCAGCGTCGGCGGCAAGGTCTTCGACCGCCTGAGCCTCTTCGGCGGCGCGGTGTTCATGAGTTCCGAGATCACCAAATCGGTCACCGCCGCCAATATCGGGCGCAAGCTCGCCAATGTGGCGCACGAATCCTTCAGCCTGCTCGCCAAATACGACGTCAACGACAAGCTCTCGGTCGGCGCGCAGGCGACCTACACCAGCAAGCAGTTCGGCGGGACGCTGGCCGCCAACAACAACGTCCTGCCCGATGGCTGGCGCTTCGACGCACTCGCCGAATACAAGTTCACGCCCTCGATCTCGGCGAAGATCCAGGTGCTGAACCTGACAAACGAGGTGCTTTACGACGCATTCTACCGCAGCGGCGCGCCTTATGTGTACCTCGCGCCGGGTCGCTCCGCGCAGTTCTCGCTCGCCTTCAAGTACTGACCGCGACGTTCCGAAACCTTCGGCCGGGACGCCCAAGCGTCGCTCCGGCCGAGAACCGAAAGACCGACAGACGATGCTGCTCTGCGTGCCAGACGTGCTCACGCCCGAACAGGTCGCCCATTGCCGCCAGGTGATGGCGGGCGCGGCCTGGCAGGACGGGCGCGAGACTGCCGGCGCGCAATCGGCGCAGGTCAAGCTCAACATGCAGTTGCCCGCCGAGTCGAAGGCCGCGCGCGATCTCGGCGACATCGTGCTCGACGCGCTGGCGCGCAGCCCGCTCTTCCTTTCGGCCGCGCTGCCGCTGCGCATCCTGCCTCCGATGTTCAACCGCTACAGCGGCGGCCAGACCTTCGGCGTCCATGTCGACAACGCCATCCGGACGGTGCCGGGCTCAGCCGTGCGCATCCGCACCGACCTGTCGGCGACGCTCTTCCTCGCCGATCCCGAAAGCTACGAGGGCGGCGAACTCGTGGTCGAGACACTGTACGGGACCAACGCCGTCAAGCTGCCGGCCGGCCATCTCGTGCTCTATCCCGCGACCAGCCTGCATTGCGTGACGCCGGTGACGGCGGGCGAACGCGTCGGCTGCTTCTTCTGGGTGCAGAGCATGATCCGAGACGAGGGCGCGCGCACCATGCTGTTCGACCTCGACCGCACGATCCAGGAACTGCAGGCCGAGCGCGGGCTAGAAGACCCCCAGAGCGTGCGCCTGACCGGCATCTACCACAATCTGATCCGCCAATGGGCCGAGACCTGAGACCATGAAGGCACCCGCCTGCACCACATGCTCGTCACCCGCTAACGCCGTCATCCCGGACGCAGCGAAGCGGAGTTCCGGGATCCATCGTAAGGCACTCTGGCGCTCGATGATGGATCCCGGAGCTGCGCGGCTACGCCGCTTGTCCGGGATGACGGTGTTGTTTGCGATGAGCTTTGTCGTGAACGCGGCGCAGGCGCAGGCTCCCACCGTGCCGCATGACCTGTCCCCCTGGGGCATGTTCATGGCCGCCGACATCGTGGTGAAGGCGGTGATGGTCGGGCTCGCCTTCGCCTCCGTCGTGACCTGGACGATCTGGCTCGCCAAATCGCTGGAGCTTGCCGGTGCGCGCCGAAGGCTGCGGCAGGCCGGCAAGGCGCTGGCCGGCCCGACCACCCTGAACGAGGCAGGGCTCGCGCTTGGCAAGGGTCATCGCCTCGGCCGGCTGATGGTCACGGCGGCGCAGGAGGAGATCAAGGCGTCCGTGCAGGCCTATGACAAGGACGGCATCAAGGAGCGCGTCGTCTCGCGGCTGAACCGGATCGAGCTTGCAGCCGGGCGCGACATCGCGCGCGGCACCGGCTGGCTCGCCACGATCGGCTCGACGGCGCCCTTCGTCGGCCTGTTCGGCACCGTCTGGGGCATCATGAACTCCTTCATCGGCATCTCGAAGGCGCAGACCACCAATCTCGCCGTGGTGGCGCCCGGCATCGCCGAGGCGCTGCTGGCGACCGCGATCGGCCTCGTCGCCGCCATCCCCGCCGTGATCGTCTACAATTTGTTCAGCCGCGCTATCGCGGGCTATCGCGCCGAGGTCGGCGACGCGGCGGCCAGCGTCGCGCGGCTGGTTTCGCGCGACCTCGACAGGGGTCGCAACGGCCTGCCTCGGGCGGCGGAGTAAGCCGATGGCCGGCGGCATCAACCAGGGCGGCGGGTTCGGGGCTGACGATCTCGCGGAAAACAGCGAGATCAACGTCACGCCCTTCATCGACGTCATCCTGGTGCTGCTGATCATCTTCATGGTCGCAGCCCCGCTCTCGACGGTGGACGCGCCCGTCGAACTGCCGGTCTCGACCGCCAAGCCGCAGCCGCGCCCCGACAAGCCGGTGTTCCTGACGCTGAAGGCCGATCTCTCGATCCTGATCGGCGACCAGCCGCTCAGTGTCGAGCAGCTCGCCTCGGCGCTCGACGTGCAGACGAAGCTCGACCGCGAACAGCGCATCTTCGTGCGCGCCGACCAGGCCGTGTCCTATGGCGAGGTGGTGCGGCTGATGAACGCGCTGCGGGCGGCGGGTTATCTCAAGATCGCGCTGGTCGGGCTGGAGGGCGGCGCAAGTTCGCCGGCCGAGGCCGCGCCGAAACCGGCAGCGCCATGAGCGATTTCGCGCCCCTGCACGAGAGCGGCCGCTCGAACGCGCTACGGCTCGTTGTGGCGGCCTGCGTCATCGTCGGGCTGCATGTCGGCGGCGTCGCTCTGGCGCTGGTTACGGGCAAGCAGCCCGAGCAGTCGATGGAGGATGTCGGCGCGCCGATGGTGGTCGAATTCGACGCCATGCCGGTCGCGCCCGAGACCGAGCAGGCCGAGGCGACGCCGGCCGAGGACGCGCAGGCGGCGGCAGCCGCGCCCGAGGTCACCGAAAAGCTCTCGGCGAAGCAGGAGAACGACCTGCCGGCGGCGGAAGCCTCGCCCTACCAGGTTCCGCCCGATCTCCAGCTCTCGCAGCAGAAGACCGACAAGAAGCAGGAAGAGGCCGAGGATGGCCAGCCGACCGAGGCGATGGACGCCCGCGAGCAGGAGGCCGCGCCGAGCCAGGCGGCAGCCGCCTCCGTCGCCGCCGCGCCGACGACCATGGCTTTGGACGAGCGCGCTGCGGCCCCGGCCGAGGGCAGCGTCAGCGAGACGCAGGCGCTGCCTCCGGGCTGGCAGAAGGCGGTGATGGCGCATCTCGGCCGACACAAGCGCTATCCGGTCGAGGCGCGGATCAGGCATGTCGAAGGCGAGGTGCTGCTGCGCTTCACCATGGACCGCACCGGCAAGGTCCGCAGCGCCAGCCTGACCAAGGGCTCGGGCGCACCCATGCTCGACGCCGAGGCGCTGGCCATGCTGGTGCGGGCGCAGCCGCTGCCGCCCTTGCCGACGCAGGTGCGGGCTGAACAGGTCGAACTCGTCGTGCCGATCAACTACCGGCTGAAATGAGCGCGGAGCTGCCGCCCAGGCTGGAGCGCATTCCGCGCGAGATCGCCTGCGCGACCGATTACGAAGCGTTCGCGCGCGCAAGGCTCGACGACAACGCCTGGGCCTATCTGGCGGGCGCAGCCGGCGACGGCGTGACGCAAGCCGCCAACCGGACCGCCTTCGAGGCGCTTTCGCTGCTGCCAAGGGTGATGCGCGGCAGCGCCGGGGCCTCGACAAGGGTCTCCCTGCTGGGACACGATCTCGCCCATCCGATGCTGCTGGCGCCCGTCGCCTATCAGCGCCTGTTCCATCCCGACTGCGAGGCAGCGACCGCCATGGCCGCCTCGGCGGTCGATGCGCTGATGGTCGCGGCCACGCTGTCGAGCCTGCCGATGGAGATGATCGCGGCGCAGGCGCAGGGCGCGCCGCAATGGTTTCAGCTCTATCTCCAGCCCGATCGCGGCGTGACGCGCGCGCTCCTCCGGCGCGCCGAGGCGGCGGGCTTTTCCGGGATCGTCCTGACCGTCGATGCGCCGGTCAGCGGCATCCGCAACGCCGAGCAGCGCGCAGGCTTTCACCTGCCGACCGATATCGTCGCGGCCAATTTCGCAGGCCTTCCTCAGCCGACGCTCCCGCGCGAGGGCCACCCGGTCTTCGACATCGCCATGGCGCATGCGCCGACTTTCGCCGATCTCGACTGGCTGGCTGCGCAGACGACACTGCCGGTGATCGTCAAGGGCGTCCTGCATGCCGCCGATGCACGCGAGGCGCTGGCGCAGGGCGCGCAGGCCATCATCGTCTCCAACCATGGCGGGCGCACGCTCGACACGCTGGTCCCGGCAATCTTGGCCCTGCCGCGCATCGCCGACGCGATCGGAGACGATGCGCCGCTGCTGCTCGACGGCGGCGTCAGGCGCGGCACCGACGTGCTGAAAGCGCTCGCGCTGGGCGCGCGCGCCGTGCTGGTCGGGCGGCCCTACGCCATGGCGCTGGCGGCGGCGGGGCCGCTCGGCGTGGCCCATTGCATCAGGCTGCTCGTCGAGGAACTGGCTGTGGCTATGGCGCTGACCGGGACGCGGTCGCTCACTGCGATCGACGGCGACCTGATCTGGCGCGGATAGGCCGCAGCAGCGGCCTCAGGGCAGCGCAGACGCTGTCGCGACCGGATCGGGATCCGGGCAGGACGCCAGGAAATGCCTGGCGATGTCGGCGCGCGGCGCGATCCAGGCATCGCCCGATCCCGCGACATGCGCAAGGATGCGATCGAGCGCCGCCATCCGGCCCGGCCGGCCGATCATCCGCAGATGCAGCCCGATCGACAGCATTTTCGGCGCGCGTTCGCCTTCCTTCGCCAGCCAGTCGAAGGCGCCGACCACATAGTCGGCGAAATCGTCGCCGCTGAAGCGGTTGGTGTGGAAGAAGTGCATGTCGTTGGTGTCGAAGGCATAGGGCATCACGAGATGACGCTTGCCGGCGACCGTGACGCGATAGGGCAGGTCGTCGTCATAGGCGTCGCTGTCGTAGAGAAAGCCGCCCTCCTCGACGAGCAGGCGGCGCGTGTTGGGCGAGGTCGCCGAGCGCGTATGCCAGCCGACGGGACGCCGCCCCGTGATCTCGGCGATCGTCCCGACGGTTCGGGCGATCTCAGCGCGCTCCTGCGCTTCGGCCATGCCGGCATGGCTCTGCCAGCGCCAGCCATGGGCCGAGACCTCGTGGCCGCGCGCGACGGCGTCCCGCGCCAGCTCGGGATTGCGCAGCACGGCGAGCCCGCAGGCGCTGACCGTCGTTTTGACGCCATGGGCGTCGAGCGCGTCCATCACCCGCCACCAGCCGGCCCGCGTGCCGTATTCGAAATGGCTCTCGATGCAGGGGTCGGGGCCTTCGAGCCTGTGATCGACCTCGTAGATGCCCTCGTTGCGACCATCGCCGTCGGAGACGGTGAACTCGGCGCCCTCCTCGAAATTGACCACGAAGGAGACCGCGACCCTGGCGCCGCCCGGCCAGTTCGGATGCGGGGGTCTGCCGCGATAGCCAGCGAAGTTGCGTTGCGGCAGGGTCGTGTCGGTCTCGCTGCTCATGGCGTCAGGTCGTCGGCTTTCGTCTGTTCCGGCTCGTCCGAAGATTATGACACAGGCAAGCCTCGCGCCTCAGCCGAGATCGACCTCGTCGACGGGACGCAGGACGCCGGCATGGAAGAGCAGGGGTTTGTGCTCGCGGGTGCGGATCGAGACGACCTCGCCGACGAGGATCATGTGGTCGCCGCCGTCATGGCGCGCCCAGACCCGGCATTCCAGCAGCGGCTCGACGCCCGCCAGCACCGGCGCACCGGTGACGCCCGGCCCGTGATCGAGCCCGGCGAACTTGTCATCGATCCGGCCCGCGAAGCGCATCGCCAGATCGCTTTGGCCGGCGTTGAGGAAATGCACTGCATAGGCGTCAGCCGCCATGAAGGCGGCGAAGCTCGCGGTCGCCTTCGCCACGCTCCAGAGCACGAGCGGCGGATCGAGCGAGACCGAGGCGAAGGAGTTCACCGTCATGCCGACGAGCCTGTCCGCTCCCGCCGCCGTGACGATGGTGACGCCGGTCGGAAACTGGCCGAGCGCTTCGCGGAAGGCGGCGGCGGTGGGAGGCCTGGCCGGTCCGGGCTGGGGGGGCTTGGTTTGCGGCATGCTTCTGGCGGTCTTGACCGTCCGGCGATTTTGGCCTGCGGAGATACGCGGGGCTTGGCGGGTGCGTCTCATAGACGAATCGGGGCTCGCATCATAGCAAGCTCTTGCGGCCTCGCGGTCGCAGCACGGCGTCGCGGATGACGCGACGGAGCCAGCGTTCTCGATGCACAGCCCTATCGCGCCAGCGCCAGACACGATCGGCATCGCGCAGCAGCACGCCACCCGCGTCGCCTTCTTCATCGCGGGCTTTGCGATCGCGGCCTGGGCGCCGCTGGTGCCCTTCGTGCAGGCGCGGCTCGGGCTCGATGCCCGGGGGCTGGGGCTCGTGCTGCTCTGCCTCGGGCTGGGCTCGATGCTGGCGATGCCGCTGGCTGGCGCGCTGACGGCGCGGTTCGGCTGCCGGCGGGTGCTCGTCGCCTCGACGCTCGTCGCCTGCCTCGCCTTCCCGCTTCTGGTGGTCGTCGAGAACTATCTTGCGCTGGCGCTGGCGCTGTTCGCATTCGGCGCGGGCATCGGCTGCCTCGACTGCGCCATCAACATCCAGGCGATCATCGTCGAGCGGGCGGCGCGGCGCCCGATGATGTCGGGCTTCCACGGGCTGTTCAGCGTCGGCGGCATCGCCGGCGCGGGCGGCGTCAGCCTGATGCTGCTGATGGGCCTTACGCCGTTGCCGGCGGCGCTCGTCGTGGTCGGGCTCATCCTGCTGGCGCTGGCCCTGAGCGCACGCCATTTCCTCGGCGAAGGCGGAGAGAGCTCGCGGAGCGGCTTCGCCTGGCCGCGCGGCGTCGTGCTGCTGATCGGCGCACTCTGCTTCGTGCTGTTCCTGGCCGAGGGCGCGCTGCTCGACTGGAGCGCCGTCTTCCTGACCAGCGTGCGCGGCGTCGATCCGGCGCAGGCCGGCTTCGGCTACGCCGCCTTTGCCGCCGCGATGACGCTCGGCCGGCTGCTTGGAGACCGCATCGTCGGGTCTATCGGCGCAGGCCGCATCATCGTGCTCGGAAGCCTGATCGCGGGGATCGGCTTCCTGCTCGCCACGCTGCTGGCCGACTGGCGTCTGGTGCTCTGCGCCTATGCGCTGGTCGGCCTCGGCTGCTCCAATGTCGTGCCGGTGCTCTATTCTGCGACCGGCCGCCAGCGCGTCATGCCCGAAAGCCAGGCCGTCTCGGCGGTGACGACACTGGGCTATTCGGGCATTCTGCTCGGGCCGGCCGTGATCGGGCTCATCGCCCAGGCGACGAGTCTGCCGATCGCGTTCGGCGGCATCGCCGTCATGCTCGCGCTGGCGGCGCTGGCCGGCTCGCGACTGCGCGCATAGAGTCTGGCAAGGCCAGTTGCGCGAAGGCCGCCACCACCTTCTGTCGACAGCGCCCTGCGCGATCAGACATCGCCTATCCCGACCGCCATGTGTCCGATGCGGGAGGGCCTGTGCGGACCGCCGCGTCGGCCTGGTTGCGCCGGGTCGCCGCCTGCGCTGAACTCGGGCCTCCCGCCAGCTACGCTGACAAAAAAAGGGGCGCTATGCCGCTCAAGCATATTCTCGGCCTCGACCACATCGTCGTCACGGTGCGCGATCTCGATGCGGCGGCGGAGCAATGGCGGGGCCTCGGCTTCACGGTCTCGCCGCGCGGCACGCATTCGGCGCATCGTGGCACCGGCAATTATACCATCATGTTCGGTGAGGATTATCTCGAACTGCTCGGCGTGCTGACGCCGACCGAGCAGAACGCGCCGACGCGCGACTTCCTCGCCAAACGGGAAGGACTGGAGCGCGCCGCCCTCGTAACCGACGATGCGGCAGCCGGTGCGAACGAACTCAGGAGACGGGGTCTCAGTCCTATCGGGCCGGTGCATTTCGGCCGGCCCGTCGATCTACCGGGCGGCCGCACAGGCGAGGCGAGGTTCCACGTGTTCCGCTGGCCTCTCGACCAGAGCCCCGGAGGATTGCCCATCTTCGCCTGCCAGCACCTCACGCGCGAGATGGTCTGGATTCCGGAACTCCAGCGCCACGCCAATGGCGCGGCGCGGATCGTCCGGATCGAGGTGCTGGCGGCCGATCCTCAGGCGGCCGCCGCGCATCTCTCCAGGCTGATCGAGGAGCCGATGCGTCAGGATGGCGATGGCTGGCTCGTGCCTTCGGGCGAAGGGCGCGCCGGCTTCCTGTTCTACAACGCGGCCGGCTTCGCGGCGCGCTATCCGGACGCTGTGCGCGAGGGCGGGACCAGCGAAGGGGCGGCGGCCGTGGTTTTGGCAACCAGCGACATCGACGTGACGAAGAGCGCTTTGGGTGACAAGTCCGCCGCACATGGCGCGGCGCTCAGCGTTCCGGCCAGCGCCGCCAACGGCGTCGTTCTCAGTTTTCTGCCGCTGTGACGGATGCGAGACGCAATCACGGGCCGGGACCTGGAGGCGGCGCTCGCCGGGGCCTGACGGCTCACACCGCCAGCGCCATGCCGTCCTTGCGGTGGTCGGAGGCGCCGTACATCACGCCGCGTTCGCGATCGAGCTGGACCGCCTGGCAGCCGCCCAGCGGCGACTCCAGATACTGGATCGCGTGGCCGCGCCCGGCGAGATCGTCAGCGACGCCCTTGGGGATCGTCGTCTCCAGTTGCAGCACCCCATCGACCGCGAAGCTGCGAGGTGCGTCCGAGGCCTGCTGCAGGTCGAGCCCGCGATCGACCAGCCCCGAGAGGAACTGCGCGTGGCCTGTCGCCTGATACTGACCGCCCATGACGCCGAACGCGATGACCGGCTTGCCGTCCCGCTCGATCAGGCCCGGAATGATGGTGTGCATCGGCCGCTTGCCCGGCGCGATGGCGTTGGGGTGGCCCTCGATCAGGCGGAAACCCGTGCCCCGGTTCTGCAGCAGCACGCCCGATTTCGGCGCATAGATGCCGCTGCCGAAGGCGTGGAAGAGCGAGTTGATGAAGGAGACCATGTTGCCGTCGCGGTCGACGACGCAGAGATAGACCGTGTCGCGATGCACCGGCATGTCGAAGGCCGACGCCGCGCTCGCCTGCGTCAGGCTGATTTTGTCCCGCAAGCGGGTGACCGTCGCCTCCGACAGAAGCGCCTCGACGTCGAACGGACTGACGGCGGGGTCCGCGACCAGCGCATCGCGCTGGCGATAGGCCGCCTTGCTCGCCTCGGCCAGAAGGTGGATGCGGTCGGCCTGGCTGAGCCTGGCGTCAGAGGGGTCGAAGCCGGAGAGGATGCGCGCGATCAGGAGCGCCGCGACGCCCTGCCCGTTGGGCGGACATTCGACGAGGCGATGGCCGCGATAATCGGTTCCGATCGGCTCGCCATAGTCGGACTTCGTCTTCGCCAGATCCTCGGGCTCCATCAGCCCGCCCAGCGCCTTCAGCGTCGCGGCGATCTCGTCTGCGACCGCGCCCTCATAGAAGGCGGTGCGGCCCTCCTGCGCGACCCGGCGCAGAGTCGCGCCGAGTGCAGGATGGACCATCTTCGCGCCGACGCTCGGCGCGACGCCGCCAGGCATGTAGACGGGCGCGCCTGCGCCCTGACGGAGGATGCGCGCGCCGTTGCGGCCCCAGTCGAAGGCGACGCGCGGCGTGACGACAAAACCCTCCTCGGCGGCGCGGATCGCGGGCTGGATCACCTCGTACAGATCTTTTCGGCCATGATCGGCCGAGAGCCGGCACCAGGCGTCGATCGCGCCCGGCACGGTAACGGCGTGGGGCGATTCGAGCCCGATCGTCTCGATGCCTTGAGCCTTGAACCAACTCAGTTCGGCTTTTGCCGGCGCGCGGCCCGAGCCGTTGATCGCGACGGGCTTGCCCGAGGCAGGCGCATAGAGCGCGAAGCAGTCGCCGCCGATGCCGGTCATCAGCGGATCGACGACGCATTGCACGGCGACCGCCGCGATGGCGGCGTCGATCGCATTGCCGCCTGCGCGCAGGATGTCGACGGCGGCCAAGGTCGCCGCCGGATGCGAGGTCGCGGCGATGCCACGCTCGCCCACCGCAAGCGAGCGCCCCGGCGCCATATAGTCGCGTGATCCCCAGGCCATGTCCGTCTCCAGAAAGCGATGGTCCCATGTGGCACAAAGTTGGGGCGGCGTCATGCCGGCGAAACAGGGTGGCGATCTGCATCCGCCGCTTATGAAGGAGGCTGCATGCCGTCTCGATGGGCAGCCTGTCGGCATGCCCGCACAGGCGGATCATGACCGGGCGGGCGAGCGACACGAGGTTGGACTGATATCCGTCGATAACGCCGCGACCATTGAATCGATCGAACAGATTCCGAGAATCTTAACTGCTCACCTGCGAACGACGAAAGCAGGTTTTTGATCCTGTGTTACGTAGATGATTGATTGGCCGTTCTGCGAGGTTCGGAATGAGAATATTCAAGGACGGATCAACATTAGGTATACCTATTTTATTGGGGTTTCTGATAACGACATCTTTGGATATCCTGATCGAGAAATTTGGCTGGGACCGTGGCTGGGATGCGGTTTCAACCTGGGTCACAGGTCTGTCCATCGGAATGTTTGTTCTGATGCTGATGGTAGATGTTGACCGTTTTCTCGCAAGATTTTTTCAATCAGAAGAAAGCTACCGGAAGTTTTGCTCCAACGTTTTTCTGGGGGTCGCCGTTCTCACCTTCGTCGCCCTGACCGTGAGATGGTACGTCAGGCACGGTTCCAATTTCTCTATGTGACACTTACCGCCTTGCATCGCTACTATGCGTCGGCCATGTCCTTTGCCGGTTGCGCGCCGCGCCCATCGCGCCTAACCTCCGCGTCGTTCCGAGGGGTGCTCGCAAGAGCTGAGATGGCGTCAAGCCGAACCCGTCGAACCTGATCCGGGTCATACCGGCGGAGGGACTGGAACGCGGCCTGGCCTGACACCTGCCGCAGACAGCGCTAAACCGCTTCGACGCCGGATCTCCTGAACCTTGGACCAAGGAGGAGATCCCCATGAACGCCCACACCAAAACGCCGAAGAACGGCGTCAAGGCGGCCCCGCAATCCGTCACCACGGGCCCGATCATCGGCTCGCGCAAAATCTATGTGCCGACGCCCGAGGACGCCACGATCCGCGTGCCGTTCCGCGAGGTGGCACTCACGACCGATTCCGAGCCTGCGGTGCGCATCTATGATCCCTCCGGCCCCTTCACAGAGACCGATGTCCAGGTCGACCTGAACGCCGGGCTGCCGCAGGTCCGGCGCGCCTGGCTAGAAGCGCGCGGCTTCGAGACGATCCCTGGCCGCGCCGTCACCGACGCCGACAACGGCAACATCTCGGCGGACGCGCTGGTGCCGGCCTGCCCGGCGCAGCGCCCGGTGCTGACGGCGCGCGACGGCCAGATGGCGACCCAGTTCGAGTTTGCGCGGGCCGGCATCGTCACGCCCGAGATGATCTATGTCGCGCATCGCGAAAATCTCGGCCGCGCCGCCATGCTGGAGGGCGCGAAGGAGCGCCATGCCGACGGCGAGAGTTTTGGCGCATCCGTTCCCGAATTCGTCACGCCGGAATTCGTGCGCGAGGAAATCGCGCGAGGCCGGGCGATCATTCCCGCCAACATCAACCATCCCGAGCTGGAGCCGATGGCGATCGGCCGCAACTTTCTGGTCAAGATCAACGCCAATATCGGCAACTCCGCCGTGACCTCCGGTGCGGCCGAGGAGGTCGAAAAACTGGTCTGGGCGATCCGCTGGGGCGCCGACACCGTGATGGACCTGTCCACGGGCCGCAACATCCACAACATCCGCTCCTGGATCCTGCGCAATTCGCCGGTGCCGATCGGCACCGTGCCGATCTATCAGGCGCTGGAGAAGGTCGGCGGCGATCCGATCAAGCTCGACTGGGAGGTGTTCAAGGACACGCTGATCGAGCAGGCCGAGCAGGGCGTCGACTACTTCACCATCCATGCCGGCGTCAGGCTTCCTTATGTGCCGCTGACGGCCTCGCGCGTCACCGGCATCGTCTCGCGCGGCGGCTCGATCATGGCGCGCTGGTGCCTGGCGCATCACAAGGAGAGTTTTCTCTACGAGCGCTTCGACGAGATCTGCGATCTCATGCGCAAATACGACGTCTCCTTCTCGCTCGGCGACGGCCTGCGTCCGGGCTCGATCGCCGACGCCAACGATCGCGCGCAATTCGCCGAGCTGGAGACGCTGGGCGAGCTGACCAAGGTCGCCTGGGAAAAGGGCTGCCAGGTGATGATCGAGGGCCCCGGCCATGTGCCGATGCACAAGATCAAGGAGAACATGGACAAGCAGCTGCGCGAATGCGGCGAGGCCCCGTTCTATACGCTGGGACCGCTGACCACCGACATCGCGCCGGGCTACGACCACATCACCTCGGGCATCGGGGCGGCGATGATCGGCTGGTATGGCTGCGCCATGCTCTGCTACGTCACGCCGAAGGAGCATCTCGGCCTGCCCAACCGCGACGACGTCAAGACCGGCGTGATCACCTACAAGATCGCGGCGCACGCCGCCGACCTCGCCAAGGGCCATCCGGCCGCCAAGCTGCGCGACGACGCGGTCAGCCGCGCGCGCTTCGATTTCCGCTGGGAGGACCAGTTCAATCTTGGGCTCGATCCCGATACGGCGCGCGCCTATCATGACGAGACGCTGCCCAAGGATGTCCACAAGGTCGCGCATTTCTGCTCGATGTGCGGGCCGAAATTCTGCTCGATGAAGATCACGCAGGATCTGCGCGCCGAGGTGCTGGCCATGGGCGACAATGAGCGCGCCGCGCTGGAGGGCATGGCCGCGAAGTCCAAGGAGTTCCTCGACAAGGGCGGCAAGCTCTACCTCCCGGCGGCCGAATGAGCATGGCGATGGCTGCGGAACGCCTCGACGCGGCAAGCGTCGCGGCCGTTCTGGCGCGCGTGGCGGAGGTTCGCCCGCGCGTGCAATGCCTGACCAACACGGTGGCGCAGAACATCACGGCGAACATGCTGCTCGCCTTCGGGGCGATTCCGTCCATGGCGATCCATGTCGACGAGGTCGCGGCGATGGCGGACGGGGCCGGCGCGATCCTGATCAATATCGGCACGATCAACGCCGAGAGCGAACTCGCCATCCCCAAGCTGCTGGAGGTCGCGCGCGACAAGGGCAAGCCTCTGGTCTTCGACCCGGTCTTCGTCGAGCTTTCGCCGCTGCGCCAGCATGTGGCGCGCGAGGTGCTGCGGCTCAAGAACATCGTCGTGCGCGGCAATGCGACGGAGATGGCGGCGATCGCGCCTGCAATCGAAGCCGCGTCCGGGCGCAACCTGACGCTGGTGACCACCGGCAAGGTCGATCGCATCACAGGCGCGGGCGGAACCTTCTCGGTCGCTCACGGCCATCCGCTGATGACGAAGATCACCGGCGTCGGCTGCGCGGCCGGGGCGCTGATCGCGGCCGCTTGCGCCGTGGAGAGCAATGTCTCCGTGGCGTCGGCCGCCGCGCTGACGGCCTATGGCATCGCCGGCGAGATCGCGGCCGAACGCTGCCGGGGGCCCGGCTCGTTCGAGATGGAACTGATCGACGCCGTGGCGGCGATGGACGAGGCGACCTTGCGCGCACGGATGGCGTCATGAGCCTCGACATCCTGCTCTACGGCATCGTCGATCCGCAGATCGCGCGTGGGCGATCGCTCGCCGATCTCGCGGCGGCGGCGGCCAAGGGCGGCGCGACGCTGATCCAGTACCGCGCCAAGGAGGCCTCGACCCGCGAGATGGTGCACGAGGCGAAGGCGATCCACGCGGCGCTCGCCGGCACGGGCGTTCCGCTGCTGATCAACGACCGCATCGACGTCGCGCTCGCCTCCGGCGCGGACGGCGTCCATCTCGGGGCCGACGACATGGAACTGGCCGATGCCCGCCGCCTGCTCGGCGAGGCCGCGATCATCGGGGCTACGCTGAAGCATGAGAGCGAACTGCCCTATCTCGCCTCGGCCCGCATCGACTATGCCTGCATCGGCGGGGTCTTCCCGACGCAGCACAAGGACAATGCCGATGCGCCGCTCGGGCTCGACGGGTATCGCACGCTGCGTGAAGCGGCACGCGCCGCGCTGGGCGATCTGCCCATCGGCGCGATCGCCGGCATCACTGCCGGGAATTCCGCATCTGTGATGGCGGCCGGCGCGGACGGCGTCGCCGTCATCGGCGCGATGTTCGCAAGCGACGATGTCGAGGGCGCGACGCGGGCCTTGCGCGCGGCGTTGTGAGCGCATCGTTCAGGCGGCGGATACACGCTTTGGCCGGCCACCCTTCTGACCATTGCGCCGCGCGGCTTCCGTCTTCGCAGCTGAACTCGCCCGCCCGCCCGACGCGCCTAGCAAAGCCGCCATCCAGCTTCTCGAGCCGAAGACGCCCTGAAGAAGAGCCGGCACATAGACATCGACATCGAGCGTAGGCCAAGCGAGGCCAAGGCCCGAGGGGCTGATCTCGATCTGCGAGAGGTCATCGGCAGCCGCCTCCGCCAGCCCTTCGATGCTGCGGGCAGGCACGGCGAGCTGGACGCCGGTATTGAGATCGACGACGATCCGTGCGGCGCGCCGGTCGTAACGCGCCGACAGGACATGGCCGGCATCGCGCAGCGCCTGCATGCGCGCCTCGGCCAGTTCCACATCACGATCAGTGATCGCCATGCCGCCTCTCCCATTCCCCGCGCAACTGCATCAGCGCCTCGTCGAGCCTGCCCTCGATCCGCCGGAGATCGACCCGCCCGAAGCCATAGCTTTCGCGCAATTCGGGCGGACCCTCCGGGCAGTGCAGCAGGAACACTGCCTCGCAGCCCTTGCCCTTCACGTGGACATTGGCCGGCCGGTCATCATTGGGATAGATCACCACACGCAAGCCATCGAACCGCAGAACCGCCGCCACCGCGGAAGCTTAGCAGAAACCCAACCGCTTTGGAATGACGAATGCGCGCTACTGCGTCGGCGCGAGCGGCAACGAGGCCGGCCTTGGCGCGGCCGGCCTCGGCCTCGCGGCAGGCTTGGGCGCATCCGTGATGCCGAGCCGCGCCCGGATCGAGGCCGCCCGGGCCTCGGTGATGCGCGCGCCGCAGAAGCCGATCTGGCCCTCGCGCTGGAAGTCGCGGCAGATCAGCTCGCGCTCGGCCGAGAAGCCGGCCTGCTCGCGCGCGATCGAACGCTGGTCGACCGCGTCGGCCTTGGCGGTCAGGGCCCGGTAGCCCTCGCGCACGGCGCGCTCGGCCGCGCCGCGCGCGGTCTCGATTTCCTTGGCGCGCGGCGGCAGCGTGCGTGAATCGGGGCCCCAGAGGCCGCGCGGGTCGATGCGGCATTGCGCGGCCTCGACGAGGCAGGGCTGCGTCGGCTCGACCACGAGGAAGGCCCCGTCCAGCACGTCGAAGACGATCGGGCAAGCTGCGGCCTCGAGCTTGTAACGCGGCACGCCGGCCGGGCGGCCCATGGCCGTCACGGGCACGGGCGTCTCGCCAAAGGAGACCGCACAGGGCTCGGTCAGATTCTCGGACTGGAAGCCCTGTACGTTGAGCTTCAGACCATGGCCGGTCGCGGTCTTCTCGAAGGTCGCTTCGCCGAGCCCGCCATTGCGCCGCAGCGTGCGCCCGAGGATCGCCTCCTCGCCCGCCACCCTGATCGCCGGCATGGAGGGTGGTCGCGGCGTCGCCGGACCCGCCGCAGCGCCGGGCGGCGCGCTCTGCTGGGCGCCGGCCGGGTTGAAGGGCTGCGCACCGGGAAGCTGCAGCGGCTGGGCCGAGGCACGCATCGCCGGGCCGGCGAGAGCCAGCACGGCGAGGCCGAGAGCCAGGCAAGTTATTCGACGCAGCGAGCGGTTCAAGACGCGACCCTGAACAGGGGATGGTCGCCCTTGCATGAAATGTCATGCATCCGCGCGCAAGGGCACGGACGCAACACAACATCAGGAATGCGCCGGAGACGGCACCGGGCCCAGGCGAACCTTCAGGCCGATTCTTAATCGGCTTGACTGTCTTGCCCCGAATGTCTTGCAAGGGGGGGAACCCCCTCCCTATATACGCGCCAAGCGGCGGCCCGACCGGCCGCCAGACGTGGAATGCCGGTTTCGCTCGCCGCTTCGTGGGTGCGGGCCGGTCCATGGGCCGGAAGGCGGCGAGTCAGCCGCCGGCCGGCGATCTGCTCAACTCAAAGGGATCCCCTCCATGGGTAAAGTCATCGGTATCGACCTCGGCACGACCAATTCCTGCGTTGCGGTGATGGAAGGCTCGACGCCCAGGGTCATCGAGAATTCGGAAGGCGCGCGCACCACGCCCTCCATCGTCGCCATCACGGATGACGGCGAGCGCCTTGTCGGCCAGCCGGCCAAGCGCCAGGCCGTCACCAACCCCGAGCGCACCTTCTTCGCAATCAAGCGCCTCATCGGCCGGACCTTCGCCGATCCGATGACGCAGAAGGACATGAAGCTCGTCCCCTACAAGATCAAGAAATCCTCCTCGGGCGACGCCTGGGTCGAGGCCGACGGCACGGATTATTCGCCGTCCCAGATCTCGGCCTTCACGCTGACCAAGATGAAGGAGACGGCCGAAGCCTATCTCGGCCAGAAGGTCGATCAGGCCGTCATCACCGTTCCGGCCTATTTCAACGACGCGCAGCGCCAGGCCACCAAGGACGCCGGCCGGATCGCCGGCCTTGAAGTCCTGCGCATCATCAACGAGCCGACGGCGGCGGCGCTGGCCTATGGCCTCGACAAGAAGCAGGCCGGCGTGATCGCGGTCTATGACCTCGGCGGCGGCACCTTCGACGTCTCGATCCTCGAGATCGGCGACGGCGTCTTCGAGGTGAAGTCGACCAATGGCGATACCTTCCTCGGCGGCGAAGACTTCGACATGCGTCTGGTCGAGTACCTGGCCGAGGAGTTCAAGCGCGAGCAGGGCATCGACCTCAAGAGGGACAAGCTCGCGCTCCAGCGCCTGAAGGAAGCAGCCGAGAAGGCCAAGATCGAGCTTTCGACCACGGCCCAGACCGAGATCAACCTGCCCTACATCACCGCCGACGCCTCGGGGCCGAAGCACCTCGCCATCAAGCTCTCGCGCGCCAAGTTCGAGAGCCTGGTCGACGATCTCGTCCAGCGCACCATCGAGCCCTGCAAGAAGGCGCTCAAGGATGCCGGGCTTTCGGCCGGGCAGATCGACGAGGTCGTGCTCGTCGGCGGCATGACGCGCATGCCCAAGGTGCAGGAGGTGGTGAAGCAGTTCTTCGGCAAGGAGCCGCACAAGGGCGTCAATCCCGACGAGGTCGTCGCCATCGGCGCCGCGATCCAGGCCGGCGTCCTGCAGGGCGACGTCAAGGACGTGCTGCTGCTCGACGTGACCCCGCTTTCGCTCGGCATCGAGACGCTGGGCGGCGTGTTCACGCGCCTGATCGACCGCAACACCACGATCCCGACCAAGAAGAGCCAGGTCTTCTCGACCGCCGAAGACAACCAGCAGGCGGTGACGATCCGGGTCTTCCAGGGCGAGCGCGAGATGGCGGCCGACAACAAGGCGCTCGGCCAGTTCGACCTGATGGGCATTCCGCCCTCTCCGCGCGGCATGCCGCAGATCGAGGTGACCTTCGACATCGACGCCAACGGCATCGTCTCGGTGACGGCGAAGGACAAAGCCACCAACAAGGAGCAGCAGATCCGCATCCAGGCGTCGGGCGGTCTCTCGGAGGCCGACATCCAGAAGATGGTCAAGGATGCCGAGGCCAACGCCACGGAAGACAAGAAGCGCCGCGAACTCGTCGAGGCGAAGAACCAGGGCGAGAGCCTGGTGCATTCGACCGAGAAGTCGCTGAAGGACTATGGCGACAAGGTCTCCCAGGCCGACAAGGCCGCGATCGAGACCGCGATGGACGCGCTGAAGGCGGCTCTGGCCGAGGACAATGCCGAGACGATCACGGCCCGCACCACAGACCTGATGCAGGCCTCGATGAAGCTCGGCGAGGCGATGTACGCCGCCAGCCAGGCCGAAGGCGCGCCAGCCGACGGCGGCGAGCAGCCGGCGGAGGCCAAGAAGGACGACGTCATTGACGCCGACTTCAAAGATGTCAGCGACGACAAGAAGAAGAGCGCCTGAGAGCGCTCTGCCGAAACCGACGACGTCATGGCCGGGCTTGACCCGGCCATTGCGTTACGGGATGGCGTCGTGAAGGAAAACTCGTTGGTCTGACGGAGATGGCCGGGTCAAGCCCGGCCGTGACGTGCGGAGCCGGCGAAGGGGCTGATTGATGTCCAAGCGCGACTATTACGAAATCCTCGGCGTCGCCAGGACGGCCAGCGATGCGGAGCTGAAAAGCGCCTTCCGCAAGCTCGCCATGACCTGTCATCCCGACCGGAACCCCGGCGACAAGGCGGCCGAGGCCAAGTTCAAGGAGTTGAACGAGGCCTATCAAGTGCTGTCGGACGGGCAGAAGCGCGGGGCCTATGATCGCTACGGCCATCAGGCCTTCGAGCAGGGCGGCGGCCAGCAGGGCCCGGAGTTCTCCGACTTCATGTCGGACATCTTCGATTCCTTCTTCGGCGACGCGCGCGGGCGCGGCGGGCCGCGCGCCGCCAACGGGCGCGAGCGCGGGGCCGATCTGCGCTACAATCTCGAGATCGGGCTGGAGGAGGCCTACTCCGGCAAGAGCGCCTCGATCCGCGTTCCGACCTCGGTCGCCTGCGAGGCCTGCACGGGTACGGGCGCAAAACCCGGCTCGAAATCGCGGACCTGCCCGACCTGCGGCGGCCATGGCCGCGTCCGCGCCAATCAGGGCTTCTTCTCGATCGAGCGGACCTGCCCGAGCTGCAACGGACGCGGCGAGATCATCGACGACCCCTGCAAGAGCTGCTCGGGCGCGGGCCGCGTCACCCGCGAGCGTACGCTTTCGGTGACGATCCCCGCCGGCGTCGAGGACGGCACCCGGATCAGGCTGGCGGGCGAGGGCGAGGCGGGCCTGCGCGGCGGGCCGGCCGGCGACCTCTACATCTTCCTCTCGATCAAGCCGCACGCGATCTTCCAGCGCGACGGGGCCGATCTGTTCTGCCGCGTGCCGCTCGGCCTGACCTCGGCCGCGCTCGGCGGCGAAATCGAGGTGCCGACGCTGACCGGCGAGCAGGCGCGCGTCAAAATCCCCGAGGGCACGCAGACCGGCAAGCAGTTCCGCCTGAAGGGCAAGGGCATGAGCGTGCTGCGCTCGCGCGAGTTCGGCGACCTCTACATCCAGGTTTTGATCGAGACGCCGCAGAAGCTGACCGCCCGCCAGCGCGAGTTGCTGCTCGAATTCGAGCGCGAAAGCTCGCATTCGACCCACCCCGAATCCGCCGGCTTCTTCGGCCGGGTCAAGGACTTCCTGGGCGGTCTCGGCGGGGCGGCCTCAACGGCCATCCACCAACATTAGTCATCCCGGGCGTAGCGAAGCGGAGACCCGGGACCCATTCCAGAACGCTTCTCGGAGAGGTTCCGGAATGGGTCCCGGATCGGCGCGGCTTCGCCGCTTGTCCGGGATGACCCGTGGTGTAGGGGCGACAAAAAAGCGGGCCGCCCTTCGGCGACCCGCTTCTTGGTCAGGCTCTGATCGAGATCAGGCCTTGTCGACCACCTTCTTGATGGCGTCCTTGCCCTTGCCGAGCACCTGCTGAGCCTCGCCCTTGCGCTCCTGCGCGATGCCTTCGGCCTCGAGGCCCGGCTTGTTCAGGGCCTTGCCAGCGGCCTGCTTGACGTTGCCGGCGGCCTCATTGGCCAGACCCTTGACCTTGTCCATCGTGCTGCCCATCGGAGCTATCCCTTCCTTGAATGTCGTGCCGCCCTTGCGGCTGGTGCCCGAACAACCGGATCGCCCGGCGAAAGTTCCCGGCTGTTCCGACCCCCGGCGCAAAAATCCGCCATCCGGTTTTCCTAGCCCCGCACATGGCCGATCAGGCCTGTGGCGCGAGCCATGTCCAGCCTGTATCGTCAGGTCGTTGAGGCGCATGCGGCAAGGCACGACACGATGGATCTGGCGGGACTTCTGGTTTTCGCAGGCGTCTATTTCCTGGCCGTTGCGTCGCCCGGCCCGGCGGTGGCGGCGCTGGCCGCGCGCTCGCTGTCGGGCGGCTTCCGCCGGTCTTTGCCCTTCGCGGCGGGCATCGTCTTCGGCGACCTGATCTGGTTTTCATGCACGGCGTTGGGCCTCGCCGTGCTGATGCAGGGTTTCCACGGCCTCTTCGTCGCGATCAAATATGCCGGCTGCGCCTATCTGCTCTACCTCGCCTGGAAGCTCTGGACCGCCCCGGCCGAGGCGCTGCGGGAGGCCCCGCAGGCGAAAGGCGAAGGCACCCGGCTGTTTCTGGGCGGCGTCGCGCTGACGATGGGAAATCCCAAGGTGATGGTGTTCTTCCTGTCGATCCTGCCTCTGGTGGTCGATCTCGACGCGATGACGCCGCTGCTCTTCGTCGAGATCGCCGTACTGATCACGGCGATCATCGGCGCGACCATGCTGGCCTACGCCTTCATGGCCGACAGGGCGCGCAGGCTGGTCGCGAGCCCGCGCGCAATGCGCCGGATCAACCGCCTGACCGGCGGCGTGGTGGCGAGCGCAGCGGCAGCGATCGCGGCGCGGGGGTAGGCGGTGCTTTCAGACCGACGTGCGTGGTTTGCCGCTCTCTTGCTGATTTGTTCAATCGCGTTGTTTGCCATGGGAGCCAATCTGATACGCGATGAGAATGCCTTTCATGCAAACTCGAGCCTTGCTACTGCGCAGATCACGTCAGCATTTCAAAACCGTGGCGGACCACTTTGGAACGTAAAGTACAAATTCTCTACGCCGGATAACATCGACCGCGTGTACACTGGGCCAAGCCGGATGGCGGAGAATGACCGATATTTCTCCAAGCCGGACGTCGGTAGCGCGGTCCAGATCCGCTATCTCCGCACCGACCCGACCCAGAACGCAGTCGCGTCGTATAATGCCTTACACTGGCCGGCCTATCTGAGGTTTGCCTGCGGCCTCCTTGTGCTTTGGGCAGCTTTTGCGAGATTAAAGGCAATCCTCAGCTCTCGGCGGTAGTCAACTGACGACGGATACGGCAAACCCTCGCCATGCCGCTCTCCCGCGAATCAGACGCCCGCGCGATCCTCAAATCCGTCTTCGGCTATGACGATTTCCGCCCCGGCCAGTGGGAGGTGATCGAGGCCGCGCTGGCTGGCCGCGACGTTTTCGCCGTGATGCCGACGGGCTCGGGCAAATCGATGTGCTATCAGGTGCCGGCGCTGGTCGCGGGCGGGCTGACGCTCGTCGTCTCGCCGCTGATCGCGCTGATGCGCGACCAGGTCGGGCAGTTGACGCGCGCCGGCGTCGCGGCGGCCTCGCTGAATTCGATGAACACGGAGAGTGAGGCGGCGGAGGCCTGGGACAGGCTCAACGCCGGCGATCTCAGGCTGCTTTTCGTCTCGCCCGAGCGGCTTTCGGGCGAGGGACTGGTCGGCCGCCTGCGCCGGCTCGGCGTGACGCGGCTAGCCATCGACGAGGCGCATTGCGTCTCGCAATGGGGCCATGATTTCCGGCCCGAATACCGGCTGCTCGCCAAGACGCGCGAGGCGCTGGGCGGCGTGCCGGTGACGGCGTTGACCGCCACCGCCGACAAGCAGACGCGCGACGACATCGCTCAGCAGCTCTTCCCGCAGCCGCCGCATCTGGTGGTGCATTCCTTCGACCGGCCCAACCTCAAGCTCGCCTTCGCACCAAAAGACCAGCCGCGGCGGCAGATTGCCGATTTCCTGACCCGGCATCGCGGCGGCTCGGGCATCGTCTACTGCTCGTCGCGCGGCCGCACCGAGCGGCTGGCCGAGGGTTTGCGCGAGAAGGGATACAACGCCCTGCCCTATCATGCCGGCATGGAGCAGGGGGTGCGCAACCGCAACCAGGATGTTTTCCTGCAGGAGGACGGCGTCGTCGTCTGCGCCACCATCGCCTTCGGCATGGGCATCAACAAGCCCGATGTCCGCTTCGTCGTCCATGCCGACATGCCGGGCTCGATCGAGAGCTACTACCAGGAGATCGGCCGCGCCGGGCGCGACGGGCTGTCGGCCGACACGCTGACGCTTTACGGCATCGAGGACATGGCGCTGCGCCGCCGCCAGATCGACGAGAAGGCGATCGACGGCGAGCGCCGCCGCATCGAGCACAAACGCCTCAACGCCATGATCGATCTGTGCGAGTCGGCCCTATGTCGCCGCAGCGCCCTGCTCTCCTATTTCGGCGAGGAAACCGAAAGCTGCAAACACGGAAATGCGCCGCTCCGCTGCGATCTCTGCGGGGCGGATGCCCAACTCACCGACGCGACGCTCGATGCGCGAAAGCTGCTCTCGGCGGTGGCGCGCTCGGGCCAGCGTTTCGGGGCGGCCCATCTCGCCGACATTCTGACCGGCACTGTGACCGAGGCAATCCGCCGCCAGAACCATGACGGGCTGAAGACCTTCGGCGTCGGAAAGGACAAGCCCAAGAGCGCGTGGACCGCGCTGGCGCGAAAACTCTTCGCGGCGGGCGCGCTGGCCGAGGCCAGCGTCGAGCATGGCGGCTTCTGCCTCACCGAAAAAGGCGACGAGATCCTGCTCGGTCGCGAGCCGATCGCGCTCAGGGCCGATCCGCATGCCGGCATCAGGATGCGCCGCGCGCTGCGCGAGGCCGCCCGCGCCGACGGGCTCGACGAGGGCACGGCCGGGATGTTCGAGCATCTG
Organism: Beijerinckiaceae bacterium; assembly: GCA_019745195.1. Lineage (GTDB taxonomy): Bacteria > Pseudomonadota > Alphaproteobacteria > Rhizobiales > Beijerinckiaceae > Allobosea. The sequence continues at coordinate 24,421 of JAIETL010000062.1, forward strand.
CGCCGCCTGCGGCTCCAGATCGCTCGCGAGGAAGGCGTCGCGGCCTATATCATCTTCACCGACCGGACTTTGATCGCGATGGCGCGCGAACGGCCGCTCGATCTCGACGCAATGCGTGCGATCGAAGGCGTCGGCGAACGCAAGCTCGCGCAATATGGCGAAGCGTTTCTGGAAGCGATCGCGGGGTTCGAGGGGTAGGAGACATCTCGCCGTCTTTGCGAGCGCAGCGAAGCAATCCAGCCGTCTCGCGCAAACCTCTGGATTGCTTCGCTGCGCTCGCAAAGACGATTTCACCCCTTCATGTAGTCGTGGATCTTTCGCCCAAACGGCAGGGTCAGGTCGGCGATGAAGTGGTGCGCGCCGAGCACCCGACGCACCGGCAAATCGGCGACCGGCGCGTTGACATGCGGGACCAGATGCAGCCGGCCGGGACCGATCCAGGAACCCTTGACGGTGATGTCGGTCAGGTTCAGCGCGACGAGCTGGCAGATCTCCGGCTCGCCGTCGACGCCGGGGATGATCTTGAGGTTGACTTGAGTCTTCGAGAGCATCGCGGTCGTCCTGACGCCGTTGCCGGCCAGGCTCTCATGCTTGTAGCCCATCGTGCCCATGGCGACCTGCTGGCCGGCATATTCGAGCGTGCCCGTCAGCGTGTCCTTCACCGTCTCCAGTTTGGGATGGGCGTATTTCTTGGGGAAGCCCCAGATCTCTCGCCCGGCCGAGATGGGCGGTTCGATGTCGAGATACATCTGTGAGACGAAATTGACCTCCTCCTCGCCGAACAGGCAGGGGATGACGATGCCGGTCTCGGTGTAACTGCCGAAGCCCGAGGAATCCGGCATCTTGATCCATTCATAATGCACCACCGGCTGCGCGATCGGCATCAGCGGCTCGGGCAGATGATGGCGGATCAGCTCCGGGTCGGTCTCGTAGCTGATGATCATGTATTCGCGGTCGATGAAGCGGTACGGCCCGGCCGGATAGCTTGGGCCGGCGAGCGGCATCGAGGGCAGATCGAGGATGTCCTTGCGGTTCATGGCGTGGCCTCCATCAAGCTGAAACTGCTTCCTTAAGCCCTCATCCTGAGGAGCGCCGCAGGCGCGTCTCGAAGGATGCTCCAGCAGTCTCCGGAAACATCTGGAGCATCCTTCGAGACGCCGCTTCGCGGCTCCTCGGGATGAGGGCTTTGGGTAGACGTCGGCGATTACTGCGCGGTCCAGCCGCCGTCGATCGGCAGGATGACGCCGGTGATCGACTTCGCCGCGTCCGAGGCGAGGAATGCCGCCAACGCGGCGACTTCCTCGGAAGTGACGAACTGCTTGGTCGGCTGGGCGTGCAGCAGCACATCCTCGATGACCTGCTCTCTGGTCAGCCCGCGCGCCGCCATGGTCTCGGGAACCTGCTTCTCGACCAGGGGCGTCCAGACATAGCCGGGGCAGATCGCGTTGACCGTGACGCCGAAGGTCGCGGCTTCCAGCGCCACCGTCTTGGTCAGGCCGGCGATGCCGTGCTTGGCGGCGACATAAGCCGACTTGAACGGCGAGGCGACCAGGGCATGCGCGGAGGCCGTGTTGATGATGCGGCCGAATTTCCGCGCTTTCATGCCCGGCAGCGCGGCGCGGATCGAATGGAAGGCAGCCGAGAGGTTGATCGCGATGATTGCGTCCCATTTCTCGACCGGGAACTCCTCGATGGCCGAGACGAACTGGATGCCGGCATTGTTGACCAGAATATCGACCGAGCCGAACTCGCTCTCGGCCTGCTCGATCATGGCCGCGATCGCGCCGCCATGGGCCATGTCGGCGGGGCTGTAGCGGGCGATCACGCCGAAATCGGCCTCGATGCCAGCGCGCTCGGCTTCGATCTCGTCTGGCTTGCCGAAGCCGTTGATGACGATGTTGGCGCCCTCGCTGGCATAGGCGCGCGCGATGGCGAGCCCAATGCCTGAGGTCGAGCCCGTGACGATGGCCGTCTTGCCTTGCAACATCCCGATCTACTCCCGAACCGACGCGCGGAAAGCCCCGTTGCAGCAAGTGCTGAGCCAGCATGCTGACAGAGCGATGACCCTTGCCTGACATGGCGATGACGCATCGCAGCAAGAGACCGCGACGTCATACGGGTGTCACCCGCAAACACGCAGAAACGAGCGGTTTCTTGCCGTTGTTTCGAGGAGCGCTGCAGCATGAACGCGTCGATAGGCCTCGATCTCGCGGAAAGGCGCTATCTCGGCTGGCGTCCCGAACGCTGCGACCGGGTCGCGCTCGTGCTGCAGGGCGGCGGCGCACTCGGAGCCTATCAGGCCGGCGTCTACCAGGCGCTGCACGAGGCCGATATCGAGCCCGACTGGGTCTCCGGGGTCTCGATCGGCGCGATCAACTCGGCGATCATCGCCGGCAATCCGCGCGAGCGGCGGCTGGAGCGGCTGGAGACCTTCTGGAACCGCATCACCGACCGCAAGGTCTGGTGGTTCACACCGGAGGGCGACGTCTTCCGCCAGGCCCGCAACGCGACGTCCTCACTTCTGACCACCATCCTAGGCCAGCCCGGTTTCTTCGAGCCGCGCCGCACAAGCGCCTGGCTGGCGCCGGCCGGCGCACCCGATGCGACGAGCTTCTACGACACTTCTCCTCTGCGCGAGACGCTGCTGGAGCTGGTCGATTTCGACCTGATCAACACCAAGGCGGTGCATTTCTCGGTCGGCGCGGTCAACGCGCTATCGGGCAATTTCGTCTATTTCGACAATACGCTGGAGGCGATCACGCCCGAGCATGTAATGGCCTCTGGCGCGCTTCCGCCGGCCTTCCCGACCGTGCAGATCGGCACCGAGCATTACTGGGACGGCGGCATCGTCTCCAACACGCCGCTCCAGCACCTGCTCAACCAGGAGGACACGCTGAATTCGCTGATCTTCCAGGTCGATCTGTTCTCATCGCGCGGCCCGATGCCGCGCACGATGCAGGACGTGATGGGCCGGCACAAGGACATCATGTACTCCTCGCGCACGCGCTACACGACCGACCTTTTTCAGCAGTTGCAGGGCTGGAAGAAGCAGGCGCACAAGGCGCTGACGCATATTCCCGACGCCAGCCTGAGCGAGGAGGACCGCACCCTGCGCGACGAACTGGCGCTGATCCCGGAGCACACCATCCTGCAACTGATCTACCAGCAGAAATCCTATGAGAGCCACGCCAAGGACCATGAGTTCTCGCGCACCTCGATGAAGGAGCACTGGCATTCCGGCTATGAGGACACGCGCCAGACGCTGACCCGCAAGGACTGGCTGACGATCCCGCCCGACGGCGCCGGCATCGTCACCCATGACGTCCACCGGGATTTCGAGCGGCGCTGACGGCGCATCTCCGAAGGCGGGCTGCTCCGAAAACGGATGGCCTCGCGCACGCACGCGCATACGCGTGAAAAAGCCGCACTGAACGTCTATATTCGTGATACGAATCAAGACGATCGCGGCTGCATACGCGCCCGCCGAAGGACCCCGACATGAACGATGCTGCCCGCGACCTTGAAGACGCCGCCTATGGCGCCGATTCCATCAAGGTTCTCAAAGGCCTGGACGCGGTGCGCAAGCGGCCGGGCATGTATATCGGCGACACGGACGACGGCTCGGGCCTGCACCACATGGTCTACGAAGTGGTCGACAATGCCATCGACGAGGCGCTCGCCGGGCATGCCGACCTCGTCACCGTGACGCTGAACGCGGAAGGGTCGGTCACCGTGACCGATAACGGGCGCGGCATTCCGACAAATATCCACACCGAAGAGGGCATCTCGGCAGCAGAGGTCATCATGACCCAGCTCCATGCCGGCGGAAAGTTCGACCAGAACTCCTACAAGGTCTCGGGCGGTTTGCACGGCGTCGGCGTCTCCGTCGTCAACGCGCTCTCGGTCTCACTGAAGCTGCGCATCTGGCGCGGCGGCAACGAGCATTTCATGGAGTTCCGCCATGGCGACGCGATCGCGCCGCTGGCCGTCGTCGGGCCGGCCGGCGACAAACGCGGCACGGAGGTGACCTTCACCCCGTCGCAAGAAACCTTCACGATGATCGAGTTCGACTACAAGACGCTCGAACACCGCCTGCGCGAGCTCGCCTTCCTCAATTCCGGCGTCCGCATCGTCCTGACCGACGCCCGCCATGCCGAGATCGTGCGCGAGGAGCTGATGTATGAGGGCGGCGTCGAGGCCTTCGTGCGTTATCTCGACCGCGCAAAGAGCCCGATCATCTCGAAGCCGCTGATGCTGACCAACGAGAAGGACGGCATCACCGTCGACGTCTCGCTCTGGTGGAACGACAGCTACCACGAGAACGTGCTCTGCTTCACCAACAACATCCCGCAGCGCGACGGCGGCACGCATCTCGCCGGCTTCCGCGCCGCGCTGACGCGCCAGATCACCGGCTATGCCGAAAGCTCCGGCATCCTGAAGAAGGAGAAGGTGACGCTCACCGGCGACGATTGCCGCGAGGGCCTGACCGCGATCGTCTCGGTCAAGGTGCCCGACCCGAAATTCTCCTCGCAGACCAAGGACAAGCTGGTCTCCTCCGAGGTGCGTCCCGTGGTCGAGAACGTCGTCAACCAGGCGCTGGCGACCTGGCTGGAGGAAAACCCCAACGAGGCGAAGCTGATCGTCGGAAAGGTGGCGGAAGCTGCCGCCGCGCGCGAGGCCGCCCGCAAGGCGCGCGACCTGACGCGGCGCAAGGGCGCGCTCGACATCGCCTCGCTGCCGGGCAAGCTCGCCGACTGCCAGGAGCGCGACCCGGCCAAGTCGGAACTCTTCATCGTCGAGGGCGACTCGGCCGGCGGCTCGGCCAAGCAGGGCCGCGCGCGCGAGTATCAGGCGGTCCTGCCCCTCCGGGGCAAAATCCTGAATGTCGAGCGGGCGCGCTTCGACAAGATGCTCTCCTCGGAGCAGGTCGGCACGCTGATCACGGCGCTTGGGGCCGGCATCGGCCGCGAGGAGTTCAACATCGAGAAGCTGCGCTACCACAAGATCATCATCATGACCGACGCGGACGTGGACGGCTCCCACATTCGCACGCTGCTTCTGACCTTCTTCTACCGGCAGATGCCGGAGGTGATCGAGCGCGGGCATCTCTTCATCGCCCAGCCACCGCTCTACAAGGCGGCGCGCGGCAAGAGCCATGTCTATCTCAAGGACGAGCGCGCGCTGGAGGACTACCTCGTCGAGACGGCGCTGGACGGCGCGGTCTTCAAGACCAGCGACGGCTCGGAGCGCGGCGGGGCCGATTTGCGCGTGCTGATCGAGGAGGCGCGCGGCGTCCGTCACACGCTCTCGCAACTGCATTCGCGCTACGACCGGCGCGTCGTCGAGCAGATGGCGATCGCCGGCGCGCTGCATCCGCTCGCCAGCGACAGCGACGCGGAAGCGGCCGCCAAGGCTGCGTCGGTCGCGGCGCGGCTCGACGCGATATCCGACGATCTGGAGCGCGGCTGGGAGGGGCGGATCGCCGATGGCGGCTTCCTGTTCTCGCGCATGGTGCGCGGCGTGAAGCAGGTCGCTGGCCTGGACGCCGGCCTGCTCGCCAGCGCCGAGGCGCGCAAGCTCGACGCTGCGGCAGCCTCACTGCAGGAGGCTTACACGAAGCCCGGCGTGTTGAGCCGCAAGGGCGACGACCATGTCGTCAACGGCCCGACCGACCTGTTCGAAGCGGTGTCCGCCATCGGCAAGAAGGGCGTCTCGCTGCAGCGCTACAAGGGCCTGGGCGAGATGAACCCCGACCAGCTCTGGGAGACGACGCTCGACCGCGACGCGCGCTCGCTGCTGCGCGTCAGGAACGACCAGAACGACGAGGCCGACGATCTGTTCGTCAAGCTGATGGGCGACGTCGTCGAGCCGCGCCGCGAATTCATCCAGAGCAACGCCCTGAACGCGACGGTCGACACCTGAACGATCGCGTCGCGACGACCACTGACGAAAGCGGGCGATGGCGTCGAGAGAATCGCCCGACAACGCCGGCAAGCTCCTCGGCTTCGTCTGGGCCGGCATGTCGGTTGCGATCTTTTCCGGCTGGTTTGTCGTGACGCGCTTCAGCGTCACGCGCGAACTCAATATCTGGGACATCACGGCGATCCGCTACGGCATCGGGGCGGCCGTCCTGCTGCCCGTGCTCATACGCAGCCGTCTTTCGCTGCGGGACTGGGGCCTCGGTCTGGTTTTCGCGATTCTGTGGGGAGCGCCTTTCGCGCTCCTCGTCGCGCTCGGCCTGCAGCTCACCAGCGCAGCCCAGGCGGCCTCGACAGCGCCGACCCTGATGCCGGTCTTTGCCGGTTTGATCGCCTGGGCCGCGCTGCGCGAGTTTCCGGGCTGGCCGAGGCTTCTCGGGTATGGCGCGATCAGCGGCGGGCTTGTTGCACTCACGGCCAGTTATGCGGCGTCCGGCTCCGCCTTCGATCCGACCGGGCTGGCGGCGCTCGCGCTGGCTGCCGCGATGTGGGCCATCTACACGCTGATATTCCGCAAGGCCGCGCTGACGCCGCTGCAGGCGGCGGCCCTGATCTGCCTGTGGTCGGCGCTGCTGTTCCTGCCGCCCTATCTCTGGCTTGGCCTCGGACAGATGGGCCGCGCCTCGACGCAGGAGCTGTTGCTGCAGGGCGGCTATCAGGGCGTGCTGATGAGCGCGGTCGCGATCGTCACCTTCAACCGGGCCGTCGCCCGGCTCGGCTCCGGCGCGGCGACCGCCGTGATCGCGCTGATCCCGGTCGCGGCGACGCTGATCGCAATCCCCGTTCTCGGCGAAATGCCGGGCCGCTTGGGCGGCGCGGCCATTTTCGTGATCGTCCTGGGCGTCGTCCTCGCCGCATCGCCCCGGCCCGCCGTCTGAGTCGTCTGCTTCGTCCCTCTCTCAAGCCGAGAACACCGACCACCCCGTCGCCTCGGCCAGTCGCTCCAGCGCCTGCGTGCCCAGCATCGAGTTGCCGTTGGCGTTGAGGCCAGGCGACCAGACCGCAATCGATGCTTTCCCCGGCGCAATCGCGAGGATGCCGCCGCCGACACCGGATTTTCCCGGCAAACCAACCCTGAAGGCGAAATCGCCCGAGGCGTCGTAGTGGCCGCAGGTCAGCATCAGCGCGTTGATGCGGCGCGCTCGTTGGCCCGAGACGACGCGCGGGCCGCCCGGCTCCAGCAGCCCGCCATGCATCAGGTAGCGCCCGGCCATGGCGAGCTGGCGGCAGCTCATGGCGATGGCGCATTGATGGAAATAGACGCCGAGCGTCAGCTCCGGCGCGTGGTGGATGTTGCCGAACGCCTTCATGTAATTCGCCAGCGCGACGTTGCGGAAGCCGGTCTGCTGCTCGGCGCGGGCGACATGTTCGTCGATGGTGATCGCATCGTCGTCGGCGAGATAGCGCACGAAGCGCAGAAGCTCGCCGATGGCGACGCGCGGCTCGTGGCCGGCGAGGTTGACGTCGGCGACGACGAGCGCGCCGGCGTTGATGAAGGGGTTGCGCGGAATGCCCTGCTCGCGCTCGAGCTGGACGATGGAGTTGAAAGCCGTGCCCGACGGCTCCCGGCCGACGCGCCGCCAGAGCGTGTCGCCGATCTTGCCGAGCGCCTGCGTCAACGCGAAAACCTTCGAGACGCTCTGGATCGAGAAGGGTTCGTCGGCGTCTCCGGCGGCATGGGCCGTCCCGTCCGCCAAAACGACGCAGATGCCGAAGCGGCCGGGATCGACCTTCGCGAGCGGCGGGATATAGGTCGCCACCTCGCCGCGCTCGGGAGCCACGGCCATCGCATCGGCGATGTCGCGGACGAGCCGCGCGATATCGGTCACGGCAGTGTCCCCTCTCCGGGTCGCGGGCGCGCAGCAAGCCCGTCCGGGGACGCGCGGTCAAGCCGTCTGCACACAGGCTGCCGAGAGGGGCGCGCGTCGCCTCGGCGCACGTCATCGGCCGAAGCAGGCCGCCGCCTTCAGTTCGCGCGACGATAGACCCAGACGCGGGCCGGCGGGATGTTGCGCAGGACCCAGTCGGAGACGAAGGCTTTCAGCCCCGAACCCTTGCGCGGCACCGGCGAGATAACCGAATAGGTGAACTGGATCAGCGGCGCGCCGTCGGCCAGCAGCGTAAAGGCGTCGCGGGCGAAGGCGCTGCGCATCGCGGGCGGCCGCGAGAACAGCGGCAGGCTGGAGACGACGGCGACCGCCTTGCCTTCGAGATGGCCGGCCAAGGTCGTCGACAGCGCATAGGCGTCGCCCTCGACCACGGTGGCGCGCGGAAAGCGCTGGCGCAGCAGCGTGCAGAATTCGGGGCTGTACTCGACGAGGATCAGGCGCGCCTCGTCGATGCCGCGCTCGACCAACGCCTCGGTGACCGGGCCGGTGCCGGGGCCGATCTCGATCACGGGGCCCGGAACCTCGGGATCGACGAAGGACGCCATGCGCCGCGCCAAGGCCGGCCCCGAAGGCGTCACCGAGCCGGTGCGCATCGGCGCGTCGAGCCAGGAGCGGATGAAGCGGGCCTCGTCGCCGAGCTTGGTCTTGGCCTCGCCCGCAGCCTTGCTGACGCGCGTCTTGAGGCGGCCCGCCGTATGGCGAACCTCGTCCTCGACCTTGTAGCGCACGGCCGCGACCTTCAGCCTGACCTCGGCGACGCTGTCGACGAGGTCGGCCGCGGTGACGCGCACCTCGTCCTCGATGCGCGTGGCCATGCTGGACTGGCCGATCCGCGCCGAGAGCGAAAGCGGGCGCGCGCGCCCCTGCCGGACAAGTTGAGACATCTGACCCCTGACGCCGCTGCGACGGGCAGCAACAATGACGGAAACATGACGTTACCGACCTGTCATATGGGGTCAAGACGCTTTGAGGTCCAGTAAGTTCCTTGCAGGTCCAGTCAAGTTCCTCAGCGGATGCGCGCCTGCGCGTCAGATCAGCGGGCGCGGCCGGAATTCCTGCTCGAAGAGCGAGGCCATCCGCGCCGTCAGCCGCGGATTGATGAGCGTCAGCCGGCCGCCGGCGACCGAGAACAGCCCGGCCCGGCGCAGCCGCGACCAGGTCTTGCTGGTGTGGACGAGCGACAGGCCGAGCGCGTCGGCAAGCTGCTGCTGCGAGAGCGGAAACGCAAAGCTGCCATCCACCACGAGGCCGAGCGCATCGGCGCGGCGATAGAGCGAGATCACCATGGCGGCGATACGCTCGCTGGCGCTGCGCTGGCCTACGGAGGTCAGGTTCTCGTCGATCAGGCTCTCCTCGCGCGAACCGAGCCAGGCGATCTCGTAGGACAGGCTCGGCATGCGCACGAACAAATCCCAGACGCGCTTGCGCGGAAACACGCAAAGCTCGACATCGGTCAGTGCCTCGATGCCGTGCTGGGCGGCGCTGAGCAGCGAGGCCTGCAGGCCCACAAGGTCTCCGGGAAGCAGGAAGTTCAGGATCTGGCGGCGGCCGTCCGGCAGCGACTTGTAGCGAAAGGCCCAGCCGGAGAAGAGCGTGTAGAGCTCGGCGTCCTCCTGGCCCGGATGGATGATGTCGCCGCCCGCCTGGACCAGGCGATGATCCACCTTCATCGCCTGGATGAAGCGGACCTCGTCGTCGGGCTTGTCCTTGAAGGCAGGCTTCAGCCGCAGCGGACAGGCCAGGCATGGCACGCCGAGACGGCTCTCTTTCGCGCTCACCGTCATGCCTCGACGTCCTTCCCCCAGCCGCCCGGCAGATTGCCAGCCTTCCGGCATCGGGCTCAAGGTCAAATGACGTAGTATCGCGACTTGTGCATTGCAACATTATGCTGGCAAGGAGGAGGCCTGCAAAGGAACCAATGGCGGCTTTGCGCGGTTCTCATCGCGCATCTGACGCCGCCGACACGATACGCGCCGTCATAATATCCGGAGCCCCGCGCGCATGACCGACCAGCCAAGCCTTCCGGCGCGCTCGCGCATGCGCCGCTTCTTTGCGGTCGCCCTTCCGTTCTGGGGCGGGCCGACGCGCTGGCGGGCCTGGTTCCTGACGCTGACGGTGCTGGTCTTCGTCGCGGCGCAGATCGCGACTGCCGTCGGCGTCAACGCCTGGAACCGGTTGTTCTTCGACGCGCTGGAGACGCGCAACGCGGCGACCGTGTGGAGCGTGGTCGCTTGGCTGCCCCTGCTGGTCGTCGTGTCGTCGCTGACGCTATCGGCGCTGGTGATCAGCCGGATGCTGCTGCAGACGCGCTGGCGCGAATATCTGACCAAGCGGCTGGCGGGCTGGTGGATCGCCGACCAGCGCTATTACCGGCTGCAGTTCATCGCCAGGGAGCAGACGGCGCCGGAATACCGAATCGCCGACGATGTCAGGCTCGCGATCGAGCCGCTGGTCGAGTTCGCGATCGGCCTGATCAGCGCGGCTGTCACGGCCGCGACATTCGCGGCGATCCTGTGGCACGTCGCGGGCTCGGCCTCGTTCACGCTCGGCGGCGTCGCGATCGTGATCCCGAGCTATATGGCGCTCGCGGCGATTCTCTACGCCGTCATCGCCTCGCTCGCCGCCTATTTCGCCGGTCGGCCGCTTGTCGGGAAGATTTCGGCCAAGAACGAGGCCGAAGCGCAGTTCCGGGCCGAGATGACGCGCTTGCGCGAGAACGCCGAGAGCATCGCCCTGATCAAGGGCGATGCGGACGAGCGCGCCTCGGTCGGCGAAAACTACGGGCGCGTCGTCTCGGCCTGGCTGAGGGTCATCCGTCAGCAGGGCGTGATCGCGCTGGTGCTCAATACCAACGGCGCGCTCTTCCCGATCGTGCCGCTGCTGCTGATCGCGCCGAAATATCTGTCGGGCGAGGTGACGCTCGGCGCGGTGATGCAGGTCGTCGCCGCGTTCAGCGCCGTACAGGCGGCGCTGATCTGGTTCGTCGACAATTTCGTCAGGCTGGCGGAGTGGTTCGCCTCGGTCAGCCGCGTCGATGAATTGCAGGAGGCGCTCGAAGCGCTCGATCTCGGCACGATCATGGAAGGCGACACCCGCATCCAGCTCGGCGAAAGCGAGGACGGCGCGATCCATCTCGAGAACCTCTCGATCGCCCACAGCAACGGCCGGGCCGTGATCACCGACGCCTCGACCGTGATCGGGCTCGGAGAGAAGGTGCTGATCGTCGGCGAGAGCGGCACCGGCAAGAGCACGCTGATCCGGGCGCTGGCGGGCCTTTGGCCCTGGGGCTCGGGCTCGATCACCGTGCCGCGCGGCAAATCCATGGCCTTCGTACCGCAGAAACCCTATCTGCCGATCGGCTCGCTGCGCACGGTGCTGCTCTATCCGGAGGCCGAACTGCCGGTGAAGGACGAGGTCATCGTCGCCGCGCTGAAGCGTTGCGGCCTGGGCTACATGGCCAAGCGCCTCGACGAGACCGACGCGTGGGACCGCATCCTGTCGGGCGGCGAACGCCAGCGCGTCGCCTTCGCCAGACTCGTGATCCAGCGGCCCGACATCATCATCATGGACGAGGCGACCTCGGCGCTCGACGAGGACAGCCAGAACTCGCTTTTGGGACTTCTCGAGGCCGAACTGGCGCATGCGACCGTGATCAGCGTCGGCCACAGGCCGGGCCTTGAAGAGTATCACGACCGCAAGATCACGCTGGAGAAGCGGCTTGCAGGAGCGCAGCTAACCTCGCGACGGCTCGGCAAATCACTGTGGCGCCTGTTCCGGACGAAGCAGGCCGCCAATGACGCGGCGACCTGAGCCCCGGCAACGGAAAAGAGTCGGCGTTCACGAAACCGGCATTTCCAGGGCGTCTATGCCCCGAAACGGAACCTATGCTTGGGGTCGACGTTAACTCTCCATGAAACCGGCCTTTGGCGGCCGGTAACGGCGACGGGAGAGACAGATGTTGACCAACAGCCTTGCCCCCATCAAACGCGCCGCCCTTTTCTTCGGCTTCATGGGCATCGCTGTCGCGACGCTGACCTTGGGCGCCGGCCTCCAGGTTCCCGCCGATCAGAGTTCCACCACCGTCGAGCAGGCCAAGATCGAACGCAACATCCCGACGGATGCGCAGTTCGCGGCCGTCAACCCCGGACAGCGCACCGTGACCAGCGTCAAGCGCGCCATTCCGAGTTCTCAGCAGGCGCGCCTGGCCGTCTCGTCAGACAATGTGATGCGCTGAGACTTTTTTGAGCGCGGCTGGAACCCATCGGAGTTTCCGGCGTTCAGCCTCCAGCGCTCCCTCGCGCGACACTTCCAAAAGCCGCCTTCGGGCGGCTTGTTTTTTGGCCTGTCACACCGGCATTCCACATTAGCGGACGCGATCCGTTTCCCGAGGACCACTATGTATCTGCGCATCCGCCATGCGACGACCTACAGCTATGCCGGCCCGGTCCAGTTCGGGCCGCACCGGCTGATGCTGCGGCCGCGCGATTCCTTCGATCTGCGCGTCGTCGATACGGCGCTGACGATCTCGCCGCAGGCGCGGCTGCGCTGGATGCACGACGCCTATGGCAACTCCGTCGCGATCGCGAATTTCGCAGGTGTCGCCGACAAACTCGACATCGTCAGCGAACTGGTGATCCAGCGCTTCGGCTCGGCCCTGCCGCGAACCGAGATCGAAACGACGGGCGCGATCACCGGGGTCGTCTACAGCGAGGCGGAGCGCGCTGTGCTGGCGCCCTATCTCGACCTCGCCGCCGCCGATCCCGACGGGGTTCTCGACCAGTGGCTGGCGGATTTTCGCGCCCGCATCGGACAGGGCTCGGGTCATCTTCTGCGCGACCTGGCGCATGGGATCTACACCAGCCTGAGCTACGCTTTGCGCTATGACGAGGGCACGCAGCATCCAGCCGACACGATCAGGCAGGCCGCCGGCTCCTGCCGCGACTATGCGTGGCTTTTTATCGAACTGGCGCGACGGATGGGCTTCGCGGCGCGTTTCGTCACCGGCTACATCCATGATCGCTCCCCGGACGCGGCCGGGCTGGTCTCGGCTGTGGGGCTGACGCATGCCTGGGCGGACGTCTTCATTCCAGGGGATGGCTGGGTCGAGTTCGATCCGACCAACGACCTCGTCGCCGACCGCCAGTTGCTGCGCGTCGCTGTGGCGCGCGTGCCCGAGGACGCCTCGCCGGTTTCGGGCAGCTTCACAGGGCTGACCGGCTCGTTTCTGGGCCTCGGCGTCGGCGTCTCGATCGAGATGATCGACGCGCCCGCCTGAAGCCAGCTCTCAGCCTGCGACGCCGATGCGCCAGGCGCCAAGCGCCCGGCCCGCCGGCGCCACCGTCTGCACCGCCTCGATCTGGGCGATCAGGCCGGCGAAGAGTTTTGGCGGTTCGCTGTGCGGCAGATCGCGATCGGCTGTGATCTCGATCTCGATGCCGCCCTCGTCATGGTCGCGCGCCGCGACCGCGATGCTGATGCTGGGCGTGTCGCGTAAGGCGCGCGAGACGACATCGACGATGAGGAAGCCGAGCGGGATGATGCGATCGACCGACAGTGCGGCCTGCGTGTCCAAAGTGCCCGAAATCCACTGGTCGCGATTGCGCAGCAGGTTCGAAATCATGGTCACGACGTCATCGAGGAACAGGTCGACCCGGACCGGCTGCATCTCGCCATCGGCCAGGGTGAAGCGATAGGCGGCCGACAGGACATGGACGCGACACTCGGCGTCCGACAGCGCAAGCCTCGCCTCGCCGCGATAGTCGCGCTTGGTCAGGCCGATATAGCTCTGCACCACCTGCAGGCTGTTCTTGACCCGGTGGTGCAGTTCGCGGACCAGGAAGCGGTTGTCGTCGAGCGCGGTCTGGAGCTTGCGCTGGCGAACCTCCTGCTCATCGACCATGCCGTTAAAGGCTTCGGCCACGCTGCGGATGTCGGACGGCATGTCGTCGGCGACGACCGCCCGCGCGCTGCTCAGCGTCGAACGCGCCCGCGCGGCCGCCTCGATGCCGCGCAACCAGCGAACGCAATGCTGGTCGATCGCCCGCAGATAGACCAGGCAGAGCAGGCCAAGTGTCAGCAGCGGCGCGATCAGCAGCGTCAGGAACTGGATGTAGGCGGCGCGCTCCGGCGCGCCGTCGAAGGAGGCGATGACATAAAGATCGGGGTCGGCGACCATGCGGGCGACATAGGCGCGTGTTGCGCCGGAGCGGCTGGGCGCCGACCATTGCATCTGCTGGTCGGGAACCCGCGTCCGCAACGGCAGCCATGACGCATCCGCTTCACCGGAACCGCGCGCGACGACGATGTTTCCGGAGCGCGAGACGAGCGCGACGTGCATCCCTTCGCCTGCCGATCCGAGATCATAGACCTGGTCGAGCAAGGCGGGGTCGACCGCGAAAAGGCCGCCCGCGCCATTGGCGGCGCGGGCGCTGACAACCAGATAGGAAATCCCGCCGATGACGGCTTGGCCATAGCGGACATCGGCGGATTCGGGCCCGCCCCAAGCGGCGATCGGCGGCATCGTCTGAAGTTCGACCGTCGTCCTCGCAAGATCGGCCGGGCTCACCGCTGCCACCTTCGACGCCGCGCAGGTCCCGCCGGGCACGGTCAGAAGCACCGCCTCGAACCCCCTGATGCTGTCGAGCACGGCGCGCGCCGTCGCCCCGCAATCCGAAGACACGCCTTCGCCCTGCCGGATGGCGGCGGCCGAGGCCAGCAGGGTGCGCAATGCGCCGCGATACCAGAGCCGGGTGCGCACCGCGAAATCATCCGCGGCGCGCGCCTGCGACAGGGCGATGGCCGCATTGACCGTGCGATAGGTGGTGAAGGCTGCGATGGCCGTCAGGCAGGCGATCGGTAGCGCGATCGCGACGAGAAGCGCCAGCAACCGCCCCCTTACCGTACTGAAGCGCGTCAGTCTCATCCTGTGATCATGCGCATCAGATGTTGACGATCTCCGAGCCAGCCCGCTGCAGCGCGGCGGCGCTTTGCCGGTCGGGCCCGAGATCGTCGAGGCCGCCGATGGAGAGAAGCTCGGCGAGCTTTGTGCGGGCGCGGTTCACGCGGCTCTTGATCGTGCCGATGGCGACACCGCAGATCTCGGCGGTCTCCTCATAGGACAGACCGGTCGCCCCGACCATGATCAGCACCTCGCGCTGCTCCTCCGGCAGCTTCGCCAGCGCCTTGCGGAAATCGGCGAGGTCGAGATGGCTCTCCTGATTGCCGCGCACCGCGAGACGCTCGGCGTAGGTGCCCTCGCTGTCCTGCACCTCGCGCCCGCGCTTGCGGTAGAGAGAGTAATAGGTGTTGCGCAGGATGGTGAAGAGCCAGGCGCGCAGGCTGGTGCCGGGCTCGAACTTCTCCGAATTGCCCCAGGCCTTGAGCAGCGTGTCCTGAACCAGATCGTCGGCGAGCTGCATCGAGCCCGACAGCGACGCCGCGAACGCGCGCAGGTTCGGAATCTCCTTGATCAGGCCGTCCTTGAACTCAGTGGCGCTCATCGGCGGAGTCCCCGGCGGCGCGGTTTTCCTGCGCTTCGAGTTGCGCGAGCAGCACCAGAAATTTGTCGGGCACCGGCGCGTTGACGATATCGTCGTAATGCGCCTTCAGCGACCGGCCGATCGATTCCTGGACCTTGGGATCCATAAAAATCTCGGCCTCGTCCTGCCCCCCGGCCGGATCGGCCATCCCCGTCTCGATAGTGCTCATCATCGCCCTCGCGCCCGAGGCGCGCCCGCTTTTCCAGCAGGTCGCACCAATGGTCATTGTCAACACATGCCGGCGGATGATCGACCCGCCGAAGTTTCGCCACTCACAAAGCATGCACTCATACGGCACATGAACTGGCGGTTCCGGCAAAGGTTCCCGCAAAAATGCAAAATAAATTGCTTGTCAGGAAGCCGCGCCCAGTGCTCATTTCCGCGCACGTGACAAAGGACGGTTTTATGTCGATCGCCAAAGAAATTGCGCCCCATCTGCCTTATTTGCGCCGGTTTGCACGCGCCCTCAGCGGCACGCAGGCCGGCGGCGACGCCTATGTCGTCGCCATGCTGGAAGCGCTGATCCTCGATCCGTCATCGTTTCCGCGCGATCTCAACCCGCGCGTCGGCCTCTACAACATATTCCTGAAGCTCTGGTCGTCGGTCGGCCTCAACGTCGCACCTGGCGGCCAGGCCGAGCTTGACCGCTCCTCGGCCGAGCGCAACCTCGAAGCGCTGACGCCCCGGCCGCGACAGGCCTTCCTGCTGCGCACCGTCGAGGGCTTCTCGATCGAGGAGGTCGCTCAGATCATCGACGTCAGCCCCTCGGAAGCCGCCGGCCTCGTCCAGACCGCCGGTCAGGAGATCGCCGAGCAGGTTGCGACCGACGTCCTGATCATCGAGGACGAGCCGATCATCGCGCTCGACATCGAGACCATGGTCGAGGAACTTGGCCACACCGTCACCGGCGTCGCGCGAACGCATCGAGAGGCGATCGCGCTCGTGGCCAAGAAGCGCCCCGGCCTCGTTCTGGCCGATATCCAGCTTGCCGATGGCAGCTCGGGCCTCGACGCCGTCAACGAGATCCTGGCTTCCATCGACGTGCCCGTGATCTTCATCACCGCCTATCCCGAGCGCCTGCTGACCGGCGACCGGCCGGAGCCTGCCTTCCTGATCACCAAGCCGTTCCAGCCCGAGGCTGTGAAGGCCGCGATCAGCCAGGCGCTGTTCTTCGACCGCCGCGCCGGCCGCAAGGCCGCCTGACGCCACGAAACGCGTCTTCAAAGGCCCGCGACGCGTCCCGCGTCGCGGGCCTTTTCGCGTTCTGGCGCGACCGGGAACAATCGCGTGCCGATGATGTTTCAGCAGGAGGTTCTGGGGCGGCGGACACGTCTTGCAGAGGAGCAACACCCATGGTGATGACGTTCGTGGCGACTGTTGTCGCCGGTGCATCGATCGCGACCGCCCTGTTCGGCGGGCTCATACCCAGCGACGTTCTGGCGGGCGAAGCGCTGTCGCTGGCTTTGGCCGCGACAGCCACCGCGGCAGTTGCCGGCGCATCCGCTCTGGACGGCTGAGCCGATGCCAGGCGGGGGAGGCGCGTGAGGCGGTTTTGCCGCTGTCTGGCGGCCTTGATGATCGCGCTGCCGCTTCCGGCTGCCGCTCAGGGCGCTCGCCCGGACGCGGCTGTCGCTGAACCAGCGCCGATGCCGCCACGCCGCCCGGCCAGCCTTCCGCGCAGCAAAGCTGTTGAACAGCCAGCCTCTGGCGCGCCATCCGCAGCCGAGCCGAAAACCGCTCTGGTCGGAGCGGCCAAAGATGGCGGCACAATCGAGAGCGCGATGCCGCCCCCGCCCGCTTCGATGTCATGCACGGTCGGGCTCTCGGCGAGCCATGGCGACGGCATATCGCCGATCGATCCAGCGAAGCTGCATGCCGGGATGGAGGCGGGTTGCCATGTCGAAGAGCCCGTTATCGTCCGCAGGCTGACGCTTCGACAGGGAGAAGCGTCGGAAACGCTTGCGCTCGACCCGCCCGCGACCATGGCCTGCGACCTTGCCGCATCGCTGGCGCGGTGGGCCCAGACCGGATTGCAGCCTTTGGCGAAGGGGCACTTCTCGCAGCGCGTCACGCGGTTGCGCGTCGGCGGCGGGCATGAATGCCGGCGGCGCAACCGGTCGAAAGCCGGCCCGCTCAGCGAACATGCAACCGGGCGTGCGCTCGACATTTTCAGCTTCGTGCTGCAGGGCGCGGAGCGTCCCGAAGCCGCAAGCGAGGCAAGAGGCGCGGCGACTTCGGACGACGGCGGAAAGACAATCACCATCAGCGTCGAACGTCCGGCGGGGCCGCGGCAACTCGCCTTCATCGAGGCTGTCAGACAATCGGCCTGCGGGGCCTTCATGACGGTTCTTGGACCTGGCTCCGATGCGGCCCACGCCAACCATCTGCATCTCGACATCCAGGCGCGACGCTCCAACGCCAGCCGGTTCTGCCAGTGATTACGGTTAAGGGATTAAAGGACGCGAACTCGATGCGCTGCCGCGAGCGCGGGGCGCACACCTTTCTCGACGGAGCGCTCCCGACGCGCAGAGATCACGGTCAACGCCTCGGTCAGGTCGCAGCCAGCCGCGATCAGTGCCTCCAGCTCCCACAACCGGAGCGCAATGGGTGCATGGCCACAGCCCGACAGGATCGCGGCATGCAACCCAGACTGAGCAGATTTCTGCAGAAGCTGACGGCCTCGGCTATGCGCAAGGATCATTATCGGCCTTCCACCCGGATTCTTGATCTGCAACGCCACATATCCGGTCGGGTTCCACGTTATGACAGGAACTGTGGAGCGATTGCGGCGTTTTCCGGAAACTATCGAGACAGGAGATTTGAGATGTCGAACCGGCCGATCCAACCTGGCGTCGCCAAGGCAGGCCTTCGCGCCAAGGCAGGCCTTTTTGCCAAGGGGAGCCTCGCCGCGCTCACCATAGCGGCGGCGGTCCTGACGTCGGGCGTCGCCCATGCGCAGTCGGATGCGCCGGCCGGTCGGCTCAGTTGCGCCGTCGGCAGCGCGATTGGTCTGGTGGTGACCTCGCAGCGTTCGATGGATTGCCGCTTCACGCCCCGGCGCGGACCGACGCAGCGTTATGTCGGCACGGTTCGCAGCTTCGGCCTTGACCTTGGGTCGATCCGCGGCAGCACGATGTCCTGGCGGGTCTATGGCCCCTATGCCCGTGCGCCGCTCGGCGCGCTCAACGGGCGCTATGCCGGGGCGAGCGCTGGGGCCTCGGTCGGGACCGGAGCGGCCGCAACGGCCCTGATCGGCGGCGCCGACAACGAGGTCAGGCTCCAGCCGCTCTCGCTGCAATCCTCGCGGGGGATCAATGTGGCGCTGGGCGTGACCGGGTTCGAGCTGACGCTCGCGCCGTCGCGGGGCCGGCGCTGACGGCCGCACGAGCCGGCAGGCTCACGTTTCGCTAACCTTGTTCCTGCAAGTTGAATCGAATGCGACGAAATCGCACGTCGATTAAGCGTGATTTCGGGAACCAAGCGCAAAGCTGTGACGTTACCCGAGTACATCACATCCTTTGGGCACATCACACCTGTTACCGTTGAGGAAAGGGAGGCTGGTAGATGTCAAATATCCGCATCCTGATCGTGGAAGACGATCCGTTCATCGCGATGGACATCGAATCGGCCGTCGCCGAACAGCTTGGCGACAAGGCCGAACTGATCATCGTCGAATCCGTGGAAGATGCCCGCCGGGCGGCGGCGTCGCGCCTGTCCTGCGCCTTGCTCGACATCGACGTCGTCGGCGGCAAGACCTTCGGCGTGGCCGAGAGCCTGCTTGCCAACGGCACACCCTTCGCCTTCGTATCGGGCTCGACGCCCAACGACGTGCCCCGTCCGCTGCGCGACGTCCGCTTCCTGCGCAAGCCGTTCTCGACGCGCGAGATCGCCAGCTTCGTTTCGAACGCGATCGAGACCGTCTGACCGGTTCTCAGTCCCGCCTCGGGAACGTCACCGTCACCTTCATGCCCGGCCGCTCCGCGTGGCCGGGCATGAGCGCGTTTGCGGCCATGACGGCGCGCATGCTGCGGATCAGGCTCGCGATCACGGTCTGGCCCAGCCCCTTCGCGCCGGCCGTGGGAGGCATGCCGACGCCGTCATCCTCGACGGAAAGCGCCAGTGCCGGAGCGCCATCGAGTTCGCAGGGGGCGAAGCGCACGACGATCCGGCCCTGCGCGCCGTCCGGGAACGCATGCTTGATCGCGTTCGTCACGAGTTCGTTGACGATCACCACATAGGACACCGCATCGCGGCCAGGCAGCCTGATGTCGTCCATCGCCAGTTCGATCTCGATCGGCCGGCCCTCGGTGGCCTTGCCGATCTCCTCGAGCAGATCCTCCATATAGGGCCGGGCGTCGATCTCGTCGGTCTCGATGTCGAGGCGCAGCCGCCTCTGGCCGGCCGCGATCGCCTGGATTCGGGACTGCGCCTGCGTCAGGGCGGCTGCAACGGCGGGATCCTTGCTCTGACGGCTCTGCACGTTCAGCAGCGCCGAGATCATGGCCAGATTGTTGCCGACGCGGTGATTGACGTCGCGCAGCAGCGCCTCGATGCGCAGGCGCTCGTTCTCGAGCTGTTGCGTGCGCTCGCCGACGATGCGTTCGAGCTGGGCGTTCGAGATCGCCAAGGTGGCGCTGCGCCGCTGCCGCTGGCGCAGTTGCGACCAGGCGGCGAAGGCGAGACCCGCAAGCGCCACGATGATGCCGGCGCTGGCGAGCAGCCGGCGCTGCTCCTCGCTGCGGTTGAGCGCGACCAGGCGGAGATTTTCGGCGAGCTGGATCTCCTGAACGGTCTCGCGCAACGCGTTCATCGTCACGACGCCGGCGCCCTCCGCCACTTTGGCGATCGCCTCGCTGCGCCGACCCTCCCGCGCCAGGGCGACGGTGGCGTCGAGCTCCTGCAGCTTCCCGCGCGCCTCGTCACGCGCCTCGGCGATCCGTCGGCGTTGCTCCGGGTCGTCCGAGGCGAGCCGCTCGAGCGCGTCGAGTTCCGGCATCGCGGCCGCACGGCCGGAGGTGAAAGGCCCGAGATAGGCCTGATCGCCCGAGAGGAGATAACCGCGCTGGCCGGTTTCGGCATCGCGCATATGGCCGAGGAAGCGCTCGGCGCGCTCGCGAATCTCGATCGAATGGGAGACTTCGCTCGCCGCATCGCGAGCGCGCGCATTGATCCAGACCGCCAGAAGAATAGCGATGCCGACGACGGCGATCGCGGTAATCGTGCCGGCGGCGGAACGAAGCCTGGCTCCCAAGACCGGCATGCTGGGCAGCGCAACGCGGCTGCGGGACCTGATCTGAGCAGACATGGCGACCGTGTTACAGGACGCGATCCACAATCCCAATGTAAAAAGACAGGCGCCGCCGTCGCTGGACGACGCCTGTCAGAAGGTCATAAAAGGGACGTCAGGCCTTGTCGCCGTCATCGCCGCCGCCGTTGAAGATCTGCTTGCCCAGCACGGCTGCGAGAACGACGGCCGCGCCCGCGAGCCCGGCCTTCCAGCCGAGACGCGAGCCCAGCAGCTTGGCTGCGACCGGGGCTGCGACCAGCGCGGTCTGCGCCATCGGGCGCGCAGGCCGGCGTCGGTTCTTGACGTAGGCCGCGACGCCGAAGCTGATCAGACCCGCCACGAACAATCCACCCGCGATCCACAGGCTGGCGGCGACCGCGCCGTAACGCAGCATCAGCACGGTATGGAGCGCACCCAGCGCATAGCCGCCGGCGCACAGAACAAGGAAGGCGCCAAAGCCGTAAAGCCCCAGCACCGTCAGGTTGCGCTTCACCACGCCCGAAATCTCCGAGGTTATGAAGGCTGCGATCCCCCCGAACATCGCTTATCGGGCCGACAGGAAGCCGACGAACAGGCCGATCGCCGCGGCGACGCCCAGCGCGCGCAACGGCCGCTCCCGGATCTCGTCCTCGATCAGCTTCTGCAGGTCGGTCGCCTGTTCGCGCGCGACCTCGACCAGCTTGTCGGTATCGACCCCGGCCGAGCGCAGCCTGCCGGACACGGTCTCGGCCAGTTCCTCGGCCCCGCGCGTCAGGCTCGCCTCGATCTCGCCGGCCTCACGCCTGACGCTCCGCGCCGCCGCGCGGGCGGTCGATCTGGCCTTGGTCGCGACCTGCTCGGCGCCCGTCTCGATCTCGTCCTTGGCGCGCTTCGCCGCTGAGGCGGCTTCGTTCTTCACGGAGGCGGTGGGAGTGGCCATTTCGTCTTGTTCCTTGTCGCTCGTCTCGATGTCAGGTCGTGGGTCTGGCGACGGACTTTCGCCCAGGACGCCGGGAATACTCGGGCTGAACGCATCTGCGGCTTGCCGGTTCCTTGCCGGTTCCTCGGCAGTTCCGCCTTGCGCCGTCCTGCGCGCCGCTCAGGCCGCCTTGGGAAGCGCCGGCTCGCCGCTCTCATCCTCGAGCTGCGCCTGCCGATAGGCCGCGAATTCCTCCTGCGCCACCATGGCGACGAGCAGGATCGGAGTCGAGAGCACCGCCCCGACCGGGCCCCACAGCCAGAGCCAGAAAATGAAGCCGATGAAAACGAGGAAGGGCGACACGGTCAGGCTGCGGCCGACATAGACCGGCGTGACTGCGTTTCCCTCGATCAGATGCACGATGAAATAGGCCGCGGCGGGCGCGATCGCGGCCAGCAGCGTTGGCGCATCGAGCAAAGCCCCTGCGAACATCGTCACCGTGACGATGATCGGCCCGATGAAGGCGAGATAGTTCATCACGAAGGCGAGCGCGCCCCAGAACACCGGATAGGGCATGCCGGCCAGCCAGGCGATGATCGCCGTGACCACACCCATGCCGAGATTGATCACCGTCACGAGGCCGAAATAGCGCGCGGTGCGATTCTCGATCTTCTCGAAGAAGGAGCCGGCCGATTTGCGCGCGCCCCGGCCGAGGCAAAGCCGCAGGATGCGGGCCTTGAAATGCCGGCGCGTCGCCAGCCAGAAATAGACCGTCGCTATGAAGATCAGCAGGCCGCCGGCCGCGGCCGACGACGACAGCGCGATCGCCATCAGCGGGTCGCCCTGCGAAACCTCGAGTTCGGCCCCACTCTTGCCGGTCAGCGCCGCTGCCGCGCTCTTGAGCTGGTCGAGCAGATCGACGACGGGCCGCAGCTTGTTCTGAAGCGCGGCAGCCATCTTGGGGCCCTGGTCGCTCCATGCCGCGATCGGCACCGCCAGAAGCGTCAGCGCGAAGACGATCACGCCGAGACCCAGCAGCACGACGACGGCCGCCGCCAGATGCTGCGGAACGTTGCGGCGCACGAGCCAATCGACCAGCGGACCGAGCACCAGCCCGAAGATCACGCCAGCCACGATCGGCATCGCGATGACCTTGGTCAGATGGAGCGCCGCCGTCGCGAGGATGACGAAGATGCCGATGATGGCGTAGCGGACGATGAGGTCATGCTCTTGCGGCGTTACGTCCTCATGCGTGTCGGCGACGATCTCGGGCTCTTCCCGATAGCGCGGAAACGGCCTCCAGGCGGATGAGCTGACCATGATCGTTCGGTTCCAACGCGCGCGAACCGCGCCCCCCGGCGCGTCGAGAGATAGAACGTTGGGCTAGAAGGGAAAGTTCCCCTTCCCGTCAGTGTGCCTCGTCCCAGTTCCCGGCCGCCCTGGCGTCGACCTGCAACGGAACCCTCAGCGCCAGCGCCGGGTGCGGGGCGTCCACCATCACCTTCGTGATCACCGGCAGCGCCGCCTCGACCTGCGCGTCGGGCACCTCGAAGACCAGTTCGTCATGGACCTGCAGCAGCATCCGCGCGTCGAGCTTCGCTGACGCCAGCGCGGCGTCCATCCGGATCATGGCGCGGCGGATGATGTCGGCGGCCGAGCCCTGGATCGGCGCGTTGATCGCCTGGCGCTCGACGAAGGCGCGCTCCGAGGGATTCTTGGAGGCGACGGCTGGGAAATGGCAGACGCGGCCGAAGATCGTCGTGACATGGCCATTGGCCCTCACGAAGGTCTTGGTCTGGTCCATATAGTCGCGGATGCCGGGGAAACGCTCGAAATACTTCCGGATGTAAGCACCTGCCTCCTCGCGGCCGATGCCGAGCTGGTTGGCGAGCCCGAAGGCCGAGATGCCGTAGATGATGCCGAAATTGATCGCCTTGGCGCGGCGGCGCACCTCGCTCGGCATGCCCGCCACCGGCACGCCGAACATTTCCGACGCCGTCATGGCGTGGATGTCGATGCCGTCGGCGAAAGCCTGCCTGAGCTGCGGAATGTCGGCGATATGGGCGAGGATGCGCAGCTCGATCTGGCTGTAGTCGGCCGAGATCAGCTTGTGGCCTTTCTCGGCGACGAAGGCGGTGCGGATTTTGCGCCCGGCCTCGGTGCGGATCGGGATGTTCTGCAGGTTCGGCTCGGAGGAGGAGAGCCGGCCCGTGGTGGTGGCCGCCAGCGCGAAGGAGGTGTGGACCCGGTTGGTCTGCGGGTTCACATAGGCTGGCAGGGAGTCGGTATAGGTCGATTTAAGCTTGGCGAGCTGCCGCCATTCGAGGATTTTCGAAGGCAAGGGGTGGCCCTGCTCGGCGAGTTCCTCCAGCACGCCCGCGCCCGTCGCCCATTGCCCGGTCGCGGTCTTCTTGGCGCCCGAAAGCCCCATCTTGCCGAACAGGATGTCGCCGAGCTGCTTTGGCGAGCCGATGGTGAATTTCTCGCCGGCGATCTCGTAAATCTCGTCCTCCAGCCGCGCCAGAGACTGGGCGAACTCGCCCGAGAGCCGCGACAGGATCTGGCGGTCGATCGCAATGCCGCGCGCCTCCATCTTCGCCAGCACATCGACCAGCGGGCGCTCCAGAGTCTCGTAGACGGTTGTCCGACCTTCCGCCGCGAGCCTTGGCTTCAGCACACGCCAAAGCCGCAACGTCACGTCGGCGTCTTCGGCGGCGTAATCCGTCGCCTTGTCGAGCGCGACCCTGTCGAAGCTCACCTGCGCCTTGCCGGTGCCGGCGACCTGCGCGAACGAGATCGTCTCATGGCCGAGATGCAGCTCCGACAGCCTGTCCATGCCGTGATTGTTGTTGCCGGCGTCGAGCGCATAGGAGATCAGCATCGTGTCCTCGACCGGCGCGACGTCGATTCCGTAGCGCTTGAGCAGGACGAGGTCGTATTTCAGGTTCTGGCCGATCTTGAGCACGCCGGGGTCGGCGAGCAGGGGTTTCAGCACTGCTACCGCCTGATCGAGCGGGATCTGGCCCTCCAGCATGCCGCCGCCGAACAGATCCGTGCCACCGCGATGCTGCAGCGGGATGTAGCAGGCCTTGCCGGGCGCGACGGCGAGCGAGACGCCGACGAGATCGGCCTGCATCGGATCGAGCGCGCTGGTCTCGGTATCGAGCGCGATCGCGCCGGCCTCGTAAGCCCAACCGATCCAGCGTTCGAGATCGGCCAGCGTGCGGACGCATTCGTATCCTGTGCGGTCGATCTTGGCATCGGCCGCCTCGGCCTTGCGGGCAGCCGCCAGATCGGCGGGCGTCAGCCAGCCATCGGCAGGCGGCTCGGCAGCCGAGGCCTGCGTCGAGAGGCTGGCGGGGGCCGACTGCGCCGGCATCGACGCGCCCTCGCCCGCATCGCCTCCGGCATAGAGCGCTTTCAACTCCGCGGCGCGCGAGCCGCCCGGAGCCAAAGCCTCGTCGGCGTCGATCGCGGCGACCTCCGCGCCATAGGCTTCGGCCACGCGTTTGGTGATGGTGGTGAACTCCATCGCCTTGAGGAAGGCGATGAGTTTTGCGGGCTCGGGCTCACTCAGGGTCAGGTGCGACAGCGGCGTCTCGACGGCGACATCATCGACAAGGGTTACGAGTTTTCGAGAGACCAGCACCTTCTCGACCACCTCGGGGTTGGTCAGCGTCTCGCGGCGCTTGGGTTGCTTGATCTCGCCGGCGCGCGCCAGCAGCGTGTCGAGATCGCCATATTCGCCGATGAGCTGGGCCGCCGTCTTGATGCCGATGCCGGGTGCGCCGGGCACGTTGTCGGTCGCGTCGCCGGCGAGCGCCTGCACATCGACGACCCGGTTCGGCATCACGCCGAAATACTCGACGACCTCCGGTTCGCCGATCTTGCGCTCGGCGCGAAAGCCCTTGCCCTTGGCCGCGTCGCCCGAGGCGGGGTCGTACATGGCGACGCCCGGCCCCACGAGCTGCATCAGATCCTTGTCGGCGGAGACGATCAAAACGTCGGCCCCGGCTGCGCGCGCCTGCCGCGCATAGGTCGCGATCAGGTCGTCGGCCTCGTAGACGTCCTGCTCGACCGGGATCAGCCCGAAGGCGCGCACCGCCTCGCGCATCAGCGGGAATTGCGGGATCAGATCGGGCGGAGGGTCGGAGCGGTTGCCCTTGTAGGCCGGGTAGATCTCCTTGCGGAAGGAGTTCTCCGACTTGTCGAAGACGATGGCGAGATGGGTCGGCTTCACGCCGAGCACGCCATCCTTGACGAACTGGAACAGCTTCGTTGCGAACAGCCGGACCGCGCCCGAGGGCAGGCCGTCGGAGCGGGCATTGTATTTCCGATCCTGGTTGATCGACTGGAAATAGGCCCTGAAGATGAAATTCGAGCCGTCGACCAGAAAGAGATGGTCGCCGGGCTTCAGGTCGGGTGCGGCGGTCTTGTTGGCTGTCTCGCTCATGGCGCGGACCATAAGCGCCGCGTGCGGAGCGGTCCATTGCGCAGGCGCATCGATTCGCGAGATGCTGCGTCAGAAGCCGTCAGGAAGCTGCGTCATGACCGAGCATGTCTCCATGGAACTGGCCTTCGAACCGGTGCCGGAGGACCAGATGCTGCCGCGCGCCGAGGCCTTTCTGGCGCGGATGCGCAAGCGCCGCACCGTGCGCGACTATTCCGACCGGCCGGTGCCGCGCGAGCTGATCGAAACGGCGGTGAGGACCGCCGGGACTGCGCCGTCGGGCGCCAACCAGCAGCCCTGGAGTTTCGTCTGCATCTCCGATCCGGAACGAAAGCGGCTGATTCGGGAAGGCGCGGAGGAAGAGGAGCGCGCCTTCTATGCGGGCCGCGCCGGCGAGGAATGGCTCGATGCGCTCAGCCATCTCGGCACCGACGCCAGCAAGCCCTTCCTGGAGACGGCTCCCTGGCTGATCGCGATCTTCGCCCAACGCTGGGGCGTCGATGCGCAGGGACGCAAGGTCAAGCACTATTACGTGCCGGAATCGGTCGGTATCGCGACGGGCTTCCTGATCGCGGCCTTGCACGACGCCGGGCTCGCGACGCTGACGCATACGCCAGCGCCAATGAACTTCCTGAATGCGATCTGCGAACGGCCCGACAACGAGAAGGCGCTCATCCTGCTCGTCGTCGGCTATCCGGCGGAACATTGCCGTGTCCCCGCGATCGGCAAGAAGCCGCTCGCGGAGATCGCGACATTCCTGTGAGAAGGCAGCAGGTCAGCCGGCCCGGTACGGAGAAGACTATTTCTTTTTGCCGTCCGCGCCGAACTGCTTGAGATAGGCGACGAGATTCTTGATCTGCGTCTCGTCCTTCAGGCCCGGGAAGACCATCTTGGTGCCCGGCGTCACGCCGCGCGGGTCCTTGATGTAGGTGGTGAAGTTGGTCTCGTCCCAGGTCTTGTCCAGCGACTTGTAGGCAGCGGAATAGGTGTACGCTGCGGCCGTGCCGGCCTTGCGGCCGTCGAACAGGCCGTTGAGCTGAGGCCCGACCCCGTTCTTGGCCGTCTCGCCGACCTGATGGCAGGCCCTGCACTGCAGGAAGACCCGTTCCCCGGCGGCTGCATCCTGAGCCTGGGCCGTGATCGGCGCGAAGCCGAGGAAACCGGCGGCGACTGCGTAGGCAAGATGTTTCATTGTGAGCATCCTCCGTAGACTTCGTCTAACTCAATTAGCGCGTCGCCGGTTCCGCGCAAGCCTTGCGGCCGGCAACAGGGTCACGTCCGCTCGGGCCGCCATCACGGCCTCGCGAGTCGCAATCCCGCGGGCGGCGACTCCGCCCGCTCGTGAGGCGACCAAAGCGATTGCATCTCCCGCGACTCCTTCGTAGTGTATCGTTCAGTTGACAGCAATGTGTTAATCTACCTTGACACATATGCCTAGCGACGGGGATGCGACATGCTGGAGACCCCCCTTCTCGACACCGTCTCGGTTCCCGCCGACATGCGGCGCTTCCAGCCGGAGCAACTGAGGCAACTCGCCGACGAACTCCGCGCCGAGATGATCGATGCGGTCTCGGTGACGGGCGGCCATCTCGGGGCCGGGCTTGGCGTGGTCGAGCTGACCGTGGCGCTGCATCACCTGTTCGACACGCCGCGCGACACGCTGATCTGGGACGTTGGCCACCAGGCGTATCCGCACAAGATCCTGACCGGCCGGCGCAACCGCATCCGCACGCTGCGGCAGGGCGGCGGCCTCTCGGGCTTCACCAAGCGCGAGGAGAGTGAATACGACCCGTTCGGCGCGGCCCATACCTCGACCTCGATCTCGTCGGCGCTCGGTTTCGCCGTCGCGCGCGACCTGAAGGGCGAGGCCGGCCATGTCGTCGCCGTGATCGGCGACGGGGCAATGTCGGCCGGCATGGCCTATGAGGCGATGAACAATGCCGGCGCGCTCGGCAAACGCCTGATCGTGATCCTGAACGACAACGACATGTCGATCGCGCCACCCGTGGGCGCGATGTCGGCCCATCTTGCCAAACTGCTCTCGGGAAAAGCCTATCTTTCGCTGCGCGACCATGGCCGGCAGCTCACCAAGAGGTTCGGCAAGCGCATCGACAAGACCGTCACGCGGGCGATCGAGCATGCGCGCGGCTACCTGACCGGCGGCACGCTGTTCGACCAGCTCGGCTTCTATTATGTCGGCCCGGTCGACGGCCATAACCTCGACCACCTGCTCCCCGTTCTGCGCAATGTCCGCGATGCGGGGCAGGGCCCGATCCTCGTTCATGTCGTGACGCAGAAGGGCAAGGGCTATGCGCCCGCAGAAGCCAGCGCCGACAAATATCACGGCGTCGTCAAGTTCAACGTCCTGACCGGCGCGCAGGAGAAGCCCCCCTCCAACGCGCCGTCCTACACAAAAGTCTTCGCCAACGCGCTGGTGAAGGAAGCCAGCGCCGACGACAAAATCGTCGCGATCACCGCCGCGATGCCGTCCGGCACCGGGCTCGACCTCTTTGCCAAGACACATCCTTCCCGCTTCTTCGACGTCGGCATCGCCGAGCAGCATGGCGTCACCTTCGCGGCCGGGCTCGCCTGCCAGGGCTTCAAGCCGTTCTGCGCCATCTATTCGACCTTCCTGCAGCGCGCCTATGACCAGATCGCCCATGACGTGGCGCTGCAGAAGTTGCCTGTGCGCTTCGCCCTCGACCGGGCCGGGCTGGTCGGCGCCGACGGGCCGACCCATGCCGGCGCGTTCGACACCGCCTATCTCGGCTGCCTGCCGGGCTTCGTGCTGATGGCGGCCGGCGACGAGGCCGAACTCGTCCATATGGTCGCGACCGCGCGCGCCCATGACGAGGGGCCGATCGCCTTCCGCTATCCGCGCGGCGACGGCATGGGCGTCGAGATGCCCGAAGTGGGTGTGCCGCTCGAGATCGGGCGCGGGCGCATCGTCAAGGAGGGCACGCGGGTTGCGCTTCTCTCCTACGGCACGCGGCTTGCGGAATGCCTGCGGGCGGCCGAAGCGCTCGATGCGCATGGCCTCTCGACCACGGTCGCCGACGCGCGCTTCGCCAAGCCGCTCGACCGGGCGCTTATCCGGCGGCTCGCGCGCAATCACGAGGCGCTGATCACGGTCGAGGAGGGCTCGGTCGGGGGCTTCGGCTCCTTCGTGCTGCATGCGCTCGCCGATGACGGCCTGTTCGAGAACGGGCTGAAGGTGAAGACGCTGCATCTGCCGGACCTGTTCCAGGACCATGACACGCAGCCCCGCATGTATGCCCAGGCCGGGCTCGACGCGGATGCGATCGCGGCGACCGCGATCAGTCTTTGCCGGCCCGGTGGGGCCGTGCTGCGCGCCGCCGGCGCGAACGGGCTCAGACTTCTGCCCTCGCATCATGCCGGGACCGCCGCCCTGCACGGAGCCTCGACATGAACGCGATGCTCCCCGTCAGACGCCCGCTCGCCGTCCTGCTGGCGAAGCCGCGCGGTTTCTGCGCCGGCGTGGTGCGCGCCGTCGAGATCGTCGAGCGCGCCGTCCAGCAGCATGGCGCGCCGGTCTATGTCCGTCACGAGATCGTGCATAACACCCATGTCGTCGAGGGCCTGCGCGCGCAAGGGGCCGTCTTCGTCGGCGAGGTCGATCAAATCCCCGCGGGCGCGACCACGATCTTCTCGGCCCATGGCGTCTCGAAAGCGGTCGAGGCGGCCGCCGCCGCGCGCGGGCTCGACGTCATCGACGCGACGTGTCCGCTCGTCCAGAAGGTTCACAACCAGGGCCGGCGCTATGCCGAGATGGGCTATGACGTCGTGCTGATCGGCCATGAGGGCCATGCCGAGGTCGAGGGCACGCGCGGGCAGATTTCCGGCCGGCTCCATGTCATCGCCAGCGCCGACGAGGTCGCGGATCTTCTGGTGCGCGACGACGGCAAGGTCGCCTACATCACCCAGACCACGCTCTCCGTGCAGGATACGCGCGACGTGATCGCGGCGCTGAAGCGGCGCTTCCCCGAGATCGTCGGGCCCGACACGCGCAACATCTGCTACGCGACGCAGAACCGGCAGGCGGCGGTGCAGGCGATGGCCCCGCTCTGCGACCTGATCCTGGTGGTCGGCTCGCGCTCGTCCTCGAATTCGAGCCGCCTGCGCGAGGTCGGCGAGATCGCCGGCGTCGAAAGCCATCTGATCGAGGGGCCGGACGCCATCATTGAGGGCTGGTTCGACGAGGTCGAGACCGTCGGGTTTTCGGCAGGCGCGTCGGCGCCCGAGCGGCTGATCCAGGAGACGATCGACCGTTTGCGCCGATTCCGGGACGTCAGCGTGCGCGAACTCGACGGCACGGAGGAGGAAGTCGTCTTCCGCCTGCCGCAGCGCCTTGCCGAGGCGGTCGCGTCCTGATTGTCTGTCTGATCAGGGTGGCTCGGAACCTCCACCGTCATCCCGGACAAGCTGCGGAGCAGCACCGATCCGGGATCCATCATCGGGTGACACAGTGCTCCATGATGGATCCCGGAGCTCCGCTTGGCTACGTCCGGGATGACGGCGGTGGGTTTCACAGGCTCGCTCGCTAAACCCGTACAAAGGCTCTCTCTCCGCATGGCTACGCCTTTTCCGTTCTCGGCCATTGTTGGACAGGAGGAGATGAAACGGGCGCTGCTGCTGGCGGCGATCGACCCGACGATCGGCGGCGTGCTCATCTTCGGCGACCGCGGCACCGGCAAATCGACCGCGATCCGCGCGCTGGCGGCCCTGCTGCCGCCGATGAAAGCTGTCGTCGGCGACCCCTACAACCGCGCGCCGGACCGCGCCGCCAAAGGCCAGAAGAGCCATCTCGTCCCCGTGCCGGTGGTCGATCTGCCGCTTGGCGCGACCGAGGACCGCGTCGTCGGCGCGCTCGATCTGGAGAAGGCGCTGGCGAGCGGCGAGAAGGCCTTCCAGCCCGGCCTGCTGGCGCGCGCCAATCGCGGCTTCCTTTACATCGACGAGGCCAATCTGCTGGAGGACCATCTCGTCGACGTGCTGCTCGATGTCGCGGCCTCGGGCGAGAACGTCGTCGAGCGCGAGGGGCTGAGCATCCGCCATCCGGCTCGCTTCGTGCTGGTCGGCAGCGGAAATCCCGAAGAGGGCGAACTGCGCCCGCAACTGCTCGACCGTTTCGGGCTTTCGGTCGAGGTGACGACGCCGGGCGACCTCCCGACGCGCATCGAGGTGGTGAAGCGCCGCGACGCCTTCGACCGCGATCCCGACGGCTTCATCGCGCTCTGGCGAGGCAAGGACGAGGCGATCGGGCGAAAGCTCACGGCGGGGCGCAAGAAGCTCGCGACGATCGCGACCTCCGAGGCGGCGCTGACGCGGGCGGCGCAGCTCTGCCTGCATCTCGGCACCGACGGCCTGCGCGGCGAACTCACCCTGATTCGGGCGGCGCGGGCTCTCGCGGCGCTGGAGGGCAAGGCCGAGGTGTTGGACAGCCATATCCGCAGCGTCGCGCCGATGGCGCTGCGCCATCGGCTGCGCCGCAACCCGCTCGACGAGGCGCGCTCGACCGTGCGCGTCGACCGCGCGCTGGAGGAGATTTTCGGGCCATGAGCGAGGCCGGCGACAGCACCGCCGTCGCCACGCCCTCGCTCTGGCGGATGGCCGAGCTTGCGGCGGCTCTCGTCGCGCTCGATCCGGCCGGCATCGGCGGCGTGACCTTGCGCGCACCGGCCGGCCCGCCGCGCGATGCCTGGCTTACTCGGCTAACGACCTTGCTCGGCGACAGGCCGCTGCTGCGGATGCCTGCCGGCATCGGCGATGCGCGCCTGCTCGGCGGGCTCGACCTGACCGCGACGCTGGCCTCGGGCCGCCCTGTCGCCGAGTGCGGCCTGCTGGCGCAAGCGGATGGCGGCGTCGTGCTGGCGAGCATGGCGGAGCGGCTCAGCCCTGCCACCGCAGCACGGATCGCCTTTGCGATGGATTCGGGCGAGGTCGCAATCGCGCGCGACGGGTTGACCGAGGGAAGTCCGAGCCGATTCGGTCTCGTCGCTCTCGACGAGGGCATCACGCCCGACGAGCGCCCGCCCGAAGCGCTGACCGAGCGGCTGGCGCTAAGGCTTGATCTCGGCGCGTTGTCGCATCGCGATATAGAGCCGGCTATCTTTATGGTTGAGGATGTTGCCGAGGCCCGACGGCGACTGCTCGATGTGCAGATCGACGACGCGGCCATCGAGGCGCTTTGCACGGCAGCGCTTTCGCTCGGCATCGGCTCAGCGCGCGCGGCGCTGCAGGCAGTCAGGGTTGCGCGCATGATCGCTGCGCTGATGGGCCGCGACGTGGTCGGGCAGGAGGATGTCGCGCTCGCCGCAGCGCTGGTGCTCGCGCCGCGCGCGACGCGGATACCGGCATCGGACGAGGAGGAGGCGCCCCCTCCCCCGCCCGAGCAGCCAGACGATCCGCCATCGGACACGCAAAGCGAGGACAAGGACCAGCCCGCCGATCTCGACGACCTCGTGCTGGAGGCGGCCAAGGCCGCGATCCCCGCCGGGTTGCTCGCACAATTGCTGGCGCAGACCGGGCGGGTGCGGGCGCGCTCGTCCGGCAAGGCCGGCCAGTTTCAGAAGGCCGCGCTGCGCGGCCGCATCGTCGGATCGAAATCCGGCGAATTGCGTGGGGGCGTGAGGCTCGACGTGGTCGAGACCCTGCGCTCCGCCGCGCCGTGGCAGGTGCTGCGCCGTCGCGAGCCGGGCCTAGCAGGCCGCGCCGGCATCATCGTGCGCCGCGACGATTTTCGCGTCGCGCGCTACAAGCAGCGCTCCGAGACAGCGACGCTGTTCGTCGTCGATGCGTCTGGCTCCTCGGCGCTCCAGCGGCTGGCCGAGGCCAAGGGCGCGGTCCGGCTGCTGCTCGCCGAATGCTATATCCGCCGCGACGAGGTCGCGCTGATCGCCTTCCGCAAGACAGAGGCCGAACTCGTGCTGCCGCCGACGCGCTCGCTGGTCGCGGCCGAACGCGCGCTTGCGGCGCTGCCGGGCGGCGGCGCGACGCCACTGGCGACGGCGATCGGGGCGGCGGCGGCGCTCGCCGACGCGGTCCGGCGCAAGGGCCGGACCCCGGCGATCGTGTTCATGACCGACGGCCGCGCCAATATCGACCGCGACGGCCAGCCGGGGCGCGCCAAGGCGCAGGCCGATGCGATGACGGCGGCGAAGGCCTTGCGGGGGGAGGGCGTGAGCACGCTGCTGATCGACACCTCGCCGCAGCCGACGCCGCAGGCCGCCGAACTCTCGGACGCGATGGGCGCGCGTTATGTGCCGCTGCCGCATGCGGATGCCGCGGGCGTGAGCCGGGCGGTGACCGCGCTGCTGCCGGGGCGTTGAGGGGGGATGAGAAACGGTTTTGCAGGGCTCGCCGATAGAACCCCTCCCCCTCGTGGGGAGGGGCAGGGGTGGGGGGCGAGCGACCGGGCGAGCGGCATCGGCCAAAAAGTGCTGCTTGGTAGAACCTCTTCAATCAATCGCTCGCCCGGTCGTTCGCCCCCCACCCCCATCCCCTCCCCACAAGGGGGAGGGGAGGCGCTCGTCCTGCGCGCGTCCGGCCCGCCATGACAGCCCTCTCCTGGCCCAGCGACGGCCGCGACTGGCCCAACCGCGAGACGAGCCGCTTTCTGTCCGCCGGCGGCTTGCGCTGGCATGTGCAGGTCATGGGCGCCGGCCCCGTGCTGCTGCTGCTCCACGGCACGGGCGCCTCGACGCATTCCTGGCGCGATCTCGCGCCCTTGCTGGCGGCCGATTTCACCGTGGTCGCGCCGGATCTGCCGGGCCATGGTTTCACCCAGTCTCCCCATAGCGACCAGCTCTCGCTGCCGGCGATGGCGCGCGCGGTCGCTGCGCTGCTCAAGGCGCTCGATCTCGCGCCCGATCTCGTCGTCGGCCATTCGGCTGGGGCCGCGATCGGCCTGCGCATGGCGCTGGACGGTAGCATCGCGCCAAAGGTTCTGGTCAGCCTGAACGGCGCGCTTTTGCCGTTTCGCGGCGTCGCCGCGCAGCTCTTTCCCTCGCTGGCGCGTCTGCTCGTGCTGAATCCCTTCGTGCCGCGCCTGTTCGCGTGGAGGGCGGGCAGCGCGGGCGCGGTCGATTCACTGCTGCAGGGCACGGGCTCGCGGCTCAATGCGCGCGGGCTCGATCTCTATCAGCGCCTGTTCTCGAACCGCGTCCATGTCGCGGCGACGCTGGCGATGATGGCGAACTGGGAGCTCGACACGCTTGGGCGCAGCTTCGGCAAGCTCGAGCTACCGGTGGTCCTCGCGGTCGCCGCCAACGACAAGGCCGTGCCGCCGGGTGACGCTGCCGAGGTCGCAAGGCGGCTGCCCAACGCCCGGATCGAGACAATTCCAGCCGCCGGCCACCTCGCTCATGAGGAGAGGCCAGCCGAGATCGCGGCGCTGATCCGGCGCGTGGCGAAGGAGCACATCGCGCTTGCGTCCGGTTGAATGACATATACGATGTCAATCTATGTTGACGGATATTGCCCCTCCCGATCTGGTGTCCCGATCGGCCCGTCAGTCGAGGCCGGATAAGCGCCCGCATGCGCTCATCATCGGCGCGGGCTTCGGCGGGCTCGCGGCGGCGATCAGGCTCGGCGCGCGCGGCTACCGCGTCACCGTGCTGGAGCGGCTTGACCAGCCCGGCGGGCGGGCGCGTGTGTTCCGGCAGGACGGCTTCACCTTCGACGCCGGCCCGACGATCGTCACCGCGCCCTTCCTGTTCGAGGAACTCTGGACGTTGTGCGGACGGCGGATGAGCGAGGATGTCCGCCTGACCGCGCTCGACCCGTTCTACCGGCTGCTCTTCGACGACGGAACGGTGCTCGACTGCAACGATGACGACGCGGCGATGCGGGCCCGGATCGCCGCCTTCGCGCCCGCCGATGTCGCCGGCTACGAGACCTTTCTGAAAGAGGCCGAGGCGATCTACAAGGTCGGCTTCGAGCAACTCTCGGACGTGCCCTTCAGCACGCTCGCCGACATGCTGAAGGCGTTGCCGGCCATGGCGCGGCTGCGCGCCGACCGCAGCGTCTACGGCCTCGTCTCGCGCCATGTGAAAAACGAACGGCTGCGCACGGCGCTGAGCTTCCACCCGCTCTTCATCGGCGGAAACCCCTTCGCGGTGACGGCGATCTATGCGCTCGTCATTCATCTCGAGCGCAAATACGGCGTGCATTTCGCCCATGGCGGCACAGGCGCGCTGGTCGATGGGCTGGTTGGGCTGATCGAGGGCCAGGGTGGCGCGATCCGCCATGGCGCGGAGGTCGCGGAGATCACGGTCGCGGACGGGGCGGCGACCGGTGTCAGGCTCGCCGATGGCGAGACGCTCACCGCCGACATCGTCGTCTCCAACGCCGACGCGGCCTACACCCACGGAACGCTTCTGCCGGCGGCTCACCGCAAGCGCTGGAGCGACCGCAAGCTCGCCAAGGCGCGCTATTCGATGAGCGTCGTGGTCTGGTACTTCGGCACGCAGGGCCGTTATGAGGACGTGCCGCATCACACAATCCTGTTCGGGCCGCGCTATCGCGGGCTGATCGACGACATTTTCGAGCGGAAGATGCTGGCGGAGGATTTCAGCCTCTATCTGCATCGGCCGACCGCCACCGACCCCGCGCTCGCGCCGCCGGGTTGCGACGCCTTCTATGCGCTCGTGCCGGTGCCGAATCTGCAGGGCGCGACCGATTGGGAGCGCCAAGCCGAACCCTTCCGGCAGGCCATCCAGCAGCGGCTGGAGGCGACCGTGCTGCCCGGCTTGAGCGAGCGCATCGTCACCTCGCGGCTGATGACGCCGCCCGATTTCCGCGACGACTACCTCTCGGTGCATGGCGCGGCCTTCGGGCTGGAGCCGCGCCTGCTGCAGAGCGCCTGGTTCCGCCCGCATAATCTCAGCGAGGAGGTCGACCGGCTCTATCTGGTCGGCGCGGGCACGCATCCCGGCGCCGGCCTTCCCGGCGTTTTGTCCTCGGCCAAGATCCTCGACACGGTGGTTCCCCATGCGACCGAACTGGCCTGAGCCCGCCCCCGCCGATCTCGACGCGTGCAACCGCCTGCTCAGGGCGGGCTCGAAATCCTTCTATGCCGCCTCGCTGCTGCTGCCGCGTCAGACGCGGGGACCGGCGACCGCGCTCTACGCCTTCTGCCGGCTCGCCGACGACGCGATAGACGAGGGTCCGGGCGACGCGGCGACCATCGACGCGCTCAGGGAGCGGATCGCGGCGGCCTATGCCGGCCGCCCGCAGGACCATGCCGCCGACCGCGCCTTCTCCGCCACCGTCCGGCGCTTCGCCCTGCCGGAAGCCGTGCCGCTGGCGCTGATCGAGGGTTTTGCCTGGGATGCGCAGGCGCGTCGATACGAGACCTTCGAGGAGCTTTGCGACTATGCCGCCCGCGTTGCGGGCTCGGTCGGCGTGATGATGGCGACGGTGATGGACCGGCGCTCTGCGGATGTGCTGGCGCGCGCGGCCGATCTCGGCGTCGCCATGCAACTCACCAACATCGCCCGCGACATCGGCGAGGATGCGCGCAAGGGGCGGCTCTATCTGCCGCTCGCCTGGCTGCGCGAGTCCGGCATCGACCCGGAGGCGTTTCTCGCGAAACCTGAGTTCACCCCGGCGCTGGGCGGGCTCGTCGCCAAATTGCTGACGGAGGCGGAGCGGCTCTATGCCCGCGCCGATTCCGGCATCGGCCAACTGCCGGCCGGCTGCCGCGCCGGCATCCGCGCAGCGAGGCTGATCTATGCCGAGATCGGCCACGAGGTCGTCCGCGCCGGCTGCGATTCCGTCTCGCGGCGCGCGGTCGTGTCGAAGAGCCGCAAGGTCGGGCTGCTGGCGCGCTCGCTGCTCGCAAGCCCGCCGGACGCCACGCGGCTCGCTCTTCCGCCGCTGCCGGCGAACGCCTGGCTCGTCGCGGCCGTGACGACGCTGCATCCGGCGCGCCGGAGCGCTCGTATCGTCGATGTGCCGTGGTGGAACCTCAGCGGCCGCACCCGGACCGTGATCGAGATGTTCGAGCGGCTGGGGCGGATCGAGCGTTCCGCGATGCGCGGCCCCTGACCGGGAGGCGTTACGATGTCGTCCACTTTCATGGTCATGGCCGAGATGCTGATCACGCTTGGGGTCTGCCTCGGCTTCGGCTTCCACCAGCTCTGGGACCTGCGGCGGCTCAAGGCCAAGGCCGCCGCCGAGAAGGCGGCGGCCGAACGACAGGCCGGGACCGGAGGAGCCCTCAGCGGTTCCTGAAATCGGGCTTCCGCTTCTCGACGAAGGCGGCCATGCCCTCCTTCTGATCTTCGGTGGCAAACAGCGCCGAGAAGATGCGGCGCTCGAAGCGCAGGCCCTCGCCAAGCGTCACCTCGAAAGCGCGGTTGACTGCTTCCTTGGTCATCACGACCGAAGGCAGCGACTTGGCGGCGATGCCGTCTGCCGCCTTCATCGCCTCTGCCATCAGGTCTGCGAGCGGAACGATGCGGGCGACGAGGCCGGCGCGTTCGGCCTCGTTGACATCCATCATCCGGCCGGTGAGGCACATATCCATCGCCTTGGCCTTGCCGACTGCCTTGGTCAGGCGCTGCGTGCCACCCGCGCCCGGAATGACGCCGAGATTGATTTCTGGCTGGCCGAATTTCGCATTGTCGGCTGCGATGATGAAATCGCACATCATGGCGAGTTCGCAGCCGCCGCCGAGCGCGAAGCCCGCCACCGCCGCGATGATCGGCTTGCGGCGCTGGCCGATGCGGTCCCAGTCGGCGAAGCGGTCGTCGAGATAAGTCTCGGGGAAGGTGCGGCTCTGCATCTCCTTGATGTCGGCCCCGGCGGCAAAAGCCTTCTCCGACCCCGTGATGACCATGCAGCCGATGCCGGCGTCGCGCTCGAAGCCGTCGATCGCCGCATTGACCTCGCCGATGAGCTGGCCGTTGAGCGCGTTCAGCGCCTGGGGCCGGTTCAGCGTGATCACGCCGACCTTGCCCTTCGTCTCGACGAGAATGGTCTCATAAGCCATGGCGGCCTCCCGGATGCTCTTGAGGCAGCTTTAGCGAGGCTGGACCCTGCGGTCCATGCGCGGGCGCGCACGGCGCGATGGGCGGCTCGCGCCGTGCGCGGATGAGCTCGCAACTACCGGCGCGGCAGGCCCGGCGGCGGGGCGGGTTTGGCCCAGCCCAGCGCCACCATGCGGCCGATCAGGCCGGGCGGGGCCTGGCGCGGGTCGCGTATGGTCTGGAGCGTGGCCTTCAGCTTGGCGATGCCCTGGTCCATGCCGGTGGCGAGCCGCTGGCCCGCGTTCTTCGGCAGGCGGTTGGTGGCGACGAAGATGATCTTGCGGTTGCGCGGGCCCAATGTCGTCTCGATATCGGCGGCGACCTCCTCGCAGAAGCGCTGACGCCAGCCGCGCTGCTCGTCCTTGAGGCGGTATCCGGACCACCGGCGCGGGGGCTGCCCGGCCTGGTCGAGCGAGCGGAACTCGGCCGCGCCGGCATAGGCGTCCATGCCGACGGGCCGCATCACATTGTGCTGCAGGCAGACGGCGACGTTGCCGGGGTTGGTCAGGCGGTTCAGGCCGCCGTTGACGACAGGCTGGTCGCTGAAGTCGAAGCGGTCGTCATTGCCGTTGAAGGCGTCGACCGCCAGGATCGCGCCGAGCTTCTCGAGACCGCCCGGCGCGCGCAATGCCGCAGCGATCGCCCTGACCCCGCTCTTGTTGCCCTGTTCGCGCGCCTTGGCGGCCGCGCTTTCCAGATTGATCAGGCCCTCGAAAAAGGCCGTCTTGACCCAGCTCACCCCGCCAGCGCCCCGCAGATCCTGCTCGAACGCCAGAATATCGGGGGAGACCTGGCCGCCGAAGGCCTCTCCGTCGCGCTTCTCGCTCTCGACGAAGCTGGCGAGCTCCCTGAGTTCGACCGGCGTCAACTGCCGCGTCGCCATGGTGCTGTCGACCGCCCTCATGTTTCGCAGCGCATGGGCCATGTTGCGCGGATCGTTCTTCTGGCCGGTGTTGTCGCGCTTGACCACGATCTTCTCGACCGCGCCGACCAGAAGATAGACCGGCCGATGCGGATCGAGCTTCGTCGCGGCGAAGATGTCGTCGGCCACGATCTGACCGTTCACGTTCAAGCTCATGGTCCAGCCCCCCCTTGTCCACGGCGATTAATGCGCGTCGCGGTTCGGGAAGCAAACAACAACGCGCGCGCCGGCGATGTTTCGCAAGGAACAGCCATGCATCCGGCGGCGCGGATGATTGCGATTCACCGGAAAAGGCCGAGAATGACGCTGCCGTTACCGTCGCGGCTGGCAGCTCTCGCAAAGGAAGGTCGAGCGGCCGGATTGCACCAGCCTGCTGATCGCCATGCCGCAGCCGGGCGCGGTGCAGGGCTGCCCCTCGCGGTCATAGACCTTGAAGCGATGCTGGAAATAGCCGAGCGAGCCGTCGGCATGGGCGAAGTCGCGCAAGGTCGAACCGCCGGAGACCAGCGCCTCCTCGAGCACCTCGCGAATGATTTTGGCCAGAGCATGAGCCGCCGGGCGCGGACGCCCCGTGGCGGTGGCGATCGAGCCGGCTTCGGCCTCGGGGTGCAGGCCCGCACGAAACAGCGCCTCGCAGACATAGATGTTGCCCAGGCCAGCGACGAGGCGCTGATCGAGCAATGCCGCCTTCAACGGCGCGAATTTTCCGGCGAAGAGTTTTGCCAGCGTCTCGCCCGAAAGCTCGTTGCCGAGCGGCTCGATGCCCATCGCGGCGAAATGCTTCGAGGCCGCGAGGTCGGCGCGGGAGACGAGGTCCATGAAGCCGAAGCGGCGGACGTCGTTATAGGTGACGCGCGCGCCGCTCCCGAGATGGAAGACGACATGATCGTGTGCGAGATGCCGGCCGATCTCGTTGTAATAGGCGCCGGGCTCGCGAGGGGGCGTGCCGGGCGCCTCGACGACGAAGCGCCCGCTCATGCCCAGATGCATGATCAGCGCCTGCCCGTCATCGAGATCGGCGATCAGGTATTTGGCGCGACGCGACAGGGCCTCGACCCTGCGGCCGGTGAGCCGCGCAGCGAAGCGCTCGGGCAGCGGAAAGCGCAGATCCGGCCGGTTCTGCTCGACGCGCGCAAAAACCTGGCCGAGCATGGCCGGCTCCAGCCCGCGGCGGACGGTCTCGACTTCGGGGAGTTCGGGCATCGCGCTTCACTCTTCAGCATGCGTCGAGACGGGCCGCGACAAGGCTCGTGCGTTTGGCTATGCATCGGTTGATCAAAGCACAAGAGCAGCCCAGCCGTGACAGCAGCTTCCGACACCACCCATTTCGGCTACGAGACCGTGCCGCTGGTCGAGAAGCAGGCCAAGGTGGACAATGTCTTCCACAAGGTCGCGGGCCGCTACGATCTGATGAACGACTTCATGTCGATGGGCCTGCATCGGCTCTGGAAGGACGCGCTCATTTCGGCGCTGAAACCGGCGAAGGACCGGCCCTTCCGCCATCTCGATGTGGCCGGCGGCACCGGCGACGTGGCGTTCGCCGTTCTGGACGCGGGCGGCCCGCAGACCGACGTCACCGTGCTCGACATCAACGCCGAGATGCTCGCCGTGGGCCGCGAGCGTGCGGACAAGCGGTTTCCCGGCGACGGACGCATCCGCTTCGTGCAGGGCAATGCCGAGGAGCTTGCCGGCCTGCCGGGCAATCATTTCGACGCCTACACGATCGCCTTCGGCATCCGCAACGTGCCACGCATCGACGCGGCGCTTGCGCAGGCCTATCGCGTTCTGAAGCGCGGCGGGCGGTTCCTCTGCCTCGAGTTCAGCCATGTCGACGTGCCGCTGCTCGACCGCGTCTACGAGGCCTACTCCTTCAACGTCATCCCGCCGATGGGGCGCATGGTGACGGGAGACGCCGAGCCCTATCAGTATCTCGTCGAATCGATCCGCAAGTTCCCCAAGCCGCAGGTTTTCGCCGGCATGATCGAGGATGCCGGCTTCCGCCGGGCGAAGTTCACAGCCATGACCGGCGGGGTCGTTGCGCTGCATTCCGGCTGGAAGCTGTGAAATTCTCCTATTCCATCCGCGCTGTCGTCCCGGGCGGAGCGCAGCGGAGACCCGGAACCTATTCCGGAACCGTTCGGGAATGGGTCCCGGGTCTCCCTTCGGTCGCCCGGGACGACAGAGTGGTTGGACTTGGGAACCCGGCCAAACATATGGCCTGCTTCATCGCATGATCTCCTCGCTGTTCCATCTCGCCCGGACCGCCCGCGTCGGCTTCGTGCTGGCGCGCGAGGGGGCGCTCGCCCTGATCGACCCGTCCGCGCTGCCGCCGCTGGCGCGGGGCGCGATCCGGCTCGGCCGGCTGATCGAGCGCAAGGGCGCGGGTTCCTCGGCGACGCGGCTGGCGGCGGCGCTGACGCGGCTTGGCCCGTCCTACGTCAAATTCGGGCAGTTTCTGGCGACGCGGCCCGACGTCGTCGGCATGCGGATCGCCGCCGACCTTTCGGCCCTTCAGGACCGGATGGCGCCGTTCCCGATGGAG
Organism: Beijerinckiaceae bacterium; assembly: GCA_019745195.1. Taxonomy (GTDB): domain Bacteria; phylum Pseudomonadota; class Alphaproteobacteria; order Rhizobiales; family Beijerinckiaceae; genus Allobosea. The sequence goes on from JAIETL010000062.1 coordinate 65,978, forward strand.
CAGGCGCGGGCTGCGATCGAGGCCGCCCATGGCCGCCCCGTTGAGGCGATCTTCGCGGAATTCGGACCGCCGGTGGCCGCCGCCTCGATCGCACAGGTGCATCGCGCGCGCCTGCATGACGGCTCGGAGGTGGCGGTCAAGGTGCTCCGGCCCGGCATCCGCGACCGCTTCCACCGCGACCTCGCCGCCATGCGCTTCGGCGCGGAAATGGCCGAGAGCCGCTCGGCGGAAGCCCGCCGCCTGCGGTTTTCGGGTGTGGTCGAGACGCTGGCGCGGTCCGTCACCATGGAGATGGATCTGCGGCTGGAGGCCGCCGCACTGTCGGAATTCGCCGAAAACACCAAAGACGACGCAGATTTCCGCGTGCCCGAGCCGGACTGGCAGCTCACAGCGCGCGAAATGCTGGTCGACGAATGGATCGACGGCGTCAGACTCTCGGACACCGACGCGCTGGTCGCGGCCGGGCACGATTTGCCGACGCTGGGCAAGACCGTGATCCAGTCCTTCCTGAAGCACGCGATCCGCGACGGCTTCTTCCATGCCGACATGCATCCCGGAAACCTGTTCGTGGATTCGACCGGGCGGCTGGTGGCCGTCGATGGCGGCATCATGGGGCGGCTCGGTCCCAAGGAGCGGCGCTTCCTGGCCGAAATCCTGCTCGGTTTCATCACCCGCGACTACACGCGCGTGGCGGAGGTGCATTTCGAGGCCGGCTATGTGCCCGCCCACCATGCGGTCGCAGATTTCGCGCAGGCGATCCGCGCCGTCGGCGAGCCGATCCACGACAAGAGCGCCGACCAGATCTCGATGGCGAAGGTGCTGACGCTTCTGTTCGAGATCACCGGGCTGTTCGACATGGCGACCCGCACCGAGCTCGTCATGCTGCAGAAGACCATGGTGGTCGTCGAGGGCGTCGCGCGCACGCTCGACCCGCATCTCGACATGTGGACGACGGCCGAGCCCGTGGTGCGCGACTGGATCACCCGCAATCTAGGTCCACTCGGCAAGATCGAGGATGCGGGACGCGGCGCGCGTTCGCTGGCGTTCAGCCTGGCCTCGCTTCCGGAGACCGTCGGCCGGGCCGAGCGCGTGCTAGGGCAGCTCGAAGACAGCTCCCGCCACGGCTTTGCGCTGGACGAGCGCTCGATCGCCGCGATCGGCCGGGCCGAGGCGCAGCGCAACCGCTGGGGCAACTGGGCGCTCTGGGTCATCGCTGCGCTCGCGGCCTATGCGGTGCTGGGCTGAGGCCGACCCGGCCGGCCTACTCCAGCCCTTTCAACCGATAGAGCGCCTCCAGCGCAGCGCGCGGCGTCATCTCGTCGAGATCGAGCCCGGCCAGCGCCTCACGCAGCGGATCGCTCGCGGGTATGGCCGGCGCGGGCGCGGCGGCACGCCTGATCGGCGCGGCGAAGAGCGGCAGGTCGTCGACCAGCGAGGCGACCGGTTTTTCGCGCTCGGTCTTCTCCAGTTCGCCCAGAATGGCGCGGGCGCGCTCGACCACGGCCGGGGGCAGGCCGGCGAGCTTGGCGACCTGGATGCCGTAGGAGCGGTCGGCCGCACCGGGCGCGACCTCGTGCAGGAAGATGACCTCGCCGTTCCATTCGGTGACGCGCACGGTCGCGTTGGCGACGCGCGCCAGCCGGTCCCCCAGCGCGGTCAGCTCGTGGTAATGCGTCGCGAACAATGCCCGGCAGCGGTTGATCTCGTGGAGATGCTCGATCGCGGCCCAGGCGATCGAGAGCCCGTCGAAGGTGGCGGTGCCGCGCCCGATCTCGTCGAGGATGACGAGGGCGCGCGGGCCGGCCTGGTTCAGGATCGCGGCGGTCTCGACCATCTCGACCATGAAGGTCGAGCGGCCGCGCGCCAGATCATCGGCCGCGCCGACACGCGAAAACAGCCGGTCGACGACGCCGATATGGGCGCTCAATGCCGGCACGAAGGAGCCCATCTGCGCCAGCACGGCGATCAGCGCGTTCTGGCGCAGAAAGGTCGATTTGCCGGCCATGTTGGGGCCGGTGATCAGGCAGATGCGTCCGCCGCCATCGCCTTTTGGCGGCGACAGCTCGGTGTCGTTGGCGACGAAGGGTTTACCGTCGCGCTTCAGCGCCGCCTCGACGACGGGGTGGCGGCCGCCCGCGATCGAAAAGGCCGCGCCGTCGTCGATCCGCGGACGACGCCAGCCTTCGCTGGCGGCAAGCTCCGCCAGAGCCGCCGTCACGTCGATCTCGGCCAGGGCTTGGGCAACCTGCTTGATCGCCTCGGCCTGTCCCTGCACCGCCTCGCTCAGCGCCGCGAAGACCCCGAGTTCGAGCCGCAGCGCCCTGTCGGCGGCCGACGCGATCTTCGCCTCCAGCCCGCCGAGTTCGACCGAGGAGAAGCGCATCGCATCCGACATGGTCTGGCGATGTACGAAGACCGCCCGCCACGGCTCTTTGAGAAAATCCTCGCCGGCAGCCTGTGGCACCTCGACAAAGTAGCCGAGCATGGAGTTGTGCTTGATGCGCAGCGTCCGGCAGCCCGTCTCGGCGACGTAGCGCGCCTGCAATTGTGCGATGACTTTTCGCGAATCGACCTGCAGCAGCCGCAATTCGTCGAGCGCGGCATCATGGCCCTCTCGGACGAAGCGGCCGTCACGACGGTTCAGCGGCAATTCGTCGGCCAGCGCGTCGGTCAGGCGCACGGGCAGGTCAGGATCGCTGGCCGCCAACGCGACCGCCGACCCTGCGAGCGCTTCCGGCATCCGGGTGGAACGGCCGAGCCGAACGGCGATCTCGCGCGCGGCCGTCAGCCCTGCGCCGAGCGCCGCAAGATCGCGCGGGCCGCCGCGATCGAGGCTCAGCCGCGAGAGCGCGCGGGCGACGTCGGGCACCTTGGCCAAGGCGCGGCGCAGGTCGTCGCGCAAGGCCGCATCCTCGACGAGCGCGGCCAGCGCGTCGTGCCGTATGCCGATCGCGGCGATCTCGGTCAGCGGGCCGGCGAGCCGCTCGGCCAGCAGGCGCGCACCGCCCGGCGTCACCGTGCGGTCGATGGTGGCGAGCAGACTCCCCGCACGCTCGCCAGACAGCGTGCGCGTCAATTCGAGATTGGCCCGCGTCGCCGCGTCAATCAGCATGGCCGAGCCGCCGCCGTCGCGCACCGGCGGCGACAAGGGCGGGCGGGCGCCGAACTGGGTGCGCTCGACATAGGCCAGCGCCGCGCCCGCCGCCGCGATCTCGGCGCGGGTGAAGGCCCCGAAGGCGTCCAGCGTCGCGACGCCGAAGAACTCGCGCAGGCGACGCTCTGCCGAGGCCGCGTCCAGCCCCTCGCGCGCCAGCGGCGTCACCGGAACGGCGATCTCGCGCCAGAAGGCCTTGAGCTCCGGGTCCTCGTGGATCGCATCGGGGCAGACGATTTCGCGCGGCTCCAGCCTGGCGAACTCGATCGCCAGCCGGTCCTGGGGCGCCTCCATCACGCTGAAGCGGCCAGTCGAGATGTCGATGGCCGCCAGTCCGTAGAGCGCCGTCTGGTCGCTCAGGCGGCGTCGCGCCACCGCGACCAGCAGGCTGGCGCGGCCGGGCTCGAGCAGGCGCTCTTCGGTGATGGTGCCTGGCGTAACGAGGCGCACCACGTCGCGCTTCACTACCGATTTGGCCCCGCGCTTCTTCGCCTCGGCTGGGTCTTCCGTCTGTTCGCAGACGGCGACGCGATGGCCAGCCGCGATCAGGCGCTGGAGATAGTCGTCGGCGCGCTCAACCGGGACGCCGCACATGGCGATGTCCTCGCCCAGATGCTTGCCGCGTTTCGTCAGCACGATGCCGAGCGTACGCGAGGCGATCTCGGCGTCGCCGAAGAACAATTCGTAGAAATCGCCCATCCGGTAGAACAGCAGGCTGCCGGGATTGGCGGCCTTGATCTCGACGTACTGCGCCATCATCGGCGTGACGCGGTGCGCCTCTGCGCCGGTCGAGGGCGGCGGCGCGGGTTCGGATTCTGGGACTGGACGCATGGCGACGGGACGCTAGCAAAATATGCACCCAAAGCCAGCCGTTAGGACGACCTTCAACAATTGAAACGATGGTTGCTCGAATCTTGGCGATCGGGTTGTCCGGAATGATTCTGCTGCTGAAACTCGTCGAGAGCCTGTCGTTCGTGTTGATGGCGGCGCTGCTCCTGACGCTGCTGCTGCCCAGATTGGGGCGACGGATCTGGCTGCGTCAGTGCCTCGTCGGGACGGTCTTCGCGATCGCGGGGCTGTGCAGCATGGAAGATCCCTTCGTGCTGACGCCCGGCGTCCTGATCGATTCGCGCAATATCGTCGCCGTGCTGTCGGCGCCCTTCGGGGGCGTTCTCGCCATGGCGCTGACGACAGCGCCGTTGCTGGTCATGCGGTTTTTGACGGGCGGGGCCGGGGTGACTGCCGGGATGGCCGGCATCGCTCTGAGCGCGATCGGCGGGTTGGCCTATATGCTGCTGTTGCGGCGTCAGAAGCGCCAGATCGCCATCCGCGACGTGCCGGCGCTCGGCCTGATCGCCAGCGTCGCGATCGTCCTGTCGATGCTCCTGCTGCCGAACTGGACCATCATCGAGACCGTCGTCTACCAAGCGCTCCTGCCGATGACGGCAATCAACATGCTCGGAACCGCGATGGCTGGCCTGATACTCTGCACCGACGCCGAGCGTCTCGAGACTCTGCGCCGTCTGGAGGCCTTCACAGCCAATACGCCCGGCGTGCTCTACCAGAAGATCGTGCGGCCCGACGGATCGATCTCATACCGTTTCGCCAGCAACGGCATCGAGAAGATGCTCGACGTCACGCGCGAGCAGGTCGAGCGCGACCCGGCGAGCTGGCTGCGCTGGATGCTGCCCGAAGACCGCGCACGACTGGAAGAGGCCAATGCCGAACTGGCCCGTGACCCAGTGCTCAAGCCCTGGCGCTTCGAGGCGAGGCACCGGCGCGACGATGGCTCGATGGTCTGGCTGCGCACGGACGCCGCGCCGCGCCAGCTTTCCGACGGCTCGATCTCATGGGACGGCATTCTCACCGACGTGACGGCCGAGCGCACGCTCGAAGATCGCCGGCGCGAGCTGGAAGGGGGCCGCAAGACGGCTCTGGAAGACCTCGCCAACCAGCTCGAGGTCACGGTCGGAAAAGCCATGCAGGATGTCGGGCAGTCGGTCCGCAGCATGCATGAGGCGGCGGGCGCGATGGCCGGCAGCGCCGAGAACACGACGATCCGCGCCATCGAGGCGACGCGGCAGGCCGAAACCGCCTCCCACCGCGTCGGCAGCGTCGCGGTCGCGGCCGAGGAGATCGAGTCTTCGATCCGCGAGCTGACGCGGCAGTTCTCCCATGCCGACGTGATGGCGCGCGAGGCCGCGAGCTATGTGCGCACGACGCATCAGGACATGGCGGCGCTGACCGGCGCGGCCGACAAGGTCAGCGCGATCCTGGGCTTCATCGAGGAAATCGCGTCGCGCACCAATCTACTGGCCCTCAACGCCACGATCGAGGCGGCGCGCGCCGGCGCGGCCGGGCGCGGCTTCGCCGTCGTCGCCGGCGAGGTCAAGAACCTCGCCGAGCAGACGCAGAAGGCGACCCGCGACATCGCCGAGACGCTGCAGGACATCCGAAGCGCGGCGGCGACCGCGTCGGAGGCGATCGCCCATATCGAGGGCACGATGACGACGATGGAGGGGTCTTCCGGAATCCTGGCCGATGTGGTCAATCGGCAGGCCGACATCGCCTCGGGCATTGCGGCGGACGCGCAGGCGGTCGCCGGCAGCACCAGCGCCGTCACGGACGCCATCGGCTCGGTCGGCAGCGAGGCGCGCGTCACCGGCGACGCGGCCGGACGCGTGGTCGAGGCGGCGCGCAACGTGGCCGAACGCACGCAGGCGCTCGACCGCTATGTCGGCGATTTCGTCAAAAGCGTGCGCGGGCGGCTCTGACGCCCAGCCCAAGGCCTCCTCCTGCTATTTTCGCCCTCGCGTCATGACCGCTTGGCCGCCCTCGCGCCTTGTCGCTGGGCGGGCGCTTGCCTATGGTCCGCCTCCCTTCAGGAAACGCTCACAAAAAGAATACGTCCATGTCAGACCAGCCGCCGATCAAGCGCACCCGCCCGACCTTCACCGACCAGGAAGCGCTGCTGTTCCATTCCGAGGGACGCCCGGGCAAGCTCGAGATCGTCGCGACCGTCCCCATGGCAACGCAGCGCGACCTGTCTCTGGCTTATTCGCCCGGCGTCGCGGTGCCCGTGCTGGCGATCGCCGAGGATCCCAGCCGGGCCTATGACTATACCGCGCGCGCCAACCTTGTGGCGGTGATCACCAACGGCACCGCGATCCTGGGCCTGGGCAATCTCGGCGCGCTCGCCTCCAAGCCGGTGATGGAGGGCAAGGCGGTCCTGTTCAAGCGCTTCGCCGACGTCGATTCGATCGATCTCGAGGTCGATACCGAGGACGCCGACCAATTCATCGAGGCGGTGCGCTATCTCGGCCCCTCTTTTGGGGGCATCAATCTGGAGGACATCAAGGCCCCGGAATGCTTCATCATCGAGGACCGGCTGAAGGAGCTCATGGACATCCCGGTGTTCCATGACGACCAGCACGGCACCGCGATCATCTCCGCCGCGGGCCTGATCAACGCGCTCGACCTGACCGGCCGCGACATCGCCACCACCCGCCTCGTCATCAACGGCGCGGGCGCGGCCGCCATCGCCAGCATCGAACTGCTCAAGGCGATGGGCTTCAAGCCCGACAACGTCATCCTCTGCGACACCAAGGGCGTGATCTATCAGGGCCGAGCTGAGGGCATGAACCAGTGGAAATCGGCGCATGCCGCCGTGACCGACCGGCGTACCCTGGCGCAGGCGATGGAGGGGGCGGACGCCTTCTTCGGCCTGTCGCAGAAGGGCGCAGTGACGCCGGCCATGGTCGCCTCGATGGCAGAGAACCCGATCATCTTCGCGATGGCCAATCCTGACCCCGAGATCACGCCCGAGGAAGTCGCCGCCGTGCGCGACGACGCCATCATGGCGACGGGGCGCTCGGATTATCCCAATCAGGTCAACAACGTGCTCGGTTTCCCCTTCATTTTCCGGGGCGCGCTCGACGTGCGCGCCACCACGATCAACATGGAAATGAAGATCGCGGCCGCCGAAGCTTTGGCCTCGCTCGCCCGGGAGGACGTGCCCGACGAGGTCGCCGCCGCCTATCAGGGCGCCCGCCCGCGCTACGGCAAGGACTACATCATCCCCGTGCCGTTCGATCCGCGCCTGATCCATGTCGTGCCCGTGGCCGTCGCCAAGGCCGCGATGGAGACCGGCGTCGCCGGCAAGCCGATCGTCGACATCCCCGCCTACAAGGCGCAGCTTTCGGCGCGGCGCGACCCTGTCGCGGGCACGCTGAACCGCATCTTCGAGCGGGTGCGGCGCTATCCCAAGCGCGTCGTCTTCGCCGAGGGCGAAGAGGAGCAGGTGATCCGCGCCGCGATGTCCTTCGTCGGGCAGGAACTCGGCCACGCCATCCTGGTCGGCCGCGAGGAGCGGATCGCCGAGACGGCCACGCAGCTCGGCGTCGATCTGGCCGCCAAGGGCATCACCATCGCCAACGCCCGGCTCTCGCACCGCAATTCGGCCTATGCGCAATATCTCTACGAGCGGCTGCAGCGCCACGGCTATCTGTTCCGCGACTGCCAGCGCCTGATCAACCAGGACCGCAACCATTTCGCCGCCGCGATGGTGGCGCTGGGCGACGCCGACGCCATGGTGACCGGCGTGACCCGCAACTACTCGATCGCTTTGGAGGAGGTCCGCCGCGTCATCGACGACCGGCCGGGCCACCGGCTGATCGGCGTCTCGATCGTGCTCTCGCGCGACCGGACCGTGCTCGTCGCCGACACCGCGATCACCGAGATGCCGACGGCGCAGGGGCTGTCGGAGATCGCGATCGAGGCGGCCGGCGTCGCGCGCCGGCTCGGCTACGAGCCCAAGGTCGCGATGCTCGCCTTCTCGACCTTCGGCCACCCGCCCGGCGAACGCTCCGACAAGGTGCGCGAGGCGGTGAAGCTGCTCGACGCGCAGCGCGTCGATTTCGAGTATGACGGCGAGATGGCGGCCGACGTGGCGCTCAACCGCGACCTGATGAGCCAATATCCGTTCTGCCGCCTGAGCGGGCCGGCCAACGTGCTGGTGATGCCGGCGTTCCACTCGGCCTCGATCTCGACCAAGATGCTGCAGGAGCTCGGCGGCTCGACCGTGATCGGCCCGCTGATCGTGGGCCTCGACAAGCCGGTGCAGATCGTGCCGCTGGGCTCGAAGGATTCCGACATCGTCAACATGGCGGCGCTGGCGGCGTTCAATATCGGCGGGTGATGGCCAGCCGTGGTGGTACCGCGATCCGGGATCGCGCACCCGGATCACGCGTCAGACGGCCACCGCTTCAGCGTCGAGCCCGGCCTGCAGCACCTCGCGGCAGGCGAGAAGCTGCGCGCGCGCCGAAGCGAGCGTGACGAAGGGCGCGATCTCGGCGAGATCGCGCAATGCGACCTCGACCGCCGTGACCAGATCGATCCCGGCCAGCGAATCCTCCGCATCGACAGGCGGAAGACGAAACTGCAAAACTTGACCCATGGCACTGAACGCTCGAACGAATCGGGACGCCAGAATCACTCGCGATGGACCAAGAGGACGTTAACGGCGCGGCGTTTTCGCTGGAGCAGGATCAGAGAGGGACGAATGCGTTTTCGCAGGACCCCAATCGGACTCCCTGACGGAAACCGGACAGCCTTCGCCAAACTCCGACGACGCGACCGCGCCACCGTGCGGCCAGCAAACTCGACGCAAGCCGGCATCGACCAAAAGCCGCTGTTGCCGACAGCCCGCCGATCGGCTATCCACCAGTCACGGATTGCGCCCGTAGCTCAGCTGGATAGAGCGTTGCCCTCCGAAGGCAAAGGTCACACGTTCGAATCGTGTCGGGCGCGCCACTTAACTCTCTGAAATCTTGGTTGTTTTTAGCGTTCTCTTTGATCGCGGCCACCGGCGCGTGGCTCGAATAGCCACCGGGACTAAAGTCGACCGACATATTCGAGTTGGTTATGCGTCGCAGCCTTCAGTGCGCTTCCCGCATTTGGCGCAACTCCTCGGGGAGATGGCGGGATTGGCCGGCCTGACCGATATCAGCACACCGGTCGAGCAGTTCGCGCGCCTGAACCTGAACCCGCGCTTCGTTTTCATCACTGAAAACGAAGTGAACGGCTTGGCTTTTCCGCCGGTGAGCGATGCAATGGTGGTATTCGGGTTTGGATACGGCCTCGACGTTCTGGCTCCGGTCGAATGGCTGCATCGCTCGCGCCTCGTCTACTGGGGCGACATCGACACCCATGGTTTCGCCATACTGGCGCGCCTGCGCGCCTATTTTCCCGAGGTGGAATCGATCCTCATGGACGAGACGACGCTCCTGGCGCACCGTCATCTGTGGGTCGATGAGAAGCAGCCGGTCTTGGGCAAGCTGCAGCGATTGACGGACGCCGAGAGCAGGCTCTTCGACGATCTGAAAGGAAATCGATTCGGTGACCGAGTTCGTCTCGAACAGGAGCGGATTTCGTATAGCTCCTTGCTGACGGCCCTTCATGATCAAATGTTCTGATCACTCTGCCGGCTGGGTAGTGAACATTCCAGCGCCTGGTTGCTTCGGAGCTGGTTGTGACGTGCAAGACTTGTAGCATGAATGGACGATGACTGGGTCCAATTCCTTTGACGGAGAGCGCGATTAAGAAAATTTG
>JAIETL010000042.1 GCA_019745195.1 Beijerinckiaceae bacterium
CTTCAGGATCGCGGAGATTTCAGCGGGGCGGATTTCCATCAGCCGACCTCTTTCATGGCAAGACGAATTGAATTGAGTTTGGTTTTCAGCGAGGCGTCGACCATGCGGGAGCCCATCTTGACGACGAGCCCGCCGATCAGCGCCGGATCGATCTTCACGGCGACATCGACATCCTTGCCGGCGACGCCCTTCAGCGCCGCGCGGATCTCGTCGAGACGCTTCGGCGTCGGCTGCTCGGCCAGCGTGACCTCGGCTGAAACGATGCCCTTGGCCTGAGCGACCAGGTTCTTGTAGCCCTGGATCATGCCCGGCAGTGCGAACAGGCGGCGCTTGCTGGCGACGAGGCCGATGAAATTGGCGGCGATTCCGGAGATGCCGGCCTTGGCGAGGATCGCCCGGATCGCAGCGACCTGATCCTCGGCGGAGAAGGCGGGGCTTTCGACCAGACGGGTCAGGTCGTCACTCTCGGCCAGCATCGCGCTGAAGCTGGACAAATCGGCAGCGACCGCATCGATGGCGTTGGCCTCCTCGGCCAGTTCGAACAGCGCCGTCGCGTAGCGCCCGGCCACGCCCGAGACCATCGTCTTGTCTTGCGATCCGCCTTCAGCCACGCGAGTCTCTCTGTTCAAGGGACCGCACCGGCGACCCTCGATCTCGTCGAGAGTGGAGTGCATCGTCCTGGCGCTGCGATAATGTCGAGCAGACGAAAACCTGCGCAAGCGGCCGCTTTCGTCCGAAATGTGGCGGTGCACTAGCATGTGGTTTTGGGGTGCGCAATCCGTAGATGGCAATCCAGTGGCTCGGCCCGCCGGCTTTGGACGCGCTATAGAAAACTCTGCGGATCGACATCGACCGCCACCCTGACCGAACCCTTCGCCTTCGGCGCGCGCTTCAGCCAGGCGCGCAGATACTCCTGCAGGTTGACCTCGCGGCCGGTCCTGACGATCAGGCGCATGCGGTGGCGGCCGCGCAGCACCGCCAGTGGCGCTTCCGCCGGCCCCAGCACCGCGACGTCGTCTGGAGCTTCGGCGCAGCGGGCGAGCGCGCGGGCATGGCTCTCGGCCTCGGCCTGATTGCTGGCCGAGACGATCAGGCCGGCCAGCCGGCCGAAGGGCGGCAGCCCGGCGGCCTCCCGCGCCGCCGTCTCTGCGACATAAAACCGCTCCGGATCGCCGCAGACCAGCGCCTTCAGTACGGGATGGGCGGGATCGCGCGTCTGCAGCAGCGCCCGGCCCGGCCGCTCGCCCCGCCCCGCCCGGCCCGTGACCTGCCGCAGCACCTGGAAGGTGCGCTCGGCCGCGCGCGGATCGCCCGAGGTCAGGCCGAGATCGGCGTCGACCACGCCGACCAGCGTCATGCCAGGAAAATTATGGCCTTTGGCGACGAGCTGCGTGCCGATGACGATGTCGAATTCGCCGTTCGCCACCGCCATCAGCTCGGCCTTGAGCCGCTCCGTGCCGCCTGGAAAATCGCTCGACAAAACGATCGTCCGCGCCTGCGGAAACAGCGTCGCGACCTCCTCGGCCAGCCGCTCGACGCCGGGACCGCAGGCGGTCAGACTCTCGGGCGCGTGGCATTGCGGACATTCATGCGGCCTGCGCTCGACATGGCCGCAATGATGGCAGACCAGCGCCCGCCTGAAACGATGATCGACCAGCCAGGCCGAGCAGTTGGGACACTGGCAGCGATGACCGCAATCGCGGCAGACCGTCAACGGCGCGTAGCCGCGCCGGTTCAGGAACAGCAGCGACTGCTCCCTGGCTTCGAGATTGACGCCGATCGCCCTGACCAGCGCGCCGGAAAGCCAGCGCCCGCGTTCTGGCTTGTCCTGGCGCAGATCGACGAGCCCAAGCGCCGGCAACTCGCGACCGCCGAACCGCTCCGGCAATTTCAGATGTGTGTAACGCCCGCGCTCGGCGTTGACGCGGGTCTCAATCGACGGGGTCGCCGAGGTCAGGATGACGGGCGCGTTCTCGATGCGGCCGCGCACCACGGCCATGTCGCGGGCGTGATAGGCGACCCCGTCCTCCTGCTTGTAGGCGCCCTCGTGCTCCTCATCGACGACGATCAGCCCGAGATCGCGATAGGGCAGGAACAGCGCCGAACGCGCGCCGGCCACTACCAACGCCTCTCCGCTGGCGATCGCGGCCTGCAGCCGCTCGCGCCTGCGGCCGCTCACGCCCGAATGCCAAAGCCCCGGCCGGACGCCGAAACGCGCCTCGAACCGGTCGATAAACTGCGCCGTCAGCGCGATCTCGGGCATCAGGATCAGGCTCTGGCGACCCTGCCGGACGGCTTGCGCCACCGCCTCGAAATAGACCTCCGTCTTGCCCGAGCCGGTGACGCCTTCCAGCAGTGTCACGCCAAAGGCCGCGCCTTGCACGGTGGCGACCAGCGCCGAGGCTGCCTGCGCCTGATCTTCGGAAAGCTGGGGCCGGGCGAAATCCGGATCGGGACATGGCGCGATCACGGCGCGCGGCAGTTCCTCCACCGCGAAGGTGCCGGCATCGACGAGCGCGTCGATCACCGCCGCGCTGACCGAGGCCGCCTCCGCCAGCGCCGATTTTGCGATCAGCAGCCCGCCCTCGGCCGCCGCGATGGCCCGCGCCCGCGCCGGCGTCATCCGCGCCGGCGGCGGGCCGTTCAGCCTCACTCCCAGTTTGGGCCGCTCCGGCGTGTCGTCCGGCGGACGCCGCAAGGCCAGCGCCAGCACCGAGCCTTTCGGGGCGAGCGTGTACCAGGCGACCCAGTCGACCAGCTTCATCAGCGCGCCGTCGAGCGGGGCCAGGTCGAGCTTGGCCGTCACCGGCTTGAGATTGCCGCCACGCCCGGAGCCGGCTTCCCAGACGACGCCGACCGTCTGGCGCGGCCCGAGCGGAACCTGCACCACGTCGCCGGGCGCGAGCGCGAGCCCCGGCGGCACGGCATAGCTGTAGGCGTGGTCGAGCCCGAGCGGGATCAGCACCTCGACCGTGCCACCGCCCTCCCCTACGCCATCCTGCTCTTCGCTCATGCCCGGCTGTCTAGCACCGATTCGCGACCTGTTAAGGCAGGGGCGTCATGGTGAGGCATGAACGATCTCGACGCCCTCCAGCGCGCCTGGCTCTCCCATCTCGCCACGGAGCGCCGGCTCTCGCCAAAAACGCTGGAGGCCTATGCCCGCGACCTGCGCCAGTTCGCGGTCTTCCTCAACGGCCATCTCGGCGGCACGGCCTCGCTCTCCGACATCGCCGGCCTCAAACCCTTCGACCTGCGCGCCTTTCTCGGCCAGCGAAGGCGGGACGGCGTCGGCAACCGCACGCTGATGCGCCAGCTCGCGGCCTTGCGCTCCTTTGCCCGCTTCGGCGAGCGCGCGGGGAAGGTGACGGCGGCGGCGTTTGCGGCGACGCGCGGCCCGCGCATCGGCAAATCCCTGCCGCGCCCGCTCGACGCCCGCGCCGCCAAAGCCGTGACCCAGGCCGACAGCCGGGCCGGCGAGGCGCGCGAGGACTGGGTGCTGGCGCGCGACGCGGCCGTGCTGGCGCTGCTCTATGGCTGCGGCCTGCGCATCTCCGAGGCGCTCTCGCTGACGCGCGCACAGGCGCCGACCAACCCCGGCGACGCCCTGACCGTGATCGGCAAGGGCAGCAAGAGCCGCATGGTCCCGGTGCTGCCGATCGTCGTCACGGCCATCGCGGAGTATCTGGCGCTCTGCCCCTGGCGGCTCGCGCCCGACGGCCCGCTCTTCGTCGGCGTCAAGGGCGGGCCGCTTTCGCCCCGCATCATCCAGCTCGCGGTCGAGGGCTTGCGCGGCGCGCTCGGCCTCCCGGCCTCGGCCACGCCGCATGCGCTGCGGCACTCCTTCGCGACGCATCTGCTCGGCCGCGGCGGCGATCTGCGCGCGATCCAGGAACTCCTGGGTCACGCCTCGCTCTCGACGACACAGATCTACACCCGCATCGATTCGACGAGGCTGATGGCGGCCTATGACGCAGCCCATCCGCGCAGCCGGACCTGATTGCACGGCGGGGCCGAAAGCTCTTGCTATTGTCATGCGATGCCGGCATGCCCGCCCCGCGATCAGCGGGGGAGATTCGGGTTTATGGCATCGGCGGCGACGGATATCGCGGACGGCGGCAACAGGCGCATCGGTCTTCTCATCGCGGTGCTGGCGCTGCTGCTCGCCTTCTCCGAGATCGGCGGCAAGAACGCCGAGCAGGACGCATTGGCCAGGAACGTCGAGGCCTCCAATCTCTGGGCCTTCTTCCAGGCCAAGACGATCCGGGGCACCACGCTGCGCACCGCCGCCGAGGCGATGGAGGTCGAACTGACCGGCGTGACCGACGCCCCCATGCGCGAGCGGATGCAGAAGCGGATCGACGGCTGGAAAGCGACCGTCAACCGCTACGAATCGGAGCCCGAGACCAATGAGGGCCGCAAGGAGCTGATGGTCCGCGCCAAGGCGGCCGAGGCGCAGCGCGACATCTCCTCAGCGCGCGACGATAAATACGATGTCGTCTCCGGCCTGTTCCAGATCGCGATCGTGGTCTCCTCGGCCGCGATCATCACCGGTGTGACGCTGCTCGCTTTCACGGGCGCAGGGCTCGGCCTGCTGGGCGTCGCGCTGATGGCTGTCGCCCATTTCGCGCCGACGGCGCTGTTCTGAGGCGAGCCTGCAACCCCCTTGTCATTCCGGGGCGAGCCGAAGACTCGAACCCGGAAACCACGACGGGGTGCGCCCCTTCACCAAACGCCAACGACGCTCGCCCGGTCGTGGGTTCCGGGCTCTTCGCTGCGCGAAGCCCCGGAATGACAATGGGGAGCTGCGCTAACCTGCGAGAGGCCACGGCACCTCGACGCCACGCAAAACCTCCCACGCCCTCGCCATCCGCAGCACGCCGAGGTCGTCGAAGCGCCGGCCGGTGATCTGCAGGCCGATCGGCAGGCCCTCCCTCGTCATCCCGGCATGGACCGAGATCGAGGGCTGGTCCGACATGTTGGCCGCAACCGTGAAGACGATGTGCTCGAAGGGCCGCTCCGGATCGTGGAGCGGCGAGGCGAGCTCGGCTGAAAAACTCGGCACGGGAGAGACCGGCGACAACACGAAATCGAAGGGCGCGCTCGCTTTCAGCGCCGCCTCTCGGATCGCCAGCATCTGGCTCATGCCGCGATAGACCCTGTCGCCCGAGAGGTCCGCGCCGCGCTGCGCCCAGGCGAGAATATAGGGTAGCACTTTTTCGCGCGTCGCCTCGGGCAGCGTCCCGATATCGGCCCAGGCGCGCTGCCGCCAGAAATCGTCGAGCCCGTCCAGCATCTCGCGCGTCAGGAAGGCCTGCGCGGGCTCGACGATCGCGCCGGCCGCCGCAAAAGCCTTGGCAGCCGCCTCGATCGCGGCGCGCACCTGCGGCTCGACGGCCAGGCCGATGCCGGCTTCCATCTGCAAACCGAGCCGGACGCCTTTCAGTTCGATGTCGAGCGCCAGCCAGTCAATGTCGTGCGGCGGCAGGCTCATGCCGTCGCGCGCATCCGGCTTCGACAGCTCCTGCATCATCAGCGCGGCGTCCGTGACGGTTCGCGTCATCGGCCCCGCCGCGCGGCCCCAATAGCTCGGGTCGATCGGCACGCGCCCGAAGCTGGGCTTGAGCCCGACCAAGCCGCACCAGCCGGCCGGCAGGCGGATCGAGCCGCCGATATCGGTGCCAACATGGAGAGGGCCATAACCTGCCGCCCCCGCAGCCGCAGCGCCGGCCGAGGAGCCGCCCGGATTTTTCGTCAGGTCGAAGGGATTGCGCGCCAGCTTGTGGAAGCTGGAGAGTCCGGACGAAAGCATCCCGTAGTCGGGCATCGTCGTCTTGGCGAGGATGACGCAGCCGGCCTCGCGGAGCCTGGCGGCCGGCGGCGCGTCCTCCGCTGCGGGCGCGAGCACGCGCGCGGCCGTGCCCAAGGGCACGGGCGTGCCCTTCGTGGCGATGTTTTCCTTGATCGTGCAGGGCACGCCGTCGAGCGCCAGCGCCTGCCCGTTGCGCCAGCGCGCTTCCGATGCCGCAGCCTGTGCCAGCGCACCCTCGGGGTCGTAAGCATAGAGCGCGGCGAGCCTCGGCTCCCAGGCCTCGATCCGCGCGATCACGGCTTCGGTCACCGCGACCGGGGACAGGCTGCCGCCGGCATAGGCCGCGAGCATTTCCGCTGCGGAAAGATCGGCGAGATCGGTCATGCGGTTTCCTTCCGAATAGAACACCCCTCATCCTGAGGAGCGGTCGAAGACCGCGTCTCGAAGGGTGCTCCAGATGGCGCTGGCTGGAGCATCCTTCGAGACGCCGCTTCGCGGCTCCTCAGGACGAGGGCACAAGGAATCATCGCGCCCGCCTCACCCTTGGATCGAGCGCGTCGCGAAGGCCGTCGCCGAGCAGGTTGAAACCCAGCACCGTGACGGCGATGGCCGCGCCCGGAAACACCGCGAGCCAGGGCTGGACCGCCATGAAGGTCTGGGCCTCGTTCAGCATCCGCCCCCAGGACGGATTGGGCGGCTGGGTTCCGAGCCCGAGATAGGACAGACCGGCCTCGGCCAGCACCGCGAGCGCGAACTGGATCGTCGCCTGCACGGTGATGATGCCGGCGATGTTGGGGAGCACATGGCGCAGCGTGATCTGCCAGTTGCTGAGGCCATGCCCACGCGCCGCCTGGATGAAATCCCTGGTCCAGACCTGCAAGGCCGAACCGCGCGCCAGCCTGGCGAAATAGGGCAGGTTCAGGACGCCGATCGCGATCACCGCGTTGAGCATGCCCGGCCCGGCGGCGGCGGTGATCATGATCGCCGTCAGAACGGCGGGGAAGGCATGCGTGAAATCGGCGCTGCGCATGATCGCATTGTCGAGAAGCCCATCGCGCCGCATCGCGGCCAGCAGGCCGAGCGTCGTGCCCAAAACCATGCCGAAGCCGACCGCGCCGAGGCCCACCGCCAGCGAATTGCGCGCGCCGACCATGATCATCGAGAACACGTCCCGGCCGAACTGGTCCGTACCGAACCAGTTGGCGGAGGAAGGCGGCTTCAGCCGGTTCAGGATCGCCATCTGCGTCGGATGATGCGGCGTCCAGACGTAGGAGAGCAGCGCCGTCGCGACGACGGTCAGCGTCAGCGCCGCCCCGATCAGGAAGGACGGACTCGTCCACCAGTGCCGCCTTGCGGTGGGCTCGGGGATGGCTGCCTCAATCATGCCGCCTCGCGCAGGCGCGGGTCGATCACGCCATAGAGCAGATCGACGAGGAAATTGACCAGGATGGCCAGCGCCGCGAACAGCATGACGAGGTCCTTGACCACGATCAGATCATGCTGCGCGATCGACTGGAAGACGAGCCGTCCCAGCCCCGGCAGCGCAAAGACGTTCTCGATGATGATCGCGCCCGCGATGAGAACCGAGAACTGAAGGCCGAGAATCGTGACCACCGGGATCAGCGCGTTGCGCAGCGCATGCCTCAGCACCGTCGCCGCCTCTCCCAGCCCCTTGGCGCGGGCGGTGCGGACGAAATCCTCCTGCAGCGTGTCGAGCATCGCCGACCGCGTCACCCGCGCCAGGATCGCCGCCTGCGGCAGCGCCAGCGCCAGGGCAGGCAGCGCCAGCGATCGAAGAGCCGCGCCCGCGCCGGCCTGCCAGCCGGGAAACCCGCCCGCCGGCAGCCAGCCGAGCCCGATCGCGAAGACCAGCACCAGCAGCAGCCCGAACCAGAAGTTCGGGATCGCGAGCCCGGCCTGCGCGAACACCATCACGGCGGCATCGGCCGGCCGGTTGTGGTTTGCCGCCGCCAGCATGCCGAGCGGCACGCCGATCGCGGCCGCGAGCGTCATCGCCATCAGCGCCAGCGGCAGCGTCACCGCCATGCGCTCGGCGATAAGCTGCGACACCGGCACGCGATAGGTGTAGCTCAGGCCAAGATCGCCGGTGACGAGCCCCCCAACCCAGGCGAGGAAGCGCACGACCGCCGGCCGGTCCAGCCCCATTTCAGCCCGCAGCGCGGCGAGCGCCTCAGGCGCGGCGTTGAGGCCGAGCGTTACGGCGGCGGGATCGCCCGGCAGCACCTCCAGCATCAGGAAGATGACGAGCGCGGCAGCCATCAGCGTCAGCACGAAGGCGATCAGGCGTCGCCCGGCGAAGGCCAGCATGTCAGCGCCAGACCACCTCGGCCAGCGGCGTGATCGGCAGCGGCCAGTCGGTCCACATCCCCTCCAGACCGGCGGCCGTCACCGTGATCTTCGGCAGCACAAAGAGAAAGCCGTTGACCGCGTCGCGGGCGAGGATGCGCTGCGCCTCGCCATAGAGCGCGTTTCGCTCCGCTTCCGGCAGCGTCACGTCGATCTTCGCGATCAGCGCCTTGAACTCGGGATTCCTGTACTGGAAGTAGTAGTCGTCGCGGGCGTAGTTGCCGATGTCGAGCGGCTCGGTATGGGCGATCACGCTGAGGTCGAAATCCTTGCCCCTGAACACGCGCTCCAGCCATTGCGGGAATTCCAGCGGCTCGATCCTCGCATTGATCCCGACCTGAGCCAGAAGCGCCGCGATGATCTCGCCCGCGCGGCGCGCATAGGCCGGCGGCGGCAGCCTCAGGGTGCAGGTGAAGCCGTTCGGGTGGCCGGCCTGCGCCAGCAGCGCCTTGGCCTTGGCCAGATCGGGCGGATAGGTATTGGTCAGATCGACATAGGCCGGGTGCAGCGGCGAGAAATGGCTGCCGATCAGGTCGACGTCGAAGCCATAGACGCCGAGCGCGATCGTCTTGCGGTCGAGCACATGGGCGATGGCCTGCCGCACGCGCAGATCGTTGAAGGGCGGCTTGGCGTTGTTGGTGGCGAGGATGACCTCGCCCTCGGTCTTGCCGAAGGCGACCTTCAGCTTCGGATCGGCCTTGAGCTGCGCCACGGCCTCGGGCGCGGCGAGATTGGTCTGCGCATCGACATCGCCGGCGCGCAAGCTGGCGACCTGCGCGGCCGGATCGGAGATGAAGCGGAAGGTCGCTTTTGCGAGGGCGGGCTTCGCCCCCCAATACGCATCATTGCGCGCCAGTTCGAGCCGGTCGCCCCGGTTCCAGCGCACGAATCTGAACGGCCCGGTGCCGACGGGGCTGGTCTTGTTATTGGCGGCGCTGGCGGGCGCGACGATGACCGCGTCGCCCCAGGCGAGCCCGTAAAGGAAATTCGCTGTCGGCTGCTTCAGCGTGATCACCACCGTCACCGGATCGGGCGTCTCGATGGCGGCGATCGGCGCGAAGAGCTGGCGTTGCGCGTTGGTGGAATCGGGCGCGACCGCGCGCTCGAAGGAGAACTTCACCAGCTCGGAGGTAAAGGGCGTGCCGTCGTGAAACGTGGCGTTGGTCCTGAGCTTGAAGCGGTAGGTCAGGTTATCGGCCGCCACCTCCCAGCTCTCGGCCAGGCAGGGCACGATCTTGCCCGTCCGGTCCATCCGGACCAGCCCCTCGAAGATGTTCTGCAGCGTCACCTCGCGGATCGCCTGCGCGGCCCCCGATGTCGGGTCGAGCGTCGGCGGCTCGAGCGTCATCGCGATCGTGACGCTGTCTTTCGGTTGCGCCAGCGCGATCACGGGAAGCTGCGCCGCGAGCGCCTCCAGCCCTGCGCCCGCCAGAAATTCACGCCGCGTCGTCATGCCGAACTCCCCGAAAACCGTCACCGGCTGGAGGATGGCCGCGCCCCGTGACGAGCGCAAGGCGGCTTTCAGGCGCCTTGCGCCACCGCGCGCATTACGCCGCGCAGTTCGGCGAGGCCCTTGAGCCGGCCGATCGCGGTGTAGCCGGGGTTCCCGGGCTTGGTCAGATCGTCGAGCATGCGGTGGCCATGGTCGGGCCGGAAGACGATGCCGCGTTCCTCCGGCCGCCCGGCATTGGCAGCGAGCAGAGCGCGCATCACGCCGACCATGTCGACATCGCCGTCGAGATGGTCGGCCTCGTGGAAGGAGAGCCCGTCGCGGTCGCGTTTCGTCGCGCGCAAGTGCGCGAAATGGATGCGCTCGCCGAAGCGCGTCGCGATGCCGGCGAGGTCGTTGTCGGGCCTCACGCCGAGCGAGCCGGTGCAGAAGCACATGCCGTTGGCCGCGACCGGAACGGCCGCGAACAGCGCTGCGTAATCGGCTTCCGTCGAAGCGACCCGCGGCAGGCCGAACAGCGGGCGCGGCGGATCGTCGGGATGCAGCGTCAGCCTGACGCCGAGGCGCTCGGCGACCGGTGCGACGATGGCGAGGAAATCGATCAGATGCGCGCGCAGGCGCTGCGCGTCGATGCCGCCATAGGCCGCCAGCCGGTCGCGGAACGCTGCGAGGTCGAGCGCGTCGGTCGTGCCACCCGGCAAACCGGCCGCGATGGTGCGCGAAAGCGCGTCGGCCTCGTCCTGGCTCAGCGCATCCGCGACGGCTTTAGCGCGCGCGATGCCCGCCGCATCGTAGTCGGCCTCGGCGCCCGGCCTTTTCAGCACGAACAGGTCGAAGGCGGCGAAGCGGTCCTGCTCGAAGCGCAAGGCGGTCGCTCCCGTCGGCAGCGGCCAGTCGAGATCGGTCCGGGTCCAGTCGACGACCGGCATGAAGTTGTAGCAGACGATGCCGATGCCCTCGGCCGCCACGGCTTCCAGGCTCGCGATCCATGCCTCGATCGAGGCTTTCGCGCCGGCGCCCAGCCGCTTGACGTCGTCGGGCACGGGGATGCTCTCGACCACGCTCCAGCTCAGTTGCGTGCGGCCGGCCGGCGTCGTCTCGATCAGCGCCTTGCGCTCGGCGACCTGCGCCCGCGTCCAGGCCTGCCCGATCGGCACGTCGTGCAGTGCGGTGACGATCTCGCTCGCCCCGGCCTGCCGCACTGTGTCGAGCGGGACCGGATCGCGCGGCCCGAACCAGCGCCAGCCCTGCTTCAGCATGAATCTCTCCCTGACCTGTCGCGATCGCTCAGATGAAATAGTCCGGGTGGGTCTGGCGCAGCATCGGCAAATCCGGCAGCAGGGCGCCGAGATGCTTGCGCATGGCGGTCTGCGCCGCCTCGGGATCGCCGCGCCTGACCGCGTCGAGGATCAGCAGATGCTCGCGCAGCACATGCTCCATCCGCCCCGGCACCGGCAGCGTCATGCGCCGGCAACGGTCGATCTGGCTCTTGGCGGCATGGGCCACGCGCCAGATCCCGGGGAAGCCGGCGAGTTCGGCCAGCCCCTCGTGAAAGTCCTCGTCGGCGACGTGAAAGCTCTCCTGGTCGCCGACATCGGCGGCTTCCGCCTGCCGCGCGATCGTGGCGTCGAGCTTCAGGATGCCCTGGGGGTCGTCCCGCAGTGCCGCGAGCTCCACCGTGGCGCATTCGAGCGCCTGCCGGATCACCACCGCCTCCGGAATCGCGCCGACGGGAATGCGCGACACGAATGTGCCGGCCTGCGGGAAGATCTCGACCAGCCCCTCTTCCTTGAGCTTGATCAGCGCCTCGCGCACCGGGGTGCGGCTGACGCCGAAGCGCGCCGTCAGATCCTTCTCCTGCAAGGCCGAGCCGGGCAGCATCGTCATCGCCAGGATGGCGCGGCGCAATTCGTCCTGCACCAGAGAAGCGGCAGTCGAACGTTGCGCCGGCACGCCGGAATTGCGCTGCGGACGGCGCTCCCGGCGTCCGTTCTCGCCCGCGATCAGCATATCCGACATCGATTCTCCTCGCCCGTCATCCGGTCTC
The DNA here is from genome assembly GCA_019745195.1 of Beijerinckiaceae bacterium. Taxonomy (GTDB): domain Bacteria; phylum Pseudomonadota; class Alphaproteobacteria; order Rhizobiales; family Beijerinckiaceae; genus Allobosea. Next base: position 11,674 of record JAIETL010000042.1, read on the forward strand.
GTGCGCCGCCCTCGATGGAACGTCGCCGTCTCAGCACTGGACCGGTGGAACGCTGCTAGCACAAGCCTGTTTGACAGACTAGTATATTAGTATATTCAGCCTCGAACGCCATCGGATTCAAGGCGAATGGCGAGCGTTCAGGGAGTGGTTTGCGGATGCTGCTGCACGAGGATCGCCTGTTTCCCGCGGAGCCTGCGACGCGCGCCATCGCGCGCCGGCTTTATGCACCGATCCGCGATCTCCCCATCGTCTCTCCGCACGGCCACACCGATCCGCGCTGGTTTGCCGAGAACAAGCCTTTCCCCGATCCCGCGACGCTCTTCGTCAAGCCCGACCACTACATCTTCCGCATGCTCTATTCGCAAGGCGTGCGACTTGAAGACCTAGGCATCGCGCGCAAGGACGGCGGTGAGGTCGAAGGCGATCCGCGCAAGATCTGGCGGCTCTTCGCCAGCCACTGGCATCTGTTCCGGGGCACGCCGACCAGGCTGTGGTTCGAGCATGCGGCGTCCACGATCTTCGGCATCGAGGAACGGCTCTCGCCCGCCAATGCCGACGCGATCTACGACCGCATCGCCGAGAAGCTGACTCAACCCGAACATCTGCCGCGCGCACTGTTCGAGCGCTTCAATATCGAGGCGATCGCCACCACTGAGGGCGCGCTCGACGATCTGCGCTGGCACGACATGATCAGGGCCTCGGGCTGGGGCGGGAAGGTCGTCACGGCCTATCGTCCCGACAGCGTCGTCGATCCGGAATTCGAGGGCTTTTCCGCCAATCTCGACCAGTTCGGCGCGCTGACCGGCGAGGATGTCCATGGCTGGAGCGGCTATCTCGCCGCCCATCGCCAGCGCCGCGACTATTTCAGGCAGCGCGGCGCAACCTCGTCGGACCATGGCCACGCCTCGGCCCGCACCGCCAATCTGTCGAAGTCCGAATGCGAGGCGCTGTTTGCCAGGGTCGTGGCGGGCAAGGCCTCGGCCGAGGACGCCGACCTGTTCCGCGGCCAGATGCTGACCGAGATGGCGAAGATGAGCCTCGATGACGGGCTCGTGCTGCAGATCCATCCAGGCTCCTTCCGCAACCACAACCCGCAGCTTTTCTCGGCATTCGGCCGCGACATGGGCGCCGACATCCCGCGCCAGACCGAGTACGTCGCCGCGCTCAAGCCCCTGCTCGACGCGGTCGGCAACGAGCCCGGCCTCACCGTCATCGCCTTCACGCTCGACGAGACAAGCTATTCGCGCGAGCTCGCGCCGCTGGCGGGGCATTACCCGGCGCTGAAGCTCGGGCCGGGCTGGTGGTTCCTCGATGCGCCCGAAGCTATGCTGCGCTTCCGCGAACTGACCACCGAGACGGCCGGCTTCTACAACACTGTCGGCTTCAACGACGACACGCGGGCCTATCTCTCGATACCCGCGCGCCACGACGTCGCCCGCCGCATCGACTGCCACTACCTTGCCCGCCTCGTCGCCGAGCACCGCCTCGACGAGAGAGAGGCTGCGGAAGTGGCCCACGACCTCGCCTACCGCCTGGCCAAGGAGGCCTACAGACTGTGAGCCGCCCTTCTCTCAACCCTCATCCTGAGGAGCCGCGCAGCGGCGTCTCGAAGGATGCTCCAGAAGGCTCCCGTGTGAATTGGAGCATCCTTCGAGACGCGCCGTTGGCGCTCCTCAGGATGAGGACTTTGGGGTGGGGAAAGACTGAATCATGAGCGCGATCGACGAACGCCAGGCCGCCCACCCGCGCGACGTGAAGGGCTACGACACGCAAGCCCTGCGCGACGATTTCCTGATCGAGCGCATCTTCGTCCCCGGCGAGATTGCGCTCACCTACTCCCATTACGACCGCATGATCGTGGGCGGCGCGATGCCCGCCGCCAGGCCGCTGACGCTCGAACCCTATCCGCCGGCCGGAACGCCCTTCTTCCTGGCGCGGCGCGAGCTCGGTGTGATCAATCTCGGCGGCGCTGGCTCCGTGACGGTCGATGGCAAGGTCTTCGACCTGCCAAACCTCGACGCGCTCTATGTGGGCCTTGGCGCGAAAGAGGTCTCGTTTGCGAGCGCGAACGCTGCCGAGCCGGCACAATTCTATCTGACCAGCGCGCCCGCCCATCGCGAGGCGGCCCATCAGGTGATCCGCAAGGACGATGCCAACACGCTGCACCTCGGCTCGCCCGAGACCTCCAACAAGCGCACCATCCGCCAGTACATCATGCCCAACACCACGGGCACGAACCAACTGGTGATGGGCATGACGGCGCTGGAGCCGGGCTCGGTCTGGAACTCGATGCCCTGCCACACCCATACGCGGCGCATGGAAGCGTATCTCTACTTCAACCTCGACCCCGCCCACCGCGTCTTCCATTTCATGGGCGAGCCGCAGGAGACGCGGCATCTGCTGGTCGCAAACGAGCAGGCCGTGATCTCGCCGAACTGGTCGATCCATTGCGGTTGCGGCACCTCGAACTATGCCTTCGTCTGGGCCATGGCAGGCGACAATGTCGAGTTCACCGACATGGACGCCGCCCCCGTGGACAGCTTGCGCTGATGGCGGCGCGCTCGCCTTTCGACCTTGCGGGTCGCACGGCGCTGGTGACCGGCGCCAATACCGGCATCGGCCAGGGCATCGCCCTCGCCCTTGCGCAGGCCGGCGCGCGCGTGGTCGCAGCCGGACGCTCGGGCATGGACGAGACGCTGGCGCTGATCGCGGAAGCTGGCGGAACCGGTCATGCGCTTCACGTCGATCTCCAGCAGTACGGCATCGCGGAGAGGCTGGTCGCGGACGCAGCCGAACTCGCAGGCCCGCTCGACATCCTCGTCAACAATGCCGGCATCATCCGCCGCGCGGACGCCCTCGACTTCTCCGAGAGCGACTGGGACGAGGTCATGAACGTGAACCTGAAGGCCAATTTCTTTCTGGCACAGGCCTTCGCGAAAGCCGCGCTCGGCGCCGGTCGCACCGGCCGCATCGTCAACATCGCCTCGCTCCTCTCCTTCCAGGGCGGCATCCGCGTGGCGTCCTATACCGCCAGCAAGAGCGGGCTCGCAGGATTGACGAAGCTCCTCGCCTGCGAATGGGCTCACCGTGGCATCAATGTGAACGCGATCGCGCCCGGCTATGTGGAGAGTAACAACACGGAAGCACTGCGCGCCGACCCCGACCGCAACAGCGCGATCCTCGCCCGCATCCCGGCCGGGCGCTGGGGCAAGCCCTCGGATATCGGTGGTGCGGCTGTGTTCCTCGCCAGCGACGCCGCCGCTTATATGCATGGTGCGGTGATCCCCGTGGACGGAGGCTGGCTGGCGCGATGACCGACCGTCTGAACTCCTTCTTCCAGCACGAGGCCGATCTCGCCTGGGAGCCGACCGAACCCGGCGTGAAGCGCAAGATCATGGCCTATGGCGACGATCTGATGGTGGTGCGCGTGGTGTTCGAGACCGGCGCCGTCGGCAAGGCCCACACCCACCCGCACCGGCAGGCGTCTTATGTCGAGAGCGGCGTCTTCGAAGTCACCATCGACGGCAGAACCGGCCGGCTCGTCACAGGCGACACCTTCTTCGTTCCGTCCGGCCTCGTACACGGCGTCGTCGCTATCGAGGCCGGACAACTGATCGATTCCTTCACGCCGATGAGGGCCGAATTTCTCTAGACGAGACCGCCTTGCCGGCCGCCGCCGGCAGGGCTCCCATCACGGGACAAGAACGACCGGGAAAAGCCGGCAAACCACAACGGGAGAGAACCGAAATGACCATCACGAAACGCAGCCTTGCCGCGCTCGCCGGCGCAGCCATCATCGCCGTCGCCACCGCCGGGGCGGCCTCGGCCCAGACCACCCTGCGCTCCACCGACATCCACCCGACCGATTATCCGACAGTCGAGGCCGTGCGCCACATCTCCAAGCTGCTGGAGGAGCGCACCAAGGGCCGCCTCAAGATCAACGTCTTCCACTCGGCCCAGCTCGGCAACGAGAAGGATACCATCGAGCAGACCCGCTTTGGCGTCATCGACCTGAACCGCATCAACATGGCGCCGTTCAACAACCTGATCCCGGCGACCAACGTGCCGTCCCTGCCCTTCATCTTCCGCTCGGTCGCCCATATGCGCACCGTGATGGACGGACCGATCGGCGATTCGATCCTGAAGGAGTTCGAGAAGCACGATCTTGTCGGGCTCGCCTTCTACGATTCCGGCTCGCGCTCCTTCTATAACTCCAAGCGCCCCATCAACACGCCCGCCGACATGAAGGGCCTGAAGATCCGCGTGCAGCAGTCGGACATGTTCGTCGCCCTGGTCTCGGCGCTCGGCGCCAACGCCACGCCGATGGCCTTCGGCGAGGTCTATTCGGCGCTGCAGACCGGCGTCATCGACGGCGCGGAGAACAACTGGCCCTCCTTCGAGTCGACCAAGCATTTCGAGGTTTCGAAATTCTATTCGATGACCGAGCACTCGCTCTCGCCCGAGGTGCTCGTCATGTCGAAGCGCTCCTTCGACAAGCTCTCCAAGGAGGACCAGGAGATCATGAAGGTCGCCGCCAAGGAGTCCGTCGCCAAGATGCGCGAGCTCTGGGACGCTCGCGAAAAGGCCTCGGAAGCCAAGGTCAAGGCCGGCGGCGCGGTCATCAACGCGGTCGAGAAGCAGCCCTTCATCGACGCGATGAAGCCGGTCTACGACAAGTTCGTCACCGACGCGGCGCTCAAGGACCTCGTCGCCAAGATCCAGGCGGTGAAGTGAATTTCTGCTGACGACGGGGGGCGCGGAGCCTTGCGCCCCCCACAGCCCTCATCCTGAGGAGCCGCGAAGCGGCGTCTCGAAGGGTGCTCCAGCCAGCGCATTCTGGAGCATCCTTCGAGACGCGCTCCTGCGGAGCGCTCCTCAGGATGAGGGCTGAAAAGCTAAAGCCACACCGCCACGCCGTTCACAGACCCAAGTCAGGACGTCTCCATGACCGCTCTCGCCAGGCTGCTCACCCGCATCAATGCGCGGATCAGCCTCTTTGCGCTGCTTGCCGCGGGCGCGGGCCTCGTCGCCATGACGGCGATCGTCGCCTGGACGGTGTTCGGACGCTACGTCCTGAATGCCACGCCGACCTGGGGCGAGCCGGTTTCGCTGTTCCTGATGCTCTGGTTCATCCTGCTCGGCGGCTCGGTCGGCGTGCGCGAACTCGACCATATGGGCTTCGATGTCGGGCTGCATTACACGCGCGGCAAGTGGAAATCGGCGCTCGTCATCATGAACGAGGCGCTGGTCACGCTCTTCGCCTGCGCCATGGTCTGGTACGGCACGGAACTCGCGGCCAAGGTCTGGAGCGACCGGCTGCCGATGATCGGCATCTCCAAGGGCTGGGATTACGTCCCGATCATCGCCGGCGGCTGCCTGATCGCGCTGTTCTCGATCGAGAAGCTGCTGCTCTTCTTCACCGGCGAAAAGCTCGCGCCGATGCCGCTCAACGCCAACGGCATCAGTGGAGAGATCTGAACCATGGCCATCACGATCCTCTTCGTCTCGTTCTCGCTGCTGCTGCTCACCGGCGTGCCGGTGGCGTTCTGCCTCGGCCTGTCCTCCATGGCGACCGTGCTGTATCTCGGCATCCCGCCGGTTGTCGTCTTCCAGCAGATGTCGACCGGCATGAACGCCTTCGCCATGCTGGCGATCCCGTTCTTCATCTATTCGGGCGATCTGATGATCCGGGGCGGCATCGCCGACCGCCTGATCCAGTTCGCCTCCTCGCTGGTCGGGCATCTGCGCGGCGGCCTCGGCCAGGTCAACGTCATCACCTGCACGCTTTTCGGCGGCATCTCGGGCTCGGCGGTCGCGGACGCCTCGGCGGTGGGCGGCATCATGATCCCGCAGATGGTCAAGCGCGGCTATGCGCCCGACTACGCCGTCAACGTCACGGCCAACGCCGCGATCATCGCGCTGCTGATCCCGCCTTCGCACAACATGATCATCTATTCTCTTGCCGCAGGCGGCACGATCTCGATCGCGGACCTGTTTACCGCCGGCGTCATCCCCGGCCTGATGCTCTGCCTCGCCCTGATGGTCGCGGCCTGGGCGGTGGCGGTGAAGCGCGGCTATCCCGCCGACGTCTTCCCCGGATTCATGGCGGTGGCGCGCTTTCTTGTGGCGGCGCTTCCCGGCATCTTGCTCATCGGCATCATCTTCGGCGGCGTCCGCTCGGGCGTCTTCACCGCGACCGAATCGTCCTGCGTCGCCGTGATCTACGCGCTTTTCGTCACGATCTTCGTCTATCGCGAACTCGACTGGCACGGTTTCATGCATGCCACGCTCGGCGCGGTGCGGACCACGGCGATGGTGCTGCTGGTGATCGGCGCGGCCTCCTCCTTTGGCTGGCTGATGGCCTTCCTGCAGGTCCCGGCCGCGACGATCGAGCTGATGCGGTCGATCTCGGACAATCCGATCGCGATCCTGCTGCTGATCAACCTGATCCTGCTCATCCTCGGCACCTTCATGGACATGGCGCCGATGATCATCATCTGCACGCCGATCTTCCTGCCGGTGGTCAAGGCGATCGGCATCGACCCGGTGCATTTCGGCGTGATCCTGATCCTCAACGCCGGCATCGGCCTCAACACGCCGCCGGTCGGCTCGGTGCAGTTCGTCGCCTGCGCCATCGGCAAGGTCTCGATCAGCGAAAGCATGAAGACGATCTGGCCGTTCTACGGTGCGAGCGTGGCGGTGCTCATGCTGATCACCTATGTTCCGGCCTTCTCGCTCTGGCTGCCGGCCCTGTTCAAATGACCCGACTTTCGACCGCGACGCTCTCCGCCCTCCCCGCCGCGATCCGCCGTCCGGCCTATGACCGCGCAGCCCTGAAACCCGGTATCGTTCATCTCGGCCTCGGCGCCTTCGCGCGCGGGCATCTGGCCGAATACACCGAGGATGCGCTGGAGCGCGAGTTCGGCGCATGGGGCATTACCGGCGCGAGCCTGCAGCGACCCGACCAGCGCGACCGGCTGAAGCCACAGGACGGACTGTACACGTTGCTGAAGCGCAGCCCGGCCGGCCCGGAGCTGCGCATCATCGGCTCCCTGCTCGATGTGCTGGTCGCGCCCGAGAACCCCGCCGCGCTGATCGCCCGCCTCGCCTCGGCCGGCACGAAGATCGTCTCGCTCACCGTCACCGAAAAGGGCTACTGCCACGATCCCGCGACCGGCATGCTCAAGACCGACCACCCCGACATCGTCCATGACCTGACAAACCCGCTCGCGCCGCGTTCGGCCGTCGGCATCATCGTCGCCGGCCTGAAGGCGCGCCGCGATGCGGGCCTTGGCCCCTTCACCGTGCTCTGCTGCGACAATCTCCCCCATAACGGCAACGTGCTTGGCGGGCTGGTGCGCGACTTCGCGGCCTTGTCCGATGATGGGCTGAGCCAGTGGATCGCAGCCAACGGCGCATTCCCCTGCACCATGGTCGACCGGATCGTGCCCGCCACGACCGAGGTCGACATCGCGGAAGTCGAGGTCTTGCTCGGCTTGCACGACGCCGCTCCCGTCATCGGCGAGCCGTTTCGGCAATGGGCGATCGAGGATAGCTTCGTTGCCGGCCGTCCGGCCTGGGACGGGGTGGGCGCCCAGATGGTGTCGGAGGTCGCGCCCTTCGAGTTCATGAAGCTGCGCATGCTCAACGGCGCGCATTCCAGCCTCGCCTATCTCGGCTACCTCGCTGGCCACGAGACCGTCTCGCAGGCGAGCAACGACCCCGTCCTCGCCCGCTTCCTGCAGGGTCTCTGGAGCGAAATCATCCCGACCGTGCCGGCCCCGCAGGGCGTGGCGCTGGACGATTATGCCTCGGCGCTGCTGACCCGCTTCCAGAACCCGGCGATCCGTCACCGCACCTGGCAGATCGCCATGGACGGCTCGCAAAAACTACCGCAGCGCCTGCTCGGTACGATCCGCGATCGGCTGAAGGCAGGCGCGCCGATCGCCCATCTCACGCTCGGCGTCGCCGCCTGGATGCGCTACGTGCAGGGGACGGACGAGGCTGGCGCGGCGATCGACGTCAAGGACCCGCTCGCCGCCGAACTCGCGAGGCGGGCCGCCGGCGCTGGCCGCGACGCCAGAGCGCTCAGCACGGCCCTGCTCGGCATCGAGAGCATCTTTGGCAGCGACCTGCCGCGCGAGCAGCGCTTTGCACAGGCCGTCGAGCGGCATCTGGCGATGCTGCTCGACAAAGGCGCGAAAGCCACGGCGGCAGCACTGACGGCTTAGGACGAGGCGCTGGAAGACCCCCCTCTCCTGAAAGGAGAGGGGTTCCTCGCGCTTCCTGTCGTCCACCGTAATCGCTATCGCGCGAAACCTCTTGATTGCGATGGCTCCCTGCCGCCAGATGCCGGCATGCTACGGCTCGACACCCTAACCGCTTCCCTCGTCCTGCTCCTGACTGCAGGCCAAACGCTCGCCCAGACCCGGCCCACCATCCCCGATTTCTGGGACCCCCGCATCCGCATGGATCGGCCCGAGCCCGGCCCGCCGCGCGTCGTGCGCTTCCTGACCGACGACGAGTATCCGCCGCTGCATTTCCCAGCGGCCGATGGCGGGCTGACGGGATTTTCAGTCGAACTCGCCCGCGCGATCTGCGAGAAGATGACCTGGAGCTGCACTATCCAGGCGCGCCGCTTCGACACGCTGCTGGATTCGCTCGCCGAGGGACGCGGCGACGTGCTCGCCGCAGCGATCAATCTGACGCCGCCGCTGCGGGCGCGTTTTGCCGCGAGCCATCTTTATTTCCGCGGCACGGCCCGCTTCGTCACGACGCGCGGCAACGCCTCGGGCGAGCTCGACACCGCCAGCCTGCGCGGCAAGCGTGTCGCCGTCGTCTCCGGCACGGCCCATCAGGCCTATCTCGACCAGCTCCTGCCCTTCGTGCAGCGCCGCGAGGCGGCCAATCCCGCGGCCGCGCTGGCGGCGCTCCGCAGCGGCGAAGCGGAGTATGTCTTCGGCGACGGCGTCGCGCTGTCGCTCCAGCTCGCCGGAACCGCTGGGCGCGACCTCGCCTTCAGCGGCGGTCCTTTTCTCGAGAGCCGCTATTTCGGCGAGGGCGTCGCCTTCCTGCTGCGCAAGGACGACCCGGCCCTCAAGCGTGGCCTCGACTATGCCCTGCAGGCGCTGCGCGACGACGGGACCTATGCGCGGCTGTTCCTGCGGTTCTTTCCCGTCAGCCCGTTCTGAGCGGCGGGTTCAGCCCGCCGTCTCCAGCGCCTGCTTTGCCACAGCCGCCATCCAGCCGGCGCTCGCCGGGAGGATCGCGTCGTTGAAGTCGTAGCGGTCGTTGTGCAACTCGCCGCCATCCTTCACCGGCCCGTTGCCGATCCAGATGTAGCAGCCCGGCAGGCGCTCGAGGAAATGGGCGAAGTCCTCGCCCGTGGTGCTGGCCCTGAGATCGCGCCGGACGACGAGCCCGGCGGCCGCGCCGGCGGCGGCGGCGATGTCCTCTTCGGCGGCCGTGTTGACCGTCGCCACCCCATGCGTCGTCTCGACCTGCGCTGTCATCTCGAAGGTCGCTGCAATGTTCTGCGCGATGCCGTTGATCCGCGCCAGCACCCGGTCGCGCACGGCGGGCGCGAAGGTGCGGAAGGTGCCCTCGATGAAGACCGAGGTCGGGATCTGGTTGGAGGCCGCCCCGCCATGCACCTGCCCGATCGAGACGACCGCGGAATCCATCGGGTCGACATTGCGCGCCACCACCGTCTGCAGCGCGACGATGAGATGCCCCATGGCGACGATCGGATCTCGCGTCAGATCGGGCAATGCGGCGTGGCCCGCCGTGCCCTCCAGCGTGATCCTGAAGCGACCGGGCTCCGACATCACCGGCCCGCGATGTATGGCGATGGCGCCCGCCTCCAGCCCCGGCCAGTTGTGCAGGGCGAAAATGCGCTCCATCGGAAAGCGTTCGAGCACGCCATCAGTCAGCATCGCCTGCGCCCCGCCAGCCCCTTCCTCGGCCGGCTGGAAGACGAGCTGCACCGTGCCGGCCCAGCTCTCGTCGCGCGACAGAAGCGCCGCCGCCCCGAGCAGCGAGACGGTGTGTCCGTCATGCCCGCACGCATGCATCACATTCGGCGTGCGGGATTTGTAAGCTAAGTCGTTGGCCTCGGCGATCGGCAGCGCGTCCATGTCGGCGCGCAGACCGACCGAGCGGTTCGAGCCCGGCCGCGTCAGCGTCGCCACCACGCCATGCCCGCCGACGCCGCCGACGAAGGGCACGCCGAGTTCGGTCAACTTCTGCTGGACGAAGGCGCTGGTCTGCGCCTCGAAGCGGCCAAGCTCCGGATGGGCGTGCAGATGCCGGCGCCAGCCGGTCAGCGTGTCGTGCAGGTCGCGATCCAAGACTGTGTTCCTTTTGCAGGCGAAGTCGATCCCGGCCTTGCCTCAGCCCTCATCCTGAGGAGCGATCGCAGATCGCGTCTCGAAGGAGCCTCCAGTGCGCTCTGGATGATCCTTCGAGACGCCGCTTCGCGGCTCCTCAGGATGAGGGTTGAGGGACTTGGAGGGCACCTCACGCGGCAAGCCTACACCCGCTCAGCCTGGCGACAAGCTCGCATGCGCGCAGTCAGACCTGTCCGCGCCACGCATTGACGCCGCCCTTGCCGATCTGCCAAAGCCCTTGGCCCACTCGATTTTCCCTGGAGAGGACCGAACCAATCATGCCCGCCTTCGACGCAGCCCTTGTTGACGCCGCCCAGCGTTCGGCCGCCTGGCCGTTCGAGGAAGCACGCAAGCTCGTCGCGCGGATCGGGAAATCGGGCAAGAAGGAGGTTCTGTTCGAGACCGGCTACGGTCCCTCGGGCCTGCCGCATATCGGCACCTTCGGGGAGGTCGCGCGCACCTCCATGGTGCGGCATGCCTTCGAGGTGCTGACGCAAGGGTCGGTGCCGACGCGTCTGCTCTGCTTTTCAGACGACATGGACGGCATGCGCAAGATTCCCGACGGCGTGCCGGACCGCGCTTTGCTGGAGCCGCATCTGCACAAGCCGCTGACCGCGGTGCCTAACCCGTTCGGCGGCGATTATGCGAGCTTCGGAGACCACAACAACGCGATGCTGCGCCGCTTCCTCGACACCTTCGGCTTCGACTACGAATTCGCCAGCGCCACCGATTATTACAAGTCCGGCAAGTTCGACGCGGCGCTGATCCGCGCCGCCGAGTGCTATGACCAGATCATGGCCGTGATGCTGCCGACGCTGGGGGCGGAGAGGCAGGCGACCTATTCGCCCTTCCTGCCGATCTCGCCGACCACCGGCCGCGTGCTCTACGTGCCGATGAAGGCGGTCGATGCGAAGGCCGGCACCATCACCTTCATGGACGAGGACGGCAGCGACACGACCCTGCCGGTCACCGGCGGCCATGTGAAGCTGCAGTGGAAGCCCGATTTCGGCATGCGCTGGTATGCGCTCGGCGTCGATTTCGAGATGTTCGGCAAGGACCACCAGACCAACGCGCCGATCTACGACCGGATCTGCGAGATTCTGGGCGCGCCCGCGCCGCAGCACTATGTCTATGAGCTCTTCCTCGACGAGGTCGGCCAGAAGATCTCGAAGTCGAAGGGCAACGGCCTGACCATCGACCAATGGCTGACCTATGCCAGCGAGGAAAGCCTGTCGCTGTACATGTACTCGCGTCCGCGCGAGGCCAAGAAGCTACATTTCGACGTCATTCCCCGCGCGGCCGACGAATATCTGCAGTTCCTCAATGGCTATGAAAAGCAGGACTGGAAGAACCGGCTCGGCAACCCGGTCTGGCATATCCATGGCGGCGAGCCGCCGCAGCCGGAAGTCGTCGAATCAGGCGATGGCGACAATGCGGTTCGCACGCAGATTACGTTCAGCCTGCTGATGAACCTCGTCGCCGTCGCGAATTCCGAGGACAAGGCGGTACTCTGGGGCTTCCTGCAGCGCTATTCCCCGGCGATCTCGCCCGCGACCCACCCGCGGCTCGACGCGCTGGTCGGCTATGCGATCGCCTATTTCCGCGATTTCGTAAAGCCGGCAAAGCATTATCGCCTCGCCGACGAAACGGAACGTGCTGCCTTCGCCGTGCTCGACGCCACACTGGCGGCGCTGCCGGCCGATGCCGGCGCGGAGGCGATCCAGGACGCAGCGCTCGACGTCGCCCGTGTCATCCCGCGCTACCAGAACCTCGCCGCCAAGAACGCCACGCCCGAGCGGCCGGGCGTTTCGGGAGAGTGGTGGAAGGCGATCTACCAGGTGCTTTTCGGCGAGGACCAGGGACCACGCTTCGGCTCCTTCGTGGCCATCTACGGTATCCCGGAGACGCGCGCCTTGATCGCCAAGGCGCTGGCCGGCGAGCTTGTGAGCGAACACGCCGCGTTCGTGGCGGCGCGCTAAGGGAAAAACGCATGAGCGAAGCCCTCGCCGCCAACCCCGTCGACGCCGCCATCATCCGCCGCCGGGCCGTGCGGGCCTTCCTGCCTGACCCGGTCGATCCGGAGCTGGTGCGGCATCTGCTGGCGCTCGCGGCGCAATCACCGAGCGGCACCAACATGCAGCCCTGGAGGGTCCGGGTGCTTGGCCCGCAGACGCGCGCCAAACTGGAGCCGGCGCTGATCGCGGCGCTGGACTCGCCGGACCTGCCCCCGGCCGAGGAATACCGCTACTACCCGGAAATCTTCCGCGAGCCCTACCAGTCGCGCCGGCGCAAGGTCGGTTGGGATCTCTACGGCCTGCTCGGCGTCACCAAGGGCGATGTCGCGGGCATGAAGCGCCAGAGCGCCGCCAATCTCCGCTTCTTCGGCGCTCCGGTTGCGCTGATGGTGACGATCGACCGCGATCTCGAGATCGGCTCGTGGCTCGATCTCGGCATGTTCGTCCAGACGCTGCTGATTGCGGCGCAGGGGCACGGCCTCGATTCCTGCCCGCAGGCGATTTTCGCCCGCTTCCACCCGGTCGTGCGCCGCGAACTCGCCATCCCCGAGAGCGAGGTCGTGGTCTGCGGCGTCGCCATCGGCAAGGCCGATCCCGACGCGCCGGCCAACAGGCTCGTGCCCGAGCGCGAGCCGGTCGAGGGCTTCACGAGCTGGCTGGATTGAATGCTGCGTCATGCTCGGGCTTGACCCGAGCATCTCAGGCAGAAGGTTCTCGGGTCTTCGCTTCGCCCGAGAATGACGGCGCTTCAGACGAACGCGACCGCCACGCGGCCCAACACGCCGAAATCCGCCTCGATCGCGTCGCCCGGCGCAATCGCGATCGGCACGAGGCAGGTGCCCGTCGTCACCACCTCGCCGGCCTTGAGCGTGACGCCGAGCCCCGACAACTCGTTGACAAGCCAGGTCAGCGCGATGCGCGGATCGCCCAGCACATTTGCGCCAAGCCCGCTCTGGTCGTCTCGACCCGGCATCCGGGCAACGGGCTGATAGGCCGCGAGATCCAGGCCGCGCCATTCCTCGCCCGTGCTCGTCCCGAGCACGAACTCATGGGCGCAGGCATTGTCCGCGACGAGTTGGACATAGCCTGCGCTGACGAATTCCGCGAAGCGGCTATCGGGCACCTCGATCGCCGGATGCAGCGAAGCGACCGCATCGAGCACCTCGTCCTGGCTGTAGGGCTTTTCGCACGGAGCAAGGTCTCGCGCCATGCGAAAGGCGAATTCGACCTCGGCGACACGCATGGCGTTGCCGGTGAGCGAGGTCGTCGCCCCGTCAGCCAGCACGCGCTCGGCGAGAATGCGTCCGGCCAGCGGCCCGTCCACGCCGATATGGGCCTGGCCTGCCTTGCTGGTTGCGGCGATCTTCCAGCCAAACAGCGGCGCGGGGCTGGAGCGCTCCAGCAGCGCCTGCATGGCATAGGCCTCGCGCCGGTCGGCGGGCCGCACACTCGCCGGCATGATCTCGCACTTCGTGCCGGCGCGCCATTGCGCCAGCAGGAAGGCCGCGCCTGACGCCAGTCGCTCCTCGCCGGTCATGCCGCCAGCCCTCCGGCCGCGCTGACCCGCCGCAGGTGATGCGTCGTGTCGCCGAACAGGCTCTCGATCATCGTCAGCCGCTTGAAGTAATGCGCGCCGAGATATTCCATCGTCATGCCGATGCCACCATGGAGCTGCACCGCCTCCTGCCCGACGAGCCGGCAGGAACGGTTCACCTGCACCTTGACCGCCGAGAGCGCAGCCGCACGCTCGGCAGCGTCCGTGTGATCGACCATCATCGCCGCATAGGCCGCCATCGAGCGCGCCTGCTCCACGGCGATCAGCATGTCGACGGCGCGGTGCTGCAGCACCTGGAACTGCGCGATCGGGCCGCCGAACTGCTGGCGCGTCTTCAGGTAATCGACGGTCAGCGCATGCAGCGCATCCATGACGCCGACGGCCTCGGAGGCCAAAGCCGCGATGGCGAATTCGGCGACGCGTTCGAGGATCGGCAAGCCGCCCCCCTCGTCGCCGATCATGGCCTCGGCCGGGACAATCACGCCCGAAAAGGCGACCTCGGCGGCGCGCCCGCCATCCTGCGTCGGATAGCCATGGATTTTCACGCCCTCCGCATCGGCGGGGACGAGGAAGAGGCTGATGCCGTCATGGTCCCGGCGGCGGCCGGCGGTGCGTGCGCTGACGACGAGATGATGCGCGCTGTCGCCATGGATCACGACGCTCTTCGCGCCCTCCAGAACATAGCCCTCAGCCGTCTTGCGAGCTGTGGCCACCACATCGAACAGATCGTAGCGCGACTGTTTTTCGGTGAAGGCGAGCGCGAGTCGTGCAGTCCCCTCGACGATGCCGGGGATGACGCGCTCCTTCATCTGCGCCGAACCGCCGAGCCTGACCGCGCCGCCACCCAGCACCACCGTGGCGAGATAGGGCTCCAGCGCCAGCCCCCGGCCCAGCGCCTCCATCACCAGCAGCGTCTCGACAGGCCCTCCGCCGAAGCCGCCCTCCTCTTCGGAGAACGGAATGCCGAGCAGCCCCATCTCGGCGAAGCGCGCCCAGCCGGCTTTCGAAAAGCCGAGCGGCTCCTTCGCCAGTTTCTGGCGCGCCTCCAGCGAGCCGTAGCTCGAGGCGATCAGCCGGTCGACGCCGTCCTTGAGCTGCGACTGTTCGGGGGAGAGGTCAAAGTCCATGGCACACCGCGTGAGACTGCCTGAGAATTCGCCAGCGTGAGTCGGCTGGCGTGGATTTCGAGAACCGGAGCGGAGCGGACTTTTTGTCCGTGAGCACCGGAAGCGCAGAAAGCCGCGTCAGACGGCCTCGCTGGTAGAATTATCGAGCAGTCTCACAACCCCAGCACCGCCTTGGCGATGATATTCTTCTGGATCTCGTTCGAGCCGCCATAGATCGAGACCTTGCGGTTGTTGAAATAACTCGCCGCTGACGCATCGGCCCAGTCGTAGTCGAACGGCCAATCATTGGTCAGGTCGCCCGAGCGCACGGGAGCCGCCAGCGCGAACGGCCCAGCCACCTCAAGCAGAAGCTCCGTCGTCGCCTGCTGGAGCTGCGAGCCCTTGATCTTCAGGATCGAGGAGGCCGGATCGGGCTTGCTGGAATCGCGCTTGCCTTGCGCCGCCACCACACGCATCTGCGTGATCTCCAGCGCCTTCAGTTCGATCTCGACCTCGGCCAGCCGCTCGCGGAAGGCGGCATCGTCCCACATCGTGCCATCGCCGGCCGGCATCTCTCTGGCCAGCCGCTTGATCCGCGCCAGCCGCTCCTTGGAGAGCCCGATGCGGGCGATGCCGGTGCGCTCGTTCGCCAGCAGGAACTTGGCGTAGTCCCAGCCCTTGTTCTCCTCGCCGACGAGATTCTCGACCGGCACCTTCACATTGTCGAAGAAGACTTCGTTGACCTCGTGCCGGCCCTCCAGCGTGATGATCGGCCTGACCGTGATGCCCGGCGTCTTCATGTCGATCAGGATGAAGGAGATCCCGGCCTGCTTCTTCGCCGCCGGGTCGGTGCGCACGAGGCAGAAAATCCAGTCGGCATGCTGGCCGAGCGTCGTCCAGGTCTTCTGGCCGTTGACGATGTAATGCTCGCCCTCGCGCACAGCCTTGGTCTTGAGCGAAGCGAGGTCGGAGCCCGCGCCGGGTTCTGAGAATCCCTGGCACCACCATTCGTCGAGATTGGCGATGCGGGCGAGGTGCTTTTCCTTTTGCGCCTGATTGCCGAAGGCGGCGATCACCGGCCCGACCATGTAGCAGTTGAACTGCAGCGGCAGCGGCACGGCCGCCAGCAGCATCTCCTCGGTGTAGATGTAGCGCTGGATCGGCGTCCAGTCCTTGCCGCCCCATTCCTTGGGCCAGTGCGGCACGGCCCAGCCCCTGGCGTTCATGATCCGCTGCGAGGTGACCATGTCGTCGCGCGAGAGACCGCGCCCTTCGGAGACCTTTTTCCGGATTTCGGCGGGGATTTCGGTGCGAAAGAAAGTCCGCGCCTCGTCGCGGAACGCGGTTTCCTCGGGCGTGAAGCGCAGGTCCATGATGGTATCCTTTCGACCGGACTTATCGGTTCACTCGGAAACACCACGTCATCCCGGACAAGCGGCGTAGCCGCGCCGATCCGGGATCCATCATAGAGCACGATGGCCCTTTACGATGGATCCCGGAGCTTCGCTTCGCTGCGTCCGGGATGACGTGGTGTTTCGCTCGCAACATGATCAGTGATTGATCTCGAACAGCCCGGCGCAGCCCATGCCGCCGGCGACGCACATCGTCACGACCGCATAGCGCGCCTTGCGGCGGCGGCCCTCCAGCAGCGCATGGCCGACGAGCCGCGCGCCGCTCATGCCGAAGGGATGGCCGACCGAGATCGCCCCGCCATTGACGTTGACCTTGTCGGGATCGATGCCGAGCGTGTCGCGACAATAGAGCGACTGCGAGGCGAAGGCCTCGTTCAGCTCCCAAAGGTCGATATCGGAAACCTTCAGGCCGTTGCGCTCCAGCAGGCGTGGCACGGCAAACACCGGCCCGATGCCCATCTCGTCAGGCTCGCAGCCGGCCGAGGCGAAACCGCGGAAGACGCCGAGCGGACTCAAGCCCCGCCGCGCCGCTTCCTGGGCCGACATCACAACGCTGGCGGACGCCCCGTCCGAAAGCTGGCTGGCATTGCCTGCGGTGATGAACTGATCCTCGCCGCGCACGGGCTTGAGCTTCAGCAGCCCTTCCAGCGTGGTGTCGGGCCGGTTGCCCTCGTCCTTGTCGAGCGTGACCTCTTCCATGCGCGTCTCGCCACTGGCCTTGTCGGTGACGACCATGGTCGCCGACATCGGCACGATCTCCTCAGCGAAGAGCTGGCGCTGCTGCGCCGACGCCGTGCGACGCTGGCTCTCCAGCGAGAATTCATCCTGCGCCTGCCGGGAGATGCCGTAGCGGCTCGCCACGATATCGGCAGTCTCGATCATCGAAGTGTAGATCTGCGGCTTGTTGGCCATCAGCCAGTCGTTCTGGGTCAACTCGCGCTTGACCTGCGGCTGGACGAGCGAGATCGACTCGACCCCGCCGCCGACGGCGACCGGCACGCCGTCCATGACCACACGCCGCGCCGCATGGGCGATCGCCTCCAGCCCCGAGGCGCAGAAGCGGCTGACCGTGACGCCGGCCGACTGCACCGGGATGCCGGCCACCAGAGCGGCATGGCGCGCGACATTGCCGCCGGTCGCGGCTTCCGGATAGCCGCAGCCCATGACGACCTCCTCGACGGCCGCGCCCTCCACGCCGGCGCGTTCGAGCGCGTGCCGGATCGCGTGAGCCGCCATGTCGGCGCCCTTGGTCTGGTTGAACGCCCCCCGGAAAGCCTTGCCGATCGGCGTGCGGGCGGTGGAGACGATGACGGCTTCGGTCATGGTGTGTCCTGGAAAATGATGTTCTGGCCGGAATTTTCTACGCCGTCATTGCGAGTGCAGCGAAGCAATCCAGCGGGCTCGCGCAAACCTCTGGATTGCTTCGCTACGCTCGCAATGACGTTGAGGGCGCTCGTCATGCTGCAGTATCCTTGGCCGCCTGCTTCTGTTGTTCCTCGGCGACCAGCACTTTCGCCAGCAGCTTGCCCGCCGCGCTACGCGGCAGCGAGTCGCGGAATTCGAGCGCGCGCGGCATTTCGTGGCGGCCGAGGCGGTCCTTCAGAAAGACCAGCAATTCGTCCAGCGTAAAGGGCTCGCGCCCGGCCTTGAGCTTGACGAAAGCCTTCGCCGCCTGGCCGCGATAGGCGTCGTCGATGCCGATCACCACGACCTCCTGCACGCTCGGATGCTCGTAGATCGCGCTCTCGATCGCCACCGGATAGACGTTGAAGCCGCTGGAGATGATCATGTTCTTGCGTCGGTCGACGATGTCGAACAGCCCGTTCTCGTCCATCCGCCCGAGATCGCCGGTCAGGAACCAGCCCCCGTGGAAGACTTCCGCCGTGCCTTCGGGGTCGTCGAGATAGCCCTTGAAGACGTTGGGGCCCCTGATCGCGATCTCGCCGATCTCGCCGGGTGGAAAATCGTCGCGCTCGGGTTCCAGCGAGACGATCTTCATCGTGATGCCGGGCAGCGGCACGCCGATCAGGCCCGGCCGCAGTGCGGCGTCGCCGGGCACGCGCGCGCCGGCGGGCGCGATCTCGGTCATGCCCCAGCCGCCATGGACGCGCTTGCCCAGGATACCCTCGAGCCGGCTCTGGACCTCGAACGGCATCGGCGCGCCGCCCGAAATGCTCGAGCGCAGCGACGAGAAATCGACGTTCGCGACGCCGGGATGGTTCAGTACGGCGATCCACATCGTCGGCACGCCGGGGAAGACCGTGGCGCGTTTCTCCTCGATGTCGGCGAGGACCCCATCGACGTCGAAGCGCTGGCGCAGCAGGATGGTGTTGCCGTCGCGAATGTGCCGCAGCAGCACCGTCGTCAGCGCGTAGATGTGGAACAGGGGCAGCACGCAGATGACCTTTTGCGCGCCCGGCTCCAGCCGCTCGCCATCGCTCCAGAGTCGGTAGATGTTCACCGCCGCGACGAGGTTGCCATGCGTCAGCATCGCCGCCTTCGGCAGGCCGGTGGTGCCGCCGGTAAACTGGAGCAGCATCAGGTCGTCGGGCGTCACGATCGGCCATGACGGTGGCGGTTCCGCCAGCATCAGAGCATCGAGTTTCGCGACATCGCCATGCTCAGGGACAGGCAACGGCGCGGTCTCGGACACGCCCCAGCGCCCATCCTCGCCGACGAGCAGGCGCGGCACGAGCCCGCCTTCGAGCAGCTTCAGCGCGTTGGGCAGGAAGCCCGGCAGGTTGGTGGTGACGAGACGGACGGGCTTCGAGACCTTCAGCTTGTGTTCGAGTTCGCGCGGCGCATCCAGCGCCGAGAGATGCACTACGGTCGCGCCACAGCGCGCGGTCGCAAAGAAGGCGATCGGATGCCAGAGCGTGTTGGGCAGCAGCAGCGCGACCCGGTCGCCCGGCTTGACCCCGTCGGCGATCAGCCCGCCGGCGAGCAGCGCGACCAGCGCGTCGAACTCGCCATAGCTCAATTCATGGCTTCGGAAGACGAACGCCTTGGCGTCGGGCGTATCCGCCACCGGCGCGGCCAGAAGCTGCGGCACCGTGCCGGTCCCGATCGGCGCATCCCAGTCACAGGCATGCGGGAAGCGCTCCTGCCAGATCGGGCGGGCCGACCCGCTCACGCGGCCCTGACCTTCAGTTCCGAGAAGGTCTTGCCCTCGGCCGCGAGCCTGCGCAGGAGAGCGGCCGGCTCCAGCGCCGTGTCGCTGCTCTCCGCAGCCTGTTCCTCCAGCCGCCTGACGATCACGTCGAGCCCAACGCTGTCGGCCCAGTGCATCGGGCCGCCGCGCCAGGCCGGCCAGTTGTAGCCGTTGAGCCAGATGATATCGATGTCGCCGGGCCGGGTTGCGATGCCCTCCTCCAGAATGCGCGCGCCTTCGTTGACCATCGGGTCGAGCAGGCGCGCGAGGATCTCGGCTTGCGTGAAGCTGCGCCGCGTCACGCCCTGCTCCTTCGAGATGCAGGCGATCAGCGCCTCCACCTCCGGGTCGCGCTCGCCTGCGCGCGCGCCCTCGGGATAGATGTAGTAGCCGCGTCCGGTCTTCTGGCCGAACCAGCCTGCCTCGCAGATCGCATCCGCCACTGCGGCCGTCTTGCCGCGCGATTTTCGCGTGCGCCAGCCGATGTCGTTGCCGGCGAGGTCCGACATCGCGAACGGCCCCATCTTGAAGCCGAAGCCCGTCAGCGCCGCATCCACTTCATGAGGGAGAGCGCCGGCGATCAGCAGCCGCTCGGCGGCCCGCGTGCGCTGCTCCAGCATGCGGTTGCCGACGAAGCCGAAACCGTTGCCGACCACGACCGGGACCTTGCCGAGCTTGCGCGCCAGCGAAACCGCGGTCGCCACGACATCGTCGGCGACGCCGGTGGGCCGCACGATCTCCAGCAGCTTCATGACATTGGCCGGGCTGAAGAAATGCATGCCGAGCACATCCTGCGGGCGGTTTGTCGCGGCGGCGATGGTGGGTATGTCGAGGTAGGAGGTGTTGCTGGCGAGGATAGCGCCGGGCTTCACGATGGCGTCGAGCGCGCTGAAAATTTCCTGCTTGACGCCCATCTCCTCAAACGCCGCCTCGACCACGATATCGGCTCCGGCAGCCGCCTGCAGGCCCACGGCCGGTGTGATCAGCGCGAGCCGCCTGTCGCGGTTCTCCGGCGTCAGCGAGCCGCGCGTCACCGACATCTCGTAGATCGCAGCGACCCGGTTGATCCCATTGTCGATCTGCGCCTGCTGCTGCTCGATCAGCGTCACCGGGATGCCGGCATTGGCGAAGCACATCGCGATGCCGCCGCCCATCGTGCCGGCCCCGATCACAGCCGCCGACGCGATCGGCCGTTCCGCCGTCCCCGGAGCGATGCCAGGGATCTTCGCGGCCTCGCGCTCGGCGAAGAAGACATGGCGCAGCGCCTTCGAGCGCTCATCGGCGACGAGCTTCAGGAAAAGCGCCCTCTCAGCCGCCAGCCCCTCCGCGAAGGACCGCGTGAAGACGTTGCGCACCGCCTCGACCAGCGCCATCGCATTGGGCATGTCGCCGGACTTCTTCGTCGCATCCAATGCGAGTGCCTCGAACGCCGCTCGGTCCTCCGGTGTCAGCCTGTCTTCCTGCTCACCGGTCCGGCGCGGCGCGCCCTTCGCGGCAAGCCGCTGCGCCAGCGCGACGGCGGCCGCGACCACATCGTCGCTGACCTCATCGACCAGACCAAGCGCAAGAGCCTTTTCGCCGGAGACGGGCTCGCCGGACAGCATCATCGGAAATGCTTTTGCCGCGCCGACCAGCCGGGGCAGCCGCTGCGTGCCGCCGGCGCCGGGAATGATGCCGAGCTTGATCTCCGGCAGGCCGAGCTTCGCGGCAGGCGCGGCAACGCGGGCGTGGCAGGCGAGCGCGACTTCCAGTCCGCCGCCAAGCGCCGCGCCCTGGATCGCAGCCACGACCGGCTTCGCGCAGCCCTCGATTGCATCGAGCACGTCGGGCAGGATCGGCGCGACGGGGGGCTTGCCGAACTCGGATATGTCCGCCCCCGCGATGAAGGCGCGGCCTGCCGCGGCGATCACGATCGCGTCGATGCCGGCGTCGGACGCAGCCGATTCGACCGCGGCCTTGAGGTCGGCGCGCAAGCTGGCCGCGAGCGCATTGACGGGCGGATTGTCGATTGTCAGGATCGCGATCGCGCCACGTTTCGCGGTCTGGACGGTCTGCATGGGCGTCGTCCTCGAAGGCCTAATTGTTCTGCACTGCAGAACGCATGTCTGCATGAATGGCTGCTAGGAAGAGCCCACAGCCCGATTTGTCAAGGGTTCGGCTGACAGGCTTGGCTCCCCGCGGCACCCATGCTGCATCGCGGAATTCATGCCCGTCGCCTTGACCGTTTGCGAAACGCCATGTCATGCCTGTCGCCAGTGCCGCGTCGCGCCGACCCCGAGGCTGCGATGAAGAAGCAATCCGGAGGAACGCCATGACCCGCAGGAACTTTCTGACTTCGACGCTGATCGCCGGCTTCGCCGCGAGCTTCGCATGGAGCCCGGTTGCGAGCGCCGAGGAGATCCAGGTCGGCTCGCACATGCCGCTGACGGGCTCGCTGGCGCGCTCGGGGCAGTCGTTTCGCGAAGGCATGCTGGTCGCGGTCAAGATGTACAACGACTCGCAGACCAAGCACCAGATCAAGGTCACCCTGATCGACGACGAGACCCAGCCGGCCAAGGCGGTGGGCGCGGTCGAGAAACTGGCCTCCGACGGCGCGGTCGCAATCCTCGGCGGCTACGGCTCCAACATCGTCGGCCCAGCCTCGGACACCGCCAACCGGCTCGGCAAGGTCTACATCACCGCCGGCGCGGTCAGCGAGGAACTGGTCCAGCGCGGCAACAAGAACTTCTTCCGGATCAACAACAATGCCGGCTATCTGCGCGGCTTCGAGGGCATGGTCGAGGAGCTGAAAGCGCAAAGCGTCTCCATCGTCGCCTCGACGCGCGAGGCCCCGATGCTGCTCGCAAAGGGGCTCGAGGAGAGCCTTGCGAAGAAGAACGTCAAGGTCACCCTGCATCCCTTCGACCCCGCGATCACCGACTTCAAGCCGATCATCAACAAGGTGAAGCTGCAGGACAAGTCCGAGATCATCTTCATGTCGGCCTATGAGAACGACTATGTCGGCATCATCCGGGCCGCCAAGGTGCTCAAGCCCGGCGTCAAGCTGATCTCGGGGGCGTGGTCTCTGGCGATCCCGAAAATGTATCAGGACTTCCCCGACCTGATGCAGAACGTCGTCGGCACCACGCCGCTGCCCTATCCCGTCGACATGAAGGACGCCGAGGGCCAGGCCTTCGTCGCCGCCTTCAAGACGATGTTCAACAAGGACATCGACTACGCCGCGACGCTCTCCTTCGTGAAGACGATGGTGCTGTGCGAGGCGCTCGGCCGCGCCGCCGACGCAGGCACGCTCAAGACCGGCGGCCTCGCCGATGAGGTCCGCAAGACCAAACGCTCCTCGGTGCTCGGCCCGATCGCCTTCAACGAGACCGGCGACAACCCCAACTTCACCCTCGCCATGGGCCAGCACCGCGAGGGCAAGATCGTGCTGGTCTCGCCGGCCGAGCAGGCCACGGGCAAGATCGCCTATCCCGGTTTGCCCTGGTGAGGTGAAGCTGACCTGACCCACACCTTCCCCCGTCATCCCGGACAAGCGGCGAAGCCGCGCCGCTCCGGGATCCATCATAGAGCGCCGACTGAACTCTAGGATGGATCCCGGATCTCCGCTTCGCTGCGTCCGGGATGACGTGGAGTTTTTGTCGAAGACCGGATTTGCGCCGCCCCCATGCTCGAACTCTCCCAGCAAGCGATCTTCTCCGGCCTGCTCGTCGGCTCGGTCTATGCGCTCGTGGCGCTCGGCATCGCGCTCACCTTCGGGGCGATGAAGATCATCAACCTCGCCCATGGCGAACTCGTGCTTCTGGCCGCCTACATGGCCTATTTCATCGAGAGCCGGACGGGGTGGAATCCTTATGCCGCGATCCCGCTCGCTTTCGCGATCACCGCTGTCGTCTCGATCGCGGTCTACCTGCTGATCGACCGCATCAAGCTCCATCGCGAACTCAACTCGCTGATCCTGACCTTCGCCATCGGCATCATCCTGACCAACGGCATTCTCCTGGTCTTCGCCAGCGACGTCCGCTCGACCAACTCGCCGGTGCTGCAGGACGCGCTCTCCTTCCACACCGTTTATGCGATGAAGGGCGAGCTCACCGCCTTCGTCGTCAGCCTCGCCGTGATGAGCGCGCTATGGTGGTGGCTGAAGCTGAGCTGGTATGGCCGCGCGGTGCGCGCCGTCTCCTCCAATCGCGACGCCGCCATGCTGATGGGCATCGATCCGCGCCGGGTCGAACTGGCCGCCTTCCTCGTCGCCGGGATTCTGGCCAGCGTGGCCGGCGTCGCGCTCTTCACCATGAGCGTGGTCCAGCCGGCGCTCGGCCCCGCGCTGACCGTCAAGGCCTTCGTCGTCACGGTGCTGGCGGGCGTCGGCTCGATCCCCGGGGTGTTCTGCGCCGCGCTGCTGCTCGGCGTCACCGAGGCGATGACGGTCACGCTGGCGAGCTCGGCGCTGCAGGAGCTCGTCGGCATGGTTTTGTTCCTGCTCGTGCTCTTCTTCATGCCGAACGGGCTCTTCGGCGCCCGGGCGCGGAGGGGCTGAGGCGATGGTTGTGAAGAACCTCCCCGGCATCCTGCTCGCGCTCGCGGCTTGCCTCATTCCGCTGGTCTATGGCGGCAACGGCTACATCATGGGGCTGATGGTCTCCGGGTTGATCGTCGCCGGCGTCGCGCTCGCCTGGGCGTTGCTCGGCAATCTCGGCGGCATGGTCTCGTTCGGCCACGCCGCCTTCTTCGGGGTCGGGGCCTATGCTTCCGCGCTGCTTTCGGCGAAGGCCGGCCTGCCCGTGCCGCTCTCGCTGCTGGCCGGCGGCGCGGTCGCCGCCCTGTCCTCACTCGCCATGCTGCCGGCGCTGCGATTGTCCGGCCCCTATTTCGCGCTCGCCATCCTCGCCTATGCGCACATCTTCAAGATCCTCGCGACCGAACTGAGCTGGCTCACCGGCGGCTCGGCCGGCTTTGCCCGCTTCCCCGTACTGCCGACCATCGCCGGCATCGACTTCTCCAGCCGCATCGGCAGCTACTGGCTGCTCGTCGTCATGGTGGGTCTGTGCCTGCTGGCCTATCGCGCCGTGAAGGCGAGCCATGTCGGCACGGCTCTGCGCGCCATGGCCGAAAGCGAGGACGCGACACGCGTCGTCGGCGTCAACGCGACTTTGCTGAAAGCCTGGATGCTGCTGCTCTCCGCCTTCATCACCGGGCTGTTCGGCGCGATGAACGCCCACATCATCAACTTCCTCGAGCCGGACTACGCCTTCTCCGGCACCTGGTCGGTGCTGCCGATCATCGCGGCGATCTTCGGCGGCTACCGCACCATCCTCGGACCCGTCGCGGGCGCGGTCGCGATCTATCTGTTCGACCAGCTCGTCGCCAAGGCGATCCTGCCGGTCGGCCACCAGATCATCCTCGGCGTCCTGCTCGCGGGCATGATCCTGATCGCCCCCAACGGCCTGTTCGGACTGTTCGGCAAGAAGAAGACGGGAGCCGCCCATGCTGCGGCTTGAGGACGTCACCGTCCGTTTCGGCGGGCTCGTCGCGCTGAAGGACGTGTCCTTCGCGATGGGGGCCGGCGAAATCCTCGGTCTCGTCGGCCCCAACGGCGCCGGCAAGACGACGCTTTTCAACACCATCTCGGGCCTTGTGCGGCCGCGATCGGGAAATATCCTGTTCGAGGAGCGCGAGATCGGCGGCATGGCGCTGCATGCGCGCGCAAGGCTTGGCCTCGGCCGCACCTTCCAGATCCCGCAGCCGATGCATCATCTGACCGTGCGCGAGAACCTGACCGTCGCGCAGGTTTTTGGCGCAGGCAAATCCGACCCCGCCCGCATCGACGAAATCCTGCAGGTGATGGAACTCGCCGAGCATGCCGAGCGCGACGCCGCCACCGAGCTTGCCCTGCAGGAACTGAAGCGCCTCGAAATCGCCAAGGCGCTGGCGACGAACCCAAGGCTGCTGCTGCTCGACGAGGTTCTGGCCGGCCTCGAAAGCCAGGCCAAGCGCCGCTTCATCGCCAAGCTGCGCGAATTGCACCAGCGCTACGGCCTGACCATCGTCATCGTCGAGCACGACATCGAGACGATTTCGACGCTCTGCTCGCGCGCCGTGGTGCTGAATTTCGGCCAGGTGATCGCCGACGGCGCGCCCGACGATGTCTTCCGCAACCCGGCCGTGGTCGAGAGCTATACGGGGACGGCCGATGCTTGATCTCGCGATCCCACCTTCAACCCTCATCCTGAGGAGCCGCGTCGGCGGCGTCTCGAAGGATGCTCCAGTTCGCTCCGGAAACATCTGGAGCATCCTTCGAGACGCGCCTGCGGCGCTCCTCAGGATGAGGGCTGCAGAGTGGATTTCGGAGCAGCAGAATGCTTGAGGTCCGCTCGCTCCGCGCCGGCTATGGCGCGATCAACGTGCTCTGGGACGTCTCGCTCAGCTTCCCCAAGGGCGAGCTGACCGCCATCGTCGGACCCAACGGCGCAGGCAAGACCACGCTGTTCCGCGCGCTGATGGGCCTCGTGCCTCATCAGGGCGAGATCAGGCTCGACGGTCGCGCCCTGAAAGCCAAGACCTGGGACCTGATCGAGGCCGGGCTCGTCATGGTTCCCGAGGGCCGGCTCGTCTTCAAGGACATGAGCGTCGAGGAAAACCTGTCGCTCGGGGCCTATCCGCGCCGCTGCCGCAAGGCCCAAAGCCGCAATCTGGAGCGCGTCTACGAACTGTTTCCGCGCCTGAAGGAGCGTCGTGGCCAGCCGGCCGGCTCGCTCTCCGGCGGCGAGGCGCAGATGGTCGCGATGGGGCGCGGCATGATGAGCGAGCCGCGCATCCTGCTGATCGACGAGCCCTCGCTTGGCCTCGCGCCGGTCATCGTCAAGGAGGTTCTGGGGATCGTCCGCCGGCTCAAGGCGCAGGGCGTCACCATCGCGCTGATCGAGCAGAACACGCATCTCGCGCTCTCGGTCGCCGACAATGTCCACCTGATGCGTTCGGGCAAGGTCCTGCTCAGCCAGAAGGCGGCACAGGTCGATCTGGACCGCCTGCACGATCTCTATCTCGCCCGCGAAGGCGGGCCGGCGAACCCCTGACGGACCGCGACCATGGCCCTGCCCTCCTCCCTCGCAAACGCGCTCGACCTGCCGGTGATCGGCTCGCCGATGTTCATCGTCTCGGGCCCGGAGCTCGTCATCGCGCAATGCCTGAACGGCGTCGTCGGCTCGTTTCCGGCGCTGAATGCAAGGCCGGCCGACCAGCTCGATGTCTGGCTCACCCGGATCAAGGCCGAACTCGCGGCGGCGAAGGCGGCGGACCCGTCCCGCAAGATCGCGCCCTTCGCGGTCAACCAGATCGTCCATGCCAGCAACGATCGCCTGCGCCACGACATGGAGGTCTGCGTCAAACACGAGGTGCCGATCATCATCACCTCGCTGCGCGCGCCGGGCGAGGTGGTCGAGGCCGCCCATTCCTATGGCGGGCTCGTCTTCCACGACGTCACCACGATCCGCCATGCGCAAAAGGCGCTGGAGGCCGGCGTCGACGGGCTGATCCTGGTCTGCGCCGGAGCTGGCGGCCATGCCGGCACGCTCTCGCCTTTCGCGCTCGTCGGTGAGGTCAGGCGCTTCTTCGACGGCCCGATCATCCTGTCAGGGTCGATCGCGACCGGGCAGGCGATCCTGGCGACGCAGGCGATGGGCGCGGACCTGGCCTATATCGGCACGCGCTTCATCGCGACGCAGGAGGCCAATGCCGCCCAAGGCTACAAGGACATGATCGTCGAGACGAGCGCGGCCGACATCGTCTACACGCCCTATTTCACCGGCGTGCCCGGCAACTATCTCAAGCCCTCGATCGCCGCGCAGGGGCTCGATCCCGATGCCTTGCCCGACGCCGACAAGACCAAGATGAGCTTTGGCTCGGGCACCGCAAAAGCCTGGCGCGACATCTGGGGTTCGGGGCAAGGCGTCGGGCTGATCGACGACGCACCGCCGGTCGCGCAGGTGATCGCGCGGCTCAAGGCCGAATATCTGCAGGCGAAAACTGCTCTCACGACCGTCTGAACAAGGAAGATGAGATGACCGCCACCGTTCTGACCGAGACCGTTTCAGCCGGAGTCCTCCAGATCACGATGAACCGGCCCGAGCGCAAGAACGCGCTCGACCGGGCGAGCTATATCGCGCTGGCCGAGGCGCTGTCCGGCGGCGACGCCGATCCCGCGATCCGCGCCATGGTGCTGACGGGGGCCGGCGGCTCCTTCACCAGCGGCAACGACATCAAGGACTTCGCCGCCGCCGCCGGCACCGGCCCGCGCGTCGCGATGGATTATCTCAACGTGATCTCGAACTCGAAGAAGCCGGTCATCGCCGCCGTCGAAGGCTTCGCGGTCGGCATCGGCACGACGATGCTGCTGCATTGCGATCTGGCCTATGCCGGCAAGGGCGCGAGCTTCCGAATGCCTTTCGTGGCGCTGGGCCTGTGCCCGGAAGGCGCGTCCTCTTACCTGCTGCCGCTCATGGCCGGCTCCAAGCGCGCCGCCGAACTGCTGATGCTGGGCGAGGCCTTCGGGCCGGAGGTCGCGCTGGATGCGGGCCTGATCAACGCCGTGACGCCGGAAGGCGGGGCGCTGGCCATGGCGATCGACAAGGCGAAGGCCTTTTGCGCCCTGCCGCCGGAGGCCGTCGGCGTCACCAAGATGCTGCTGAAGCGCGGCCATGCCGCGGCCGTCGCCGAGACGCTGACGACCGAGGCCCGCTATTTCAGCGAGCGGCTGGTCTCGGCCGAGGCGCAGGCCGCCTTCGCCGCCTTCCTGATGAAGCGCTGAGACCTCATGTTTCACGATAGAAAAACTGCCGTCATCCCGGACAAGCGGCGAAGCCGCGCCGCTCCGGGATCCATCATAGGGCACGTCGGTGCTCTAGGATGGATCCCGGAGCTCCGCTTCGCTACGTCCGGGATGACGGCGTGTTCAAGCGGCCCACGACCATGCAGCGCGTGAAACCGACGCTTGTGAGCGACAATCCCGCGCCGGACATCGAGCCCGACGAGGCGAAGGACGACCGCCACTTCGTCACGGCGCTCGCGCGCGGGCTTGAGGTGCTCGCCTGCTTCCGGCGCGGCGAGCGCACGCTCGGCAATTCCGAGATCGCCGAGCGCTGCGGGCTCGCCCGTTCCACCGTGTCGCGGCTTACACACACGCTGACGACGCTGGGCTACCTTCATCCCGTTCCGGAATCGGGCGGTTATCGTCTCGGCACGGCGCTGATCGCGCTCGGCGCGACCGCGCTCGCCGGGCTCGACGTGCGCCAACTGGCGCGCCCGGGCATGCGCGAGATCGCGATCCTATCCAACGCGTCCGTGGGCCTGGGCGTGCGCGACCGGCTCAGCATGCGCTATATCGAGTGCTGCCGGGGCGAGGCGGCGATCGCGCTCAACATGGATGTCGGCTCGCGGCTCTCCATGGCCCGCAGCGCCATGGGCCGGGCCTATCTCTGCGTCTGCGACGAGGCCGAGCGCCGCGCCATCCTCGACGACATCCGCTCGGTCGACGATGCCGGCTGGCCGCGCCTGCGCGACGGCGTCGAGCGCGCGCTCGCCGACTACCGCGAATTCGGCTGCGCCCGCTCCTTTGGCGACTGGCAGCCAACGGTCGACGCCATCGCCGTGGCGTTCCGGCCCGGGGGCGGCCTGCCGCCGATGTCGATCAATTGCGGCGCGCCCAGCGTCATCCTCGATCGCGAGGTGCTGATGAACGAGGTGCGCCCACGCCTCATCGCGCTGGCGGCCAGTCTGGAAGGGGTGATGGGCTCGTGAGGCGCGAAGTCGGACAGACCCACCGCCCTCATCCTGAGGAGCGATCGAAGATCGCGTCTCGAAGGATCCTCCAGCCCGCGCCAGCGACATCTGGAGCATCCTTCGAGACGCCGCTGCGCGGCTCCTCAGGATGAGGGCTGTGGGATTGGAAACGTGACGATGAGCGACCTCGACCTTCCCCTCGCCGGCATCCGCGTGCTCGATCTATCGCGCATCCTCGCCGGCCCCTGGTGCGGCCAGGTGCTGGGCGATCTCGGGGCGCAGGTCATCAAGGTCGAGCATCCCGGACGCGGCGACGACACGCGCGACTGGGGCTTTCGCCTCGGCGAGGCCAACACCTGCTATTTCAACAGCGTCAATCGCAACAAGCGCGCCATCGGCGTCGACCTCGGCAAGCCCGAAGGCCTCGCCATCGTGCGCGATCTCACCGCCAGAAGCGACGTGCTGATCCAGAACTTCAAGACTGGCGGGGCCGACAGGCTCGGTCTCGGCTATGGCGCTTTGAGCGCGCTCAACCCCGGCCTGATCTATTGCTCGATCGCCGGCTACGGTTCCAACGGGCCGGAGGCGACCCGCCCCGGCTACGACCTCGTCATCCAGGGCGAATCCGGCCTGATGGGCATGAACGGCAATGACGACCAGCCGCCGCTGAAATTCGGCGTCGCCATCGTCGATCTCTTCACCGGCCAGTTCTCCGCTCAGGCTATCCTGGCGGCACTCGTCCAGCGCGGTCGCACCGGCAAGGGCCGGCACATCGAGATGGCGCTTTTCGACTGCGGCCTCTCCGTCACCTCCTATTACGGGCTGGAGGCGCTGGCCTTGGGCGAAGACCCGGCGCGCTACGGCAACGCTCATCCCTCGATCGTGCCCTATGGCGTGTTCGAGGCGGCCGACGGCCCGCTCGTCATCACCGTCGGCAACAACGCGCAGTTCGAGCGCTTCTGCCGCCATGTCATCGAGCGTCCCGACCTCGCCGACGATGCGCGCTTCGCGACGAACCTGCAGAGAACGCAAGCGCGGCCGGAGCTGTTGCCGATCCTCGAGGCCGAACTGCGCGCCCGCCCCCGCGCGCTGCTGCTGGAGCGGCTCGTGACGCATGGGATTCCCGCCGGCGAGGTGCTGGGCTTGAACGAGGCGCTGCGCTCGCAGCGCGCGGCGCAAGCCGGCATGGTTTCGGACGCTCCCGACGCAGCCGCGACGCCGTCAGTGCTGTCGCCGCCATACCGCCTCGACGGAAACCGGTTGCCGGTGCGCCACCGGCCGCCGGGTATCGGGCAGGACACCGAATCGGTGCTGGACGAACTCGGCCTCGATGCGGCCCGACGTGCGGCCCTGCGCGCCGCAGGGACCATCGTCTGAGCGGGGCAGCCCCGGTCAGGCCGGCGCGGCGCGCGCCCTGCCGATCGGCAGGGCTTTCCAGATCATCAGCGCCCAGAGCAGCAGCGTCGCGACCCCGAGCGTGCCGGCGATCGGCCGGCTGAGGAAGCCGAGGAAAGAACCGTCGGCCTTGATCATCGAACTCATGAAGTTCTGCTCCAGCATCTCGCCGAGCACGAGGCCCAGGATCAATGGTGCGACAGGGATGCCCTGTTCCTCGAGGAACCAGCCGAACAGCCCCATCACCACCATCAGCACCACACCGTAGAGCGAATTGGTCATGGCGAAGGAGCCGACCATGCAGAAGATCAGGATGATCGGCAGCAGGATGTTGCGCGGCACCCGCAGGATCTGCTTGGCCGATTTGATGGCCGCCCAGCCGAGCGGGAACATCAGCAGATTGGCGAGGATGAAGATGATGAAGACGGCATAGATCAGCTCCGGCGTCTGCAGAAACACGCTCGGGCCCGGATTCATGCCCTTCATGTAGAGGACGCCGATCACGATCGCGGTAATCGAATCGCCCGGGATGCCGAAGACCAGCGCCGGGATCCAGGCCGCTCCGACAGCCGAATTGTTCGCCGAGGTCGCATCGACCACGCCCTCGATATGTCCGGTGCCGAACTTCTCCGGCTCCTTCGAGAGCTTCTTGGAGACGGCGTAGGACACCCAGGCGGCGATATCGGCGCCCGCCCCCGGCAGCGCCCCGATCACTGTGCCGATCAGCGAGCCGCGAAAGAAGTTCTTCCAATATCGCCGGAAGACGCCGCCCATGCCCTTCATCAGGCTGCCGACGGCCTGCGTCACCCGCATGCCGCCCTTCTCCATCGTCACCGCCCCGCGCAGGAGTTCGGAGACGGCGAACATGCCGATCAGCGTCGGGATGAAGTTGATGCCCGAAAGGAGGTCGACATTGCCGAAGGTGAAGCGCGGCTGGCCTGCCGCCGGGTCGATGCCGACGCAGCCGATGGCGAGCCCGATGAACAGCGAGAGCAGGCCTTTCAGCGGGTCACCCGTGCCGATGAAGACCGCGCAGGTCAGGCCCAGGCAGGCGAGCCAGAAATACTCGAAGGAGGAGAAATTGATCGCCACTTCGGCCAGCGCCGGCGCGAGCACGATCAGGACCAGCACCCCGAAGATGCCGCCGAGGACCGAGAAGACCAGGTTGACCCCCATATTGAGGTCGAGCTGGCCCTTCTTCATCATCTCGTAGCTCTCGTCGGCATAGGCCGCCGAGGCCGGCGTGCCCGGCATGCGCAGCATCGCGGCCGGAATGTCGCCGGCGAAGATCGCCATCGCCGTGGCGGTGACGATCGCGCCCAGCGCCGGCACCGGCGCCATGAAGAAGGTCACCGGCACCAGCAGGGCCGTCGCCATCGTGGCCGTCAGGCCGGGCATGGCGCCGACGAACATGCCGAAGACGGCCGAGCCCATGATGACGGCCAGCACATAGGGATCGAAGACGAGGCCGAAAGCAGTCGTGATCGCTGTCATGTCCGGCTCCTCACAGGATGCTGTCGAGGATGCCGCGCGGCAAGGGCACACGCATCAACGAGCCGAAGAAGTACTGGACCAGCCCTGTCATGATGACGGCGACGAGCAGCGCCGTCAGCGGCCTGACCCCGAACCAGAGAAACAGGCAAAGCTGGATCAGGAACGCGGTCAGGATGAAGCCCAGCGGCTCCGACGCAAGGATGTAGAACACCATCGCCGCCATCATGAGCGCGAAGGAAGCGAGCCGATGCGGCCTGTGCATCCAGTCCGCGAGACCCAGCCACGGGCCGCCCGCCTCGCGCCGCTCCTTCAGGCCACGCAGCACCAGCATCGCCGAGCACAGGATGATGCCGCTGGCGATGATGCGCGGGAACAGGCTGGGGCCGTATTTCTGGCCGGGGAAAGGCGGGAACGAGAAGGTCATCGCGATCATCGCTCCGGCGAGAAGGATGAACAGCGCGCCGACGACGGCATCGTTGAAACGCATGGGCTGCGGACCTTGCGAGGAGGCCAGGCACGCATCGGCGTGCGGAGACGGCGTGCTGGAGCCGAGTAGCGAAAAAGACGGAGCGGCCGCGCCGGCGGCCGCTCCGTCGCATAGGGCCGGGATCAGGCCTTCTTGGCGAGGCCGGCCGCGGTCATTGCCGAACCCATCGCCTTGTCGCCATCGGCCATGAACTTGGCGAAGCCGGCCTGATCGGAGAACTTCATGCCGAAGCCGCGCGCATTCATGAAGTCCTGGAACTCCTTCGAGTCGTAGGCCTTCTTCAGCTCGGCGATCAGCGTCGCCTGGATATCAGCCGGCAGGTTCTTCGGCGCGGCGATGCCGCGCCACGCGCCGACCGAGTAGTTGATGCCGAGCGATTCGTTCAGCGTCGGCACGTCCTTGAACTGCGGGTTGCGCTCGGAGGCCATGATGGCCAGCGACTTGGCCTTGCCGGCGTCGATCATGGCGCGCCCCTCGGGCACCGAGCAGGTCACCATGTCGATGCCGCCGGCGGCGAGATCCTGCATCGCCGGAGCCGCGCCGTTCGACGGCGCCCAGGCGACATGGTCCGGCTTCAGGCCCATGGCCTGCAGCCAGCCGATCAGGGCGAGATGCCAGATGCCGCCCTGCCCGGTGCCCGATGCCTTGAACTTGCCGGCAGGCGCAGCCTTGATCGCGTCGGCGAGCGCCTTGATGTCCTTGTAGGGCGAGTCCGACTTGACCTGGACGCCCGGAGGATCCTCGTTCATCAGGGCGAGCGGCGTGTAGCTCGTCGGGTTGAGCTCGGTCAGGCCCTGATGATGCATCATGGTGATTTCCACCGTGATCATGCCGATGGTGTAGCCGTCGGGCGCAGCCGTCGCGATGGCCGAATGGCCGACGACGCCCGAGCCGCCGGTGCGGTTCACCACATTGAAGGGCTGGCCGAGATTCTTCTCGAGGATCGCGCTGATGATGCGCGCGGTGGCGTCCGTGCCGCCGCCCGCGCCCCAGGGGCAGACGACGGTGACCGGCCGGTTCGGCCATTTCGCCTGGCCAAGAGCCGGGCTTGCGACCAGACCCGCCGCGCCGGCGGCTGCCGCGCCCTTCAGAATGGTACGTCTGCTGATAATCTCGCTCATGATGTTTCCTCCGCTAAATCGATTTAAACACGAGCGCTCCTCGGGTCGAAACCGGGGCGCTCTTGGATAGGCACGCTATCTGAGCCGATTGTCGCGGCGCAGACAACTGCTGTTTGCGTGTGGCATCACAATCCGCAGATGACCGGCAGGGCCGCCTTGCCAGCCTTCTCGACCACCGCCCCGGTGCTGAAATCGCCGCCGGCGGCCGCTGTCGCGACGGCGACGCCAGCCTTGCCCAGGACAGCCTGCAGCGCCGCCCCGTCGGCGATCGCATAGGCGCGCTGTGGCGCGACGCCGGCGACGAGCACCTTGTCGGACGGGTTGGCTGTCACAAGGCCAACCCAGCGGCCCTGCCGGTCGAACACAGGGCTGCCCGCCTGCCCCGGCTGCAACGGCGCGAAAACGGCCGCACCCTGCCCGATCCGCGCGCCGGCCCCCGGCAGAGCGAGCGCGACGCGCCTGCCGCCATCGTCGCCGAAGGCGAGCAGCACGACGTTTTCCCTGTCCGCCAGCGCCTCGGCCCGCAGCCCCGGCACGACCGCACCCGTGCCGCCGTCGAGATCGAGCACGGCAAGCCCGCTGGCATCGTCCTTCAGCCGCAGCCGCGCGACGCGCCCGCCGGCGCGCAGCGTGCGGCAGCCGTCGAGCGCGCTCGCGGCGGTCAGGACCGCACGATCGGACAGAGCGAGCCCGACGCCATGGCGCTCCGTCGGTCGTGCGCTGACCGGCGGCAGTTGCGGGACGCCGCCCGTCAGCCCGGCGATGGCGCCGCCCGGCGTCGTGGCAGGCGCGCTGGGAGCGGGGCCCGTCGGAAACGGTTCGAAGCTCGACGCGATCGCGATGACGAGCTTGTCGAGGCCCGGCGCCAGCGCCTTGTCGTAGCCGATCGAGAAACCGCGCAGGCCCTGTGGTCCGGCGGCGAGACGCCGATAGAACTTGCCTGTCGGCGTTTCGCCGGTGATGACGAAGAAATCCGGCCTCAGCAGCTTGTAGGTGATCCTGCGGCCGGGATTGTTCGGCGTTGGCGCGGTCGCGCGCTCGAAGATCGCCTCAAGCGGCTCACCCGGCGGCGTCGTGCTCAGGTCAAGCGTGACCTTGCCGTCCGCGCTCTGCCAGCGGCTGCCGCCGGTCGGCAGGGCCTCGCGCCTCGGCAGCAAGGTTTGCGGCACGCCGAGCCTGATGCCGGTGCGCTCGTCGCTGACGATCCGGAAGCCTGCGGCGTCGCGCGCCGCCTGCCCCTGCTGCGCCAGCACGCGCCGCTCGGCCGGCGTCAGAAGCCCGTCGGGCGCGCCCTTGCCCGCCTTGAAGGCGTTGACGGCACGGAAGGTCAGGGGCCCGTAGCCGCCGCTGGCGGCGCTGTTGAGATGGCCGGTCCAGATCAGGTCGGTCTGGATCGCCTTGCGCTCCGCCTCTGGCAGGGCCTCGAACGTCGTCTGCGCGGCGGCCAGTTGCGGGTTTGGCGCGGGCGTCTGCGCGAGCGACGCTCCCGACAGCGCCAAGACCCCGGCCAGCGCGAGACCGGCACAGCCGTTCCGCAGCCAGGCAGTTCCGATCGTCAGCATCATCGCCCGTCTCCCCAAGCGGTCAGCGGCAGCGGCATTCAGCGACAGATCGCTCCGCTCCGCAACTGCGATCGCGCATCCGTCCCGTCGCTTTCGGATTGCACGCGCAAGCGCCGGTGATAGCCTGCGCGGCGGCTCGGCAGCCCCGTCATCCAATCGGCGCGCGCCTGCGCGAGACTGCCGGTCCGGCCCGATGGAGACGACGACCATGACGCTGCTCGCCCGCCTCGCGCTTGTCCTGGGTCTGACGCTCGCCGCCTCGCCTGTTTTGGCGCAGAAGGCCTATGTCCGCGCCGATCTCGCCACCCAGGGCCAGCAGCTCGAGGAGCGGCTCAAGCGCGAGGTCTCGGCCGGCCAGCCGGCGGCCGCAGCGCTGCGGGACGGCCTCGCGGCGCTGGCGCGGGGCGACGCCCGCGCCGCCCTGCCCCGGGCCAACGCGGCCGTGGTGGCCGAACCGAACAACGCCGCCGCCTGGCGGCTGATGGCCAACGCCGCCAACGCGATCGAGCCGCGCGACTACCGCGAGCGCTACGAGCTGCGCGAGCGGGCCGTCTCTGCCGCCTATCTCGCCTATCAGCGCTCGGCCAACCGGGCCGACGAGGCCGCCTCGCTCGGCGTGCTCGCCCGCACCTTCGAGAAGAACGAGGTCTGGCGTCCGGCGCTGACGACCTATCGCCTCAGCCTCGACATCGCCGACAACGCCTCGCTGCGCACGGCCTATGAGGCCCTGCGCGAGACGCGCGGCTTCCGCCTGACCGGCAACAAGGTCGATGCCGACGCAGCCTCGCCCCGCGCCTGCTTCGAGTTCTCCGAACCCCTGGCGCGCGGCCGCGTCGATTTCGCACCCTATGTCGCGGTGACAGGAGGGCGCGGCGACTTCGCCGTCAGCGCCGAAGAACGCCAGATCTGCGTCGATGGCCTGCGCCATGGCGAGCGCTACGCCTTCGTGATCCGCCAGGGCGTGCCTTCGGCAATTCCGGATGAGAAGCTGCTGAAGTCCGGCGACTACGAGATCTATGTCCGCGACCGCACGCCGTCGGTCCGCTTCACCGGCAAGAACTATGTCCTGCCGCGCACCGGCCAGCAGGGCGTGCCGGTCGTCTCGGTCAATGCCGACAGGCTCGATCTCGAGGTGATGCGCATCGGCGACCGCAATTTGATCAACTCGGTCCATTCCGAGGATTTTCTGGGCCAGCTCGGTTCATACCAATCCAAGCAGATCGCCTCCGACAAGGGCCAGACCGTCTGGACCGGCTCGATGGAGGTCAAGTCCGAGCTGAACAAGGACGTCGTCACCGCCTTCCCCGTGATCGAAGCGGTCGGCGCGCTGAAGCCGGGCGTCTATGTGATGTTCGCCAAGCCTGCCGGCGGCCGGGCTGCGCCCGCACCGTCAGATGGCGATGGCGGCGACTATGACGACGGCACGACCCGCGCCACGCAATGGTTCGTCGTCTCGGATCTCGGCCTCACCGCCTTCACCGGCCCCGACGGCGTCCATGTGCTGGTGCGCTCGCTCGCCGACGCTTCGCCGGTCGCCAATACGGATGTCCGGCTCGTTGCCCGCAACAACGAAATCCTCGGCACGGCCCGCTCCGACGCCAACGGCTATGCCCGCTTCGACGCCGGCCTCGGCAAGGGTCAGGGCGGCAATGCGCCCGGCCTCGTCACAGCCCTGCTCGGCGAGGATTACGGCTTTCTCGACCTGAAGCAGACCGCGTTCGACCTCTCCGATCGCGGCGTCAAGGGCCGCGTCGCGCCTGCCGGCCTCGACGCCTATCTCTACACCGAGCGCGGCGTCTACCGCTCGGGCGAGACGGTCTATCTCACCGGTTTGCTGCGCGATGCGCGCGGTGCGGCCGTGACCGGACTGCCGCTGACCATCGCGGTCAAGCGCCCAGACGGCGTCGAGTATCGCCGCCGTCTGGTCGAGGACCAGGGCGCGGGCGGGCGCGCTCACGCCATCCCGCTGATCTCCGGCGCGCAGACCGGGACCTGGCGCGTCCAGGCCTATGCCGATCCGAAAGGCCCGGCGATCGGCGAGGTGTCCTTCCTCGTCGAGGATTACGTCCCCGAGCGGCTGGAGCTGACGCTCGCCCCAAAAAAGCCCGTCCTGCAGGCCGGCGAACCGGCCGAGATCGACCTGACCGCGCGCTATCTCTACGGCGCGCCGGGCTCCGATCTCGAGGCCACCGGATCGCTGACGATCCGGTCGGCTGCCGCCAGCGCCATCCCCGGCTTCGTCGGCTACGAGGTCGGCCTCACCGACGAGGCCTTCGAGCCGCGCCAGTTCGACTTCGAGGAGAGCGCCACGACCGACGCCTCCGGCAAGGCCACGCTCGCCAACCCGGTCGAACAGCCCGAGACCAACCGCCCGCTGGAGGTCGAGCTGACGCTGCGCGTCGGCGAGCCCGGCGGACGCGCCATCGCCCGTTCGGTGACGTTGCCGATCGTACCCAAGGGCGCGGCGATCGGCGTGAAGAAGCTGTTCAGGGATGGTGAACTCGGCAATGGCCAGACCGCGAATTTCGAGGTCATCATGGCCAATGGCGACGGCCGCCGCCTCTCCCGCCCCGGCGTGAAATGGACGCTGTCCAAGGTCACGCGGAACTATCAGTGGTTCTTCCAGGACGGCCGCTGGAATTTCGAGGGCGTCAAGCAGACGCGCCGCGTCGCCGATGGAGAGGTCGCCGTATCGGCGGACGCGGGCGCGCGCATCGCCTCGGCCGTCGACTGGGGCAACTACCGGCTCGATGTCTCGGCCGATGGCGCGGACGCCACCGAAACCTCGGTCTCCTTCACCGTCGGCTACGAGGCCGACAAGACCGCCGATACGCCCGATGTGCTCGACGTCGCGCTCGACAAGGGTGCTTATGCCGAGGGCGAGAGCCTGCAGGTCCGGCTCGCTCCCCGCTTCGCCGGCAAGGCGACGATCGCGGTGGTCAGCGACCGGCTGAGCGAGCTGCGCACCATCGACGTGCCCGCCGGCGGCGCGACAGCCTCGATTCCGGTCAAGGCGGAATGGGGCGCCAGCGCCTATCTCGTCGTGCTCGCGCACCGGCCGATGGACGAGGGCGCGAAACGCCTGCCCGGCCGCGCCATCGGCCTGTCCTGGTTCCAGATCGGCAAGGAAAGCCGCACGCTGGCGCTCGATCTCGGCGCGCCCAATCTTGTGCGCCCGCTCTCGACCCTGTCTCTGCCGGTCAAGGTGACCGGCGCGCGCGCCGGCGAGGACGCTTTCGTCACGGTTGCGGCCGTCGATGTCGGCATCCTCAACCTGACCCGTTTCGAGAGCCCCGATCCGAGCAAGTTCTTCTTCGGCCAGCGCCAGCTCGGCCATGAGCTGCGCGACCTCTATGGCTACCTCATCGACGGCATGCAGGGGGTTCGCGGCGCGATCCGGACCGGCGGCGACTTCGCGCCCACGCTTGGCGGCGAGAAGCCGACGCAGGAGCCGGTCGCGCGCTACTCCGGCGTCGTGAAGGTCGGTTCCGACGGCACGGCCAGGGTCGAGTTCGACATGCCGGCCTTCAACGGCACAATTCGCGTCATGGCGGTGGCGTGGAGCGCCGGCCGCACCGGGCAGGCCAGCGCCGACGTCATTGTGCGCGACCCTGTGGTGGCGCAGGCGACCCTGCCGCGCTTCCTCGCCATCGGCGACCAGTCGCGCTTCCATCTCCAAATCGACAATGTCGAGGGTCCTGCCGGACCATACGTCGTCGATCTCGACGTGCGCGGCCCCGTCCTGATCGCGGCGGACGCGACGCGGCGCACGGTTCAGCTCGCGGCCGGCGCCAAGACCCAGATGACGCTGCCGGTGACGGCCGCAGGCCTCGGCCGCGCCGAGTTCGATGTGAAGATCACGGGCCCGAACGGCGTCGGCACGGTGCAGAACCTCGCCGTGCGGGTGCAGCCTTCGGCTTCGACCATCGCGCGGCGCGTGGTCCGGCCGATCCCCGGCAATGGCGGCGCGATCACGGTGTCGGCCGATCTGATGGCCGACCTCGTGCCGGGTTCGGGCCAGGTCTCGGTCTCGGTGTCGCCGCTGGCCGCGCTCGACGTGCCCGCTCTGCTCAAGGCGCTCGACCGCTACCCTTACGGCTGCACCGAGCAGACGGTGAGCCGCGCCCTGCCGCTGCTCGCGGTCAACAGGCTCGCCACGATGGAGAACCTCGCGCTCGACGCCAACGCAGACGAGCGCGTGACGGCTGCGATCGAGCGCGTGCTGGCGCGGCAGGGCGCGAACGGCTCCTTCGGCCTATGGAGCGTCGGCGGCGAGGATTTGTGGCTCGACGCACTTGTCGCGGACTTCCTGACACGCGCCCGCGAGCGCCAGTTCGCGGTGCCGGCGATCGCCTTCAACCTCGCGCTCGACCGCCTGCGCAACCAGGTCGTCAACACGAGCGAGATCAACAAGGAGGATGCGGCGGGCATCGCCTATGCGCTCTATGTGCTGGCGCGCAATGGCCGCCCGGTGATGGGCGACCTGCGCTATCTCGCCGACAACAAGTTGAACGATTTCGCCACGCCTCTCGCCAGAGGCCAGATCGGTGCGGCCTTGTCGGCGCTGGGCGACCGCACGCGCGGCCGGGCCGCCTTCACCAGCGCGCTGACTAGCCTGCAGGCGACCCGCGACGACGGCCTGTCGCGGGCGGACTACGGCACACGCCTGCGCGATGGGGCCGGCGTGCTCGCGCTGATCGCCGAGGCCAATGGCGAGCGCGCCGACATCTCCCGCGCCGCGTCTGTCGTCGAACAGGCCCGAGGCGCTGCGCGCTACACCTCGACGCAGGAGCAGATGTGGATGGTGCTCGCCGCCCAGGCGATGGCCAAGGACGCCGAGGGCATGTCGCTCGTCGTCGATGGAACCGAGCGCAAGGGCCCGCTCTACCGCACGATCTCGCAGGAGGCGCTGGAGGCCAGGCCG
Source organism: Beijerinckiaceae bacterium (assembly GCA_019745195.1). Classification (GTDB taxonomy): domain Bacteria; phylum Pseudomonadota; class Alphaproteobacteria; order Rhizobiales; family Beijerinckiaceae; genus Allobosea. The sequence continues at coordinate 52,058 of JAIETL010000042.1, forward strand.
CTCACCGTCGCTAATCCGGGCGCAAGCGCGGCGCAGGCCGTGATCACCGTATCCGGCATCCCGACAGGAGCCGAGCCGGCGCTCAACCAGGGTTTCGGGCTGGAGCGGGTGATCTACACGATGAAGGGCGAGCGGGCCGACCCTGCCCGCCTGCGCCAGAACGAGCGCTATGTCGTGGCGCTGACCGTCACCGAGCCGGCAGTGCGCTATGGCCGCGTGCTGCTGGTCGATCCGCTGCCGGCCGGCCTCGAGATCGAGAACGCCAACCTGACCGAAGGGGCCTCGGTCGCGGGTCTCGACTGGCTCAAGCAGGAGGTCTCGCCGGTTCACACCGAGGCGCGCGACGACCGCTATGTCGCAGCCTTCGACCGCGACGGCTCCAGCACCCAGAAGCTCGCCTTCACCGTGGCCTATATCGCCCGCGCCGTCTCGCCCGGCCGCTATGTCGCGCCTGCGGCCGTGATCGAGGACATGTACCGGCCTGACAGGTTCGGGAGGACGGCGTTCGGGACGGTGGACATCGCTTCGGCGCGCTGACGTGGGCACACACGCCGCAGAACGACGCTCCTCCCCTCCCCCTTGTGGGGAGGGGCTGGGGGTGGGGGGCGGCCCGCTTGGTGAGCGCTCGGCGGATGAAATGCCAGACCACCCTCATCGCGACATAGCCGATCGCTCACCCGGTCGTTCGCCCCCCACCCCTGCCCCTCCCCACAAGGGGGAGGGGTTCGCGCACCGCCGTCTCCGCGAATTGAAAATCGCCGCCGCCTGCGCCCTTCTCCTCACCGCCGCCACCGCCTCCCTCCTCGCCTACGCCACGACCCTCCCCCCGCTCGACCTCGCCGCCGCCTCCGACCGCTCCACCGTCGTGCTCGACCGTGAGGGCCGGCTGCTGCGGCCTTTCCTGACCGATGACGGCCGCTGGAAGCTGCCGGTCACGCATGCCGACGTCGATCCGCGCTACCTCGCCATGCTCAAGGCCTATGAGGACAGGCGCTTCGACCACCATGCCGGCATCGATCCGCTCGGCATGGCCCGCGCGGCCTGGCAGGCTCTCGCGAACGGCCGCGTCGTCTCGGGTGGCTCGACGCTGTCGATGCAGGTCGCCCGCCTGCTGGAGCCTCGCGAGGAACGCTCGCTCGCCGCCAAGCTGCGGCAGGCGGTGCGCGCCATCGAACTGGAGCGCCGCTTCGACAAGGGCCGCATCCTCGACCTCTATCTGACGCTCGCCCCCTATGGCGGCAATCTCGAAGGCGTGCGGGCCGCGAGCTTCGCCTGGTTCGGCAAGGAGCCGAAGCGGCTCTCGACTGCCGAGGCCGCGCTGCTGGTCGCCCTGCCGCAGGCCCCCGAGCAGCGCCGGCCGGACCGCTTCGCCGCTGCCGCCGAGCGCGCCCGTGACCGCGTCCTGGCTCGTGCAGCCAAAGCAGGACTGGTCACGCCGGCCGAAATCGCCGCCGCCCGCGACGAGCCGATCCCCGCCGCGCGAAAACCCTTCCCCAACCTCGCCCCGCATGTCGCCGAGCAGGTCGTGTCGCAGGCTCCGGCAGAGTCCGTCCACCGGCTCACCCTCGATGCCCGCCTGCAGGCCAATCTCGAAAACCTCGCCCGCGAGCGCGTGGTGACACTGCCGCCGCAGGTCTCGACCGCGATCCTCGTCGTCGACAACGACACCGGCGCGATCCGCGCCTCGGTCGGCGGCGTCGACTACTTCGCCGCCGAGCGTGCCGGCGCACTTGATCTGACGCGGGCCTTGCGCTCGCCGGGCTCGGCGCTGAAACCCTTCATCTACGCGCTCGCCTTCGACAACGGCATCGCCCATCCCGAGACGATGCTGGAGGACCGCCCGGCGCGCTACGGCATCTATGTGCCCGAGAATTTCGACATGACCTTCCAGGGCATGGTCTCGGCCCGCAAGGCGCTGCAGTTCTCGCTGAACGTGCCGGCAGTCGAACTACTTTCGGCGGTTGGGCCGCAGCGCTTCCTGTCGCGGCTGCGTGATTCAGGGGTCACGGTCGCCATGCCCAAGGAGGGCGGCGCGCCGGGGCTGGCGGTCGGTCTCGGCGGGCTTGGCATCACCCTGTCGGACCTGACGCGGCTCTATGTCGGGCTGGCGCGCGGCGGCGAGATGTCGGAGTTGACCGTCAGAGCGCAGCCCAACATCCTCAGCCCTCATCCTGAGGAGCCGCGCAGCGGCGTCTCGAAGGATCGTCCAGAGCGCACTGGAGCATCCTTCGAGACGCGGACCGCGTCCGCTCCTCAGGATGAGGGCGTGAGGAGTCTTCGCCTCGTCGATCCCGTCGCCGCCTGGTATGTCGCCGATACGCTGCTCGGCGCGCCGCCGCCGCTCAACGCGGCCCCCGGCCGCATCGCCTACAAAACCGGCACCTCCTACGGCTATCGCGACGCCTGGGCCGTCGGTTTCGACCGCAAGCACACTATCGGCATCTGGGTCGGGCGCGCCGACAATGGCGCGGTGCCCGGCCTCGTCGGCCGCACGGTGGCGGCCCCGATCCTGTTCGACGCCTTCGCGCGGCTCGGCCACGATCCGCGCCCCTTCCCGATGCCGGCGGATGCGATCATGGCCAGCGCCACGCAACTGCCGCCGCCCCTGCGCCATCTGCGTCAGGATATCCCCAAGACCGTGCTCGCCATGGCGACGCCGACGCTGAAGCTCGCCTTCCCGCCCGAGGGCGCGCGCATCGATCTCGCAGCCTCGTCGATCGATGGGCGGGCGCTGCTCAACCTCAAGGTCTCGGGCGGCGCGCCGCCTTTCACCTGGCTGGTCGATGGCGCACCGGTGCTCCAGCCCACCCGCAGGCGCGAGTCCGCCTGGCAGCCGGATGGGCGCGGCTTCGTCCGGATTTCCGTGATCGACGCAGCCGGCGCCAGCGAGAGCGTGTCCGTCAGGCTGCAGTAGCGGGCGTCAGATCGCCCGCTTGCCGATGATCGCGAAGCGCAGCTTGCTGGAGATGAAATCGATCGCCGACACGGCGGCCAATATGAGCAGGATCAGGAACGAGACCTGCTGCCATTCCAGCGTGCGGATCGTCTCGGCGAGATAGAGCCCGATGCCGCCGGCCCCGACGATGCCGATGATGGTCGAGGAGCGTGTGTTGGATTCGATGTAGTAGAGCACCTGGCTCGCGATCACCGGCAGCACCTGCGGGATCATGCCGAAGCGGATCTCGTGCAGCTTGCCGCCGCCCATCGAGGTGACGCCCTCGACGGGCTTACGGTCGGCGGCCTCGATCGCCTCGGAATAGAGCTTGCCGAATGCGCCGATGTCGCTGGTCATGATCGCGAGCATACCGGCAAAGGGGCCCAAGCCCACGACGTTGACCCAGATCAACGCCCAGATCAGCGCATCGACGCCGCGCACCGTGTCGAGCGAGCGCCGCGCCAGAAAATGCACGACCTTGTTGGCGATGACGTTGCGCGCCGCGATGAAGCCGAGCGGAAAGGCGATGATCGCGGCCAGGATTGTGCCAAGGAAAGCGATCGCGATGGTCTCGAACAGCGCCTTGACGAACAGCATGCCGCGCGCCCAGGTGCCGGGATCGGGCGGCAGCATCAGGACGACGAAGGTGCCGAGATTGCCGAAGCCCGTGATGACGCGCCAGAAGGAAACCTCCAGCGTCGTCAACCCGTAGACGAACAGGCCGACCAGCCCGGCCGCGACCGCGACCGTGGTCAGGCGCGTCTGCAAAGAGCCGTCGATGGCGGACTTGTGCCGGCCGATCAGCGCGGCGCGGTCGGTCGCGGAAAGCGCGAGGCTCATTTGCCGTGCTCCAGGCTGATCAGGCTGTGGCGCAGGCGCTCGGTGCCGTAGTCGATCAGCATCACGGTGACGATGATCAGCAGCAGGATGGCGCTGACGTCGGTGAAATAGAATTTCCGGATCGCCTCGATCAGGTCCTGCCCGATGCCGCCGGCGCCGACGAATCCCATGATCGAGGCGCCCCGGACATTGATCTCGAAGCGCAGCAGCGAGTAGCTCGCGAAATTGGACAGCACCTGCGGCACCACCGCGAAGCGGATCACCTGCCACCAACCCGCGCCCGTCGCGGTCAGCCCATCGACCGGCTTCATGTCGATGTTCTCGACCACCTCGGAGAACAGCTTGCCCATCGCGCCCATCGTATGGATCGCGATGGCGAGTACGCCCGGCAGCGGCCCGAGCCCGAAGGCGATGACGAAGATCAGCGCGAAGACGAGTTCGGGAACGGTGCGGCAGAATTCGAGATAGCGCTTGGTGGCGAAGCGCAGCCAGCCCGACTTGCCCAGATTGGCGGCGGCGACGAAGCAGAGCAGAAAGCCGCCGACGACGCCCATGATCGTGCCGGTATAGGCGATCAGCACCGTCTGCCAGAGCAGTTTCAGCCAGCCTTTCAGGCCCCAGAACCACTCGGCGAGGTCCGCGCCGAGCGTGGCGAAACGCAGCGTCGGCATCGTATCGAGAATATATTTCGGGAACCGCCAGACGTTCTCGAAGAATTTGACGGGGTTCGCCTCTGAGCCAATTCCGGCCACGACGACGCAGGCGGCGAAGATCGCGACGCCGATCAGCGTCTGCCGGTTCTTCGCCGCCATCTCGCGGCGATAGAGATCGGCATGGGCGCGGATCGCAGGGTCGTTGCGGTCGATCGCGAGTGTCATCGGGTGAATGGTTCCGTCGCTCGTCGGGACGCAAAAACCTCTCCCCTGCGCGGGGAGAGGTTTCTGGCGAAATCGATCAGCTACGCTTCTTGCGGAGATCGTCGACGAACTTCTGCAGTTCGATGGTCACGTTGTAATCGGAATGCTTCATTGGCGCGAAACCGGGCGACTTGCCGTCGGAGAGCTTGTCGAACGCGGCCTTGTCCTTGTCCTTCATGTCGAAGAAGGCCTTCGTGATCGCGGTCTTCAACTCGACGGGCATCGAGGTCAGCATGGCGTAGGGCGAGCCAGGAATCTTGTCGGACTTGAAGACGATCTTGAAATCGTCCTTCTTGACCATCTTCTTGACGTCCATCCGGGAGAGGTTGGAGTCCTCGTCCGAGTTCCACCAGTTGAAGCCGATGTCGCAGGTGCCCTGCTGAACCGCCATGACAGCGTTCTCATGGCTGCCGGCATTGACCGTCTTGCCGAAGAACTTGTCCGGCTCGATTTCCATCTTGGCCATGGAGTAGAGCGGCACATTGTTGCCCGAGGTCGAGTTGGGATCGACGAGGCAGAGGTTCTTGCCCTTGAAATCCTCGAGTTTGGCGCCGGCGGCATCCTTCTTGGCATAGGCGACCGAGTAGTAACCGGTCGAGCCGTCGAAGGCGCGCAGGGTCGCGAAGGGCTCGACGCCGCCATTGGACACGGTCCAGGCGCGGATGTAGGAGGACGGGCCGTATTCGCCGAGATGGATGTTGCCGGCGCGCTGGCCCTCGATCACCGCCGCGTAGTCGTTGGCGACACGCACCGTTACCTTCACGCCGAGTTCCTTGGTGAGATAGGCGGCGAAGGGCGCATAGCGCTCGGTCACGCCCGAGGCGTTCTCGGCCGGCACCACGGCGAAGACGAGTTCGGGATACTTGGCCTTCCAGTCCTGCGCGAAGGCCGGCAGGCTGAGCGACGCGGCGAGGCCGGCGGCCGCGAGCGTGAGGGTATGACGGCGGGTCAGCATGAATGAGCTCCTGTTGCGGGTTGTTCTTGGTGGTCGGGCAGGCGTGAAGACGGGTGTTCGGAGTGCGCGCAACGCGCTCAGGCCGCGGTCTGCTTGGCGCGCTGGGCTTCTTCGCTGGCGATGGCGTCGAGCTGGTCGAGCGCTTCCGCGCCGGCGTCCTTGGCCTCGATGCCGTAGAGTTCGGCCGCGATTTCGGCCGTGAGCGCATGGGGCGGGCCGTCGAACACGACCTTGCCGGCGGCCATGCCGATCAGCCGGTCGCAATACTTCTGCGCGATATCGAGATGGTGCAGATTGCAGATGACGGTGATGCCGTCCTCCCGGTTGATGCGGAACAGCGCGTCCATCACGATCTGCGTGTTGCGCGGGTCGAGCGAGGCGATCGGCTCGTCGGCGAGGATGATGGTGGGCTCCTGCACGAGAGCGCGGGCGATGGCGACGCGCTGCTGCTGGCCGCCCGACAGCGTCTCGGCCCGCTGCGCGAGGAGATGGCCCATGTCGAGCCGCTCCAGCGCGGCGATGGCGCGGACCTTGTCGTCCTGCGAAAAGCTCTTCACCAGCGTCAGCAGCGCGGAGCGATGGTTCAGCCGGCCGAGCAGGACATTGGTCAGCACGTCGAGACGGCCGACCAGGTTGAACTGCTGGAAGATCATCGCCGTGTCGCGCCGCCAGGCCCGCAGAGCGGCGCCCTTCAGCGCGGTCACGTCGCGCTCGCCAGAGAGGATGCGCCCCTCGCTGGGATCGGCGAGGCGGTTGAGCATGCGAAGCAGGGTCGATTTGCCCGCGCCGGAGCGGCCGATGATGCCGACCATCTCGCCGCGCGGGATCGAAAGCGTGACGTTCTCGACGGCGGCCTTGCCGCCGAAACGCTTGGTCAGGCCTTCGATACGCAGCATGAACCGGCTCTCGCTTGCTGAACGGGCATGCCGACCTCCGGAGGCAGCCTAGGCTGTCCGCTGGTCGATCTTGCAATGCAACGAGAGCTATCGGCCGCAGATGACAGCCGGGTGACAGGAAATCAGCGATCTTGTGCGTTCTTGTGAAGAAGTACGGGAAACGCTATGCTGCCGTTCATGAAGCACGAAGCGATGCGACCACTGACGATTTCCCTGACCCCCAAGCAGATCGGCAGCTTGAGCCGGGCTGTGGAGACGGGCGCATACGCATCCAATAGCGAAGTCATCCGCGAGGCCTTGCGGCTCTGGGAACAGCGCGAGCAGATCCGGGACCTTGAACTCGCGCGCCTGAAGCAGGCCTACGACGCCGGTATCGCCAGTGGCGAGCCGATCGATGGCGAGCACGCCATGACCGAGCTGCGGTCCAGACTTTTCGCTTCAGGGCGTTAACGGGTGGGATATCGCCTCCTGCCGCAGGCCAAGAGCGATATCGAAGAGATCACGAGCTATATTTCCGCCGACAGCCCGGCTGCCGCGCAACGTTGGTTCGACCGCTTGCAGGAACGCTTCGTCGCCATCGGTGCGATGCCCGAGATGGCGCCCGCTCGACCCGAGATCGGACCGGACCGGACGTTCGTCTGTTCCCATTCGATCGCTATGTCATCCTCTATCGTGCTGAAAGCGGAAACGCGGACATTGTTCGCATCGTCCATGGCAGCCGCGACCCCGAGACATGGCTGTAAGGCCTCACAACCCCAGCGCCGTCAGCCCCGGATAATCCGCCGGTCTGATCCGCCCTTCCCACAGGAACTTCCGCTCGGCCTCCGCGATCGGGACATCGTTGATCGAGGCTTCGCGGCGGCGCATCAGCCCGTTCTCGTCGAACTCCCACTGCTCGTTGCCATGGGAGCGATACCAGTTGCCGGCCGCGTCATGATGCTCGTAGGCGAACCGCACCGCGATCCGGTTCTCGTGGAAGGCCCAGACCTCCTTGATCAGCCGGTACTGGATTTCGGTCGCCCATTTCCGTTCGAGAAAGGCGACGATCGCCTCGCGGCCCGAGAAGAACTCGGAGCGGTTCCGCCAGCGGCTGTCGGCCGTGTAGGCGAGGCTGACGCGCTGCGCGTCGAGCGAGTTCCACGCATCCTCGGCCATGCGCGCCTTCTGGGCTGCGGTCTCGGGCGTGAAGGGTGGCAGTGGCGGGCGTTGGGCTTGCGACATGAACGGTCCCCGGGAGAGCGGCTGGCCGGGCCATGGGACGGCAATTTCGCCGGCCGGGCAACCGCCCGATCCGGGCAGTTCACGCCCGCGTCAGGTCGCGCGCAGCAGCAGATCGACGCAAGCCCGCACGTAACTGCGCCGCGCCTGCGGCGATTCCGGCTTCACACCGAGCAGCGCGCGCTGCTGGTGGAAGCCGCGCAGCATGCCGATGAACTGTTCCGCCAGAATCCGCGCGTCCTCGTCCGAAAGCGGCCGCGCAAACCCATCACGCAGTTGTGACCGTAGCGTCAGCAGAGCCGACAGGTCGTCGATCATCCGGGTTGCGCCAGCCTCGAAAGCGGCCCTGCCAAGTTCGGGGAAGCGCGCGGCTGCGTTCATCACCAGTCGGTGAAGGTCGAGCGAGGCCGGCCGCAGCATGAGCGCCAGCGTATCCTCGCCGAGCCGCAGCAGAACGTCACGAAGACTGCCCTCCGACGGCAATGTTTTACGCAGCGGAATCGTCAATGTTTCAGTGAGTTCGGTGCAGATCGCCTTGAACAGCGCCTCCTTGTCGGCGAAGTGGCTGTAGATCGTCTGCTTCGATACGCCGGCGCGCTGCGCGATCTGGTCGAGGCTCGCCCGCTCGAAGCCTTCGGAGAGGAACATCTCCGAGGCGGCTCTGGTTATGGCGCTGTGCTTGTCGGGCCGGGTTTTTTCGACCGACGGACGCACAAAGTCGTCCTGACCCGACGCGTGCCGCCGCAACGCAGTTGATTCAGCCATGCTTCCGCCCATATGGTCTCTTAGCAAACTGGACCGTCCAGTCCAATCTATGCGTTCGGCAGCGGAGCGTCCAGCCCCATGAAGCGCCTCTTCATCCTTCTCCTGATCGCCGGTGCGGCGGGCGGCGGCTTCTACGGCTACAGGCATTTCAAGGGAGCAGCCGAGCCGACCGCGGCCCGTGCCGCGGTCAATCCGCAGGCGGCCGGCATTCCCGTCGAGATCGGCAGGATCGAGACCATGACGGTCAACGAGGAGGTCGAGGCGCTGGGGACGCTGGCCGCTGACGAATCCGTGGTGATCGCGCCCGAGATCGCCGGGCGCGTCGTCTCGCTGGGCTTCCGGGAAGGCGAGCGCGTCAGCAAGGGCCAGCCTCTGGTCAAGCTCGACACCGCGATCCTCGACGCCGAACTCAAGCAGGCGCAGGCGGATGTCAGCCTGGCGCGCGATACCTTCCAGCGCAACCAGTCGCTGGTCCAGCGCGGCGCCGGCACGCAGGTCGCGCTCGAGCAGGCCACCGCTCAACTCGCCACCAACGAGGCCCGGCTCCAGCTCGCCCAGGCCAAGCTCGCGCAGTCGACCATCGTCGCGCCGTTCAACGGCGTCGTCGGCCTGCGCTCGGTCGGCGTCGGCGATTATGTCTCGGTCGGCAAGACGCTGATCACGCTGACCAATATCGACCCGATCAAGGTCGATTTCCGCGTACCCGAGATCTTCCTGTCGCGCGTCAAGGTCGATCAGCCGATCAAGGTCAGGGTCGACGCCGTCGCCGGGCGCGATTTCGACGGCAAGATCTTCGCCATCGACCCCGTCGTGGACGTCAATGGCCGCGCGATCCGCCTGCGCGCCGCGATCCCCAATGCCGACCTTGTGCTGAAGCCCGGCCTCTTCGCCCGCATCGTCATCGTCGTCGATCAGCGCGAGAATGCGCTCGTCGTGCCCGAGACGGCGGTGGTGCCCGACGGCGTCGGCAAGATCGTCTACGTCGTCGAGAACGGCAAGGCCAAGCGCGTGCCCGTGGAGCTCGGCAAACGCCTGCCCGGCAAGGTCGAGATCGTGAAAGGCCTGAAGGCTGACATGCAGCTGGTCAGCGCCGGCCAGATGCGGCTGCGCGACGGCGCGACGGTGGCGATCAAGGCCGCTGCTCCGGTGCAGACCAGCGCGACGGAAGCGCCCGCGCCGAGCGTGCTGCGATGAGCTTGTTCGAACTCTTCGTCCGCCGCCCCGTCCTGTCGACGGTGCTCAGCCTGCTCGTGGTGCTGGTCGGCATCGTCTCCTATACGCGCCTGACGGTCCGCGAATACCCCAATATCGACGAGCCGACCGTCTCCGTGCGCACCACCTACACGGGCGCGTCGGCCGAGATCGTCGAGACGCAGGTGACGCAGATCCTCGAGAACTCGATCGCCGGCATCGAGGGCATTGAGATCATCTCCTCGACCAGCCGGCAGGAAACCAGCAACATAACCGTGCGCTTCCGCCCCGATGTCGATCCCGACGTCGCGGCGTCCGACGTGCGCGACAGAGCCAGCCGCGTGCGCGGCCGCATGCCGACCGAGATCGACGAGCCGATCATCGCCAAGGTCGAGGCCGACGCGCAGCCGATCATGTTCCTCTCGCTGACCTCGACGAGGCACAACCCACTCGAGCTGACCGACTTCGCCGACCGCTTCATCACCGACCGCGTCCAGAACATCACCGGCGTTGCCGAGGTGCAGATTCGCGGCGAGCGCCGCTACGCCATGCGCGTCTGGCTCGATCGTGCCCGCATGGCCGCCTACAACATCACCGTCCAGGAGATCGAGGCGGCGATGCGGGCACAGAACGTCGAGATCCCGTCCGGCCGCATCGAGAGCAACAACCGCGAGTTCACGGTGCTCTCCCAGACCAGCCTGACCACGCCCGAGCAGTTCAAGCAGATCGTCGTGCGGGATGTGAACGGCTTTTCGGTCAAGCTCGGCGACGTATCGCGGGTCGAGCTCGGCGCGCTGGCGGAGCGCAACGCGGCGTGGTTCTCGGGCCGGAACTCGGTGACCATCGGCATCGTCAAGCAGGCGACGGCCAACCCGCTCGACGTCTCGACCGGCGTGCAGGCGGCGCTTCCCGGCATCATCGAGGATCTGCCCGATGGCATGTCGATCGCCACCTCCTACGACACCTCGATCTTCATCGACCGCTCGATCAAGGCGGTCTACACCACCATCGCCGAGGCGGTGGCGCTGGTGGTGCTGATCATCTTCGTGTTCCTGCGCTCGCTGCGCGCGACGCTGATCCCGCTGGTCACGATCCCCGTTTCGCTGATCGGCGCCTTCGCGCTGATGTATGCCTTCGGCTTCACCGTGAACACGCTGACGCTGCTCTCGATGGTGCTCGCCATCGGCCTCGTCGTCGACGACGCCATCGTGGTCCTGGAGAACATCCACCGCCACATCGAGGACGGCATGGAGCCCAATGCGGCGGCGATCCGCGGCATCAAGGAGATCGCCTTCGCCGTCATCGCGATGACGCTCACTCTGGTCGCGGTCTATGCGCCGATGGCGTTCTCGACCGGCCGCACCGGCAAGCTTTTCGTCGAGTTCGCACTGACGCTGGCAGGCGCGGTTCTGGTCTCCGGTTTCGTGGCGCTGACGCTGACGCCGATGATGTGCGCCAAGCTGATCAAGCATCAGGACAAGCATGGCCGTTTCTACAATTGGCTCGAGCGCGGCTTCGAGGCCATGTCGAACGGCTACCGCCGCTCGCTGCGCGCCGCTTTGTCGATGCGCCCGGTCATCGTCGTTCTGGCGCTCGTCGTCGCGGGCGGGAGCTATTTCTTCTTCACCAGCCTTCGCTCGGAACTCGCTCCGATCGAGGATCGCGGCACCATCACCGCGATCGGCGTCGCTCCCGAGGGCGCGACGCTGAGCTTCACCGCCGACTACGCCCGCCGCGTCGAGGAGTATTTCTCCAAGCTGCCCGAGGTGCAGAACTATCTCGTCATCGTCGGCTTTCCCGACGTGACGCGCGCCATCGCCTTCGCCCGGCTCAAGCCGTGGGAGGAGCGCGGCCGCAAGCAGCAGGATTTGGTCAGGGAGATCAATCGCGGCCTGTCGCAGATTCCCGGCATCAGACTCTTTGCCACCAATCCGCCATCGCTCGGCGGTGGCGGCGCAACCAGCAGGCCGGTCGAGTTCGTGCTGCGTTCGGCAGAGCCCTATGAGCAGATCAAGACCTATGTCGATCAGCTTCTGGCAGAGGTGCAGGGAAATCCCGCGCTGACCAATCTCGAATCGAACCTGATTCTCGACAAGCCGCAGCTCAAGGTCTCGATCGACCGGCAGCGCGCCGCCGATCTCGGCGTCGGCGTCGACGTCATCGGCCGCACCATGGAGACGCTGCTCGGCGGCCGCCAGGTCACGCGCTTCAACATGAACGGCGAGCAATACGACGTCGTAGTCCAGGTCGAGGGCCAGGACCGCAACACACCGCAGGCCCTGCAGACGATCTATTTGATGGGTCGAAACGGCGCGGTCGTGCAGTTGTCCTCGCTCGTAACCATCGAGGAAAACGTCGCGCCCAAGGAACTGATCCGCTTCAACCAGCTCCGTTCGGCGACGATCACGGCCGTGCCGGGACCCGGCTATTCGCTCGGCGATGCGCTCGCCGTGCTGGAGACCGCCGCCGCGAAGGTGCTGCCGGCTTCAGTCCAGATCGACTATGCCGGCCAGAGCCGCGAGTTCAAGCAGTCGGGCTCGTCGATCCTGATCGTGTTCCTGCTCGCGTTGTTCTTCATCTATCTCGTGCTGGCGGCGCAGTTCGAGAGCTTCATCGACCCGGTCGTGATCATGGTCTCGGTGCCGCTTTCGCTGACGGGCGCGCTGGCGGCGCTCTGGTTCACCGGCGGCACGATGAACGTCTACAGCCAGATCGGCCTGATCACGCTCGTCGGGCTCATCACCAAGCACGGCATCCTGATCCTGGAGTTCACCAACCAGCTCCGCGAGGAGGGCAAGGAGATGGTGGATGCGCTGGTGGAGGCGGCCGAGCTGCGCCTGCGGCCGATCCTGATGACCACCGGCGCGATGGTGCTGGGCGCGGTGCCGCTCGCGCTCGCGACCGGGGCCGGCGCGGAAAGCCGACAGCAGATCGGCTGGGTCATCGTCGGCGGCATGACCTTCGGCACACTGCTGACGCTCTATGTGGTGCCGGTGGCCTACACCTATCTCGCGCGCAAGACGCGGGCGGTGCATGCCGCGCCGACCATGCAGCCGCACCCGCAGCCGGCGGAATGAGATGAGCCCTTCGAGAGGTGACGGCTGTCGTCACGCTTCAAACGGCTCGACCACCATCTCCATGCGCTCGCCGGCGAAGACGCTGTTGACGAGATGGATCGGCGTCATGTCGGGCAGGGCATCGACGGCGCCCGACAGCATCACCGCCGCGCCGGGCTCGATCTTGAGCAGCACCGCCTCGCGCTCGCTGGCGAGGCGGGCGGAAAGCCGGGTCGAACGGCGCACATAATCGCCGATGCCGCAGGCCTTGAACGCGGCCGTGATCGAGACGCCGGCCGCCGCCAGCACCGTATCGAAACCGGGAAAGCGCGAGGCCTCCAGCCAGTGGACGCCGGTACCGACCGGCACGCCGCCGGCAAGGCTCAGCGTCTCGATGCGCCAGAGCGGCGCGCCGTCTGGCAACGCGAGCGCCGCGCAGGCCGCAGGCTCTCCGGCCGTGATTTCGGCGGCGAGGATCGCGCCTGACACCGCGATGCCGGCCGCGCCGAAATTCGCCCGCATGCTCACCCGACGACCGATGCGATAGGGAAAGCGCGGCGCTGAGACCCGCGTGCCGCGTCCGCGCGCCACCGTCACCAGCCCCTGCTCCGCCAGATGCCGGAAGGCCTGGCGGACCGTGTGCCGATGCACGCCGAACTGCTCGGCCAGCGCGACCGAGGCCGGCAGCGTGTCGCCGGGCCGGTAGTCCCCGCGCGCGATCGCTTCGGCCAGCCCGTCGGCGATGCGCCGCCAGGCGGTTCCGCTCTCGCCGACCGGCTCGATCTCGCGCTCCGCTGGAGCCGTCATCAAAATTTCATCCAAAATGTATAGACCTTTTCGAGCGATGAGCCTATCATAGTCTAGACATTTGAGATTGACCAGAGAGCCTGCACCATGAGTGGACCGGAAGAGCGCAAACGCTGGATGGCGGTTCTCGCCCGCGCCAGCCGCGCCGAGATTGAGGCGCTGTCCGGGCCGGAGCTTCCGGCCCACGAGATCATGAAGGTCCCGGAGACCGGCACGGTCATGGTCGAGGGGCGGGCCGGCGGCGCGGGCCGGCGCTTCAATCTCGGCGAGGCAACGATGACGCGCTGCATCGTCCGGCTGCCTGATGGCACGATGGGTTTCTCCTATGCGCTGGGCCGCGACGGCCGCAAGGCAAGGCTCGCTGCGATCCTCGACGCCCGCCTCCAGCGCGAAAGCGACGGCGCGCTGCGGCAGGGCCTCTCTCGGCTCGCGGAGGCGCAGGCCGCCGCCCGCGACCTCGCCTCGCGCAAGGCCGCCGCCACCAAGGTCGATTTCTTCACTCTGGTCAGGGGCGCGTGATGGCGGGCGATACCCTCATCGCGGCGGGGTTTTCCGACCCCGTCTTCCAGTCGCAGAACGCGTTTCGTGCGCTGCTCGCAGCGCTGTCGGAGCCCGGCGCTCGGCAGGAGATCGCGCGCGAAACACCTGCTCCGGACGGTCTCGACGGCGCGGCTGCGACCGTCCTGCTGACGCTCGCCGATTACGAGACGCCGATCTGGCTGGCCCCTGCCTTGCGCATCGGGGCGGCCGGCGCATGGCTACGCTTCCATTGCGGCGCGGCACTGGTCGATGATCCGGCGTCCGCGAGCTTCGCCGTGATCGACGGGAGCGCGCATGGCCCCTTGCTCGCCGAGTTCAATCCCGGCCACGACCAGTTCCCGGATCGCTCGACCACGGTGATCGTCTCTTGTGTGGCCTTCGAGGGCGGAGCGGGGGTGACCCTGTCGGGCCCCGGCATCGCCGGCACGCGCAGCCTCGCGCCGCGCGGATTGCGGCCCGGCTTCTGGGCCGAGGTCGCCGCCAATGCCGACCGCTATCCGCTCGGCGTCGATCTGATCCTGAGCTGCGGCGAGGCACTGATCGGCCTGCCGCGCACCACCCGCATCGCGGAGACTGTCTGATGCCCTGCCGGGAGCTTTGCTGATGTATGTCGCCGTGAAGGGCGGCGAGGCCGCGATCCTCGCCACGCATGATCTGGTCGCCGAGGCGCGGCGCGGCGATGAGGCCGTGCCCGAGATCTCGGTCGCGCAAATCCGCGAGCAGCAGGGCCTGGCCTGCGCCCGCGTCATGAACGAGGGCTCGCTCTACGACGCCGACCTCGCCGCGCTCGCATTGAAGCAGTCGCAAGGCGACGTGATCGAGGCCGCCTTCCTGATGCGCGCCTACCGCACCACCCTGCCGCGCTTCGGCTCGTCGGAGCCGGTCGATACCGCCGCGATGGCGATCCGCCGGCGGGTGTCGGCGACCTACAAGGATCTGCCGGGCGGGCAGGTGCTGGGGCCGACCTATGACTACACGCACCGGCTGTTCGATTTCGCGTTGATGGAGGAAGAGGGGCAGTCGGCAGTCGGCAGTCGGCAGTCGTCTTTGGACGCTGATCCCGATTGCCGACTGCCCACTGCCGACTGCCTCGACACCCACATGCCCCGTGTCCCCGATATCCTCGGCGCCGAAGGCCTGATGGAGGCCGAAAACCCGCCAGAAGGCGATCCCCGCCCCTTCGACCTGACCCGCGAACCGGTGTCCTTCCCGGCCGATCGCGATGTCCGGCTGCAGGCGATGGCGCGCGGCGACGAAGGCTTCCTGCTGGGTCTCGGCTACTCCGTGCAGCGCGGCTTCGGCGGCAACCATCCCTTCGTCGGCGAGATCAGGGTCGGCGAGGTATCTGTCGAATTCACCCCCGAGGAACTGGGATTCGCGGTCGATCTCGGCGAGATCACCCTGACCGAATGCCAGATGGTCAACCAGTTCACCGGCTCGAAAGAGGTCGCTCCGCAGTTTACGCGCGGCTACGGTCTCGCCTTCGGCCATGCCGAGCGCAAGGCGATGTCGATGTCGCTGGTCGACCGGGCGCTGAAATGCCGCGAATTCGGCGAGGCCGCGACCTACCCGGCCCAGCAGGACGAGTTCGTGCTCTACCACTCCGACAATGTCGAGGCGGCCGGCTTCGTCGAGCATCTCAAACTGCCGCACTACGTCGATTTCCAGGGCGAACTCGAACTGATCCGCCGCATCACCCGCGAGCGCGAGGAAAGGCTGGCGCGCGAAGCCGCACCCCTGCAGGAGGCAGCAGAATGAACGCCCACCCGACGCTCGACACCGACGATACCAGGCCGGCCTACAACTACGCCTATCTCGACGAGCAGACCAAGCGGATGATCCGCCGTGCGCTGCTAAAGGCGGTCGCGATTCCCGGCTATCAGGTGCCGTTCGGCTCGCGCGAAATGCCGCTGGCGCGCGGCTGGGGCACCGGCGGCATCCAGGTCACCGCCGCCATCATCGGCCCAGCCGACACGCTGAAGGTGATCGACCAGGGCGCCGACGACACCACCAACGCCGTCTCGATCCGCCGCTTCTTCGAGCGCACGGCCGATGCCAGGACGACCGAAGCGACGGGCGAGGCGACGATCATCCAGACCCGCCACCGCATTCCCGAGGCCCCACTGAGCGCCGGCCAGATCATGGTCTATCAGGTGCCCCAGCCCGAGCCGCTGCGGAAGCTCGAGCCGCACGAGGCCGAAACGCGAAAGATGCACGCCTGGGCCGAGTACGGGCTGATGCAGGTCAAGCTCTACGAGAACATCGCCCGCTTCGGCGAGGTGACGACGACCTATGACTATCCGGTCATGGTCAATGGCCGCTATGTCATGGCGCCTTCGCCGATCCCGAAATTCGACAATCCCAAGATGCACATGTCGCCAGCGCTGCAGCTCTTCGGCGCCGGCCGCGAGAAACGCATCTACGCTTTGCCACCACATACCTCGGTTCGCAGCCTCGATTTCGACGACCACCCCTTCCGCATTCAGAGCTGGAGCCAGCCCTGCGGGCTCTGCGGTGCAAGCGACTCCTATCTCGACGAGGTCATCACCGACGACAAGGGCGGGCGCATGTTCGTCTGCTCCGACAGCCATCATTGCGAGACCCGTCGCGAGGCCGGCCATCGCGGAGAGATGCTGGGCGACGCGGCTGCTCTCCATCTCGTCGAGGAGATAAAGCCATGACCGTTCACGTCTCCCCGCCCGACGCGGCGCTCGACCCCGCGCCGCTGCTCTCCATCGCCCGCGTCAGCCGCTTCTATGGCGAGCGCATCGGCTGCGCGGATGTCTCCTTCGAGCTCTGGCCAGGCGAGGTGCTCGGCATCGTCGGCGAGTCGGGCTCCGGCAAATCGACGCTGCTGCGCTGCCTTGCCGGCATCGACAGGCCGGACGCGGGCGAGGTGCTGTTCAGAGGTTCGGGGCAGCCGCTCGACATCTACTCGGTCGCCGAGCAGGAGCGCCGCCGGCTGATGCGGACCGCCTGGGGCATCGTCCACCAGAACCCGCGCGACGGCCTGCGCATGGACGTCTCGGCCGGCGGCAATGTCGGCGAACGGCTCATGGACCGCGGCGACCGGCACTACGGCCAGATCCGCGAGCGCGCGCTCGACTGGCTCGCCCGCGTCGAGATCGCCGGCGAACGCATGGACGACCGGCCGCGCCAGTTTTCCGGCGGCATGCAGCAGCGCCTGCAGATCGCCCGCGTGCTCGTCTCGGAGCCGAAGCTCGTCTTCATGGACGAGCCGACAGGCGGCCTCGACGTCTCGGTGCAGGCCCGCCTGCTCGACCTGCTGCGCGTACTGGTCCGCGATCTCGGGCTGGCCGCCATCATCGTCACGCACGACCTCGCCGTAGCGCGGCTGCTCACCGATCGGCTGATGGTGATGAAGGACGGCCATGTCGTCGAGCAGGGCCTGACCGACCAGGTGCTGGATGACCCGCATCATGCCTATACGCAGCTTCTCACTTCGGCGGTGCTGAGTGTTTGAGACATCTCGCAAGGAGCGCCGCTTCTTCCCTTCTCCTCTTGCGGGAGAAGGTGGCGCGAAGCGCCGGATGAGGGGTGGTCGCACCCTAGTCGATGGAGATATCGGCGAGCGCAACGCGACCCCTCATCCGTCTCGGCTTCGCCGAGCCACCTTCTCCCGCAAGGGGAGAAGGTGTTCCCCGTCACATCGGCGTCACTCCGCCGGCACAAGGCACTGACACCATGACCACGATGATTCACGTCGAGAACGTCGCCAAGACCTTCACCCTGCACAATCAGGGCGGCGTCCGGCTGCCCGTCTTCGACGCCGTCAATTTCAGCGTCGCGGCCGGAGAGGCGCTGGTGCTGGCCGGCGCGTCGGGCGCGGGAAAATCCAGCCTGCTGCGCATCCTCTACGGCAATTACCGGCCGACATCCGGCCATATCCACATCACCCATGCCGGTCGCGCCATCGACATCGTCGCGGCCGTGCCACGCACCGTGCTCGACATCCGCCGCCGCACGCTCGGCTTCGTCTCGCAGTTCCTGCGGGTGATCCCGCGCGTCTCGGCGCTCGACATCGTGCGCGATCCGGTACTGGCGCGCGGCATGTCCCCCGAGCAGGCCACAGCCCGCGCGCAGGCCATGCTTGCCCGGCTCAACCTGCCCGAACGCCTTTGGAACCTCGCGCCCGCGACCTTCTCCGGCGGCGAGCAGCAGCGCGTCAACATCGCCCGCTCCTTCGTCGATCCCTCCCCCATCATGCTGATCGACGAGCCGACGGCCTCGCTCGACGCGACCAATCGCGACGTGGTGGTTGAGCTCATCGCCGAGGCGCGCCAGAACGGCGCGGCCATCGTCGGAATCTTCCATGACGAGGCCGTGCGCAGCCAAGTCGCGACCCGCTATCTCGACATCACCGATTTCCGGAAGGCCGCCTGATGACGACGATCCTGACCAATGCCCGCCTGATCCTCGAAAACGAGGTCGTCACCGGCACCATCGTCTTCGACGAGGCCGGCATCACCGCCGTCGACCAGGGACTCTCCTCGGTGCCAGGCGCGCGCGACATCGGCGGCGACTATGTCGCGCCGGGCTTGGTCGAGATGCACACCGACAACATGGAAAAGCACTTCATGCCCCGGCCAAAGGTGTTCTGGCCGAACGGGCTGGCCGCCGCGCTCGTCCACGACGCGCAGATGGCGGCGGCCGGCGTCACGACCGTCTACGACGCGATCTGCGCCGGCACGCCCTTTTCGGCCAAGGACTACCGCAAGGACATCTTCGCCGACGTCATGCTTGCGCTGGCCGAAGGCCGTCGCGAAAACGTCTTCCGCATCGACCACCGGATCCACATGCGCTGCGAACTGACGAGCCCGGACCTGCTCGCCGATATCGAGCCCTATCAGGACGACGAGCTGGTCCAACTGGTCTCGCTGATGGACCACACGCCGGGCCAGCGCCAGTGGCGCAATATCGACCATTTGCGCACCTATGCGCTCGGCAACGGCAAGACGGTCGAGGAGTTCGAGGAGGACGTTGTCGTCCGCCAGCAGGAGGGCGCGGCGAACGTCTCGCGCAACTGGGCAGCCGTGGTCGACCTGTTCCGTTCGCGCGGCATCCCGATCGCGACCCATGACGACACGACGCTCGACCATGTCGAGGCCGGCATTGCATCGGGCGCGGTGATCTCCGAATTCCCCACCACGGTCGAGGCGGCCGCCGCCGCAAAGGAGCGCGGGCTCGCCACGGTCGCGGGCGCGCCTAACGTCGTGCGAGGCGGCTCGCATTCCGGCGGCGTCTCGGTCTCGGAACTGGCCGAGAAGGGCCTGCTCGACGGCCTCTCCTCGGACTATGTGCCCGCCAGCCTGCTCCAGGCCGTGCTGAAGCTCCATGCCGACCATGGCATCGCCTTGCCCGAGGCGATGGGCATGGTGACCTGGAAGGTCGCCGACATTCTCGGCCTGAAGGACCGCGGCCATCTGAAAGCCGGCCTGCGCGCCGACATCGTGCGCTTCAGGGCGCTGGGTCCGACGCCGGTGATCGCCGCCGTCTGGTCGCAGGGGCAGCGCGCGTTTTGAGCGGCCCGCGCTACGCCCTGTATTATGCGCCGGCTGCCGGCAGCGCGCTCTGGCGCTTCGGCAGCGCCGTGCTGGGCTATGACGCGATCACCGGCGAGGACATCCCCTTCGCCCTGCCCGATGGCTGCGACGCCGCGGCATGGCCGGGCCTGACGGAAGAGCCCCGCCGCTACGGCTTTCACGCCACGCTGAAAGCGCCCTTTTCGCTCGCGCCCGGCCGCAGCGAGGCGCAGCTGCGCGCCTTCACGCATAATTACGCCGCAAGCCTCGAGCCCGTGGCGCTGACGGGCCTGAGCGTCTCGGCGCTGGGCTCCTTCGTCGCTCTGACGCCGCCCGGCGAAAACCCGGCGCTGCAGCGCTTCGCCTTTGCGCTGGTGCAGGCCTTCGAGCCGTTTCGCGCGGCGCTGGGCGAGGCCGACAGGGCGCGGCGGCTGAAAAGCCCGCTGACGCCGGCGCAGCGCGCTTATCTCGAAGCCTATGGCTATCCTTATGTCGGCGACGCCTTTCGCTTCCACATGACGCTGACGGGCTCGCTGCCGCAGGAGATGGTCGCCCCGGTCAGGCTGGCGCTGGCGCAGGCCTATGCGCAGGCGGTGCCCGGCGGCGCGGTCGCGATCGACCGGATCGCGCTCTTCCGGCAGGAGACGCGCGAGAGCCGCTTCCGACTGCTCGATTCCGTCAGCCTGAGTTGAGCGCCCGATGCGGGAGAAGCGCCGCGATCGCCCGGGTCAACTCGTCCGCGCCCTCGGCGACCGTCCTGTCGTTGCAGATCGTGACGAGTTCGGCGGCCTCTGTGCGCAGCGGCGCTTCCCGGGCCAGTCGCGCCGCGATGTCGGCCTCGCTCTCGCGCCCGCGCAGGCTGAGCCGCCTCGCCAGCAAGTCGGCCGGCGCGGTGATGTTGATCACCACGACGCGCGCGCCCAACGCTTCCGCCTGCGCGATCACGCCACGCGAGACATTGGCGATCACCACGTCGCCCTGTCCGATGCCCGCCAGCGCGGCAGCCGGAATGCCGTAGCTCAGCCCATGCGCTTGCCAGTGCAGCGCGATCTCGCCGCGTGCGACGGCGGCCTCGAATTCCGCTGGCGAGCAACTGTCATGGTCTTCCGCGCCGATCATCGCCGGGCGCGTGACCAGCCGGCGCGCGAAACGGCATTCCGCGAGCCGCGCGCGCGCGGCGTCCATCAGCGTGTCCTTGCCGGCCCCCGACGGGCCGACGACGAGCACGAGCGCGCCGGTCCGCGCATCTGGAACAGTTGACGACACAGGAGAAACTGACGCCATGGCGGGCAAGAAACTCGGCCTTGAACCTTTGATCGACCCGACCGCGCAGGTGCGGCAGGCGACGCTGGGACGCTATACCGAAATCGGCGCGCGCACCGCCTTCGTCGAGTCGTCGATGGACGACTACTCCTATGTCGTGAACGATTCCAATGTCATCTATACGACGATCGGCAAGTTCTGCTCGATCGCGGCGATGACCCGGATCAACCCTGGCAACCACCCGATGCAGCGGGCGAGCCAGTCGCATTTCACCTACCGCGCCAGCGCCTATTTCGACGATGCGCAGGACGACGCGGCGTTCTTCGACTGGCGGCGCTCCACGCGGGTGACGATCGGCCACGATGTCTGGATCGGCCATGGCGCGATCATCCTGCCGGGCCGGAACATCGGCACGGGCGCAGTCGTCGCCGGCGGCGCGATCGTCACCAAGGATGTCGCGCCCTATGCCATCGTGGCGGGAAACCCGGCCCGGCCGATCCGCGACCGCTTCCCGAGGCCGATCGCCGAGCGCCTGCTGCGGCTCGGCTGGTGGGGCTGGGAGCATGCCCGGCTGCGTGGCGCGCTGGACGATTTCCGCGCGCTGGCGGTCGAGGCCTTCCTGGACAAGCACGGCGGCTGAAGCCGCCGGCCTTCACCAGCGGTTGTCGAAGCGGCGGCGCGGCGGCGGATCGTCGAAATCGTCGTCCTCGTCCTGATAGCGACGCCGGCAATCCTCATAGCGCCGCCCGTCGCCGCCACGATCGAGCCGGCGGTCGTCATATCCGCCGCGATCGCGCCGCTCGCCGTAGAAGTCGCGCCCGCGCCCGTCGTCGCGGCGGTCCCGACGGTCGTCGCGGAACTCCTGGCGCTGCTCCTGTCGTGGGGCTTGCTGCGGCGGCGCGGCGGCGCGGGGCGGAGCCTGCGGCGGCG
>JAIETL010000051.1 GCA_019745195.1 Beijerinckiaceae bacterium
CGAGCGAACATTGGTTGCCGAGTATAGTCTTGACGAAACGTCGACGTGACCGTCGAAGCTTCAGGATAGGGCTCGGGGAAGTCGGGACGTTCGCGTGCCGTTGCGACGCTCGAGCGTCCCGCGTGCTGCCTCATAGGCATGAAGGGCGAGATGAGCGTCTCCGAACGACGAGCGCCAAAGCTCCGGGCGGCAAAGAGGATCGGCGCGGATGGAGAAGCCGTCGCCGAGTCGCTCCCGCCGTCGGACGTCGGGACCGGGCCGCTGTGGCGGATATCGCGACAAGACCTAGACAAGCTCATGACCACGCTGGAGGTCGGCCGCGTCGGTCTTTCGGAGCGCGCGCTCGTCGCAGGGGCCTCCCTGGTCCTACCACGTTGCGAGCTTTCCACGATCCACTACTGCCTCGCGGGCTCGGGTAAATTACTGGTGGATGGCGAGCTGCCCATCCACTTGAGCGCCCACACGTTGGTGATCGTCCCTCCCGGAAAGGGGCTGACCATCGTCCCATCCGATCCGGTTCCGGCAGCGCAACGGGGCAACGCCAAGTTCCTCGACGACGCCTTCGTCCTCGGATCGGCGCACCGGTATGAAGTCGGGGACGGCGAGCCGTCGGTGATGCTCGTGTGCGGCTCCTTCCAAGCCGTCTGCGCGGCGGCGCTCGACCTCTTCGCGTCGCTTGCGTCCCCGATCGTCGAGACGTTCGACGCGCACGATCAGCTGGATCAGGTATTGAGTTTCGCGATGGCCGAGCTCGCGGCGCAAGACGTAGGCGGCGGGCCGATGTCGGCGGCTCTTCTCAAGCTGGTGCTGCTCAGCCTCCTTCGGCGTTGTCTGGTATCCGAAAACCCTTGGGTCGAGCGCTTCTCGATCCTGAACGATCCGCCTGTCGCGCGTGCCTTCGCGGAAATGGCTTCTCGACCGGCCGCCCGGCATACGGTTCAAAGCCTTTCGCACTTGGTCGGCCTGAGCCGCTCGGCATTCATGTCGAGGTTCGCTTCTTCGTTCGCGGAGTCGCCGATGTCGTTGCTGCGCCGCCTGAGGATGCGGCACGCGGCCGGGCAGCTGGCGGCCAACGCACTGTCGATCGACCAGGTCGCGCTCCAAGCCGGTTACCAAAGCCGCAGCAGCTTCACCCGTACTTTCCGCAGGCATTATGGGAGCGACCCCAGCGAGTATCGAGCGGAAGCACGACGCACGCCGGGCACGGGCCCCGTGTGGCAGGCGCCATGAGAACGCTCCGCCCTGGAATGAGGACGCCGCCATTCATGATTGACGGTGCGTAGATAAGCCAGCGCGCCCGTCGCGGGAGTGGCCAGGGGATGATGGCACCGGCAAGCGTCGCAGTCGGGCGGAGCTGGCCGAAGATCGACGGTCGCTCAGTTCACTTCGACGCCTTTCCAGAACGCGACGTAGCCCGCGATGTTCGCGGCCGCCGCCGACGGCTTCGGGTAGTACCAGGCCGCATCTCGATTGGTTTCGCCGTCGACGACCAATGAATGGTAACTCGCCTTCCCCTTCCATGGGCATACGCTCGTCGTCGCACTCGGCCGGAGGAACTCCATATTGACGGAACCGGGC
Source organism: Beijerinckiaceae bacterium (assembly GCA_019745195.1). GTDB lineage: Bacteria > Pseudomonadota > Alphaproteobacteria > Rhizobiales > Beijerinckiaceae > Allobosea. The sequence continues at coordinate 1,579 of JAIETL010000051.1, forward strand.
GGGAAATAATGATTTCCCTCCACTACGACGGTCTCGTCGGATTGCGCGATCGTCGCCCCATTCCAGATTGCCGAGGTCATCACCTACTCCCTATGTGCTGTTTCAGACTTGATGCGGCCCGTATCGAACCAAGTGCGGTGGGGCCGAAGAGGAAGAAGTACGCGCCCCCTCATGCATAGGGAGTAAGCGCTAGGTCCGGAGCGCCGCGTCCGCGTGAGGCTCTCGTCTCGACGTAGTCCCGGTTCCGCTGGTCGAATGGCCACGCCACTGTTCTAGACGAGGCGACCGCGTGTCTCGGCGCGCAAGCTCGCAAGGTCCCTCGCGAAGATGCGAATGCCGTCCGCGAGCTTTTCGGTCGCCATGGCATCCTCGTTCATGATCCATCGGAAGGTGATCTCGTCCATGGGCCCCGCTGGATCGGGTCGCTTGATGTCGACTACATCCTCGCCGACGAACCAATGGCAGATCGCGTCTTCCGGTTCGCGCATGCTTTTTGTCGAAACGTCGCCCGGGTTTAGAACGCGCTCCAGCTTACCCATGTCCCCGGCGAGTTCGTCGAGGAGCGCAGGCGCGATCGTGAGCCTGTCGCATCCGGCCAGCGCCTCGATCTGTCCGATGCTCCGAAAAGACGCCCCCATGACGACGGTCGGGATGCCGTTCCGCTTGTAATAGCCGTATATTTCGCGAACCGACCGGACGCCGGGGTCCTCGTGCGGGGCAAAGTCCCTCCCGGTGGACGTCCTGTGCCAGTCGTAGATGCGGCCGACGAAGGGTGAAATCAGGAAAGCTCCCGCCTCTGCGCTGGCGATGGCCTGGGCCCTGTTCAGGAGAAGCGTCATGTTGCACTGGATGCCCTCTCGCTGGAGCGCTTCCGCCGCGCGGATTCCTTCCCAAGTCGAGGCCAGCTTGATGAGCACCCGCTCGCGTTCGACGCCGCGCTCGCGGTAGTCGGCGATAATTCGGCGAGCCTTGGCGATCGATGCATCGACGTTGAAGGAGAGGTTGGCGTCCACTTCCGTGGAGACGTATCCCGGCACCAGTCGCAGGAGTTCCATTCCTACGGAGATTGCCAGGCGGTCCGAAGTCGCCGCAGCTACATATGAAGCGTCGCCGCCCTTCCGCCGTCCCCACGACAGCGCCTCTTCGACGACGTCCGCATAAGCCTCGGTGCCGATCGCCTTCAAGACGATCGTTGGATTCGTCGTGCAGTCCACGGGTTTGAGGCGTGCGACTGCATCGAGATCGCCCGTATCGGCCACGATCGTGGTCATCGCACGCAGTTGATCCAGCTTGGACGTCACGACCTGCTCCTCCCTGTACCGACCCGGTGGACGAGCCGTAGCGGCATCGGCCGCCGGCCTCGGCACGGAGAACGCGGGGCTGTCGCCATCGGCTCGGCCTTCCTCTCTACCGACCTGCCTCGATGTCAGACGGGCTTTCCGGATTGTTCTTCCTCGAAGGTCACCGCGACGTCGGCATTCGCGGACAACCGAACCTGTTGCCCCTCGACGCCTGTGACCAAGCCGACAGCGATGAAATGGCTGTGATCCTTATGCCGGCCCTCGCCGCTGTCGCGTTTGGAGAGCCGTATCCGGCCGTCGACCACGGCCTCCACCGTGCCGATGTGCACGCCGTCAGCACCGATCACCTTCATGTCGGGGACGATTTTGTCTTCGGTCATCTTCAGCTCCTTGGTTTCGGGGCGCCGCTCGGGACAGAGCGGTCGGCGTTCCGGATCAGGCGTCCTCGGCCAGCCTCAGGCCGGAGAATTGCCATCGGGTGTGCGGCGGGAAGAAATTGCGGTAGCTCGCACGGATGTGGCCGGGGGGAGTCACGCACGAACCGCCGCGCAACACGAACTGCCCCGACATGAATTTGCCGTTGTACTCTCCGACGGCCCCCTCGACGGCCCGGAAGCGCGGGTACGGCGAGAACGGGCTACGGGTCCACTCCCAGACGTCCCCGAACGTCTGCTGAAGCCCCGTCGTGCGAGAGGACGCGGGCTTCGGCCGCAGTCGGCCGGTATCGAGAAAGTTGCCGACGGGCCCGAGATTTCGGGTCGCGGCCTCCCACTCGGTTTCCGTCGGCAATCGCTTTCCTGCCCACGTGGCGAAGGCGTCGGCTTCGAAGTAGCTGACATGGGCTACCGGCGCCGTGGGATCGACGGGCTGAAAGCCCCGCAAGGTCATCGCCCAGTACTGCCCGTCACGGAGTTCCCAGTAGAGTGGCCCCGACCAGTCCTCGGCGAGGACACGCGCCCACCCCTCCGACAGCCACAGAAGCGAACTCCGGTAGCCGCCGTCTTCGATGAACTCCATCCACTCCGCGTTGGTGACGAGACGGTCGGCGAGGCGAAAGGGCTCGATGAGAACTCGGTGACGCGGCCCCTCGCTGTCGAATGCAAAGCCCGCCCCGTCATGACCGATCTCGACGATCCCGCCGTCGAAGGCGGTGAACGAGAGCGGAGTGGGCGCCTGTGTCTCGACCGCGACGGGGCTCGGATCGCGGTAGGCGGGCCGGATCGGATTCTGTGCGAAGAGGTGGAGGATGTCCGTCAGCAGAAGTTCCTGATGCTGCTGTTCATGATGGCAGCCGAGCTCGACCAGTTCCGAGACCTCGGGACCGGGTCTCGACCGCAGCAGCCTGCCGACCGCAGCATCGACGTGTTTCCGATATTTGTAGATCTCGTCCAGCGCCGGACGGGTGACCATGCCGCGACGGGGGCGCGGCTGCCGTGCGCCGAGCGTCTCGTAGTACGAGTTGAAGAGAAAGCTGAACCGCTCGTCGAACGGTTCGTATTCGGGGAGATGAGGAGAGAGGACCATCGCCTCGAAGAACCACGTCGTGTGCGCGAGGTGCCACTTCGAGGGGCTGGCGTCGGGCATGGACTGTACCGTCGCGTCCGCGTCAGAGAGCGGCTCGCCGAGCTTTTCGCTGGTGCCCCGGACCTGTTGAAAAAGAAGCTCCAGGTCGTCGGGGGCGAGGGAGGATTGAAACAAGCGCGCGGGGTTCATTGCAAATGCTCACGGTGGTTTTGGGATCGGCGACGGCAACGCCCCACCGTGGATGTTCGACGTTAGGTGATGACTTCAGGTCGAGAATCTCAAACGCGTGTCCGATCGTCCAAAACGGCAATCTTGCGTGAGTGTCGTCGTCCGGCGGCTCTACGCTGCGGTTGGGCCGCTTGCCTGCGCTCGGAGCAGGTAAGCTCCTCGCCGGGCAGCCCTTGGAGCGGCGGGTCAACTTTCGGAGAGTTCTACAGTGAGCGAAGAGTTCGACGCCCTCATCATCGGAGCCGGCCAATCCGGCCCATTTCTAGCGGCGAAGCTCGCGAAGGCGGGCCAAAAGGTCGCGTTGATCGAGCGCGAGCATTTGGGTGGGACCTGCGTGAACGATGGCTGCACGCCAACCAAGACGCTGGTCGCGAGCGCCCGGGCGGCTTGGGCGGTGCGCCACGCGGCGGAATTCGGCGTTTCGGTGCAGGGCCCGATCACCGTCGATATGCGAGCCGTCAAAGCTCGCATGAACGAGGTGGTGGGCACCTCCGTCAAGAGTCTGACCGAATGGTTGCGGAGCTTCAAATCGTTGGAAATCATAATGGGTTCGGGCAGCTTCGTCTCCCCCCGAGAGGTCAAGGTGGGCGACCGCGTTCTGTCGGCTCCGCGGATATTCATCAACACCGGCGGTTCCGCGACCATACCGGGCTGGCCCGGCCTGGATGGCGTGTCCTATCTGACGAACACCTCGCTGTTGGAACTCGAGACGGTGCCGGAGCACCTCGTCATCGCGGGGGGCGGCTATATCGCGCTCGAATTCGCTCAGATTTACGCCCGCTTCGGCGCCAAGGTCACCGTCGTCGAGCGCGATACGCGGATCGCCTCACGCGAGGACGAAGAGATATCCGACGCGATCCGTGACATCCTGGCGGCGGACGGCGTCTCCTTTCTCGTCGGCGCAACGGTGAGCTCGGCGGAACGGACGCAACACGGTGTGCGTCTCCATCTACGACAGGACGGCCAGGATACCCGTATCGAAGGGTCTCATCTGCTCGTAGCCCTGGGACGCACGCCCAACACGGCCGATCTAGACCTACCCGCCGCCGGCCTAGGCACCGACGCACGCGGCTTCATACCGGTTGACGACCACCTGCTTACGACTGTGCCCGGGATCTGGGCGCTGGGCGACGTGAACGGTCGCGGCGCTTTCACGCACACCTCCTACAACGACTACGAGATCGTGAGCGACAACCTTCTCGAGGGTGGCGAGCGCTCGATCGCGCATCGCATACCGGTCTACGGCCTCTTCATCGATCCGCCGCTAGGCCGCATCGGCATGAGCGAGGCGGAGGTCCGCAAGTCCGGAAGGAGTGCGCTTCTGGCTACCTATCCGATGGCGCGGGTGGGCCGCGCCCGCGAGCGCGGAGAAACCAAAGGTCTCATGAAGGTTCTCGTGGATGCGCAGAGCCACCAGATCCTCGGCGCCGCCATCCTCGGCATCGGTGGGGACGAGGTGATCCACTCGCTGCTGCAGCTCATGGCCGCCGGCACCCCTTACACGACCCTGATGGAAACGGTCCACATCCACCCGACGGTCAGCGAACTCATCCCGACCATGCTGGCGGGCCTCGAACCGTTGAGGTGACGTCCCTATTGGCGCATTCCGAGGTCGGACGAGTCGTTCGTCCGCTGTCCGAAGTCGTTCGCCGGTGCTGATCACCTTCTTTAGGCACGAGGTTCGCGGTTGCGCCGACACCCATAGTTGTCGGGCTCCGTCGATAATTGTGTCGGTTCTGCCGCATAGTTCGTCGGTTGGCATCTCGATCGCTTCGACGACTTGGCAGACGCGCAGGTCAGGGGGGCTCCATCGTCGCTGGAGAACTTTTATTGGCTCGCATGGAAGGCAATGTCGGGTCCGCGCCACAAACGCCGATCGCCTGTCCGGACGAGATGCGCCACTTGCCGACATTCGTGTCCTGCCAGATAGCGGACGCTTATGAGTGTCGGTCTGGAGCAGCGAGCAAGGCGCTACCGCCGTCAAACGCCTGAAGTTGCAAAATTTCTGAAGTGTGAACTGCCTCACCGAGGCACTGGGCCTCGCGCTGCCCGCGACAGGCTAACTGAAATCGAAAGGACCCGGAAAAGCCTGCGCGCTCGTCACCAATGGGCGCTTCTCGGGCGGCTCGTCGGGCCCCTCGATTGGCCATATCTCGCCGGAAGCGGCCGAGGGCGGCGCGATCGGTCTAGTCGGGAGCGGCGACGTCATCGCGATCGACATCCCTAACCGCTCGATCTCGCTGCAAGTCTCCGACGAGGAATTGGCGCGCCGCCGCGCTGCGATAGAGGCGAAGGGCAAAGACGCTTGGAAGCCGGCCGCACCACGCAAGCGCAAGGCGACCACGGCGCTGCGGGCCTATGCTGCCCATGCGAGAAGTGCGGCCAGGGGGCCGTGCGAGTCGTTGCAGACTGACGCACCTGGTCAGTGTTCAAGATCGGCAGCCTGTCGAAAGCCAATGTGAACGCAGGTCGAAAGCGCCAGAAGCAGGCTTGAGAAAGCAGCCTGATGTCAAACCTACACAAACCCAACTTGTCAATTCATTTTTTTGGTGGCGGCGCCCAATAGTAATATTCTGTCAATAATCCACACAATCTGTTATAGAATTTCTTGGTCTCTCGAACAAATTTGACCTGGTTGTGTCGCGGGCTATGTCAGAAGGACGACGGACCCCTGCGTTTGTCTTTGCTCCATTTGATTGTGGGCCTGAACAACCTGAGCCAACGGCAACTTCATCCCGATCTGGGGCTTCAAGATACCTCCATTGATCGCCGTGAATACGCGTTTGGCTCCAGCAAGTAGGTCGTCCCTACGATCCGTGTAATGGGAAACGGTCGGGCGCGTCACGAACAGGGATCCGCTGTCGCGCAGTTTTGACAACGAGATTGGATCGACGTCGCCCGAAGCCCAGCCATAGCTGACCAGCAGGCCGAAGCGCCTGAGCGACCCCATCGATGCGTCGAATGTGTCTCGACCGATGGAGTCGTAAGCGACCGACACCCCGGCCCCGCCGGTCAAGGATCGAACCTCATCTGAGAGGTCGCTGGTCGCGCTCCGCACGAGAACATGGTCGCATCCGAGCGCGACCGCCATGTCGCGCTTGGATTCTCTGCCGACCACACCGATGACGATCACCCCCGCCGCCTTCAGCAGCGGAACGATGATGCTGCCGACGCCGCCGGTCGCGGCATGAACCAGGACTGGCTCGCCAGGTTCGAGCTTGCGTAGGCGGGTGACGAGATAGTCGGCCGTCAGCGCCTTGAAAAACATCGCTGCGGCGTCGATCAGCTCGACAGCTTCCGGAACCCTGACGACGCGCGACGCCGGCACGCAGCGACGCGTGGCATAAGCGCCGGGCGGACCGCCGGCATAGACGACTCGATCGCCGACCGCCAGATCGGCAACGCCCTCACCTACTGCCACGACATGCCCACTTGCCTCGAGCCCCAGCCGATAGGGGGTCTGCTTCGACAGTTCGCCCCGCCGCAGCAGTACATCGATGAAGTTGACGCCGATAGCGACCTGCTCGATCAGAACCTCACCCGGCTGGGGCGACGTTACTATGGTCGTGCCGACAGACAGGACATCCGGCCCCCCGAACGCTTGGCCTTCGATAAACGTGCTGCTGTCCACGGCGTCATCCTGCGTTCCAGTGAATGACTTCAGGCTTGGATCGCGAGGCCTGCCTTGGCCACCCCGAGCAGCGGAAACCGGCTCTGCGAAAATGCAAAACTTAGCCGAACGGGTCGAGTTCGGCGCGCGCGTCCATCAAAATCTGCGTCAGGCAATCGGTCACCTTCCGAACGCGCTCGGGAGCTGCCTCGTCGGCGGTGACCACCCAGACATCGACGATCAGCGGAGGTTCGCCGGTCAGCACACGCACCAGCCCGGCCACCTCCCCGACCGCGCAGGGCAGCGCGGCGATGCCCAGCCCCGCCTTGACGGCGGCGAACTGCGCCGCCATGGTCGAAGTTCGGAGCGCGAAGGTCTGTAGCGGCGCCTTCTCCATCAGCCAAGCGGCATGGATCAGGTAGTGAAAGTCGGGCAGCCACCCGATCAGTCGATGAGCGGCTAGATCCTCGCTGACGAGCGGCGCCAGCTGGTCCTGAACATAGCCCCGCGATGCATAGAGCCCGACCGCAAGCTTGGCGGCTCGGCGCATGCGATACTCGCCATGATCGGGACGCACGAGCCGTACCAAAATGTCGGCTTCGCGTCGCGCCAGCCGCAACGGGCGAACATCGGCCATGACATCGAGCGTCACACCCGGGTGTCCGGCAAGAAAAACGTTCAGGCGCGGCAGGAGGAACTCGACGCCGAGCAGCTCAGGCATCGCGATCGTGACGGGCCCCGACTGGGCCCCCAGATCGCTTCTCGCCCGCTGCTGGAACGCAGTTGCGCCGGTCTCGATCGCTTCCGCCTCTCCGAAAATCGTTCTACCCGCCTCGTTCAGCACATAGCCGGTCTGCCGCCGATGGAACAGCGGCTTGCCGACCGCGTGCTCCAGCGCGTCGATCCGCCGGGAGACCGTGGACTGGCTGACGCGAAGCTGGCGCGAGGCCTCGGTAAGGCTCTCACACCGCCCAAGCGCCAGGAAGTAGCGCAAATCGTTCCAGTCCATCGTGCTCATCGGGTTTTCCAATTCTGCAAAATCAGTGGTCGATTTTTGCGCGAGTGTGAAGGCACTTCGCCGTCTAGCCTTTCATGCCAAGAGTGTCCCGTCGGGGCGCGACGACTGCCAAGCCGGGATCGATGAGTATGAACGTTGCCGACACCATCGCCGCCATCCTGAAGTCCGAGGGCGCGGACTATCTGTTCACTTACCCGACGACTCCCCTGATCGACGCCTGTGCAAAGATCGGCGTCAGGCCGCTGCTCTGCCGACAGGAGCGCGTCGGCGTCCACATGGCGGACGCCTATGCGCGCACGCTCGACGGGACGAAGCCGGCGGTCTTCGCGATGCAGTATGGGCCGGGCGCGGAGAACGCCTTTCCCGGCGTCGCGACGGCCTATTCGGACAGTTCGCCGATCCTTGTCTTGCCGTTGGGCCACCCGCGCGATCGCGCGCAGGTGTTTCCGCATTTCAACATCGGCAAGGCGTTCGACGGCATCACCAAGCACTACGAGTGCCTTGGTCAATCGCAGGAGACGGGCGCCGTGATGCGGCGCGCGCTCAGCCGCCTGAAAATGGGGCGGCTCGGGCCGGTCATGGTTGAGGTCCCGGTCGATGTGATGAAGGAGGAGATCGACCCGACCATCGCGACATCCCATATCCCGGCGACCATTGCGACGCCTGGCGTCTCGTCCGCCGACATCGACCGCGCCGCAAAAGCCCTGCTGAACGCCAGGCGTCCGGTCATCGTCGCGGGTCAGGGCGTGCTCTACGCACGGGCGTCGGCCGATCTGGTCGCCTTGGCCGAGGCGTTGGCAATTCCGGTGATGACGACGCTAGAGGGCAAGAGCGCCTTCCCCGAGACCCATCCGCTCGCGTTGGGCTGCGGCGCGATCGTGATGCCCGGCCCGGTCCATCAGTTCCTCAATCGGGCCGACCTCGTCCTCGGCGTAGGGACGAGCTTCACCCGGCACCAGATGAACGCAACGATACCCGGTCGCAAGACTTTGATACAGATCACAACCGACGAGCGTGATCTCAACAAGGCTTACTCAACCGACTATCCGATCCTTGGCGACGCCACGCTCGCGCTCCAAGCTCTCCTGGCGGCCGTGACAGATCTCGGCGTCGGACAGCGCGACCGTCATGGCGTCGAACGCGAGATCGCAGATAGCTACCAGGCCTGGCTTGCCGGCTGGTTGCCGAAACTGACGTCGGACGAAACCCCGATCACGCCCTACCGCGCCATCTGGGACTTCATGAAGGCCGTCGACCCTGACACCGCCATCGTGACGCATGATTCAGGTAGCCCGCGCGACCAGATCACGCCGTTCTATCGCGCCGGCGGTCCGCGCAGCTATCTCGGCTGGGGCAAATCCCACGCGCTGGGCAGCGCGCTCGGTCTCAGCATGGGGACGAAACTCGCCGCGCCCGACAAGTTCTGCGTCAGCTTCCAGGGCGACGCGGCGTTCGGCATGTGCGGCCTCGATTTCGAGACCGCCGTCCGCAACGAGATCGCGATCACCGCGGTGGTTTGGAACAACAATTCGATGGCGACGGAGGCGCATGCGCTGCCTGCCGCTCACGAGATCTATCGCGTCCGCGACATTCGCGGGACCTATGCCGAAATGGCCACCGCCATGGGCGGTCACGCCGAGCGGATCACCGACCCGCGCGAGATCATCCCCGCCTACGAACGCGCCCGCCGCATCAATGCGGAAGGGCGACCCGTCCTGATCGAGATGATGACCAGCCACGAGATCGCTTTCTCACATCGCTACGGAGCGTAACGAGCGGCACGAAGGCTGGCGCCAAATGGGAGAGCGCCGCATGAAGTCCCTGTTCGCAAGCCTGATATTCGCCGTCCTGAGCTGCGCCTCGTCGATGGCCCAGGATTATCCCTCGCGTCCGGTGCGGATCGTCAACCCATATCCGCCCGGCGGCGCGGCCGACGCCGTGGCGCGCTTGCTGGCCCAGGCGCTGGCTGACCGGCTGGGCGGCGCGTTCATCGTGGAGAACCTCGCTGGCGCCGGCGGGTCGATCGGCACGGCGCAGGTAGCGCGCGGCGACGCCGATGGCCATACCATCCTCTTCGCCAACACCGGCAATCTGTCGATCAATCCCTGGCTCTACAGAAACCTCGGATATGATCCGGCGAAAGCCTTTGCGCCGCTCGCCATGGTCGGAACGACCGATCTCGTCGCGATCGTGCCGCCCTCGTCGCCGTTCAGGACGATCAGCGACCTGATCGGAAAGGCGAAGGCGGAGCCGGGCAGCATCCGCTGCGCGCAGGCCGGCAGCGGCACAATCAACCACCTGACCTTGGCGATGTTCAAGGCCGCGACGGGCGTCGATTGCCTGGAGGTGCCGTTCCGTGGCGCGGCTCCTGCCGTCAACGACATTGTCGGCGGGCATGTCGATCTGTTTTTCGCGACAATCGCATCGGTGGTCGGGCAGATCGAAGGCGGAGCCGCCCGCCCGCTCGCCGTGACGAGCCTGTCTCGTTCTGCGAGGCTTCCCAGTGTGCCGACCTTGGACGAGAGCGGCGTCAAAGGCTTCGAGGCGTCGTTGTGGCTGGGGGTAGCGCTTCGCTCGGGCACGTCCGTGCCCGTGGCCGCAAAGCTGGAGGACGCGATCCGAGTCACACTGGCGGATGCGGCGTTTCGGCAAAAGCTGACCGGCATTGTCGTCGAGCCGCGTTTCATGTCGTCCGCCGATTTCGGTCGGTTCTTGACAGTCGACCGCGAGCGCTGGCGAAAGGCTGTCGAACAGGCGGCCATCGCCCCACAATGAATGGCGCCGACCCGATGCTCGCTTCGATAGAGATCGACATGTCGGCCTGTCCCGCCTGGCGTCGATCGCCGCGTATCCTCGTTCTCGGCGCTGGGGCGGTCGGCGGCTATTTCGCCGCCAAGCTGGCCCGGGCCGGCCATCGGGTGGCGGTCGTTGAACCATGGCGGGACCACGCCGACACCATCGGCCGTTCGGGCCTGACCATCAGCGAGCCCGACGGGACGCTTGTCAAGGCGCGCATGCCAGTACTCGACATGGCGTCGGCTTCGCGCCTGGACCTGGGGGAATCCTTTGACGTCGTGATCCTAGCCCTGAAATCCTACGATACGCCTTGGGCGGCCCGTTTCGTGGCGCCTCTGCTGTCGCGCGACGGCGTTGTGCTCACAGTCCAGAACGGTGTCAACGAAATGGAGCTCGCGTCGATCCTCGGCGCTGGCCGGGTCTCGGGCTGCGTCGTGGCGCTCCTGTCGGCCGAACTCGTCCGCCCCGGCGAGATCGTACGGACGACGCCCTTGGGCGGAAAGACTTACGTCGCGCTCCGCATCGGCGAAATCGACGCGCCCGCATCGCTGCGATCGGCGGTGCTGGTGACCATCATGTCATGCGTTGACAGCGCCGGAGAGACCCACGACCTCATCAGCGAGCGCTGGTCGAAGCTCGTCGTCAACGTCATGCGCAACGCTCTCAGCGCCTCAACCGGGCTGTCGGGCAATGAACGCGACCTCAATCCGCTGTCCTTGTCGATTTCGCTGAGACTAGGCGCGGAAGCAATCGCGGTCGCCCGGGCCGCGGGGCATCGCCTAATCGATATCGCCGGACTCTCGCCCTCGCAAATCGTTGCCGCCGTCGATGGCAACGTAGGGGCTTTCGGGGACGTCGCGGCGCATCTGGCTATGGCGGCCGCAAGGCGCAACGATCTGCAGCGCCCGTCGATGGCTCAGGATCTCGCTAAGGGGCGACGAACCGAAATCCGCAACATCAACGGTCTCGTTTCAGACATCGGACGCGGGCTGGGCGTTCCGACCCCAGCCAATGACACACTGATCGCGCTCGTCGAGGAGATGCAACGCAGCCGCCAGGTCCCCGGGCGAGACAAGCTGGGATGGCTTGCAGATCGCCTGCTGCCGCACCGGTCCTCCGGCAGCGCCAAGGCGACTGGCTGAAGCCGCCGCGAGCCCGGCGCGGCGGACGCCATCATTCAACGAAGGCGATCCAGCGCCCTGCAAAGATAGCGGCCGGCCAGACCGCCAGCGAAACCGCCGCGCCCAGCCTGATCGCGACGGACGGCTCCGAGCCCGAAAGGCGCAGATGGCGGCCGAGCCAGAGCGCGTTGGCCAGCCCGAGCGCGATGAGCGCGAATTTCAACCAGAGCGCCGGGTTCTCCAGATAACGACCGATGCGCACGCTCAACAAAGCAAGGCCGGTGACGAGCGCCAGCGCGAGGCCGAGCGCCGCAAGGCGGCCGAGGTCCATGGCCTCGTCGCGCCAGTTCGGACGGCGTCGCCAGCCGAGAATGCGCAGATCGAGCGCCACGACCGCTCCCAGCAGCAGCCCGAGGCCGATGATGTGGAGCGCGTTGACGGCGGGATAGGCGATCGTCGAGGTCCGCAGCGCGGCCACCGGCCCCAGCGATTCCAGGGTCTGGATCAGGCCTTCCATCAACAGCGATCGACAAGATAAGAGGCGCGCCCGGAGCGCGCCACCGGCGTCTCGCCTGCGAGCCTGACCCATTGCGCCCGCAACTGATGCGGCGCGTCGCAGTTCCGAAAGGCGATTGCCGCGACCCGCTGGCCGCGCCCGATCCTTTCGCCCAAGCGGAAGAAATCGCTCAGCGGCTGGAACTCGATCGTCACGACGCGTCCCCGCAGCTCGTCGCGAATGGCGAGGGCCTTGGCACGGATCGTATCACTCGCACCGGCGAGATCGACGGGCTCGTTCGGCAGCGTCAGCTCGGCCTCGATCGAGAGGCCGATCTCGGCATGCGGCTGTCCGGGGCGCGACGCCACGACCATGCCCTCGAGCCAGATCGGCTGCGAGAGATCGTAGCGCCCGGTGAAGCCGTGATGGGCGAGGCTCAGCCCCGACATCGCGATGCCGAATACCAGGATCGTGGCGCAAGTCGCGGCGACCTTGACGGATCGGGCCGGGCCTGCTCGTCCAGCATGACGCCGCGGTGCATGGCGCGTCAGCATCCTTGCACCTCCGCCTGGGTCGCGCCGCCGCGCGCTACGACGTCGCCATCGGCGAGCCGGATCCAGCGGCTGCGCACCTCGTGGGGCGGCCGACAATTGCGCAAGGCGATCAGCGCGACGCGATCTCCGACCTTGATGCGCCCCTGCAGTTCGGCGACGAAATTTGTGCCCGCGATCTGGATGCGATGCCTGCCGGCCTCAATCGGTCGCAATCTGGCTGCAATGTCGGGGATGCCGAGCGTCTCCAGCCTCGGCAGTGCTTGGGGCGGCGGCGCCGGCTGCGCGACATCGACGATCAGTTCGACATGCGGCAAGGCCAGCGTCGCTCGCTCGACGACGCCTTCGAGGTAGAGCGGCCGACTGGCGTCGTAAGCGCCGGTGAAGCCGTGATGCGCCAACGATGTTCCCGCGCCTGCCAGCACGAGGCCAAGCGCGAGCGACATCGGCGGCAACCGCATTTTCGTGATAATCTTCAAGGGTTCGCTCTCCCGTCGTAATCGTTTCTGGGGTCTTCCGGGCCCCTTGCCCGAGGTCTGTCAGGCGACCGGCAATCCGGGCAGCAGCTTGTCGAGCGTGATCGGAAGGCTGCGCACGCGGATGCCGGTGGCGTTGTAAACCGCGTTGGCGACAGCCGCGCTCGCCCCGCAATTGCCGAGTTCGCCGATGCCCTTGGCGCCGAAGGGATTGGCCTTGTCGTCATGCTCGTCGAGGAAGACCGCCTCGACGTTCGGCACGTCGACATGGCAGGGCACGTGATAGTCGCCGAGGTCGTGGTTGACGAAATGTCCGTGGCGGGGATCGAGCACCGTCTCCTCCGTCAGCGCCGCGCCGACGCCCCAAATCATGCCGCCGATCATCTGCGAGCGGGCGGTCTTCGAGTTGAGGAGCTTGCCGGCGGCGAAAACGCCGAGCATGCGGCGCAGGCGCGGCTCGCCGGTGTCGAGATCGACCGAGACTTCCGCGAAATGCGCGCCGTAAGCATGCTGCGAGAAGGCTGTATAGGTCTCGCCGCGCTGGGCGCTGCCCTCAGCGGAGAGGCCGCCGGGCGCGATCGCCGCGACGAGCCGGCTGAGCGGCTCGCTGCGACGGTTGACGATCAGAGCCGCACGCTCGAGCCGGGCCGCGCCGAGATCGAGGCCACGCAGCGGCGAGCGCTCGTGATCCCTGGCAGCCGTCAGCAGCTTGTTGCGCAGCGCCGCGCAAGCATTGTGAAGCGCGGTCGCGGTGCTGGTCGCGCCCCACGAGCCGCCGGAGCCGGCGCTGCGCGGCAGGTCGCTGTCGCCGAGTTCGACACGAATTGCCGAGACTGGCACGCCGAGGCGCTCCGCCGCGACTTGGCCCAGGATCGTATAGGTGCCGGTGCCGATATCGGTCATGTCGGTCTGCACCGAGACCATGCCGCGCGCGTCGAGCGAGACCCTGACCGAAGTCGCGCCGAGATAATTGGCGCGGATGGCGGCGGCCATGCCGTAGCCGATCAGCTTGCGCCCCTCGCGCCGGCTGCCGGGCCGGCGCGGCAGGTCGTCCCAGCCGAAGCGCTTCGCGCCCTCGCGCAGGCAGGCGACGAGATTGCGGGTCGAGAACGGCACGCTGCGCTCGGGATCGCGCGCCGGCTCGTTGAGGACGCGCAGCTCGACCGGGTCCAGCCCAAGCTTCTCGGCGAGTTCGTCCATGGCGCATTCGATCGCGATCAGGCCCGGCGCCTCGCCGGGAGCACGCATCCACTCGCCGCGATGCGTGTCGAGCCGGACCAGCCGATGCGTCGTACGCCGGTTCGGCGCGGCGTAGAGCGCGCGGCCCGTCGCGGCCGCCTGCTCGGCGAACTCCTCGATCCGCGCCGTCGACGCGATCACGTCATGGCCGAACCCGGTCAGGCGGCCGTCGCGGCCGGCGGCGATGCGCATGCGCTGCACCATCGCCGGCCGGTGGCCGGCATTGGCGAACATCTGCTGGCGAGTCAACGCGACCTTGACCGGCCGGCCGATCGCGCGAGCGGCGAGCGCCGCCAGCACGGTCTCGGCATGGACGATGAGCTTGGCGCCGAAGCCGCCGCCGATGAAGGGGCTGATAACGCGGATGTTGTCGGCCGGGATGCGCAGGGTCGCCGCCAGACCCGCCCGGACATTCGCCAGCGTCTGGGTCGCAGTATAGAGCGTCAGCCGGTCGCCCTGCCACTCCGCAACGGCCGCATGCGGCTCGAGCGGGTTGTGGCTGCCGAAGGCGGTCTCATAGGTCGAGTCGAGCGTGACCGCGGCGGAGGCCATTGCGGCGTCGAGATCGCCGATGACGGAGTCGGTCGCCATTCCGGCATTGGCGCGCTCGGGCCGGTAGGCATTCGCCAGCCCGCCATGCAGCGAGAAGGAGCCGGGTTCGCGCCGGTACGTGCAGCGGATCAGGCCGGCGGCGGCGCGTGCCTCTTCGAAGCTCTCGGCGACGACAAGCGCGACCGGCTGGTCGTGGTAATGGACGGTGTCGCCGGCGAGCACGGGGCGCGGCCGCGTGAACACCTGCGGGACCTCCGGCACGGTCGGCCCGCCAAAGGCCGGCTGTGCAGGCGCATTGCGATGGGTCATGACGTGGATCACGCCCGGCGCGGCCTCGGCGGCTGCCGTATCGATCGCCGTCAGCACGCCGCGGGCGATGCCGGCGCCCAAGATGTAGCCATGCGCCGGCCGTCGCTCCGGCACGTGCTCGTGGCCGTAGGTCGCAAGCCCCCTCACCTTCTGCGGGCCGTCGCTCCGGTCGAGCGGCCGCCCGATGACGCCGGCTGACGCTGTGTCACGGCCTTGGACGATATGCTTTTCCATGGCGATCCTCCTCAGCCCGGCCGGGTCGTTTCAGTGAGGGCGTGCCGCAGCGTGCGGCGCAGCAGCTCGTGCTTGAAGTCGATCTGCGCTCCCTGCCTGGCGCCGGCGAGCTCGGCGTCAGCCGCGGCGCGCCAGCCGGCCTCACCCGCTGGGCCGGCCGTCAGCGCGGCCTCGGCGGCTCGTGCTCGCCACGGCTTCGGCGCGATGCCGCCAAAGGCAAGCCGCGCCGAGCGGATGCCGGCGGCGTCGCCCTCGACGACCACCGCGACCGAGACCAGTGCGAAGGCATAGGACGCCCTGTCGCGCACCTTTCGATAGAGCTGCCTTCCCGACGGCGGGGGTGGCAGCGTCACGGCCGTGATCATCTCGCCGGGCGCGAGCGCGGTCTCGATCGCGGGCGTCTCGCCCGGCAGACGATGCAGCTCGCCGAGCGCGAGGCTGCGCGTCCCGCCATCCGGTCCGGTTGTCTCGATCCGGGCGTCCAGCGCCGCCATCGCCACCGCCATGTCGGAGGGGTGGACGGCGGCGCAATGCTCGCTGGTTCCGAGGATGCCGAGGCTGCGCTCGAACCCGCCCAGCGCCGAGCAGCCCGAGCCGGGCTCGCGCTTGTTGCAGGCCATGGCGGGATTGTAGAAATACGGGCAGCGCGTGCGCTGGAGCAGATTGCCCGCGGTCGTCGCCTTGTTGCGCAACTGGCCGGACGCGCCGGCGAGCAGCGCCTGCGCAAGCACGGGGTAGCGCCGGCGCACCCGCATATCGGCGGCGAGATCGCTGTTGCGCACCTGCGCGCCGATCGTGAGGCCGCCATCGGCGGCATCCGCGATCCCGGCCAGCGGCAGCCGGCTGATGTCGACGAGATGGCCGGGCCGTTCGATGCCGAGCTTCATCAGGTCGATCAGGTTGGTGCCGCCGGAGATGAACTTGGCGTCGGGACGGCCGGCGACGGCGGCGGCGGCTTCGCGCAGGCCGGTGGCGCGCTCATAGGTGAAGGGCTGCATCGCCGTCAGGCCTTTCCGGCGGCGTCGCGGATCGCCGCGACGATGTTGGGATAGGCGGCGCAGCGGCAGAGATTGCCGCTCATGCGCTCGCGGATCTCGGCGTCGGTGAGCGCGATCTCGCTTTGCGCGACATCGGCGCTGGCATGACTCGGCCAGCCGGCCGCGGCCTCCTCCAGCATGCCGACGGCCGAGCAGATCTGGCCCGGGGTGCAGTAGCCGCATTGAAAGCCGTCATGCGTGACGAACGCCGCCTGCATCGGATGCAGGGTCTCGCCTTGCGCCAGCCCTTCGACCGTGGTGATCGCGTCGCCCTGGTGCATGATCGCCAGCGTCAGGCAGGCATTAATGCGCCGGCCGTTGACGAGGACCGTGCAGGCCCCGCACTGGCCGTGGTCGCAGCCCTTCTTCGATCCTGTCAGCCCGATCTCGTTGCGCAGGGCGTCGAGCAGGGTCGTGCGCGGATCGAGCGCGATCTCGATCGGCCTGGCGTTGATCGTCAGTGACAGCGCCTGGCGCGCAGCGGGCGTGGTCGAACTGCGCGCGGGCTCGGCGCCGAGGCGCCCCTGCGCGAGCGCTGGCGCTCCGGCGATCACGAGCGTCGCAGCGCCCCCGCCTTCCAGGATCTGCCGGCGGGTCGGTACGTTCGGACGACGGTAATCGGCATGCATACGGGCAAGCCTCCTTGCGTTGATGACCCGCCGACGAAAAGGTGCGGCGAAGTCGACATGGCGGGAAGCTGGGGTTTGTCCGGGGCTGCGTCTGTCGCGAAGCCGGTCGTCTTGTCGCGTTTCAGGAAAAGGATTGCCGGTAAGCCTGCGGGGTCGCACCGCGCCTGCGCCTGAACAGAGCGGTGAAGTGGCTCTGGCTGGCGAAGCCGAGCTGCGCGGCGAGATGTGCGATCGGCACGTCGGAGCCGGCCAACGCAGCCTCTGCGCGGCTGATGCGCCGCTCCAGGACGAAGGCATAAGGCGAGAGCCCCGTCGTCGCCTTGAAGCGCCTGGCAAAGGAATCGGGCGCAAGGCCGGCTATCGCGGCCAGATCGGCCAAGCGCAGATTGGCCGCCAGATGAGCGTCGACATAGCTCTCGACGCGCTTAAGCGCGGCACCGGCCAGTTTGCCATGGCGCTGCGCATCGCGCCGCGGCTGATCGAGGGCGCGCAACCTCCGGACGCAGAGCCAGGCAACGTGCTCGACATTTAGGTCGTCGGGCGCAACACCGGCGGCAAGATCGTCGCCGAGACTGCCCAAGAGTGCCGCCAGCAAGGGATCGCCGCGGTTCACCAAAGCGCGTTGCGGCAAGGGGCCGGCAGCGATGCCGGCGACGAAGGCTGGGTCGATCCAGAGCGCGACATAGCTCAGCCGCGCTTCGTCATAGACCCCATCCCGCGCCATCCGGGCAGGCACGAAGGACACCATGCCGGCCCGGTCGCGTCCCTCATGCGCGGCGCAGCCATCGGGCCGGATCAGCGTTCGGCCGGTGCCGCCGCTGCGCGTGAGCACCAGGAGATGGGCCGGCGCCGACCAGCGCATCTCGGCGCGAGCGCAGACCCAAGCTCGCTGATCGAGCAGGACGGAGCCGCCGCAGGCCGAGCGCGTCGCCTGAGAGACGGCAGGCTGAGCGCCGCTCTCGCGAAAATGACCGCTTCCCATGAGTGGAGCAAGATGGCTGTCGGACGATGTCATGGCGAACAGGAGAGCAGCCGATCAAGGCATTGGCGAGGAGCACGGATCACGAGCGCTTGAGGTATCCGTGAAACGCCGACGCCCGGCGCTTACGCCTGGCCGATCGGCTTGACCTCGATCACGTCGATCTCGACGCCGGGCGGGGTCTTCGCGGCGAAGATGACGGCCCGTGTGATGTCCTCGGACGCGATCGGCTTGTAGGGCCGGCGCTTGTAGCTCTCGACCACCGCCGGATGGTCGGTCGCGCCGAGTAGGTCGATGTCGCCGACGAGGCCGGGGCAGATCTCGGTCGAGCGGACGCCATAGGGGTTCAGCTCCTGCCGCAGCCCGGCATGGATGGCCCGCACCGCGTGCTTCGTCGCGGCATAGACCATGGTGTAAGGATAGACCGCCCGCGCCAGCGCCGACGACATCAGCACGTCAAGGGCATTGTTGTCACCAGGTTACGTTGATTGGCGACAGGCCCCTTGCGCCAAAATCAGACTCTGATTAACGGCCAGGAAGCAGACCTTCAGCTCGGGCTCTCCCGTTCGCTTGGCGGTTCACTGCTGTAGGCCCGTAGCTATTCGGGGATACCAGACTTCCGCATGCCCTCAGCGAAACGCTCAACATAGCTCGGGCATTCATGGGCAGCGTTTCCAGGATCGCGGAGACCGTCATACCTGGATGGGCTGCGAGGAAGGTATCGGCCGCTCGCCGGGCCTCCTCCACACGATCCAGGTGGGCGAGCGCGGAGGCTAGGACGCGATGGACGAAGGTTGCGCTTGGCCGGGTGGCAATCGTCGCCTCAAGCCACTCCACGGCGGCTTCGTCGCACTCTTTCCCGAAGAAGGCGCAGCCGATCCCGAAGGAGGCATTATAGTTCAGCGGATCCAATGGACTCGCCCGGATGCTCGCCCTGAAACGATCGACAGCCTCGTCGTACTGGCCGTTGTAGAAACTGTTCCACGCTCCCCTCTGCAGCGTCCACGCCGAGTTCGGGTTTAGCAACAGGGCCCTGTCGATCGCCGACGAGGCATGTTGCCAGCGTCGCGTCATCGCGTAGACCGCCCCGAGAACGGTCAGGACCATCGGATCGTCGCCGTCAAGACGTGCTGCTTCCTCGGCCAATCGGACCGCCTCGGACCGCTCGTGCACCATAGACAGGCTACTGTGATACCCGACGTTCTGCGCGTGGCACCAAGCCGCAAGCGCCTTTGGTAAGGCGTAACGCGGATCGATCGTGATCGCTTGCTCCAGAAGCCGCAGCGCCTCCATTCTGGCCGCAGCGTCCGCCGACCAGAATGCCGGCATCGCGCGCATCACGCAGTCGTAAGCGTCCAGGTCTTCGGGGCGTTTGCGTCGGCATCGTTCGATCTCCGCCTGCCGGATCGTAGGCTCGATGGCCCCGATGACGCCCGCCGTCACCTGGTCCTGCAGGTCGAAGATGTCTTGCGTGCCGCCATCAAAGCGGTCTGACCAGAGGTTCCTGCCGGTCGCCGCCTCGATCAGTTGTCCGGTGATGCGGAGGCGTCCGCCTGATCGTCGGATGCTGCCCGTCAGGACATACCGAACGCCGAGGGCGCGGCCGACCTCACGGGTGTCGACCTCCTTGGTCTTGAACGAGAAGCTCGAGTTCCTAGCGGTGACAATGATCTGCGAAAAGCGTGACAGGGCCGTGATGATCTCCTCGACTACGCCGTCCCCAAGGTGGTCCGGATCCCCGTCTCCAGTCATATCCGTGAAGGGCAGGACCGCGACCGACGGCTTTTCGGGGTGCGGGAGGACGGCGATGGGCGAGGAAGCAATCGGACCCACGTAGCGGTAGCCGCGCCGCGGCAGCGTCTCGATCCAGCGATCCGACTCCCCATTCGCCAGCGCCCGTCGGAGGGCGGCGACTTGCACCGTGAGGTTACTGTCCTCGACCGAGAGACCCGGCCAAGCCGCGCGAAACAGTTCCTCTTTTGTGACGAGTAGACCTGCTCGCGCGACCAACGCTTGCAGTACCGCCACGGCGCGAGGCCCGAGCGCGACCGGCGTGCCGGCACGTAGAAGCAGCTTCGCGACAGGATCGATCTGATAGGGGCCGAGGTATTGGACCGGCGACATTCCCAGAATTTCACCCGGGCGATGCGATTTCGCAACTTTTTCCGATCCGCTTCGCGACGCGGTGCGGCGCCACGACGCAATCTACTCCAAGCTCGGCACTGCCTGTATGCCGAGGCTCACCGCGGAGGGAACTCTCATGCTCAACACTGAATGGCAGCTCAGCGGCAACATCGCGGAGCGATACGAGGAGTTCCTGGTGCCTGTGATATTCGTGCCTTGGGCACGAGATCTGCTAGCCCGCGCCGCCTTGGGTCCAAATATGAAATTGCTGGATCTGGCCTGCGGAACCGGAATTGTTGCGCGAATGGCCTCCGCAAGCGGAGTGATGGCCACAGGCGGCGATATCAACGCCGCGATGCTTGCCGTGGCGGAAAAGCATGCCAACGGCACCCAGCTATCGTTTTGCCACGCCGACGCGCAGGCGCTTCCTTTCGACGATCAAAGCTTTGACGCGGTAATCTGCCAGCAGGGATTGCAGTTTTTCCCTGACAGGCGAGGCTCTGCAATGGAATGCCTGCGGGTTCTGAAACCCGGTGGTCGCGCTATTTTTTGCACTGCACGAGGACTGTCGGAAAATCCGTTGATGCAGGCGCAGGCTACCGCATTCAGCCAATACTTTGGCGATGGAGCTGCGGCACCAATTCGTGCTGTCTGTGCGTTTGCAGACGCGGGTGAGACGGAATCCTTGTTTGCCGATGCCGGTTTCTCACCAGTCCGGGTCGACAAAGTCGTTCTAAATCTTTTCGCCGAGGACGCTGTTGGCTTCGTGGACGGCATGATGAAGGCAACCCCGGTTGCCGACAAAATCGGAACGCTCGAAAGCGCAACGCGGCAACAACTCAGGAGCACCATCATAGACGAGTTTGGCGCCTGCTTTGACGGCTCGTCGCTCAGATTCCCGCACAGCGCCAACGTTGCCGTGGTATCCCGACTATAGGCAAACTTGCCCGGCTCAACCCGCGATCCACAGCGGTGCGATTGGATCGACAATGCGGGCCGCACCCGACGAGAGAGCATTGCGCCACAAGCCGAACTCACGACTCCGCCCTGAACCCGATCTTCATCACACAACTGTGCGAGGATCCGCGTCGCCTACCCCGCTTGTCGATCGTTACGGTTGGAACGCGTTGCGCGGAAAGCCAATTTGACGCCACCCGGCCCAGGCAGACCGGCGAACAAGCCGTCTTGCGGGTATGCGACATAAGGCTGGAAAGCTTCGCGCTGATCGACGATGATGTGTTTCAGCGACAACGGTGGCAGCCGTTCGACCAGCCAAGTCAAAATCTTCACGCGATGGCACTGCGGGCGACTGCATCGCTCTAGCCGGAACAATGACGATCAGCTTAAGCGGCAACCGCTTGGAACCGTATCCTGGAGAATCAAGTGACCCATGCGCGTCGGCCGCGCCAACTTGACGATCTGACCGATATCCCTTTGTTTCGCCACATCGAGCCGTCGGTTGCGGAGGCATACGGATCGCAAGCGGTCTGGATGACAGCCAACCCGGGCAAGCTGATCCTCGACTTCAAGGACCTGACGAGCGACGTTTTTTTCATCCTGTCGGGACGAGTGCGTGTCGTCGTCCGAACGCCGGGCGGACAGGAATTGATCCTCACCGATATCGCCGCCGGCTCCTTCTTCGGCGAAATGGCCGCTATCGATGGCGCACCGCGTTCGGCTTGCGTGACGGCGCTGGTCCGCACGCGATTCTGCAAGTTGCCGGGCAGAGCCTTCATGCAGATTCTTGCCGAGGCGCCTGAACTGGCCAAGGAGATCATGCAGGTTATGGTCGTCCGCATCCGTGAACTGACGCAACGCCTGTTCGAGCTCAGCCACCTCGACATCCGGCATCGTCTGCATGCCGAACTGTTGCGAGCGGCAGGGCCGCCCGGACCGCTGGGCGAACGCGTCATATCGCCACCGCCGCTCCAACAGATACTTGCCGCACGCGTCGGCGCTAGGCGGGAGCCTGTTTCGCGCGAGATCGCCCGATTGATCCGAGAGGGCACGCTCGCCCGCACACGCGGAGCACTGATCATCCGCCAGCCGCAGATACTAGAATACGGGCTCGTTTCGGCCATGCAGGATTGAAAGCTGCGCTGCGATGGAGCGTGGCCAACCCCTCGAACAAGGCGTGCGAAAACGCACTGACAGCCATGGCGACAATGGCGAGGGTGGGCTGTCAGCGAGGTCCTGATCTCGCCGACCGTCACTGCCAGGTTGAGTGGGCCAAAGCGCCGCGCGGCGGCGGGTTGGAAGGGGGTGCTTGATGCATCGATCTCAGGCCGGTCCTTTCGCATCGCGCGCCTCAGCAACGGCGATGCCGCCAGCCGACAAGATGACGGCATGAATCGCCGCCGTCTCCTCGCCGGCGCCGCCGCGCTTTGCCTGTCGCCCGCCGCGCTGGCGCAACCCGCTTCGCCGCCGCTGATCGGATGGTTGCGTACCAACGCCGTCGAGCAGCCGCCGGGCGAGTCCCTACGGCGCTCGCTTGCCCGTCATGGATTGGAGGAGGGACGCGACTACCGCCTGTCGTTGAAAAACACCGGTGGCGACAACGCGCTATTTCCTGCGCTTGCGCGCGAGCTTGCGCAGGAGCGGGCGGCGATCGTCGTGGCCTTCGGAGCGCTGGCGGCGCAAGCCGTGCTGGCGGAGGCCAAAGACACACCCGTCGTCGGCACGGGCGATCTCGTCGGCTTCGGCCTGGCTCGGAGCCTGCCACGGCCCGGCGGCAACGTAACGGGGGTCAACATCCTTGCGAACGAACTCGACCTGAAAAAGTTCGAGATCCTGCGCGAGCTTCTTCCCGACGCCCGCCGCGCCGCCTTCATCTACGACGCCAGCGTGACGCGCGACGATGTAGCGCCGCGTTCGACGGCGGCCAAACTCGGTCTGGCGCTGGAGACCTATCCCGTCTCGAACGTCTCTGGCTTGGAGGTCGCCTTTGCGCAAGCGGCAATTGGCGCGCCCGTCCTCAATGTTGGCAATGGTCCCATGATCGCGCAGAACCGCCAGCTCGTGGTCGATCAATTGCGTCGCCATCGTTTGGCCGGCGTGTGCGAATGGCGCGAGATGGCGGAGGCGGGCTGCCTCGCGAGCTACGGCTTCGCTTATGACGATCTGGTCGGCCTAGCGGCTGACTATGCCGCGCGTATCCTGCGCGGGGCAAAGCCGGCCGATCTTCCCATCACTGCGCCAACCCGGTTGCAATTGGTCATCAATATGAAGGTGGCGCGCGAACTCGGACTGACCATCCCCGAGGCAATGCTCGCCCGCGCCGACGAGGTGATCGAATGAATCGCCGCCGTCTCCTGGCCGGCGCCGCCGCGCTCTGCCTGTCGCCCGTCGCGCTCGCCCAGCCGGCCGCGCCGCCGCTGATCGGCTGGCTGCGCACCAACGCTGCGGAGCAACCGCCCGGCGGATCGCTGCGGATCGCGCTTGCCCGACATGGCTTGCGCGACGGTCGCGACTATCGCCTGACGCTGAAGAACACTGGCGGCGATAACGCCCGCTTTCCCGCGCTTGCGCGCGAACTCGTGCAGGAGCGGGCGTCGCTCGTGATCGCCTTCGGCTCGGTGGCGGTGCGCGCCATGCTTGCCGAGACAAAAGATATCCCCGTCGTTGGAACCGGCGACCTTGTCAGCCTCGGTTTCGCTCAGAGCACCGCCCGGCCCGGCGGCAATGTGACCGGCGTCAATATCTCCGCGCCCGAGCTCGACCTCAAGAAGCTGGAAGTTTTACGCGAGCTTCTCCCCTCCGCCCGCAGCGCCGCCTTTGTTTATGACGCCAGCGTCACCCCCGACGACGTCGCACCGCGCGCAACAGCGGCCAAGCTTGGCTTGATGCTCGACAGCCATCCCGTGTCGAACGCCGCCGGCATAGAGGCGGCTTTCGCCCGCGCGGCCGGCCGGGTGGCCGCCATCAATGTCGGCAACGCGCCGCTGCTCGCGCAGAACCGTCAGTTCATTGTCGATCTGCTGCGCCGCCATCGCCTGGCCGGCATCTGCGAATGGCGCGAGATGGCTGAAGCCGGCTGCCTGGCGAGCTACGGCTTCGTCCTCGACGATCTGGTCGGCCTGGCGGCGGACTACGCCGCCCGGGTTTTGCGGGGCGCCAAGGCGGGCGATCTGCCAATTATCGCGCCGACCCGACTGCAGCTTGTCATCAACATGAAGGTGGCGCGCGAACTCGGACTGACCATCCCCGAGGCGATGCTCGCCCGCGCCGACGAGGTGATCGAATGATCGGGCGAAGGGAATTGCTCGGCTTTCTGGCTGGCGCGGGCTGCCTCGCGGCTCCAGCGCGCGCGCAGGAGCGCGTGCGCCGCGTCGCGCTGATGATGTCGGTCGCCGAGAGCGATCCTGACTTCCAGCGGCGGATCGAGGTCTTCAGGACGGAACTCGCCCGTCTCGGCTGGGTCGAGGGCCGCAACCTGCGCATCGACATCCGCTGGGCAGGCGGCGATCTGGAGCGCGCCGCCCGCAACGCCGCCGAACTCGTCGCGCTGTCACCCGACGTCGCGGTGGTGAACGGCACGCCGACACTGTTGGCCAGCCGCGAGGCGACGCGGGGCCTGCCGGTCGTGTTCGTCATGATCAGCGACCCGGTCGGCCAAGGCCTAGTGTCGAATTTGAGCCGGCCAGGCGGGCTGTTGACCGGCTTCGTCAACTACGAGTTCGACAACGCCGGCAAATGGCTCGAGATGCTGACTGCGCTCGAACCGGCCCTCCAGCGCGCCGTCTTCCTATATAATCCGGCAAGCCCTTCGTCTGCGCGTTTCCTTTCGGCGGTCGAAGCCGCAGTTCGGCCGCTTGGCATGGCGCTGGAGGCCGCGCCCTTCCGCGACGCCGATAGCGTCGACGCTGCGCTCGCCGGTTTCGCCAGAGCCAAGGCCGGTTTGATCGTGCAGCCCGACCTTCTCACCTCGACCCACCGCGTCAGAATCGTGACGGCGGCCGCACGGTTGCGCTTGCCAGCGGTCTATCCGTTCCGCCACTTCGTCGATGTCGGCGGGTTGATCTCGCTAGGCGTCGATATCAGCGATCTCTACCGTAGTGCCGCCGGCTATGCGAACCTTATCCTGCGTGGCGAAAAGCCCGGCGACCTGCCCGTGCAGTATCCAACGAGATTCGAAATGGTGGTCAACCTGAACGCCGCCAGAGCGCTCGGGCTGACCGTTCCGTCGGACCTCATGGCCCGTGCCGACGAGGTGATCGAATGATCCGGCGGCGCACCTTTCTGGCGGGGGCGACCGCCGCTGTCGCGGCGTCCCCTTCGCGCGGGCAGCAGCCCACGCGGCCGGTCGTGGGCTATATCGGCCTATCGCTCAGCGTGCGGCAGCGCTGGCTCGCGGCGTTCCGTGACGGCCTGGCGTCGGAAGGGTTCGTGGAAGGGCGGAACGTCGCCATCGAGTATCGCGACGCAGGCGACGGCAACGAGCGCATCCCCGAGCTGCTGGCGGATCTGATCGGGCGCAGGGTCGCAGCGGTTGCGACGACAGGGACCGCGGCCGCACTCGCGGCGCAGCGCGCGACGACGACCATCCCGATCGTGTTTGCGATTCCCGCCGACCCCGTGCGCATCGGCCTAGTGCGTAGCCTGAATCGGCCGGGCGGGAACGTGACCGGCGTGACGTTCCTGGTGACCGAACTGATCCCGAAGCGTTTCGCGCTGCTGCAAGAACTTCTGCCGGCGGCCAGGCGCATTGCGGTGCTGGTCAATCCCGCCAACCGGGACACGATGGAGCCCGCGATCCGCGAGGCCGTCGCCGTGAGCACGCGGCTGGGCCTTGAAACGCGCGTCGTATCGGCGAGTACGGCGGCGGGGATCGTCACCGCCTTCGCGGATGCCGAGGGATGGGGCGCCGAAGCGCTGTTTCTAGGTGGCGACCCCTTCTTCAACAGTGAACGGACGCTGATCGCGGCCGAGGCGGCGCGGCGCACGCTGCCCGCCAACTATCACCTGCGCGACTATGTCGATGCCGGCGGCCTGATGAGCTACGGCCCGGACCTCGCCGACAGCAATCGTCAGGCCGGCGTCTATGTGGGCCGCATCCTGAAGGGCGAGAGGCCGGCCGACCTGCCCGTGGTGCAGCCCGTCAGGTTCGAGCTTGTCATCAACCTGAAGACGGCGAAGGCGCTGGGGCTGGCTGTCCCATCGACGCTGATCGTCCAAGCCGATGAGTTGATCGAATGATTGGCCGGCGCACATTTCTCGCGGGAGCGGCCGCCGTGCCTCTGACGATCGCAGCCGAGGCCCAGCCGCGACGGCCTCTGCTCGGTGTGCTGCTCACCGGCAACGAGCGCGCGGGCGCCGGATACGAGTGGTCCGGCCCGCTGCGTCGGGCGCTCGCCGCGCTCGGCTGGGTCGAGGGCCGGACGATCGACATCGCCGTGAGGCAGGCCGACAATCAGTTCGAGCGCCTGCCGAGCTTGGCTGCTCAACTGGTGATGTTGAAGCCGGACGTCATCCTGACGCATGGCGGCACGGGCAGCCGCGCCGCCGCCGAGGCAACGGCGAGCATCCCGATCGTGGTCGGGGCGGCGAGCGAGGAGGCGATCCTCGCCTATGCCGGCAATCTGTCCCGTCCCGCTCGCAATCTCACTGGTCTTAGCCTCGTCTCGGTGGAGCAGCATGCGAAATGCATCGAGCTTTACGAGGAGATGCAGCCCGGACAGCGCAGGATCGGCGTCCTCGTCAATCCATTCAGTCAGGCCTACCGGGATTTCCCCTCTTCCCTTGTAGAGCTATTGCCCAATCGCGCGCGTGACGTGACGCGCGTCGAGGCCCATGACGTCGCGACGGTGGAGATGGCCGGAGCCGCGCTGCAGGCATGGCGAGCCGACGGCTTGCTGGTCACCTCCGATCCCGCCTTTAACCAACCGCCGATCGACCATGCGCTCGCCGCGCTTGCGACGAGGGGAATCGGGGCGATCGGCACCTTCGACGCGCTTCCCCGTGCGGGCGGACTGTTCTCGCTCGGAGCCAGCTATCCAGCCCTCGCGCTACGGGCGGCCGTCTATGTCGATCGTATCCTGAAGGGGGTGAGACCCGCCGACTTGCCGGTTGAGCGACCGACCACGTTCACGACGGTAATCAACCTGCGGACGGCGAAGACACTCGGCATCGACATCCCTGCTTCGCTGATCGCCCGCGCCGACGAGGTGATCGAATGAGCGCCGATCTGACGCGACGTGCGTTGGGAGGCGCGGCCGCCGGCCTATGGATGGTCACTGCAGCGGACGCACAGACGCGGCTGCCGCCGGTTATCGGCTTCCTTAACAGCCGGACGCCGGCCGATGCAGCCGGTGTGGTGCAATCGTTTCAGCGCGGGCTCGCTGAAACCGGTTACGTCGAGGGGCGCGATGTCCGCATCGATTACCGATGGTCAGATGGCTATGAGCGCCTCGCGCTCATGGCGAGGGAACTCGTCGAGTCGGCCGTGGACGTGCTTTTCGCCGCCGGGAGCTCGGCGTCGGCTCAGGCCGCGAAGGAGGCGACCGCGAGCATTCCCGTGGTCTTCGCCATCGGACAGGATCCCGTCGCGCTGGGGCTCGTTGAGACGCTCGCCCGTCCGGGCCGCAACGTCACCGGCGCGCAGGTGCAGGCAGGCGCACTCGCGCCCAAGCATCTCGAAATGCTTCGCGAACTCTCGCCGAACTCGACCGAATTCGGGGCGGTGCTTAATGCCGCCAACCCAGGACTGCGCAGCATGGAAATCGAGATTGTCGCGGCGGCCCGCGAGGCGCGGGTCGCGATGACGACATTGCACATCGCCAACGAGGACGAACTGGACGCCGCGTTCGCACGGTTCGCGGGGCTTGGCGTCGGCGGCGTTATCGTCGGCGCTGAAGGCTGGTTTGTAAGCCGGCGGCAGGCGACTGCGGCGCTGGCCGCCAAGCACCGTCTCGTCACCATTCATCATCAGCGAGAATTCGTGGAGGCCGGCGCGCTCGTCAGCGTGGGTGCGAGCCTGCTCGATGCATACCGTCAGGGTGGGCGCTATGTCGGCCGGATTTTGAAAGGCGAGAATCCGGCCGTTCTGCCGGTCGTACGTAATGACCGTTTCGAAATCGCCATCAACCTAAAGACGGCGAGAAGCTTGGGTCTTTCGATCCCGCCTGCCGTCCTCGCCCGTGCCGACGAGGTGATCGAATGAGTATCGTCAACCGTCGTCGCGCTCTTGCGCTCCTCGCCATGACCGGCGTCCCGTCGGGAGCGATCGCACAGCCTTCCACAGGCCGCCGGCTGGTCGGCGCTCTGCTGTCCCAGTCAGCCGACGATCCAGAAGGGCAGGCCCGGCTGAACGCCTTCCGGGACGGCCTGCGGATGCTCGGATGGATCCAAGGCGTGAACTTGGAATTCGATATACGCTGGTCGAACGGAGATGCCGGGCGGTTGCAACGGTCGGCCCGCGAGCTGGCCGCGCTCGCTCCCGCCGCGATTCTCGCCAGCGCGACGACGGCATTGGTGGCCCTCAAGGATGCGACCACAACCGTGCCGATTATCTTCGCGCAGGTAACCGATCCGGTCGGCCTCGGCGTCGTTGCGAGCCTGGCGCGGCCGGGAGGCAACATCACCGGCGTGACCCAGCACGACTTTACGGTCGGCGCTAAATGGGTGGAACTGCTGCGGCAACTCAGCCCGAACGTGGATCGTGTCGGAATCTTCTTCGATCCCAGCAACCCTGCCAATGAGGGCTATGTCGAGGCGGCAGGGTCCGTAGCGTTGGGTTTTGACATGCGCATCTCGCCGATCCCCGTTCGCACCGCTCAAGCGCTAGGGGACCAGACGCGCTACTTCGGCGCGTCGCCGGGCGGCGGCGTCATTCTCCTGCCGGGCCCGCTCGGTGCGGCCAACCGCGACATCTTCATCGCCGAGGCGAATGCGGCCCGGATGCCCAGCGTTTTCGCCTTTCGTTACCATGTGTTGAGCGGCGGCCTCGCCTGTTACGGCGTCGAGAACATCGCGCTCTATCGCCAGGCCGCGCGGCTGGCGGACCGGGTGCTGCGCGGGGAACGGCCGGCCGTTCTGCCGGTCGAGAACGGCGACGCTTTCCGGCTGGTGTTGAACCTGCATACCGCGAAACTCATCGGTCTCGACCTGCCGCCGTCGATTCTTGCCAGAGCCGACGAGGTGATCGAATGATAGCGCGCAGGTACACCTTGATGCTTCTCGGCGGCGCCTTGGGGTCTGCCGTCATCCCGCTCGCGGCACAAACCCGTCGCCTGCCGCAGGTCGTGTTAGTGCTCGGCACCGCGCCAGCAAACGCCATCATCGGCGCTGCACCAAAGGCTGCGTTCGTGCGCAGTTTCGTTGAAGGCCTGGCGGAAGCTGGCTGGATCGACGGCTCTAACGTTACGATTGAGCGGCGTTCGGCCGAAGGTGATCCGGGACGCGCGCGCGCGATCCTGGCCGAGGTGCTCGCACGCGCGCCCGACGTGATCGCCGTAGGCGGCGAGCGCTGGCTCATCGACGCAGCCCGCGGCGCCACGCGGACGATCCCGATCGTCGCCAACCTCGTCGATGATCCGGTCGCCAGCGGGCTGGTCGCAAGCCTGGCGCGCCCCGGCGGCAATCTCACGGGGATCACCGAAGCGACGGGGCCGGAATTCGACGGCAAGCGGCTGCAGTTGCTGCGCGAGATGGCGCCGGCGGCATACCGCATCGCCTTCATCGCCTCGTCGAGGCGGCTTGACCAGTTCCACGCGGTGCCGCTTCCGCCGAGAGTCTCGATCCTGCCCGCGCGCCTCGACACGCTGGGGGAGTTGGAGGCCGCGTTCGCCGCAATCGCAGACGGCGCGGTACAAGGGCTAATGGTTTCCAATGACGGCCCGACCTATTTTGGCCTGCCGCGTATCGTCGCTTTCGCAGCGGCCCAGCGCCTGCCGGCGATCTATGCCGTCCGCGACGGCGTCGATGCCGGCGGGCTGATGAGCTACGGCGCCGTCAACCGTTTTGCACAGATCGCGCGGATGGCAGCGAGATTCCTCGACGGCGCCAAGCCCGGCGATGTGCCGGTCGAACAACCTACCCAGTTCCGGCTCGCTATCAATGCCAAGGCGGCCGCCTCGCTCGGCCTCGACATGCCGAGGGCGCTCGCGGCACAAGCCGACGAGGTGATCGAATGATCTGTCGGCGCGCCTTCCTGGCCGGCGGCCTCGCGGCTGGGGCGATGCGACTCGCGCAAGCACAGTCGCCGCCGGTCGTCGGTTATCTCGGGCTTTCGACGCCGGACGGCGATCGCGCCGCGCTCGATGCGTTGCGGAGCGGTCTCGCGAGCTTGGGCCGCGAGGATGGCCGCAACATCGTAATCCTCGCACGCCACGCCGCCGGCGACATGGCGCTGGCGGAGGAGTTCATGGCAGAGATGGTGGCGGCGCGGGCGACCGTGGTCGTCGCGCCCGGCCAGGCCGCCACGCGGGCGCTGCGGCGCCGGACGACGTTGCCCGTCGTCTCGATGGGGCTGCCGCCGAGCGATCCGCAACTTTTCGCGAGTCTGGCCCGGCCAGGCGGTACAGTCACTGGCTTCGCCGATTTCGGCGACGAACTCGCTGCCAAGCGGATCGAAGTGCTGAAGGAAACCATTCCGGGGCTCTCGCTGATCGGCGTCCTGCACAATGGCATCGATCCGACCTTCAAGCGGTGGGGCGAGCAGGCCAGGGCACAGGCGGAAAATCAGGGCTTGCGCGCCGTGTCGTTGCCTCTGTCGACGAGCGCAGAGGCGGAAGTCGGCGCGCTCGTCGGGGGCCTCGCGGCGGGCGGCGGGCAGGCGCTCGTTGTAGTGCGCGATTTCCTCACTTCGGCGGTGATCGCCGCTACGGCCGCCGCCGGCATGGCGCGCGGCATCGCCGTTTGCGGCGAACAAACTTCCTGGCCCGAGGGCGGCGCGCTGATGAGCTATGGACCCGATTTCCACGACCTTTTCCGTCGCGCCGCCCTCTATGTCGATCGCATCCTGAAGGGCGAGAAGGCAGGCGACCTGCCGATTCAACGTCCGACCAAGATTGAGTTCGTGATCAATCAGGAGACTGCGCGGCGGTTGCATCTGGTCCTACCGACCGCCATCATGCTGCAAGCTGACCGGGTCATCGAATGAAGGACGCCATCGCCGGAGCGGCCAATATTGACACCGCGGCGCCACAGGAGCCGCGTAGCCTCGCCAGGCGCTACATGCTCTGGCTGATCGCGCTGGTCGGCGTGCTCCTGACTTTGACATCTGGCCTCAACGCCTGGCTGTCCTACCGTCAGGCAAGCGAGGCGGCGGCGCGCCTGCAGGACGACAAGGCCGATGCAGCCGCCCAGCGCATCGCCGAGTTCATCGCCGAGATCGAGCGGCAGATCGGCTGGACGACCCATGTGCAATGGGATTTCGGCTCGGTCGAACAGCGCCGGCTCGATTATATCCGTCTGCTGCGCCAGGTGCCGGCGATCTCGGAGCTGGTGCAGCTCG
This sequence comes from Beijerinckiaceae bacterium, assembly GCA_019745195.1. Classification (GTDB taxonomy): domain Bacteria; phylum Pseudomonadota; class Alphaproteobacteria; order Rhizobiales; family Beijerinckiaceae; genus Allobosea. Next base: position 33,255 of record JAIETL010000051.1, read on the forward strand.
ACCGCGAGGGCAAGGAGCAGCTCAAGGTGTCCCGGCTCTCGGTCGACGTAGTCGGCTCTGGGCAGGACTACTCAGCGGATCCGCGCTTCACCGAGGCGCTGGCCAGCCGGGTGCGCTTCAGTCCGGTCTATTTCCGCAAAGAATCAGAGCCGTTCCTGAGCCTGTCGGTCGCGCGCGGCGGCCGCCAGCCCGGCGTCACCATCGCAGAGGTCAACCTCAAGCTGATCTGGGATGTCGTGAACACCATCCGGATCGGCGAAACGGGCTACGCCTACGCCGTCGATGGCAAGGGCCGACTAATCGCGCATCCCGACATCAGCCAGGTTCTCAGGAACAGCGATCTATCGACGGCGCCGCAGGTGCGGGTGGCACTGGCGAGGATCGAGGGACGGCCCGATTCCGCTGAAGGCGCCGTCGTGTCGGGCCATGACCTCCAGCACCGCGCCGTCCTGGCCGCCTACGCCACGATCCCGAAACTGAAATGGGCCGTCTTCGTCGAGCAGCCCGCGCGCGAGGCGCTGGCGCCGCTGTACGCTGCGCTGCTGCGCAATCTTGGCTTGCTCGCAGTCGGCCTTGTCGTCGCGGCTTTAGCCGCCTACGCGCTGGCGCGCCGCATGGTGGTGCCAATCCAGGAACTCTCGGCGAGCGCCGCCAGGCTCGGCGCGGGCGACCTCGCGCATCGCGTCGAGCCGCGCCAGGGTTCGGGCGCCGAGATCGCCGCACTGGCGAAAAACTTCAACGCCATGGGCGCCCAGCTTCAGGAGAGCTATGCCGGGCTCGAGGCCAAGGTCGAAGCGCGCACGCAGGAACTGGCGCGATCCATTGGCGAGCTTCGGGCGCTTGCCGAGGTCGGCCGCGCTGTCTCATCCACGCTCGACCTCAGGCTGGTCCTCGACACCATCGTGACCCACGCCGTCGGTCTCGCCGGGGCCGAGGCTGGCGCGATCTATCGCTATCGCCGATCGTCGGAGGCCTTCTGGCTGGCCGGCATGACGGGCGGCGACCATTTTCCCGACGAGATAGCTCGGGACACGTTCAGCAGTCGCATGGCGATCGGTAATGCCCTCGCAAGCCGCGAAACCATTCAGATTCCCGACATGGCCACCTTGCCGCCCTTCCCGGTGCGCGACCGCACGCTCGCGGCCGGCTTCCGGGCGGTGCTGGTGACACCGCTCGTCTTCGGTGAGCGCGTGCACGGCATGCTCGTTCTGCAGCGCCGCGCCGCCGGCGCCTTCGAGCCATCCGTGGTGGAGGCGATGGAGGCCTTCGCGACGCAGTCCGCCATCGCCATCCAGAATGCTCGCCTGTTTCGTGAGATTGAGGAGAAGGGACGTCAATTGGAGGTCGCCAGCCAGCATAAATCGCAGTTCCTAGCCAATATGAGCCATGAGCTGCGCACGCCCCTCAACGCCATCCTAGGCTATGCCGAACTAATGGCCGACGGCATCTATGGCGACCTTCCAGACAAGCCGCGCGAGGTGTTGGCGCGCATCCAGGCGAACGGCAAGCATTTGCTTGGACTCATCAACGACGTGCTCGACCTGTCCAAAATCGAGGCGGGCCAGTTCGAACTGCGCCTCGAACGCTACACCATGCGGACGCTCGTCGATGCGGCTGTCGCTTCGGCCGAGCCGCTCGCCACGGCCAAGGGCCTGTCTCTTGCGGTCGATGTCGCCGAGGGCTTGCCGGCCGGTCTGGGGGACACGCAGCGGCTCGCGCAAGTGCTGCTCAATCTCGTGGGCAATTCAATCAAGTTCACGGAACGTGGCGGCGTAACGCTGACCTGCCGGTTCGACGACCGGCGCTTTCACGTCGCCGTCGCTGACACAGGTTCGGGCATCGCCACGGAGGACCAGGCCGCGATCTTCGAGGAGTTCAAGCAGGTCGACAATTCGAGCACGCGCAACAAGGGGGGCACCGGCCTCGGCCTCGCAATTTCCCGTCGCATCGCCAGGCTACACGGTGGCGACATCTCCTTATCGTCGGAACTTGGCGTCGGTTCGGTCTTCACGCTCGTCGTCCCTGTAGATGCAGAGCCTCTCGAGGAAGCAGCATGACGAAACGCATTCTGATTGTTGAAGATACGCTCGACAACCGGCAGATCATGCGCGACCTTCTGACCAGCAGCGGTTACGAATGCCATGAAGCGGTCGATGGCCTGCAGGGCGTCGAGATGGCGAGCACCGTCAGCCCTGACCTCATCCTGATGGACATCCAGTTGCCGAAGCTTGACGGCTACGACACCACCAGGCGCATCAAGGCCGACCCGGCGACGGCCGCGATCCCGATCATCGCGGTCACGTCCTACGCGCTCAGCGGCGACGAGCTGAAGGCGCGTGCCGCCGGTTGCGACGACTATCTCTCGAAACCGTTCAGCCCCCGCGAACTCCTGGCGCATGTGCGCCGCTTCCTAGGCTGAGCCAGCCGATGCGCAACAGGCCCCTCATCCTCGTGGTCGATGATGTGCCCGACAACATCGAAATCGCGCGCTTGAGGCTCGAAAGCCAGGGATATCTGGTTGAGTCTGCCGCCGATGGGGAGGAAGCGCTGCTGAAAACCGCCCAGCTGCGACCCGATCTGCTGCTGCTGGACGTGATGATGCCAAAACTCGACGGGCTCGAGACAGTCCGGCGCCTGAAGGCCGATCCTTCGCTGCCCTTCATCCCGGTGATCCTGCTCACTGCCAAATCGGATCTTGCCGAGGTCGTGCGCGGGCTCGACGCGGGAGCCGACGACTACCTGACGAAACCCTTCGACCACGCAGCGCTGCTCGCCCGTGTGCGCGCGATGCTACGCATCAAGTCTTTGACCGATCAGGTCCGACAGCAGGCGAGCGAATTGGCCGACATCAACGCGACGTTGGAGCAACGCGTCGCCGCGCAGGTCGGCGAAATCGAGCGCGTCGGCCGGTTGAAGCGCTTCCTGCCTCCGGAGATCGTCGGCATCGTCCTCGCCGAAGGTGCGGAGTCGCTGCTCGATAGCCATCGACGGGACATTGCCGTCCTGTTCTGCGATCTGCGCGGGTTCACCGCCTTCACCGAGGCGGCCGAGCCAGAGGAGGTAATGCGGGTGCTCGGCGACTATCACGCCGCACTCGGCCCGCTGGTCCGGCGCTTCGAGGGAACGCTCGACCATTTCGCCGGCGACGGCATCATGGTGTTCTTCAACGATCCCGTGCCGTGCGCAGACCCCGAGCTTCGGGCCGTGAACCTCGCCGACGCCATCCGCGAGGCGATGCGCGAGCTGTCGACGCGCTGGCGCCGGCGCGGATACGTTCTGGGTTGCGGCATCGGTATCGCCCAGGGCTTCGCCACGCTCGGCCGCATCGGATTTGCCGACCGCATGGACTACGCGGCTATCGGCACGGTGACCAATCTCGCCGCCCGGCTGTGCGCCGAGGCGGCAGACGGTCAGATCCTTGTCAGCGAGCGCATTGCAGCAGCCGTGGAGGGCAGCTTCGCGCTGAGTCCGGTTGGTGGCATTACGCTCAAAGGCATCACGCGCCCTGTGCTCGTGCATGACGTTCGTGGTCGGGTCGCACCGGCCAGCGAGTTGGCATGATGACGGACTTCGCGCCAACGCCGGAGACCGACGCGATGCGCCGTGAGCGGGTTGAGTTCCTCAGAAGCGCGGTTGCTTTCGCGGAAGCTGGCATCCGTTCCTTCGACGCGAAGGCGCAGATCGCGCTTGCGGCTTTCGTGCTCTCCTTCGGGCCGTTGCTGTCCATCATCAGCGACGTCGCCGGCGATTCCGCAAAGCCCCTCATGGCGGGCTGCGGCTCGCTCTACGTCGTCGCCATCGGCTGCTTCCTGCATGTGCTTTGGCCTGTGGCTGCATCAGGCGCCGCGAAGCAGCGCAAAGGTGCTTTCTATCCGCGATTGGATGAGAGACTCGACGCGACGTCCTATCGCCTGCGCGTCGAGGAAATGGAGATCGAGAACGAGCTTGCACAAGAGGTCCTGGCGCTGACGCGGATCCGTTCGATCAAGGGGCGACGGTTCCGTGTGGCCGTGCTCACGGCCGGGGTTTTCTATGCGGCCTGCCTGGCAGCGATCCATGTCTCGCTTCTGCGGTAATCCCGTCGAGCAATCGGCGCTGGCTCACGCTGCTTCGATGCAGCGCAGCCGATGAGCCCGCTGTTCGGCTATATCTGGCGCAACAGCCGCGGCGAGCAGGCCCGCATCCTGACTATCGTGCTTGCCTCTCTGCCGTTCTACTATCTGTCGCTCGAACTGCCGAAATACATCGTATCCGACGCGATCCAGGGACGAGCCTTTCGCGACGGACAGGCAACCGCGCAACTGCTGCGGTTTGATTTCTCCCTGCCGACCTGGCTTGGCAGCAAGCGGCTGATCCTCGATGGCTTTGCGCTCGATCGGCTTGGCTATCTATTAGCGCTTTCGGGTTTCTTCCTGCTGCTTGTGTTGGTCAATGGCGGCTTCAAATACGTCGTCAACATGCGCAAGGGCGCGCTCGGCGAGCGGCTGCTGCAACGCCTGCGCTTCGATCTCTTTTCGAGCCTGCTCCGGCTCACGCCCGAAGCCGCCCGGCACATCAAGCCGTCGGAAGCCGCGACCATCATCAAGGATGAGGTCGAGCCCATCGGCGGTTTCGTTGGCGACGCGTTCGTGCAGCCCTTCTTCTGCGGCGGCCAGGCGCTCACCGCTCTTGCCTTCATCCTTCTCCAGAGTCTGCCGCTCGGGATGATAGCGGCGGCGACGGTGCTCACGCAGGCCATTATCATTCCACGCCTGCGCCATGAGCAACTGCGTCTCGCCAAGCAGCGTCAACTGGCGTCGCGCGCATTGGCCGGCAAGATCGGCGAGGTGGTCGAGGCGCTGGGCGAGGTCGCCAATCACGGCACGCAGGCGCTGGAACGCGACCAGATCGCGCGCAGGCTCGAAGCCCTGTTCGGCATCCGCTACCGGCTCTATGGCCGCAAATTCGCGGTCAAGCTGCTCAACAACCTGATCGCGCAGGCGGCACCCTTCCTGTTTTACAGCATCGGTGGCTATTATGCACTGACGGGCCAGCTCGACATCGGCCAATTGGTCGCCGTGATCGCCGCCTATCGCGACCTGCCGCCACCGATCAAGGACCTGATCGACTGGGATCAGCAACGGCTCGACGCGGAAGCAAAATTCCAGCAGGTCGCAGATCAATTTGCCTTCGCCGAGCCCGAGAAGGAGGGGCCTTCGGCGCAGGCCTTGCCATCGCCGGCTGCCGGGCTCGATCCCGACGGCGCGATCCAGATTACAGGCTTGAGCGTCGTCGGCCCATCCGGCGACCATCTGCTGGACCGTGTGTCGCTGACGCTGCCGCTCGGTCAGAGTATCCTACTAGCTGACCGAAGCGGAGAGGGCGCGGCGACGCTGGCGCAGGTTCTAGGTGGCCGCATCACCAGCTATGCCGGCGTCGTGACACTTCCCGGGGAAGCCTGGACGCGACCCGACGCGCAGGAAAGCCGGCGTGCAATTGCCTATATCGGCCCTGAGGCGACGATCATGGACCGTAGTCTCCGGGACAACATCATCTATGGTCTGCGCCGCGTTCCGGCATCGGGCGATCGCGGCAATGCACCGGCGGGAGAAACAGATCCCAGCGCCGAGACGCTCGATCTCTCGCTCGCTGGTTGCGACGACGCGGCCGGGCTGACGCGGCGACTGATCTCGACGCTGCGAACGACGGGGCTCGACGATCTGGTCTTTCGCTTCGGGCTGGCGCGCCGACTCAGCCCCGCGGCCGCAGGCCCGATCGCGCGCGACATCGCCGCCATCCGGGCGCGGATCCGACACAGGCTGGGCGCGCTCGGAGCCGCTGGCGCTATCGAGCCTTACGAACCGCAGCGCTATATCCGCAACGGCTCGATCGCCGAGAATCTGCTGTTCGGTTGGCCGATCGACCCAACGCTGACGGTCGATCGTCTGGCGGGCCACGCTTTCGTCGGCGACGTCCTCGAGCAGACCCGTCTGGCGGAGCCGCTGATCGAATTGGGACGCCGCATTGCCGCGACGATGCTGGAGATCTTCGAAGGCCTGCCGCCCGACCATATGCTCTTCGAGCAGTTTGCATTCTTCTCGGCAGATGCGTTTCCAGCCTACAGGGAGATTCTGGTGCGTCTTGCCGGCAGTCGGGCCGGCGCGGCCGATCTCGCTCAGTTGACGGGACTTGCAATGCTTTATTGCGAGCCGCGTCATCGCCTCGGATTTCTCGACGAGGCTCTCGAACAACACATCGTCACGGTGCGCGGGATCATTCATCGGGAGCCGACCCCGGACTTCCGCAGATTGGTCGCCTTCTTCAACCCGCTGCAATTCTGCGATGCGGCGCCGCTGCTGGACAATCTCCTGTTTGGCGCGATCGTTCCGCAAGCATCCTCTGCGCAGGAGCGGATCATGGCGGCGATCCGCGAGGCGCTGAGCGACCTCGGCCTGGTCGAACAGGTTTTCGAACTGGGGCTCGACCAGCAAGCCGGCTATGGCGGGCGCCTCCTGTTTCCAGCCGCGAGAGGTGCGGTGGCGTTGGCCCGAAGCCTGATCCGGCAGCCCCAGGTCCTGATTCTCAACGACGCGCTCAGTGCTCTCGGGCAGATCGAGGCGGCAGAGACGCTCGCGCGCATCCAGGCGGAAATGGCGGGGCGAACCCTGATCGTGACGGGGCGCAACGTCGCCAATGTCGTGGGGGTGGATCTGCGGGTCGACTTCGCCGACGCTAGAGTTGCATCGGTCACAAAGATGGCGTCCGGCGAGGCGCTTGTGGTGGAACAGACGCCGCCTACCGCGCTGAACCTGCGGGAGAGTGAGGACCTGCGCGCGCTGAGGGCAGTTGACCTATTCGCCGGGATCGACACGCCGCGCCTGCGGTTGCTGGCGTTCACAAGCACGCGCGTGAACTTCAAAGCGGGCGAGTTAATGTGTCGCCAGGGTGAGAGCTCAGACACCGCCTATATCGTACTTTCGGGAACCGCCGACGTGCTTATCGCGACCGCTGATGGTGCCACGATCACCTCGATCATCGGACAGAACGCCATCATCGGCGAAATAGGCATCGTGACCGGTGAACCGCGCTCAGCCACAATAATTGCGCACAGCGACATGACAACGTTGCGTTTGCGGAAAGAGATTTTCCTGGCCCTGCTCGTAGAGTTCCCGCAAGTCGGGCTCTCAATTACGCGGCTGATGGTCAGGCGCCTCCAGGACAACATCGCCGCAGCCAGCAGCCGCGGCCACGGGAATCGACCCCAATGAGCCAGCAAAGGATGCTTCAAGCGTCTCTAAGGGGTGGTATGGCGCTTGGACGAGCATCGCCAAGCAGCTGAGCCGCTGAAATCAATCTCACCTAAAGCGGACGTAACCAAGGTCGGCTCAGGGCCAGTTTGGGAAGCGACAACTGACCCTCTCCCCGCGAAGGGATCCAGGATACTAAAATGCTGTAAGCGGTTAATCCGCGTAACAATGCACTGGAAACTGCCGCGACGCTGCTCTCGCTGGAGCCTACGAAGTTGAAAGACGCGGCATGGTCTGGACCTCCTTCGCTAAAGGCAACGAGGGCGAGCACAATCTCATCCGATCAGGCTTAAACTTCCCAACGGCGCTCCGCACAACCGCCGGGCGCCGCTACTCGTTCACGTAGCTCAGCGCCCGATAGCCTGCGCGACGCTCTAGAGCGGAATCCCATCAGGTTGCGTCGTACCCTGCCGCGCTGAAGTAGTTGGCGCACTCGGCGGGCGGGAAGAGGTCGATGATGCGGCCGATGGTGTCCCAGAGGCCGCCGATGGTTCGCTCGGAGGCCTTTCTCAGCAGCGCCTTGAGCTTGGCGAAGGCGTTCTCGATGGGGTTGAAGTCGGGACTGTTGGGCGGGAGGTAGCGAAGGTCCACGCCGGCCGCCTCGATCATCTCACGCACGCGCGGCCCCTTGTGGCTCGACAGGTTGTCCATGACGACGATGTTGCCGGGGCGCAGTTCCGGGACCAAGACCTTTTGGACATAGGTCTCGAAGGCGTCGCGGTTGATCGGCCCGTCGAGCACCCAGGGAGCGATGAAACCGCGAAGGGTCAGCGCACCGACGAAGGTCGTTGTCTTCCAGTGATGGGGTGGACGCCCCCCGACGGCATCAACGTGCCAAGGTGGTGGTGTTTCAGAGCCACCACAGGAGAGCGCCCGTGACGGAGGTTAGCATCATCGGCCTGGATCTGGCCAAGAACGTCTTTCAGGCGCACGGCGCTGATGCCGCCGGCGCGCCTGTCTTTCGCAAGAAGCTGCGGCGCGAGCAGGTGATCGCGTTCTTTTCTGGTCAGCCACCGTGCGTGGTGGCGATGGAGGCTTGTCCCGGAGCGCACTATTGGGGCCGCGAGATCGGCAAGCTTGGCCACATCATCCGGCTGATCGCGCCGGTCTATGTGAAGCCCTTCGTCAAGCGCCAGAAGAACGACGCAGCCGATGCCGAAGCGATCTGCGAGGCTGCGCAGCGCCCGACCATGCGCTTCGTGGCGGTGAAGAGTGAGGACAAGCAGGCCTCTGCCGTGATCTTTCGGACTCGCGACGTGCTGGTCGGCCAGCGCACGCAACTGATCAACTCTATCCGCGGCCATCTGGCCGAGTATGGGCTGATCGCACCACAAGGCCCTTTCCACATCGAGAAGCTGATCGCACAGATCGAAGATCCCGCCTCGGCTTTGCCGCAGCCGGCCCGCACCTGCCTCGCCGTGCTCGTTGATGCGCTCCGCCATCTTCAGGAGCAGACGGCCGCGCTCGATGCTGAGATTGCCGCTCGCGCCAAGGCCGATGACGTCACCCGCCGGCTCATGACAGTGCCCGGCATTGGCCCTCTGATCGCCACCGCCATCGAGGCGTTGGCGCCGCCTCCCGAGACCTTCCGATCGGGGCGGGACTTTGCTGCCTGGACTGGCCTTACGCCCGTGCAGAGATCGACCGGCGGGAAAGAGCGCCTTGGGCGAACATCGCGGATGGGCGAGCGGACGCTCAGGCGCCTGCTTATCATCGCGGCTAGCGGCGTAGTGCGGTGGGCAAAGCGCAAGGGTGTGCCGCCGGATTCCTGCCTCGGCCGGATGCTGGCCCGCAAACCGCCGATGCTGGTGATCGTCGCGTTGGCGAACAAGAACGCGCGCATCGCTTGGGCGCTGCTGACAAAGGGAGGAGTTTACCGAGCTCCGGCCGTCGCCGCTTAAGCGATCGACGGGTGTGAGGCTGTCGGAGGCGTGAAGGTCGAAGGATAGGTATGGCGCAACGTCGGTAAGGCGGGATCGAGAGAACCAGGCGCACGGCGAGCGCTTCGAGCGCGTTCCAGTGATGTGGTCTCGATCCTCGTACTCCCATACGGGCCCGCGGCACAGCTTCGCCGCATCAGAGGCCGGACACATGGCAGCACCCGATCACGCGAAGGACTATCCCGAGATTTTGCTTGCGCCCGAGGGGGCGTCCACACATGGCCATGCGGCACGCCGACCCGAAGCCGCTCGCTGCGCCGGCAACGCCCGTGGCGGCGGGCCATGTTGGTGGATGCCCAGGTCTCGTCGATGAACACCAACCGGTCGGGATCGAGGTCGAGCTGATCCTCGAACCACTCTTCACGCCGGGTCAGGACGTCGGGGCGGTCCTGTTCGGTGGCGTGCGCGGTCTTTTTTTGCGCGTGATGGTTTGCCGGGCGAAGAAGCGCTGGATCTCGCCGAAGCCGAAGGCGAGACCCTGCCGCGCCAGGATTGCGCGAACCTCCTCGATCGTGGCGTCCCGGCCTGGGCCGAGCGCCGACATCACCGCGTCATGGTGCGCTTCGATCCGATCCGGACGCCGATCGCCACCAAGCCGCCCGGGCCGCGGATCGCCCTGATCGCGCTCACGCTTGCGCCAGCGGCTCACGCTGACCGCGCTCACGCCGAAACGCTCGGCCGCCTCGCGATGCGTAGCGCCAGCCGCCACAGCTCCAAGAACCCGAACCCGAAGATCGACCGAAAGCGCTCTCGAGATGCCTGCCGGCCTCCATCCGGCAGACAGTGTGAACCACTTCACCCCTGATTTGGGAATCCTTCCCGATTCAATCAGGTCGGGTTCCGCTCTAACATCCGATCCTGACGATGGTATCCGCTACTGCTCGAACCAGCGCCCGGTCGTGACTGATCAGTACCAGGCCCAGGCCTTCCTCATCGACGATTTCGCGTAGCAGCGTGAGGACCTCGCGCTGAACGATTGGATCGAGCCTCGATGTCGGTTCGTCGGCGACGATGAGGGCGGGCCGCAGCATGAGAAGTCGCGCGATCGCGATGCGCTGCGCCTCGCCACCGGAAATTTCGTCTGGAAAGCGGTCGAGCAGGACCCTGCGCAATCTGAGCCGGTCCATGACCGATAACAGGCGGTCCTCAAAACCCTGTTCGGGAACGACCTCTTTCAGGTCCGCCAGTTGGCGCCCGAGCGTCCGGCCCGGCAAAAAGGTGGAGGACGGGTCCTGATGGAGCTTTTGGTATCGCTGTCGCAGGCGCCTGCGTTCGCACCGATTTTCGTAAGGTAGGACCTCCCCCCAGAAGACGCGCCCGGCAGAAGGTCGCTTGAGGCCGAGCAGGACATCGCCAAGCGTCGATTTTCCCGATCCGCTCGGACCCACGAGCGCCAGCACGCCGCTGCGGGATACCGAGAAGCTCAACGCTTCGAAGAGAGGCCGCCCGCCGGGATAGGCGAATGCCAGATTGCTCGCCACAATAGCCGACCGGCTTGCCCCATCCCGATCGCCATGCGATGGCCACGAGGCCGGGTGGGCCTCGATCCAGGCTTTCGTGTAGTGGTGCGTCGGCGCCGCCAGGATTTGCACGGTGGGCCCTGTTTCGACGACGACACCGTCGTGAAGGACCACGATGGTGCCTTCCGGGAAAGCCTCAGCCACGATCGGATCATGCGTGACGACGAGGAGGCTGCGCCCGTCACGCAACAGCCGCTTCAGAAGGTCGATCGCGATATCGATCCTCTCGACATCCAGCCCCTTGGTCGGCTCATCGGCGATCACGAGCAGCGCCTTGCTGGCGAGCGCATTCGCTACGAGCACACGCTGCGCCATGCCTCCTGAGAGGCGGAACGGATGGGCGCGCGAGATGTCGAGCGGAAGATCGACTGCGGCCAACGCCTCGGCCGACCTCGCCGGCGAAACGTTCTGAGACAGCTGCCGGCCGATAGCTGCGGTCGGATCGAGCGCTTGCGACGGCTCCTGCGGTACGAGTGCGATTTCGCGAGCCCATAACGATCTCAGGGCCTCGGTGCTGCCTGCGTCGATGGGCGGACCATCGCCGACGCGGATCGTGCCCGCGGCCGAGAAGCCCGGCGGAATCAGGCCGAGCAGGGCATGGACGATGAGGCTCTTGCCGCTTCCCGTCTCGCCGATCACGACGAGAGGTCCGCCCCGTGCCACCGTGAAGCTGACACCGTCGACGACGGCGATGCCCGCCCGATCACGGATGACCAGCCCCGCGACAGTCAACGCGAAGCCGCCGGTCATGCCGGCAGCCGTGTCCGGCGCGACAGAACGAATTCGCCGAGTACCGAAACCGTCAGAACGGTGAGGAAGATCGCGATGCAAGGCGCGGCCATCTGGACAGGCGCGTCAGCCAGATAAGGGATGAGTTCGCTGGTCATCGCGCCCCATTCCGGCGTGGGCGGCTTCAGTCCGAGCCCGAGAAAGCCGAGTGCGGAAATCGACATCACGGCGGCGCCCGTACCCAGGCTCGCCAGGATCATGGTCTGACGAAGCACGGGCGGCAGCACATGGCGCAGCAAGATCGTGCGCGCGGGAAACCCGGCGAGCCGCGCAGCCTCGACATGCGGTTCGTTGAGGACGCCGAGCGCAACAGAACGGCTCATCCGCGTGAACTGCGGCCACAGCGCCAGCTTGATGCCGATCAGCATCGGAATGATGCCGCCGCCCAGAAAGCCGGCCAGCAGCAGCGCTAGCAGAATTCCCGGCAGCGCCAGCAGCAGGTCGCAGAGACGCATGATGCAGATGTCGACGAGGCGTCCCGCATAGGCCGCCACGAGCCCGAGCGCTATGCCGAGGCCCGCGGCCCCAGTCACACAGACAAGCGCGATCCCGAGCGAGCGGGGGGCTGCATGGACGACGCGCGCCAGCACATCGCGCCCGAGATGATCGGTCCCGAGCGGATGGGCGAGGCTGGGCGGCTCCAGCGTGTTCATCAGGTCCTGGCTCAGCGGATCGAGCGATAGTGCCGCCAGCGCCGCGACCACCAGCAGGCCGCAAGCCAGGATCGCGGCCGTCCTGGCCGGCCGCTTCGCCGCAATCGCGGAATTTGCCGCAGCCGTCATGCCGCGTCCCTGACCGACCGGCGCGGATCGAGCTTCAGGCAGGTCAGGTCGGCGGCGAGATTGATGAACGCGTAGGTCCAGCCGATCAGGAGCGCCGCTCCCACCACCACCGGCACGTCCCGCGCCAGCAGCGACCGGACAAGGAGATCGCCGAGGCCGGGATAGTTGAAGAGCGTTTCGACGATGACGAAGCCATCGACGAGGTAGGCGAACTGCAGGGCAGCGAAGGTGACGATCGGTATCGCCGCATTGCGAATGCCGTGATGGCGGAAGGCGCCCGTCGCGCTGTGGCCGCGAATGCGCGCATAGGTCAGATAGAACGCCTGCCGCACCTCGACGACCGCATTGCGCACGATCCGCACCGAATAGGCGGCAAGGCCGAGCGCAAGCGTCAGTGCCGGCAGGATCATGTGGGCGCCAGTCCGGAATCCGGCCGGCGGCAGCCAGTGCAACGTCAGCGCAAAGGCCGAGATCAGGCCGATCCCGACCAGGAATGTCGGCAGCGACGCCAGCACGACGGCCAACCCCATCGACAAACGATCGACGGCGCCGCCCGGCCACCAGCCGGCCCAGAAGCCGATTGGCAGCGCAAGCAGATAGGACAAAAGCCATCCGATCGTGCCGAGCATCAGTGTATAGCGCCCGTGATCGATGATCTCGGCCAGAACCGGCTTGCCCGAGACGAGCGAGCGACCAAGGTCGCCCTTTACCAGGCGCATCATCCAGGCGCCGTACTGGTCAAGGACCGGCAGGCCAAGTCCCTCTTCCTGCCTGATCCGGTCCGCCGCCTCGGCGGTAACCCGGTCGTCCCCGATCCGCGCGGCCGCAACCCTGAGCGCGACGTCGCCGGGAAGCGCGTGCGTGAAGGCAAAACAGAGGGTGGCGAGTAACCAGCCCGTGATCAGGGCCTGCCAGAGGCGTGGCGCCGCGACATCCCATAGCGCTTTCACAGCGTCCACCCCGTCGGGCCCACCGGGGCTCAGGCCTTTGTCCGGATACGTTCGAGAAGATAGCGCTGCTCGAAGGGGTCGATCGGCACCTCGCCGATGCGGTTAGCGACCGTCACGAGCTGGTCGTACCAGACGATCGGCATGACCGGCAGTTCATCATGCAGCACGCCGACGATGCGCCTTCGCAGCGGCGCGCGCAGCGTCTCGTCGTTGGTCGCGAGATAGGCGGCAACGTCCTGGCGCAAACCGTCATGGCTCCAACTGGTCGCGCCGGTGTCGAGGCTGGTCGCGTTGTCAGTGGTGAAGTCGAGCGCTAGCGAGGAGATCGGATCCGGTACGATTGCGACATTGCGTGAATTCAGCGCGAGGTCGAGGCTGCCGTCGCGCTTGGCGTCCGTGATGGCCTGCCACTCGCCGACGCTGACCGACAGGTCGAAGCCGACGGCCTTCAGCTGCGACTGGAGAGCGGTTGCGATTACGGGCAGTTCCGGGCGATTCGCGAAGGTCTTCAGGTTGCCGGCAAACTTCACCCCGTCCTTGACCCTGATACCATCAGGGCCAGTGGCCCAACCCGCTTCGTCAAGTAGCCGGTTGGCTGCGGCAAGATCACGCTTGTGCGGCGTCAGGTCGGCAAAGTGCCATTTGGCCAGTGGCGGCGGCAGATACTGGGTCGCCGCCAAAGCCGCATTTCGCATGATGCTCGCTGCAATGCCGGCCCGGTCGACGGCGAGGTTCAACGCGCGCCGCGTCCGCACGTCGGAGAATTGCGGCTTGGCGCAGTTGACCATCAGGATGTGCACGCGCGGGATGATGACGCGCTCGATCCGAGCCGTGCCTGCACTCTGCAGCCGCGACAGGCTCGGCGTCGGGACGTTGATGACGATATCGGCGTCTCCAGCCGCGGCGATGTTCGCGCGCGTCTCGCCGTTGACGACCGCATCGACCGAGGCGCTGGCGAAGGCCGGCTTCGGCCCCCAATACTTGTCGAAGCGCGCCAGGACGAGGCCACGCGGCAGATCCGCTTCCACGATACGATAGGGCCCGGTGGCAACGATCTGTGAGACCTCGCCGGCGGAATCGAACGAGGCCGGCGCCAGCACGTGGGTCGAGTAGTCGACCAGATAGTCGAGGAACGACCCGAACGGCGTGCCAAGTTTGAAAACGACTTCGCCGGGTTCGGCGGAGACCGAGACGATCCCTGCTGATTTGAGATAGAGGGCCGACGGCAGCAGCCGGTCGAACGACGCCTTCACGGTGGCTGCGGTGACAGGCGAGCCGTCATGAAAGATCGCCGCGGCTCGAAGCTTGAACCGCCACGTGAGCCCGTCTGCGCTCGCGCTCCAGCTCTCCGCCAGTGCCGGCGCGATCTGGCCGTCGGGCTCGACGGCGACCAGCCCTTCTGTGATGCCGGGGCGGCTGAGGCCGGAGCCGCTTGTGGAGAGCTTCAAGGACCGCAGCGCCCAAGGCTGCACGACACGCAACCTTTCGGCTGCCTGCGCGAAGACGCGCCGTGCCGGGACAAGCGACGCTGCGGAGAAAGCGCCGGCGCCCGCCAGAAGAGCGCGGCGGTGAAACGAGTCGATCGTCATGCGTTCTGTCTCCGGGAGAGGGCGAGGATTAGGGCCGGCGTACGGAAAGGGCGAAGGTGCGCCCGGCTGCGCCGATCAGGCGCATCCGTTCGCTCAAGTTCGCGGTGACGAACTGACGCCGCTTGATGCCGCTGACCGGCGATCGGCGAGGTTCGGTGAAGCCTGCCTCTGTCAGCATGCGTTCGAGCTCGGCCAGGCGCAGGCCGGTCTTGAAGTGGACGCGCTCCACGATCGACTGGTGCATGCGCTGGTCCCAGAGCGGCTTTTCTCCCTGGAGTTGGTCGATCACAGCCGATATCCGCGAGAAGACCCGCGAGCGCAGGCTGGAGGAGACCCAGTCGCCATCGACGATCACGAGAACGCCGCCTGGCTTCAGCAC
Source organism: Beijerinckiaceae bacterium (assembly GCA_019745195.1). GTDB lineage: Bacteria > Pseudomonadota > Alphaproteobacteria > Rhizobiales > Beijerinckiaceae > Allobosea. Next base: position 48,490 of record JAIETL010000051.1, read on the forward strand.
ACGGTGCCAATCTGCGAGGGCTTGCACGGGATCGATCAAGGTCCAGACCAGATGCCGGCAGATAACGGCGTCGTAGGTCGCGTCGGGCATCATCGTGTTCTCGGCATCGCCGAGATGGAAGCGGACATGCCTGTCTGGATGCTTTGCCTTGGCGCGGGCGATCATCGGTTCGCACAGGTCGATGGCATCGACCTCGCATTGCAGCGCCCGCAGGACACGCGTCACCTCGCCGGTGCCGGAGGCGAGTTCCAGAACGCGGCTGCCGGGGGCAAGCGGCGCGAGACTGGTGAACAGCCGGCCCCATTCGCGGAGTTCGGCGTCGGAGCGGATCTTGTGGCCGGACGACAGGTCGAAGGTCTCCGACCGCGCAGCCCAATAGGCGCGAATGTCTTCCCGCAGATCGAAGTTGCGCCTGTCGTCGGACGCCGTGGCAGACGAGGATTGAACCGTGCGCGACATGACTAGGCGGTCCCGGCCAGGCCGCAGTCCATGCAGGTATCGGATATTAAGGCAAAGCCCATAGCGAGTGGTTCCGGCGTGTCACGTCACGGCGGGCATGGGCGAAAAAGGCCGCAGGCGGCCCTCCGAAACCCCATCGAGAATCCCCGCTCGACGCGCTCGCGTGTGACCACGGCTGACGGCAGGTCTCCTGGCTCACGGGTCAGCGCCTTGTCACCGCCTTCCCGGGACCGATGCCCCAGTGGCGTATGGCGAAAGGCTCGCCGCTTACAGTTGCGGGGGCAGCCGCAGCATAGAATGGCGAGCCATCCGCACTGCGTTCCCTTTTGATCCCGTATGGGAACCGTCGCGACTACGAGTAGGGTGCAACCCTGCCAGGGTCAATGCGTCGTGGTCAGTGTCCCAGCGCCCCGCTGTCATTTGCGGTTTCTGTAACTTTGCAGATGCAGCGGCTCAGGGTCGTCGCTTGCGGCCTTCGAACGAAGTATCTGTTTTTTTCCCGTGGCCTCATAGGCCAGTTCCGGCACAGGTTCTCCGGCCAGCAGATGCCGGGCGATGATTGCGTCGATGCCGGCCTCGTCGACGCCGCCATAATAAGTGCCCTCGGGCCAGACCTGGACGACAGGAGCGAGATTGCACGGACCCAAACAGCTCGACTTCGCGCTCATCGTGCCTTCGCCGGCGGTCCGCAGGGAGAGTCTCTCCTGTTCGTTGCGCAGATGACCCCAGACGATTTCGGCGCCCGCGACGTTGCACGGGCCGCCCATGCAGACGAGGACGCGGCGCTTCGGCGACGGCACGATCGAGCCCTCGACGGCAGTCTTCGAGGTCTCCAGAGCAAGCGGCGCCGGATTGCTGGCGAGTGTAGCCGTCAGGGCCTGGGCAGCACTGTCGTCACTCGCCAGAAGCGGCGCGACCGTGATCTCCGGCCAGGGCCGCCCGTCCTTGCCGCGCCAGCGGATCAGCGTGCGCGTGAGCCAGGCCTGGAAGCTCGCCTCGAAGGGCAGTTGCATCGGTACGATGGTCAGGCGTTCGCAGCCCTGCGTGACGAGGTCGTCGATCACGTGACGCAGCGAGGGCGAGCCCTGTTCGGAGAACGCGAAAAGGGCGCACTCGACGCCCGGAAGCGCGGCCGCCACGGCCCGGAACCGCTCCATCTCCTTCAGCGGCGGCGCGGAGATCGCCGAGCGCGCCAGCAGGAGGACGGACGACGCCCCAGGCGGAACGAGGCTGGCTGCGGCGTCGGACATGGGCCTCACTCCCAGCTCAGCGCGCCGCCGTTCTGGTACTCGATCACGCGGGTCTCGAAGAAGTTCTTCTCCTTCTTGAGGTCCATCGCCTCGCTCATCCAGGGGAACGGGTTCTCGGTCTCGGTGAAGACCGGGCTCAGGCCGAGCTGGGCGCAGCGGCGGTTGGCGATGAAGTGCATGTATTGCTCGCAGAGCGCGGCATTCAGTCCGAGGAAGCCGCGCGGCATGGTATCCCGGCCGTAGGCGGCTTCCAGCTCGGCGGCATCGCGGATCATGCCGCGCACTTCATCCTGGAATGCCTTAGTCCAGAGATGCGGGTTCTCGATCTTGATCTGGTTGATCACGTCGATGCCGAAGTTCAGATGGATCGACTCGTCGCGCAGGATGTACTGGTACTGCTCGGCGATGCCGACCATCTTGTTGCGCCGGCCGAGCGAGAGGATCTGGGCGAAGCCGGTATAGAACCACATGCCCTCGAAGATCGCGTAGAAGGTGATCAGGTCGCGCAGCAGGGCCTGATCGTTGTCTGGCGTTCCGGTCCGGAAGTCCGGATCCTCGATGGTCTGCGTGTGCTTAAGCGCCCAGGCCGCCTTCTCGGTGATCGAGGGCACCTCGCGATACATGTTGAACAGCTCGCCCTCGTCGAGGCCGAGGCTCTCGACGATGTATTGGAAGGTGTGCGTGTGGATCGCCTCCTCGAAAGCCTGTCGCAGCAGATATTGCCGGCATTCCGGGTTGGTCAGGTGGCGATAGATCGCCAGCACGATGTTGTTGGCGACGAGGCTTTCCGACGCCGCGAAGAAGCCGAGATTGCGCTTGAGCATGCGCCGCTCGTCCTCGCTGAGACCATCCTTCGACTTCCACAGCGCGATGTCGGCCTGCATCGAGACCTCGGTCGGCATCCAGTGGTTGTTGCAGCCGGCGAGATATTTCTCCCAAGCCCATTTGTATTTGAGCGGCAGGAGTTGATTCACGTCGGCGCGGCAGTTGATCATCCGCTTCTCGTCGACCGAGACGCGGCCGCCGGAGCGGTCAATCTCGCCGAGGCCGGTGGCGTCGGCGGCTTTGCCGGTCAGGATCGCGGGATGGATGGTGGAAGCTTCGGGCTTGCTGTCTGACCAGTCGAGCATCGTCATGGTTCCTTGGGTTCCGCCGGTCACTGGCACGCTTCGCAGGTCGGATCGTCGATCGAACAGGCGTTGGGCACGGCCATGCCGTTCTCCAGCGGGATGTCGACGAGGATCGGCGCGGCTGCCTTGGCTGCGATCGGCGTGGCCGACACCGCATTGAGCTTGCCGTCGGTGCCCTTCAGCGTCGACTTCTCGACATGGGTCGCCGACAGGGCGCGCAAGTAATAGGTCGTCTTCAGGCCGAGGCGCCAGGCGAGCCGATAGGCCTCGTCGAGCTTCCGGCCGGAAGGCTGCGCCATGTAGAGATTGAGCGACTGGCCCTGGTCGATCCATTTCTGGCGGCGCGCGGCGGCGCGGATCAGCCAGGAGGTCTCGATCTCGAAGGAGGTCGCGTAGAGCGCCTTGAGATCGTCGGGCACGCGGTCGATGCCGCTGACCTTGCCGTCATAGTATTTGAGGTCGGAGACCATGACCTCGTCCCAGAGCCCGCGCGCCTTCAGGTCGTGCACCAGCCCGGCGTTCACCACCGTGAAGTCGCCCGACATGTTCGCCTTGACGTAGAGCTGGCTGTAGGACGGCTCGATCGATTGCGAGACGCCGACGATGTTGGAGATCGTGGCGGTCGGCGCGATCGCCATCGTGTTCGAGTTGCGCATGCCGGTGGTGACGACGCGCTGGCGAAGTGAGTCCCAATCCAGCGTCGAGGAGCGATCGAGCTCGACATCGCCGTCGCGGGCTTCCGAGAGGATTTCGAGCGAGTCGATCGGCAGGATGCCCTTCGACCAGAGCGAGCCGTCGAAGCTCGGATAGCGCCCGCGCTCGGCGGCCAGATCGACCGAAGCCGAGATCGCAAACCAGCTCACCGCCTCCATCGACGTGTCGGCAAAGGCGACCGCGCCTTCCGAGGCCGCAGCCAGGCGCAGCGTCTGCAGCGCATCCTGGAAGCCCATGATACCGAGGCCTACCGGGCGATGGCGCAGGTTCGAGCGGCGCGCCTCCGGGATCGTGTAGAAGTTGATGTCGATGACGTTGTCGAGCATGCGCATCGCGGTCTTCACCGTGCGCGCGAGTCGCGCCTGATCGAGCCCCTCGGCGGTGACATGGGCGGCGAGATTGACCGAGCCCAGATTGCAGACCGCGACCTCGTCGGCTGAAGTGTTCAGGGTGATCTCGGTGCAGAGGTTCGAGGAATGGACCACGCCCGCATGCTGCTGCGGCGAGCGCAGGTTGCAGGCATCCTTGAAGGTGATCCAGGGATGGCCGGTCTCGAACAGCATGGTCAGCATCTTGCGCCAGAGATCGAGCGCGGCCACGCGCTTGAACACCTTGATCTCGCCGCGCTCAGCCTTGGACTCATAGGCCTCGTAGGCCGCCTTGAAGGGCTTGCCGTAGAGGTCGTGCAGGTCCGGCACCTCGTCGGGCGAGAACAGCGTCCACTGCCCGCCCGCCGTGACACGCTGCATGAACAGGTCGGGAATCCAGTTCGCCGTGTTCATATCGTGGGTGCGGCGGCGCTCGTCGCCCGTGTTCTTGCGGAGATCGAGGAACTCCTCGATGTCGACGTGCCAGGTCTCGAGATAGGCGCAGACCGCGCCCTTGCGCTTGCCACCCTGGTTGACGGCGATGGCGGTGTCGTTGGCGACCTTCAGGAAGGGCACGATGCCCTGGCTTTCGCCATTGGTGCCCTTGATATGGGCGCCCAGGCCCCGAACCGGCGTCCAGTCATTGCCGAGCCCGCCGGAGTATTTGGCGAGCAGCGCATTGTCCTTGACCGCCTTGAAGATGCCGTCGAGATCGTCTGCAACCGTGGTCAGGAAGCAGGATGAGAGCTGCGGCCGCAGCGTGCCGGCATTGAACAGGGTCGGCGTCGAGGCCATGAAGTCGAACGACGACAGCAGGTCGTAGAACTCGATGGCGCGCGCCTCGCGGTCGATCTCGCGGATGGCGAGGCCCATGGCGACGCGCATGAAGAAAGCCTGCGGCAGCTCGAAGCGGTTGCCTCGCACATGCAGGAAATAGCGGTCATAGAGCGTCTGGAAGCCGAGATAGTCGAACTGCAGATCGCGCTCGGGCTTCAGCGCCGCGGCCATGCGGTCGAGATCGAAGCGGCCGAGCTCGGGATCGAGCAATTCGTTGGCGATGCCGGTCTTTACATAGGCGTGGAGATATTCGCCGTAGCGCCCGGCCATCTCGGCTTGAGTTGCCTGCTCGGTGCGGCCATGCACGAAGCTCAGCGCCTCGCGCCGCAGCTTGTCGAGCAGGAGGCGGGCCGACACCTTGGAATAGTTCGGCTCGGTCTCGACTAGCGTGCGCGCCGCCAGGATCGGCGCCTGTGCCAGTTCTTCGAGCGAGATGCCGTCATAGAGATTGCGCTGCGCTTCCGTCAGTACGGCTTCCGCCGAGACGCCATCGAGATCGGCGCAGGCCTCGCGGATCACGGTTGCGAGACGGACTGCGTCGAGCGGCACGAGAGCGCCATCGGCGGCCTTCATCCGCAGGGCCGGCGCGGCGACCACGACAGGCTTGGCCTCGGCCTTGGCGCGGGCGCGCTCCTGCGCACGCTCCTCGCGATAGAGCACATAGGCGCGGGCGACCTTGTGGTGCTCGGAGCGCATCAGCGCGAGCTCGACCTGGTCCTGCACGTCCTCGATATGGAAAGTCCGGCCTGCATCAGCGCGGCGGGTCAGGCCGGCGACGATCTGCGTGGTCAAATCGGCGACGATGTCGTGGATGCGGCGCGAGGCGGCGGCGCTGGAGCCCTCGACCGCCAGGAACGCCTTGGTCAGCGCGACGCTGATCTTCGAGGCGTCGAAGGGCGTGACGCCGCCATTGCGGCGGATGATCTGAAAGCCCGGCTCGCTCGCGGCGCGCTGCTCGCTGCCCGGCGAGGCATCAACATAAGGCGTCGCAGGGCGCATGGTATCGGTCGCGAGGGACATCGGCTTTCAAACCCCATCTGTTGGGGGCAAGAGCCGAGGCGGAGTCGCGGCACAGTCGGACGCGGCGAAAATCGCCAGCGGACGCTGCAAAGCGATCCACCGGGACACCCCGCCCGAGGAACTTCATGTCGTCGCGGCAGGTCTCCTGGCTCGCGGGTCGTCGCTCTTGTCCGTCTTCCCAGCGCCTTGCGGCACCAGTGACATAGGCTGGACTTAAGAACTCGCCGCTGACAGTTGCGGGGGCAGCGCCGGTTTCGCACCGGCTTCCCTCTTAGCTCTCGATCTTGCGATTCGAGAGACCGTGACAACCACATCTAGTGGCCAGGGGCTGATTCATGTCAATAAATTGTTTGCCGGTTGCGGCAGGCTGTGAACAGCGGGGATTGCCGCGCCATCCGCGGCGGCATCCGCCGCACGCCAGACAGCAATCACCTCGGGGTTACGGGCAATCGCCGCAATCCGATCCGGAGGATGCAGTGGAAAGTGAATATCCTGTCTGCCGCGCCGGAATGATCCGCTGCCGGATGTCGGAAGGCGCCCGTCCTTGATCCAGCGGAGCCGTTCCCGCGATGTGATGCCGAGAATATCCTCGACGATCCTCGGGTGGAGACGCTCCCTCCGGAACTGGCTGATGGAGACGTCGATCCGGTTCACAAGAACACCGATCTCCTCTTCGTCAATTGGCTCGAACGTGGCTTCCACCCGTGTCGGGGCTATCCGCACCTTGGCAAATTTGCTGCGTCGGATCATCAGACCGACGCGGCGGCACAGGTCTCGAGCCAGACGGGTCGATCCCATTGTCAGCTCGGGCGTCGGCGAAAAACTGAACACGAATCCGACCGCATCTCGGCCGATCTCGCAGTAGCGACTGCTCGCGATCAATGTGGACGCGCTCAATTGGTGGATCCGGTCACCGACACCCTTAGGTCCAACATCGCCATTCCTCGCCTGATCGTCAATTTGCAGCGTAGGGCGCGAAGGCGGTCTGGTTCTCGTCGACGCTCAACGGGCGGCCGATCGGCGGGAAGGCCCGCTGCGGGCAAGCTGGCCTTTCGCAGATCTTGCAGCCAGCGCCGATCCGCGTCGCAGCGGCTGGGTTTCTGAGGTCAATGCCGTCGGAATAGACAAGTCGGCCGGCATGCTGGATGTCGCAACCGAGCGCGACCGAGAAGGTCTTGCGCGGCGAATGATAGCCGCCGCGTCCGCGCGAGACCGAGCGCGCGATCCAGAGATAGGTGCGCTCGTCAGGCATTCTGGCGATCTGCGTCAGCACGCGCTCCGGCTGGGCGAAGGCCTCGTAGACGTTCCAGAGCGGACAGGTGCCGCCGACGCGCGAGAAGTGGAAATCGGTCGCCGATTGCCGCTTCGAGATATTGCCGGCCCGGTCGACGCGGATAAAGAAGAACGGCACGCCGAGCGCACCGGGACGCTGCAGAGTGCTGAGGCGGTGGCAAACGGTCTCGAAGCCGACGCCGAAGCGCTCGCCCAGCAGTTCGATGTCGTAGCGGCTCGCCTCCGCCGCGTTGCGAAACGCCGTGTAGGGCAGGATCAATGCGCCGGCGAAATAGTTGGCGAGACCGATGCGTGCGAGCCGGCGCGAGCCCGCGTCGGAGAACGGACTCGCCGCCACGATCGCGTCGATGGCCTGGCGCTGTTCGAGAAAGGCGAGTTGCGTCGCGACCTGAAACGCCGTCTGTCCAGCGCCGAGATGCGGCGACAGCCGCAGGACCCGGCTGTCGGGGTCGTAGCTGCGCTGCACCTCGCCCGTTACCTCTTCAGCTCCGCTCATCATGACGCGGACGCCGTGCTCACGCTGCAGCCTGTCGCTGATGGCCGCGGCCATGGCCCCGATCGGCAGCCCGGCGTCGAGCGCAATCCGCTCGGCGACATCGTCGAGCTCGGCGATATGGTTGTGCCTGGCGTAGAAGAAATCCCGCACCTCCTCGAAGGGCGTCGCCGCGATGACGGGGGCGTGGCCCTGGCGGTCGTCGCCGAGGCGCGATGCCAGCGCTGCGGCCTGCTCCAAGGCGCGATGGTAGCGGCGGTGGATCGAGACCAGCGCGCGGCCGACGGCGGGCATGTTGCTCGCCAGTTCGCGAAGTTCCGCCGTCGCGATCGTCTCGCTGATGGCCGGGTCCGACAGTGCCTCTCGGAGGTCACCAATCAGCCTCGCCTCGTCGTCCTCCGAGAAGAGCTGGACATCGACGCCGAAGGCCGCGTTGAGCTTCAGCAGCACCGGCACGGTCAAGGGCCGCTGGTTGTTCTCGAGCTGGTTCAGATAGCTCAGCGACAAGCCCAGCGCCGAGGCGAGCGCGGCCTGCGTCAACTGCCGCTCCTCGCGCAGGCGCTTGATGCGCACCCCCATGAACGCCTTCCTCATCGGCTTGCCTCTCGGCTGCGGAAAACTTCGCAGACTTTGCAGATTTGCAGCATCGCCTTCGCATAACTCCGCATTTTCAGCCCTTTAAGGCCCTCTCGATATGCGGATATTGCGAAAAGAGACGATGATTGCAAGCGAGGACCAAAGCGCGATGCCCGGATCTGCAGCCCAGGAAAACGGCCGGCGCGAGCAGACCCGCTTCATCGAGATGATCTTTCCCGAGCAGGCCAATCATTACGGCACGCTGTTCGGTGGCCATGCCCTGAGCCTGATGGGCAAGGCCGCCTTCGTCGCGGCGACGCGCCGGGCGCGCTGCGCCGTGGTGATGGCGACCTCCGACAAGGTCGAATTCCACGAGCCGGTCCGCGTCGGCGAACTCGTCGAGCTGACAGCGAGCGTCTCGCGCGTCGGCCGCTCCTCGATGACGGTCACCGTCGATGTCGTCGCCGAAGCGCTCGTCTCAGGCCGCCGGCGCCTCGCCGTCCGTGGCTCCTTCGAGATGGTCGCCGTCGATGCGGCCGGCCGCCCGGTCTCGATCACCGCCGATCCCATTGCCTTGCCTGAAGAGGAAGTCCTGTCGTGAAGAGCCATTCCGTCCGCACGCATAAGTCCGCCGAAAACCTGCCGCGCGCGGCGCAACTCGCCTGGAAGACCGCCGAGGTCGCAGCCGATCCGGTGCCGGTCGAGCCCGCCGTCGTCGAGATGATCGGCAACCGCATCATCGACAACGCCGCCGTGGCCGCAGCCTCGCTGTCGCGCCGCCCCGTGGCGAGCGCGCGGACGCAGTCGCTGGCGCATCCGTTCAAGCCTGGCGCCACCGTCTTCGGCTTGTCGCAGCATCGCCGAGTCTCACCGGAATGGGCGGCCTGGGCCAATGGCGTGGCCGTGCGCGAGCTCGATTTCCACGATACCTTCCTTGCCGCGGATTACTCGCACCCCGGCGACAACATTCCGCCCGTGCTCGCGGTGGCGCAGCATTGCGGGCTGGACGGTGCTGCCCTCGTGCGCGGTCTTGCTGCGTCCTACGAGGTCCATGTCGATCTGGTGAAGGGCATCTGCCTGCACGAGCACAAGATCGATCATATCGCCCATCTCGGCCCCTCGGCCGCGGCTGGCATCGGCGCGGCGCTCGGCCTGCCGACCGAGACGATCTATCAGGCCGTGCAGCAGGCGCTGCACGTGACGACGACGACACGCCAGTCGCGCAAGGGCGAGATTTCGAGCTGGAAGGCCTATGCGCCCGCCTTCGCCGGCAAGATGGCGGTCGAGGCGGTCGACCGCGTCATGCGCGGCGAAGGCGCGCCCTCGCCGGCCTGGGAGGGCGAGGACGGCTTCATCGCCTGGCTGCTGTCGGGTCCGAAGGCGGAATACCAGGTGCCGCTGCCCGAGAAGGGCGAGCCGAAGCGCGCCATCCTCGACACCTACACCAAGGAGCACTCGGCCGAATACCAGAGCCAAGCGCTGATCGACCTCGCCCGCCGCATGGGGCCGAAGCTCGGCGATCTCTCCAAGGTCGCCAGCGTCGTCATCCACACCAGCCACCACACGCACTACGTCATCGGAACTGGCGCCAACGACCCGCAGAAGATGGATCCGAAGGCGAGCCGGGAGACGCTCGACCATTCGATCATGTACATCTTTGCCGTCGCGCTCGAAGACGGCGGCTGGCATCACGAGGCCTCCTATGCGCCGCAGCGCGCCAACCGCCCCGAGACCATCGCGCTCTGGCACAAGATTTCGACGGTCGAGGATGCCGATTGGACGCGGCGCTATCACAGCCGTGATCCCCGCGAAAAGGCGTTCGGCGGCCGCGTCGTCGTGACCCTCACCGACGGCCGGGTTATCGAGGACGAACTCGCCATCGCCGATGCCCATCCGCTCGGCGCCCGGCCGTTCGCGCGTGCCCAATATGTCCAGAAATTCCGCACGCTGGCGCAGGGGATCATCGCCCTGTCCGAGCAGGACCGCTTTCTCGGCATGGTCGAGCGGCTGGAGCGGCTCAAGGCCGACGATCTCGCCGGCCTGAGCTTCACGGTCGATCCCGGTATGCTCGGCACCCAACGCGCGACCGGAATCTTCGACTGGAGCGGGGACGCGCCGGCGGCGACCCACGGCCTTTCCGTCGTGGCATGAACAGGGAGGTTCAGATGGCCCAGGACATAACGATCCCGGCAAAGCCGGCCCCGAAGAAGTCCGTGGCGCTGTCCGGCGTCGTCGCCGGCAACACTGCGCTCTGCACGGTCGGGCGCACCGGCAACGACCTGCATTACCGCGGCTTCGATATCCTCGACATCGCCGAGACCTGCGAATTCGAGGAGATCGCGCATCTGCTCGTCCATGGCAGCCTGCCGACGCCGGCGGAACTTGCAGCCTACAAGGCCAAGCTCAAGGCGCTGCGCGGCCTGCCGGCGGCGGTGCGCGCGACGCTGGAGGCGCTACCGGCAGCGGCCCATCCGATGGATGTGATGCGCTCGGGCGTCTCGGCGCTGGGCTGCGTTTTGCCCGAGGCCCATGATCATAACCATCCCGGCGCGCGCGACATCGCCGACCGTCTGATGGCCTGCCTCGGGTCGATCCTGCTCTATTGGCACCATTTCGCCCATAACGGCCGGCGCATTCCGGTCGAGACCGAGGACGAGAGCATCGCCGGCCATTTCCTGCATCTCCTGCACGGCGTCGCGCCGTCGCAGGCCCATGTCCGGGCGATGCAGACCTCGCTCAATCTTTATGCCGAGCACGAGTTCAACGCCTCGACCTTCACGGCGCGCTCGATCGCCGGTACCGGCGCGGACATGTATTCCGCCATCACCGGCGCGATCGGGGCGCTGCGCGGGCCCAAGCACGGCGGCGCCAACGAGGTCGCGTTCGAGATTCAGAAGCGCTACACCGATCCCGACGAGGCAGAGGCCGATATCCGCCGCCGCATCGAGGCGAAGGAGGTCGTGATCGGCTTCGGCCATCCGGTCTACACGGTCGCCGACCCGCGCAATGTCGTGATCAAGGAAGTCGCCCGCCAGCTTTCCCGCGAGGCCGGCGCCATGAGGATGTTCGAGATCGCCGACCGGATCGAGAGCGTCATGGCGCAGACCAAGCGCATGTTCGCCAATCTCGATTGGTTCAGCGCCGTCTCCTATCATCAGATGGGCGTGCCGACGGCGATGTTCACGCCGCTTTTCGTGATCGCGCGGACCTCGGGTTGGAGCGCGCATGTGATCGAGCAGCGCCAGGACAACAAGATCATCCGCCCATCGGCCAATTATGTCGGCCCCGAGAACCAGGTCTTCGTGCCGATCGAGGCACGGGGACGTGCGGCCTCGACCATCCGCGCGGCTTAAGGAGCTTTTCATGCCATATCTGGTCGCATCCGAACTCCCATCCGAGCCCGCCGGCCTGCGCTTTCGTGCCCTGATCGAACGCGGCGGGATCCTGCGGATTCCCGGCAGCCATAACGGCATGGCGGCGCTGCAGGCGAAGGCTGCAGGCTTCGAGGCGCTGTATCTCTCGGGCGCGGCGATGACCGCCTCGATGGGCCTGCCCGATCTCGGCATCATCACCGTCGACGAGGTCGCCTTCTTCATCCGGCAGGTGGTTCGTTCGAGCGGGCTGCCGGTGCTGGTCGATGGCGACACCGGCTATGGCGAGGCGCTCAACGTCATGCACATGGTCAGGACCTTCGAGGAGGCCGGCGCCGGCGCCGTCCATATCGAGGACCAGCTTCTGCCGAAGAAATGCGGCCATCTGAACGACAAGAAGCTCGCCGATGCCCATGACATGGCGGCCAAGGTCGCAGCGGCGGCCAAGGCCCGCCGGCACCTCTATCTCATCGCCCGGACCGACGCTGCGGCAAGCGAAGGCATGGACGGCGCGGTCGCGCGCGCCAAGCTCTTCGTCGAGGCCGGCGCGGACGCGATCTTCCCGGAGGCGTTGGCGACAGCCGAGATGTTCCGGGAGTTCGCGCGCCGCCTGCCGGGCGTACCGCTGCTCGCCAACATGACCGAGTTCGGCCGCACGCCCTTCTTCACCGCCGACGAATTCGAGGCATTGGGCTACCGGATGGTGATCTGGCCGGTCTCGTCACTTCGCGTCGCGAACAAGGCCCAGCAGCGCCTCTATGCGGCCATCGCGCGCGACGGCGGGACCCACGCCATGGTCGAGCAGATGCAGACCCGCGCGGAGCTCTACCAGACGATCGGTCTTGCAGATTACGAGGCGCTCGACGCCTCGATCGTGGCGACCATCGTTCCGGAAGGGATGCCGCAGCGCGAGCGCAAAGCGTCGTAACATCCGAGGTCCTTGGCGTCGCGGGAGGTATGTCGGCTTGATTTAGGCCGATGTCCGACGCGACGTTGCGAGAAAGCCGGCGATGAAATCGACGGTTTCGTCGCCGGTTCTCAAGCCCAGATGGATGCTTTTCTGAATCCCGGTCTCGCCGATGCGGACGGCTCGAACGCCGAGCGACTCCTCCTGCTGACGCACCAGCCAGTTCGGGATCGCACTGACGCCGCGACCAGCCGCCACGAGCTGAAGCATCATTTCCGTGGTCTCGACGTTCCGGTGGTGGCGCGGGCGGCTGTTGGCGGGCACCAGGAACTGTGTGAAGATGTCGAGCCGCTCGGGCGGCACCGGATAGGTGAAGAGCGTTTCTTCCAGCAGATCCGCGGGCTTGGCATGCTCTTCGGCCGCCAGCGAATGAGCAGCCGGAACGGCGAGAACCAGCTCGTAGTCGAAGACCGGCAGATAATGAATGCCCGGCGCCTCGATCGGGTCCGGCGTGATCAGGATATCGATCTCATATCCCGTCAGCGCCGCCACGCCGCCGAAGGCGAATGATGTCGTCAGTTCCAGGTCCACATGAGGCCAGGCCATGAGATAGGGCTTTGTCACGCCCATCAGCCATTGATGGCAGGGATGACACTCCATGCCGATCTTCAACGATCCGCGCTGGCCATCGCGATAGTCCGACAGCGCCTCCTCGGCCCTCTCGATCTGGGGCAGAACGCGCTGCGCCAGCGTCACGATGGAACGGCCGGCTTCGGTGAGACGGACCTTGCGGCCGTCCTTCTCCCACATGGCCACGCCATAGCGCTCCTCCAGCTTGCGGACCGTGTGGCTGAGAGCGGATTGCGTGACGTTCAGCCGCTCCGCCGCGGCCGTCAGGCTGCCCATTCGGTCAACCTCGCGGAGGATCGAGAGATGTTGCCTGTCCAGCATCGCTATGCCTGCCCAATTCCCGGCACTCGCAACAACCAATGACGAGCGCTCATACATTCATGAGATATTACCATTTTTTGTCAACTATCTCATCCGTTATAAAGGACGAAATGTATCACCTGAAGACGGGCGCGATGACTGCCGATGGAGATGGCCCCTAAGCAAAATGGGGCCATCTTGGAATCGCGGGCCGTCATCGTAGAATCGTCTTGGAAGTTGGGGTGCCGGATCATGACGAGCCAGGATTTCACGTTCACGATCAAGACGATCCGCTTCGACGAGGATTATCATCCTTCGGAGAGCACGCGCGCCACGACCAACTTCGCCAACCTGGCGCGGGGTGACAACCGGCGAGAGAACCTGCGCAATGCGCTCAAGATGATCGACAGCCGCTTCAACAGCCTAGCGCATTGGGACAATCCGAACGCGGACCGCTATTCCGTCCAGATCGAGATCATCTCGGTCGAGATGAATCTCGGAGCGGACAACGGCAGCGACGCGTTTCCACTAATCGAGATCCTGAAGACGAGCATCGTCGACCGGCAGACAGACGAGGTGACGGAAGGCATCATCGGCAACAATTTTTCGTCCTACGTCCGAGATTACGATTTCAGCGTGCTCCTGCCGGAGCACAACCGGGACCGCACCGAATTCAGTACGCCGGAAAAATTCGGCGAGCTGCACGGCAACCTGTTCAAGCTATTCCTGAGTTCGGAGGCGTACAGGGAGCATTTCAGCAAGCCGCCGGTGATCTGCCTGAGCGCCTCCAGCAGCAAGATGTATCAACGCACCGAAAACCACCACCCCATTCTCGGTGTCGAGTACCTCCAGAGCGCATTGTCTCCGACGGACGCGTATTTCAGCAAAATGGGCCTGAAGGTCCGCTTCTTTATGCCGCCGAACAGCGTCGCGCCGTTCGCCTTCTATTTCACCGGCGACATCCTGCGCGACTACACCAATCTGGAACTGATCAGCACGATCAGCACGATGGAGACGTTCCAGAAGATCTACCGGCCGGAGATCTACAACGCCAATGCGGCCGCAGGCACCCGCTATCAGCCGAGCCTGAAGAACCAGGACTATTCGCTGACCCGGATCGTCTACGATCGCGAGGAGCGCAACCGTCTGGCCGTCGAGCAGGGGAAGTTCGCCGAGGAGAAATTCATCGCTCCTTACAGGACCATTCTTGAGCAGTGGTCGGCCACAAACGTTTCCTGACGAACCGAAGATACAAGGCTGCCCTCATGACCAAACTGTTGCCTACCTCGACCGCCGGCAGCTTGCCGAAGCCGTCCTGGCTTGCCGAGCCCGAGAAGCTCTGGTCTCCCTGGAAGCTTCAGGATGAGGAATTGGCCGAGGGCAAGCGGGATGCGCTGCTCCTGTCTCTGGAAGCCCAGTCCCATTCCGGCATCGACATCGTCAGCGACGGCGAGCAGACGCGCCAGCATTTCGTCACGACGTTCATCGAGAACCTCGACGGCGTCGACTTCGAGAAGCGCGAGACCGTCCGGATCCGCAATCGCTATGACGCAAGCGTGCCGACGGTTGTCGGCGCCGTGTCTCGCCCCAAGCCGGTTTTCGTCGAGGACGCCAAATTTCTGCGCCAGCAGACCAGTCAGCCGATCAAATGGGCGCTGCCGGGCCCCATGACAATGATCGATACGCTCTTCGACAGCCACTATAAGAGCCGCGAGAAACTGGCCTGGGAGTTCGCCAAGATACTCAACGAGGAAGCCAAGGAGCTGGAGGCGGCCGGGGTCGACATCATCCAGTTCGACGAGCCGTCGTTCAACGTCTTCTTCGACGAGGTGAACGACTGGGGCATCGCCACCCTGGAGAAGGCGGCCGAAGGCCTCAAATGCGAGACCGCCGTGCACATCTGCTATGGCTACGGCATCAAGGCCAATACGGACTGGAAGAAGACCCTGGGTTCGGAGTGGAGGCAGTACGAGGGGACGTTCCCGAAGCTTCAGAAGTCCAGCATCGATATCGTCTCTCTCGAATGTCAGAACTCCCACGTTCCGATAGACCTCATCGAGCTTCTCCGGGGCAAGAAGGTCATGGTTGGGGCCATCGACGTCGCCAGCGACACCATCGAGACGCCCGAGCAGGTCGCCGAAACGCTCAGGAAGGCGCTCAACTTCGTCGATGCCGACAAGCTCTACCCCTGCACCAACTGCGGCATGGCGCCCCTGTCCCGTCGCGTCGCGAGGGACAAGTTGAGCGCTCTGGGCGCAGGGGCGAAGATCGTTCGAGAAGAGCTTGGGGCCGCCTAGCAAGCGATACGGGCCGATACGTTGGCTACCCGATCGCGATCGGGACTGCCAACGAAATCAACATACTGTCCGCGCGCTTGCCGGGCGACGATGCCGATCCGGTCGGGATGGTCGCGCAGGCGCGGGGTACCGCAACCGAATACGAGGAAGGGATCACGTGCGACCGGTCCGGTTCTGCCCGCCCCGAACTCCGTTGAGAGGCCGATATGGGGATGATGGACCACCGCTTCGACATCGTGGAGAAAGCCGCGTTTCGCAACGGCATGTCACGCCTCGGCTCGGCGGTCAACGTCGTGACCGCGAGGTCTGGCGGCAAGCGCTACGGCTTCACCGCCTCGTCGGTTTGCAGTGTCAGCGATACCCCGGCAACGCTTCTCGTCTGCATCAATCGTGCGAGTTCGTGTTTCCATGCCTTTGAGAACGCGAAGCATTTCTGCGTCAATACGTTGACGCCGGGCCAGGAGGAGATCTCCAACGTCTTCGGCGGAAAGAATCCGGCGGAGGACCGATTCACGCTCGGTGAATGGCGTGAGGGCCTAACCGGAGTCCCGGTCCTCACCAACGCCTCGGTCAGCTTCGAATGCGAGTTGACCAATGCCGTCGACGAGGCAACCCACCGCATCCTCTTCGGGCGCGTCATCGATATCCGCGAGCACGAAGAACAGGCGACGCTGCTCTATTGCATGCGTCGCTATCTCAACGGATAGGCTGCCGGGAAGTTTGCAGCGCATCGCTCTTGGTCGACAAGCGGCTGCAGTTGCGGTGGACGACGTGGGCCCATCGCCGGTGCCACATCGCGCCGATGGGTAAAACTGTCGTCGTCGTGGCGCAGGAGTTAGGCCAAGGCGCGCTTCAGGGTGAAACGCGCCCCTTTGATAGCACAGCCGCTCAGCTGCCGATCTGATTGCATCGCCCAGGAGCAGACCTTCGGTACGACTGCTATGGGCCAGGAGCGTTGAGCGCTGTTCCGGCTGAGATGCGATCTGGCTGGGCGCGCTCCGTTCTATACCGCTGCAAAGGCAGCCGAGAGGACGGGACCCGAGGCCATGGTCGAGGCGCCAGAACCCCAGGCCGCTGGGCATTGGGGACTGGCACCGCGCCGCGCAAATCGAGTTCGAGATCGCGAATGGGGGCGCGGACGGAATACAGCGCTTTCTCACGGAACTTCGAACGTCTCGCATGAAGGAAACGAACGGCTCAAAGACGGCAAGCGGCTATTTCAGCCTTCTTCACGTCTCGCTGACGCACCATTGCCTCGACAGCGCCTACGATCCCATTCGCGAAGCCATCCGCATCGACGGAGGAAAAGAGGCAGTTCAAGCGCCAGCCGACAAACATTGGGGTTTACCGCCGACACTCAGGCTGCAAGGTCGACAACTCGATGTGAGCGATGCCCGCTACCCAGTCGACCGTCAGGTTACGAACTTCGGGTTTCCATACAGGGTGTTCCTGAAGCCCGGGAATTCAGCCCGTAGTCCTTTGCGGTCGATGCCCCCTCGTCGGCAGCGACTTACGCGGTAGCCCACATTTACCGCCGCGCGGCTTGGACGAACGGCGACGGATTGCGGACTCGCCGCGCGATGCGCCGACCTAGGTTCCCACGCGCCGCGACCCCTGCCGCGGTGCTCTTGGGAATCGCGCCTGATGCATGACGTCTCTTCGATCGTTGCCACCGACGACGCTTTCCTGGCGGACGTTCTCGATGGGCTCTCTCGCGCCAAGAAAGTTCTCCCCTGTCGATGGCTCTACGACGAACGGGGATCCGACCTGTTCGAGGCGATCACGAGGCTCGACGAGTACTATCCGACCCGCGTCGAAACCACGATCCTGCGTGATCGTGCACGCGAGATCGCCGATTTCGCCGGCGAAGCGCCTGTCCTGATAGAGTATGGGTCAGGCGCGGGTGTGAAGACGGAGCTGGTGCTCGGCGCCCTCCGGGCGCCGGTCGGCTACGTGCCGATCGATGTGGCGGAAGAGTACCTGGTGCAGAGCGCACGGCGGATCGAGAGCCGTTTCCCAGGTTTGTGGGTCGGCCCGGTCAATCGGGATTTCCTCAGCGTGTTCGACCTGCCGACGAGCGTGCCCCCGGGGAGGCGCATCGGCTTCTTCCCGGGGTCGACCATCGGAAACCTGGACGCCCGCGAAGCCCGCGCGTTTCTATCGCAGATGCGGCGCCATGTCGGCCAGGGCGGGGCCGCGATCTTGGGGGTCGACCTTCGAAAGGACGTGGGTACGCTGCTGCGTGCGTACGACGACCGCGAGGGCGTCACCGCGCAGTTCAATCTCAACATTCTCGCCCGCATCAATCGTGAGCTGGGTGGCGAATTCCGCTTGGACCGCTTCCGGCACGAGGCTCGCTGGAACGCCGTCGAGAACGCCGTCGAGATGCATTTGGTCAGCCTCGCGGATCAACGGGCGTCGGTCGGCGGCGTGGAGATCCGCTTTCGAGAGGGGGAGACCATCCATACCGAGAGTTCACGCAAGTACGACCGGGAGGGCTTCGAGTCGCTCGCGGGAGCGGCAGGTTGGCGAATATCCGAGGCATGGGTCGACTCCGCAGGCCTGTTCTCCGTCTTCGCCATGTCGCCACGCGCGGTGCGCGGTTGAGAAGGCCGGACCGGCTCGTCACCACATTTGAGCAAGCGTAACACGATGTGGTCTTGGCTCATCCTGATTGGCAGCCATCTTGCGGTGCTCGCCATAGGCTTCGCGGGTGGCATCTACATGCTGCCGATACTGACCGCGCCTAGGTCGCCGGACGCTGCGGCGTTCGAGGGCATTGCAGCCGAAACGCTGTACGCAGGCCGCCTCCTGCGCAATCTCAAAGGCAGCGACCTGCTTCATTGGGGCGAGGGCGAAATTCGGGTTTCGCGCGACCGCATTGCGCACATTGGACGTCTGGCGCCTGGTCCGGACTACAAGCTCTATCTCGCCCGACGGTTCGTCGACACGAAAGAAGCCTTTCTCCTGATCAAGGGCGAAACGCTCCGCGTAGGCGACGTGAAGACGTTCAAGGGCTTCATCGTGGAAGTGCCTGCCGGCGTCGACGTCCGCGAGTACAATACGGTCGTCGTCTGGTGCGAAGCATTCGACCAGTTCATCAGCGCGGCGGAGTATCAAGCCGCAGGTCCGGCAAAATAGAGAGCCGAGCCGATGGCAGCGGCGTGGCCGGCCTTGGATGCGGCAACCTCGCGGCCCGCCGGCGGAGATGCCGCCGACGTCGCCGCTCTGCGTGCCAGCCGCAGTTCATTCCATCATGCTGCGGCGTCGTTCGCTCGCCCGGCAGCGCCGCGGTGGTTCCATAGGGTCGTCATCGCTTGCCCTCGACGATGAACCCTCGGTAGCGTGAACCGGCAAACCGATGCGCAGCTATGGCTTGGTAGGCAGGACTGTCATACCAGTCGCGAGCGGCCTGCATCGAGGGAAACCGCAAGATTACGGCTCCTTCGACGGGCGGGCCCTCCAAGTGCGGATTCCGATTCCGACCGGCCATCATTCCGATAATTGACCGGCCGGGATTCCGATAATTCTCCGGCCACCATTCCGATTAATGACCGGCCACCAGCCGGGGGTATGAGCGCTCTG